>NZ_JBQFRU010000002.1:0-831113 GCF_056537585.1 Ruegeria sp. C9
TTCCCCTTCACCTGGCTAAAAATATCTCGGGGGTCCGGGGGCAGAGCCCCCGGCCTCGATCACAATCAGTCCTTCAGACTTTCTTCGCGCAGACCATCCGCTAGCAGGTTCAAGCCAAGAACCAGCGACAGCAATGCCAGCGCGGGCGGCAGTGCGGGATGTAGATAGATCGACAGAAGCTTGCGCCCCTCGTTGATCGTCGAGCCCCAGTCCGGGCTTTCCGGTGGCAGCCCCAGCCCGAAGAAACCCAAGGTTCCAAGCAGGATGGTCGTGTAGCCGATGCGCAGGCAGAAATCGACGATCAGCGGGCCACGCGCGTTGGGCAGGATTTCCCACAGCATGATGTACCATGGACCCTCGCCGCGCGTTTGGGCCGCAGCCACATAGTCGCGAGTTTTGATGTCCAGCGCCAGTCCGCGTACGATGCGGAACACGGTCGGAGAGTTCACGAAGACCACCGAGACGAACACCACCAGAATACCGCCTGGAATATCGAACAGATCAAGGTAGGTCGGCAGACCCCAGATGCGGTAGCTGTCGGTGTTGATGATGTAGCCACCGGTCGAAATCAGCGACAGGTAGAGCCAGAGCGCAACACCCAGAACGCCGATCAACAAAGGCGTTCGAAAACTGGGACGCGTATAGAAACGCGAATTCAGCAGAACGCCGAGGAAGATGATCGGGAACACGAATAGGATCGCCGCCATATAGTTCGGCACGCCGGTCGCTACGATCTCGGGCGTGACCAAAAGGTAGAACAGCAAGATAACGGGAAAAGCCAGGATCAGGTTCGCGAGGAATGACAGGAGCGTATCCAGACGCCCGCCATAGTAGCCTGCGGGTAAACCCAGAGTGATACCGACCATGAAGGCAAACATCGTCGCCAGCGGCGCGATCTGCACGACGATCCAAGCACCTTTAACCATACGGCTAAAGACGTCGCGCGCGAGGTTATCTCCACCCAGCAAATACCAAGCGTATTGTCCATCCTCCAGATTGGGAAGCGGGGTGCCCGGCACTTTGTTCTTCATACCCGAGACCTGCGACAGGGGATCGTGGGTTACGATCAGATCGAGTGCGCCAAATATGCCGGTGAACACCCAGAACATCACAAGGCCAAAGCCGATCATACCAATGGGGCTGTCGAACAGCTTGCCATATAGGCCCAGCTTGCGCTTGAACGCAATCGACATCGCATAAAGGATGATCAGCGACAGCCAGACGGGCAGAAACTGCTGAGAGATTGCGCCGATGATGCCAGCACTGGTCCCCATCAGGATGCCAAGGACAATGTACGCCACCGCAATTCCCACACTTGCCAGAAAGCTATATCGCAGCGCCGATTGTATCAGGATTCTCAGGCCAGAGCTCGAACTGAGCGTCCCATCGGCATTCACAATCATCTGATCTTCGGGCAGCACGATACTTGCCAGCATCCAGACAACGATGGACAAAAGCATCAGTCCCAACGCAAGCATCAACAGCGGGTTCAGGAAGGCGATAGAGCCGGTCCAGGTAAGTGGTTCCATGATCTATCCCTCCTTACGAAATGCGGATGCGCGGGTTGAGGTAGACATAGCCGATATCCGAGATCAGCTGCGTCACCAGCACCACAAAGACCGACACGACCGAGATCGCCAGCAGCAGCTGTATGTCATTGTTGCCCGCCGCCTGTACAAGCGCCCAGCCAAAACCCTTGTAGTTGAACAGGGTCTCGACGATCACGACACCATTCAGCAGCCATGGGAACTGCAGCATGATGACTGTAAATGGTGCGATAAGCGCGTTGCGCAGCGCGTGTTTCATGACGATATTCGGGAATGACACGCCTTTCAGACGCGCCGTCCTGATGTATTGCGCCGTCATCACCTCGGTCATTGAGGCGCGGGTCATCCGGGCGATATAGCCCATCCCGTAAAGCGCGATGGTCAGAACTGGTAGGAAGAAGTTCTCGAACGTCGGGTTCTCCATCGCTTGCGTGGCGGTGCCTTTGAACCATTTCAACCCGACGGCGGAGGATGTGAAGATCGCTATGAAGATAACGCCCGAGACGTATTCTGGCGTCGCCGTCGTCGTGATGGCAAAGGTTGAAAGCGTCCGGTCAGTGGCCGAACCTTCCTTCATCCCGGCCAGGATGCCCAGAATGAGTGCCGAAGGGACCATCAGCAGCATCACCCAGAACATCAGCCGTCCGGTCAGTGCCAGCCGGTTGCCAACAACGGTAGAGACCTCTTCCTTGAAGACAGTTGAATATCCCCAGTACCCCTGCAGGATACCGCAGAAATTCGGAGATTCCTCGGCAGTTTTGCCTGGCAGGATACATCTACCCTGAACGGTTCCGTCCTCATTTGTGTGTCGGAACGAGGGCAGGACACCCAGCCATTCACCGTATTTGATCGGCGTGGACTGGAGGTAGCCGTTTTTCTCTAGATAGCTTTCGACCTGTTCATCAGACATCCGGAAATTGCCCTGCGTCTTCGCAAGCTTTTCCAGGTTCGGGTAGAGATTGGTAAGGAAGAAGACCAGGAATGTCAGGCACAACGCTGTCAGCAGCATAATCCCCACACGCCTTAGAATGAAAAGTCCCATGTTAGCCCCTGTTGATCGGCTGGCGTGACAGGCATTTCGCCCCACGCGTTGCTATTATTCTGGTCGCCGTATTGAGGACGAAGGGCCGCGCCAGTTCGGCGCGGCCCTTGTAGGTTTCGGCTTAGGAAGTCAGGCCGAACTTATAGAGCTGCGGCAGGTCCGCAATGTGCTTTTCGACACCGACCATATTATCGCGGTGGTGACGCATCGCGGTCCGCCAATAGGGCTGGATGACCACGCCTTCGTCGATCATGATCGCCTGCAGTTTCGCCATCACCTCGCGGCGCATATCGACATCCGCGATCGAGTTCGCCTCGGCCAGCAGCTTGTCGAACTCTTCGTTGGCAAAACCAGATTCATTCCAAGCGACACCCGACTTATACGCCAGTGCCAGAACCTGCGTGCCCAGCGGGCGGTGGTTCCAGTTGGTCGAGGAATACGGGTACTTGGTCCAGTCGTTCCAGAATGTCGAACCAGGCAGAACCGTGTGCTTTGCCTTGATGCCCGCATCGTTCAACTGAGCCACTACCGCAGCCGTGGTATTGCGACGCCAGTCATCGTCGATCGACTGCACTTCGTGTTCGAAATCGCCCATACCCGCTTCGTCCATCAGCGCCTTTGCGCCTGCCGGATCGTAAGGGATACGCGTCACAGCCGAGTCGTACTCGGGGTGCATCGGGCCGACATGACAGTTGTCGGCGGTGATGCCGTAGCCGGACATGCCAAGTTCAAGGCAGACGGCGTTGTCAACTGCCATGGCAAGGGCCTGACGGACCCTCTTGTCGCCATAGATTTTGTTGCCATCGGCGTCTTCAGCCAGCTGGTTGGGGCGAATGACAATGGTAAAGCCCGATGGGATTTCCGAGCGGACAAGGCCAATACTGTCAAAGATGTCGACAAACTCGCCAACCGATTCCCAGTTCATATCGATCTCTTCGGCCTCATAGGCGGCCAGGAAAGCAGCAGGGTCAGTGCCATAATCGATGAATTCGATCCGGTCGATATAGCCGCCTTTACCAGCTTCGTAGCCCCACCAGTCAAAGCCTTCGTTGCGGACCAGTACGCCCTTCACGCCGACCTCATGGCTTTCGGGCATCATGAAGCCCGTACCAACTGGGTTGGACAGCATATCATTTGCATCAAAGCTGCTGTGTACGATTGCACCCGGATAATCTGCCATGCCGGGGATGATCGTGATATCCGGCGCGTTGCACTTCAGCTTGACTGTATGCGAGTCGACAACGGTGATGGCGCCATCTGCGGCTTTCTGAGTGCTCTCATCCATCAGTGAGGCCATGCGCGAGGCCATCGAGTTCCCTTCCAGAGACCCGTCGCACCAACCTTCGATATTGCGAGCTACGTCTTCGGCAGTGAAATCGTCACCATTGTTCCACTTCACACCTTTGCGGACGTTCAGCGTGTATTCGGTGGCGTCATCATTGGCTTCCCAGCTTTCCAGCAGCATGGGTTTGAACGAGCCGTCATTATTGTATTCGACAAGATATTCCAGCCAGCCAGCCGTGAAGGTTGCGATCTGCGTCCAGTCATATGTGCGCGGGTCTTTCAGTGCGCGCACTTCCATTTGATAGCGGATGGTGCCGCCACGCTGAGGTTCGGCAGCGGCTGCCGGTGACTGCAGGCCAATCATGCCATATGCCGTCGGTACGGCAACGCCCAGCGCGGTTACACGGGCCAGAAATTCACGACGGCTCAGATTGCCCTCACGATATTCCTTGGCGTGCATCTCAGCCGCCCAATGCATCGGCTTTCCGTTGATTGTCTGGTTTTCCATAGATGTCTCCCTGTGACACATAATTTTTTTAGATTTCGTGTTTCTGATTGATAGAGCCGGGCACTACAGGGACCGTTTGGTCTCGGTTGGTAGGGCCACGGGCTTGGATTTACGATTTATCAACATCCCCATAGCCGCATTCGGCACCAGTTTTTTCCCTGCGTCAATGTTGGAAATCGTCATAGATGGTACAAAAACGACATCCGAGCAGAAAGTGAGGTTCGGAAAGTTTCAATGTGAAAGGAAACGAGACACGTTGTGACGGATAGATGGATACATATCTATCTCTCACCATAGTGCTGATTAAAGCGTTGTTATATTAGGCTTTATCGTCTCCGGCGACTGCAGCCTTCAACACGCAGCGTCAAGGTGATGCCAGAACTTCATGCGCGCACGGAACCATGTGCGTTGGCGCTTGGCAAACTGCCGTGTCGCGATCGTCGCTTTTTCGCGCGCCTCATCCAGTGTCATGCGGCCGTCCAGGTAGCCCATTAGCTCCGGAACGCCGATCGCTTTACAGGAGGGAAAAGAGGGGTCATAGCGATCGCGCATGGCCTCCACTTCCACTATAGCTCCTTGGTCCAACATCAGGTCGAACCGTCGGTTTATGCGATCCAGCAGCCAGTCTTTTCTGGCGTCGAAAACAATCGGCACCGTGTTTTGAATATCCAGTATCGGGGCGGGGGTGTCAGCCTGCCAATCCGAAAGGGATCGCCCGGTTGCGTTCTGAACCTCCCAGGCGCGCTGAACACGCGCGCGGTTTTGGGTGTCGATCCTCTGCAGGGTCAGACCGTCCAAACCCGCGATTAGTTCTTGCAACGGCAACTTATCCGCGTGTTCCCGGATTTCCGGCGGGGTTGCGGGGATATCGGCCATCCCCTCGGTCAGAGCTGTGAAATACAGACCGGTCCCTCCGACGATTATCGGACGAGGGCGTTGCGACAGCATCGGCGTGACCTCTCGCAGCCAATGACCAGTCGAATAGGTCTGGTCATAGGCAACATGCCCATACAGACGGTGCGGTGCGCGGGCCTCATCCTCGGGCGAGGGGCGGGCCGAGATAATACGCCAGCAGTCATAGACCTGACTGGCATCGGCGTTGACAATCACGCCTCCGAAACGCTCGGCGATCAACAGCGCCAGCGCCGATTTACCCGAGGCAGTGGGCCCGGCGATCAATACAGCTTTGTCATCGGGAATCGACGGCAATTGCGCCAAAAGCCGGTTCTCAGAGTTGTCGGCCATGACTGGTTGCCCCGTTCCTGACTATCCGCATTGAACCTGCGGAGGTTTTGCTTCATTTTGCGCCGGAAAATAACCCCGTGCCAGCCCGGAGCGCAATATGAGCCTTTCCCCTTCCGTCGAGACCACCGAGACCCCAAAAACAACATATGACCGTGTCATGTTGAAGATTTCCGGCGAGGCGCTGATGGGAGATCAGGGATTCGGACTGCATCCGCCCACCGTTCAGCGCATCGCGCAAGAGGTCAAATCGGTTCATGATCTTGGTGTTGAGATTTGCATGGTCATCGGGGGTGGCAATATCTTCCGTGGTCTGTCTGGTTCAGCGCAGGGGATGGAGCGTACGACAGCCGACTACATGGGTATGCTGGCGACTGTCATGAACGCGCTGGCGATGCAATCCGCTCTGGAGGGGGTAGGGGTCTTTACACGTGTAATTTCGGCCATTCGGATGGATGAGGTGTGCGAGCCCTACATTCGCCGCCGTGCTGTTCGTCACCTTGAGAAAAAGCGGGTTTGCATCTTTGCCGCAGGAACCGGGAACCCCTATTTCACCACCGATACCGCTGCGACTCTGCGTGCTAACGAAATGGCGTGTCAGGCGATCTTCATGGGCAAGAACGGTGTGGATGGCGTTTATGACAAAGACCCCAAGGTGCACGCGGATGCAGTGCGCTATGATCAGGTTTCTTATGACGATGTTTTGGCCAAGCGGCTGCGCGTGATGGACGCATCGGCCATTGCATTGGCGCGCGACAACAATCTGCCACTGATCGTTTTCGGTCTGGATGAACCCGGCGGGTTCCGCGGCATCCTGGCGGGTGAGGGGACTTATACCAAAGTTCAGGGCTAATGCTGATTTGAGCAACACTGAGCCGGGCATCTCTGCCCGGCATTTTCCTACCTAAAAGAAACTAAGCCCCGCGTGGGCCAATGACTTCGTCAGTGCACGCATTGCGTGGCGGCAAAAAATACCATTAACGCAATCACTTGACCCAACCTTCTACCTCTGGCTATCTGGCCGGGTCTGCTGGTGGTGATGGGGCCATCATGGGGGCTGCCGTCGATCCTTACCCGTTCCAAGGGCCTGCGGCTGGGCTGGAAGACCTGCCTTGTTTTCGGGGATGTCCGGACTTTGCGCGGGCAACAACCCGGACTGTAGTGCATGATAAGGGAGAGAGATGCGATGGGCGCTCTTGATATTGAATTCGTTCGGGCACAGTTCCCGGCCTTTTCGGAACCCAGCCTTCAGGGACAGGCCTTTTTTGAGAATGCAGGTGGATCCTATACCTGCAAACCTGTGCTTGATCGGTTGAGCCGGTTCTACACCCAGCGAAAGGTTCAGCCCTACGCGCCCTATGAGGCGAGCCGTGCGGGTGGCGTGGAAATGGACGAAGCACGAGCGCGACTTGCCGCGATATTAGGGGTGGAAACAGATGAGCTGAGCTTTGGCCCTTCGACGACGCAGAACACCTATGTACTGGCTCAGGCATTCCGGCAGTGGATGCAGCCGGGCGAAGCGATTGTCGTGACCAATCAGGACCACGAAGCAAACTCGGGGCCCTGGCGGCGATTGGCCGATGAGGGGATCGAAATTCGGGAATGGAAGATTGATCCGGAGAGTGGGTCTTTGAACCCGCAAGATTTGGAGAATTTGCTGGACGAGAAAGTGCGGCTGGTGTGCTTTCCACATTGCTCGAATGTCGTTGGGGAAATCAACCCGGTCACCGAAATCACCGCGATCGCCCATGCTGCGGGTGCTTTTGCCTGTGTCGACGGGGTTTCTTACGCACCGCACGGGTTCCCCAATGTCGGTGATCTGGGCCCTGATATCTATCTGTTTTCTGCCTACAAAACCTATGGCCCGCATCAGGGTTGCATGGTTATTCGACGAGCTCTGGGTGAATTGCTGCCCAACCAAGCGCATTATTTTAACGGCGACACTCTTTTCAAGCGGTTCACACCAGCCGGGCCTGACCATGCTCAGATCGCGGCCAGCGCAGGCATGGCGGACTATGTGGACCTGCTTTGTGCCCATCATGGAGGACCGGAAACAGGAGCTTCGGCAAGGGGGTCCTTTGTGCATGATCTGATGCGGGAACACGAGGTCGCTTTATTGCAACCTCTGCTGGACGCGGTCAAAGACCGGAACGCTCTGCGCCTGATCGGACCGTCTGATGCCAGTCGGCGCGCACCGACGGTAGCGTTAAGTCTGAATAAGAAGGCCGAGCCTGTTGCTGCCGAGCTTTCCAAACACGGTATCATGGCGGGTGGCGGTGATTTCTACGCACATCGCCCGTTGCAAGCGATGGGCGTTGACGCAGAACAAGGGGTCTTGCGCCTTAGCTTTACACACTACACCAGTCGACAGGAAATTGATCAGCTTTTGGAGGCGCTTGACTGCGTTTTGTGATCCAGTTTCTGCGGCGCTTCGTAGTTCGAAGAAAACATGGGGCGGACATGGATTTTGATCATTCTCCGATCATTTTGTGGTTCAGGCGCGATCTTCGGTTAGGAGATCATCTGGCGCTGAGCACGGCGGTGCAATCAGGTCGTCCCATCGTGCCCGTATTTGTTCTCGATCATCAGGTTCAGACTTTGGGTGCCGCGCCGAAATGGCGCCTTGGTCTGGGCCTTGACGCTTTTGCCGGCAGGCTTGAGCAGCTTGGCAGCAAGTTGATACTGCGCCAGGGTCAAGCACTGGATGTTCTTTGTGAACTGGTCAGAGAAACTGGGGCAGGCTCCGTATTCTGGACGCGGGCTTATGATCCAGAGGCGATCAACAGGGATACCCAGATCAAGGCTGCTTTGAACGAACAGGGTATCCAGGCACAGTCATTTGCTGGCCAACTTCTGTTTGAGCCTTGGACGATCGCTACCAAAACCGGCCAGCCGTTTCGGGTCTTCACTCCGATGTGGCGTTCAGTGCAGGGGCGCGAAGTCTCTTTGCCCGAGCCCGCGCCCACGCGGCTTATGACGCCGAAAACCTGGCCTGCGTCCGATCAATTGTCTGATTGGCGACTGGATCGGGATATGCAGCGCGGGGCCGCAGTGGTCCGCCCGTTTGTCCACCCGGGCGAAAATGCGGCGCTGGACCAGTTGGATGTGTTTCTAGAACGTATTGATCAGTATCGCGAACAGCGGGATCAACTGGATCAATCTGGAACCTCTGATCTTTCAGAATACCTTGCACTGGGCGAGATCGGGCCGCGTACAATCTGGCATCGGGTGCAAATCGCCGACCAAACCGGGGCGCATGGTGGTGAAGGCTATCTGCGTCAGCTTGTGTGGCGTGAGTTCGCATATCACTTAATGTACCACTGGCCGCATCTTCTGAGTGCTAATTGGAAGCCTGAATGGGACGCATTCCCTTGGAATACTGATCCCGACACGCCCGAAGTGCGCGCGTGGCGCCAGGCAAGAACCGGAATTCCGCTTGTCGATGCAGGTCTAAGACAAATGTATGTCACCGGACGCATGCACAATCGGGCTCGGATGATTGTCGCGAGTTATCTGACAAAGCATCTGATGACGCATTGGAAAATCGGCGCAGACTGGTTCGGGGATTGCCTGATCGACTGGGACCCAGCTGCAAATGCGATGGGATGGCAATGGGTGGCCGGTTGCGGCCCTGATGCCGCACCGTATTTCCGTATCTTCAATCCCGACACACAGCGCGAGCGGTTTGATCCAAACTCAGGTTTTGTGCGTCGCTGGATTGCCGAGGGCCAATCCGAGCCGCCATCGACCGCGCTAGCCTATTTTGATGCCGTGCCGCGATCATGGGGGCTTTCTCCTGACCAGATGTATTCCGCACCGGTGGTGGCGCTGAAGGAAGGCCGCGCCCGTGCGTTGGGCGCGTATAATGCCGGAAAAGACCAGTAAGGAACTGAAAACTTGCCAGAAACCGAATCCCGTCCTAGCTTTGACCCGCAACCGCAGAGGGGAGAGCGGATGTTCCTGACGAGCACCGAAGGGCAGGAAAACCTGCCGAGATATTTTACACAAGTCTTCAAGATGCTGAAGAGGATGGAGCGCGGCCGACTTGACATCGCGCTGCCCGACGGACGCATTTTCCGCGCGGATGCGCCACAACCAGGCCCCGTGGCACATGTGGACATCCACGACCCGGACGTCTTTTCCCGGCTGGTGCGCGAGGGAGAGCTGGGCTTCTCGGACGGCTACCTTGAAGGCGATTGGAGCACACCGGACCTACGCAGTTTCATGGACCTCGTGCATCTGGGAACTGAGACGGTCTACGATGATTTTACCGGACAGTTTCTTGTGCGAGCCTATGAAAGACTGCGGTTCTGGTTGCATCGTAACAACCGGTCGCAGGCGAAAAAGAACATCTCGTATCACTATGATCTCGGCAATGACTTCTATGGCCTGTGGCTAGATGACACGATGACCTATTCCAGCGCCATATTTGAAACGGGTCAGGAAAGCCTCGAAAAGGCGCAAACTGCGAAATATGCCAGCCTGGTGGATGAAATGGGGGCCAAACCGGGGGATCATATCCTTGAGATCGGGTGCGGCTGGGGTGGGTTCGCCGAATATGCCGCGAAAGAGCGTGGGTTGCGCGTCACCGGGCTGACCATTAGCCAAGAGCAGTTGAAGTTTGCTAGAGAGCGAATTGAAAAAGCAGGGCTTTCTGATCTCGTGGAGTTCAAGCTACAGGACTACCGCGATGAGCAGGGTCAATATGATGGAATTGCCTCGATCGAGATGTTCGAAGCAGTCGGTCAAAAATACTGGCCCGCATATTTCAACACGGTCCGTGATCGGTTGAAGCCGGGTGCCCATGCCACTTTGCAGATCATCACAGTCGCGGATCATCGCTGGGACATTTACAAGAACGGCGTTGATTTCATTCAGAAATACATCTTTCCCGGCGGGATGCTGCCCGCACCGTCAATCCTTAGAGATCAGATCGATCAGGCGGGGTTGACCGTTGTGCGCTCAAAAGAGTTTGGCAAAAGCTACGATCTGACCCTGCGACGCTGGTACGAGACATTCAATGCCAAGTGGGATCAGATATCGGAGATGGGGTTTGATGAGCGTTTTCGCCGCATGTGGAATTATTATTTGACCGCATGTGGCGCAGCCTTTGACACCGGTAATTGTGATGTGACACAGATCACGATAGCCAAACCCAGTTGAAGAACGGAAAAATCGAATGCCTACAGCCTCACGTCTCGTCGCCGCGTTGTGTCTGCTGGTGATCGCATTCCTTGTTTCAGGCATGATTATCGACAACGGGGAAGAGGGTAAGGACTATGGTTATTTCACTTACGTGAACATAATCCTGGGTTGGATCTGCGGCTGGGTTGTCATGGGTAAACGTGCTGGCCGTGGCTGGACCGCGGCCGTCAACAACGGTTTGACCGGTGTTGCGGCGCTGGTCTTCTGGGGGCTGTTCGTTCAGGGCACCTACGAGATGTTCAGTCAGGCGATGCGCCATCGGTTTGGTGGTCCGTTTGAGGCTCTGCTTGCCATCTTTCAGATCGGGATTGGCTATGGTGAACAGCTTCTGGCACCGGAAATCCTGCTTACGCTGGGTTTTGGTGCTGTTCTCAGCGGGATACTTACCGAAATTGCCTTTCGCCGCTGGCGTTAAATCTGATCTGCCAATTCGGGGCCTCTGCTTTGTCCAATCTGTTTTTCTATGGCACTTTGCGCCATGTCTCTTTGCTGGAACTCGTCATGGGTCGCAGCGCAGACGATTTATCGGCGATGCAGGCTGTTTTGCCCGATCACGCCGTATATGCGGTTCAAGATCAACCCTTTCCAATGATTGTCACCGAAAAGGGCAGTAAGGCCAGTGGTGTTCTGGTGCAGGGCCTAGGTGACGTCGAGCGTAGTCGATTGGCCTTCTATGAAGGCGGGTTCGAATATGAACTGCGCCCGGAGACAATTGTGACTGAGGATGGAAAAGAACATCAGGCCAAGGTGTTCTTTCCGGATACTGACATTTGGAAAAAAGGCGCACCGTGGGATCTTGAAACCTGGATCAGGGATTGGGGTGCGCTTTCGGTGTTCGCGGCAGACGAGGTGATGGCCCATTTTGGAAGAGTCGATGCCTCGGACATCGTGCGCAACTTTCCAGCTATAAGAACACGCGCCTGGGCCAGATTAGCGGCAAGACAACGTGGAACGGGGGATGAGCGGAGCGTTGCGGATGACGTGATCGTTCATGACCGCAAGCACGCTTATGTCAACTATTTTGGGATGGATGAAATTGAACTGCAGCATCGTCAGTATGACGGCGCCCTGAGCCCGGTGCTGCATCGCAGCGGGTTGATGCAAGGGTCTGCAGTGATCGTCCTGCCTTATGATCCGGTGCGCGACACGGTGTTGCTGGTAGAGCAATTTCGCGCGCCCGTGTTCTTGATCGACGACCCCGAGCCGTGGATGTGGGAGCCTGTGGCTGGCATGATCGACCCGGGCGAAACACCTCAGCAGGCGGCCACCCGCGAGGCCATGGAAGAAGCGCAGATTTCACTATACCAACTGGAATATGCAGGTGGTGCCTATTCATCCAGCGGATCGTCAACAGAATATGTTTATCTCTATGTCGGTCTTGGGGATCTGACTAGTACGGTTGAAAGCGGTGGCCTCGCTTCGGAAGGTGAGGATATCCGCAGCAGAATTCTGCCGTTTGATGAATTCATGAGCATGGTAGATGCTCATGTTTTCAAGGATCTGCCGCTTCTAACTCTTGCTTATTGGTTGGCGCGGAACCGCGATCGACTGCGCGCTAAGTGATCCCTGCTTGTGATCGCGTCAGGGCACCTGTAAATCTGCTGCAATACCATATGACAAGAGGATGCCATGCGCATTGCACGAGACCTTGCCGACGCCGTCGGTAAAACACCTTTGATCCGGCTGCGTCGCGTCAGCGAAGAAACGGGATGCGAGATCCTCGGCAAGGCCGAATTCATGAACCCGGGTCAGTCCGTCAAAGACCGTGCTGCGTTGTTTATCATCCGCGATGCGATAGCGCGCGGTGATCTGAAACCCGGCGGCACGATTGTTGAGGGCACGGCCGGGAATACCGGCATCGGTCTGGCGCTGGTTGGTGCCTCGATGGGGTTCAAGACGGTGATCGTCATTCCTGAAACCCAATCTGAAGAGAAAAAGGATATGCTCCGCCTGGCGGGGGCTCAGCTTGTGCAGGTGCCTGCGGCGCCGTACCGTAATCCCAACAACTTTGTGCACTATTCGCGCCGACTGGCCGAACAATTGGCTCAAACCGAACCAAATGGCGCGATTTGGGCCAATCAGTTCGACAATGTCGCCAACCGTCAGGCACATGTGGAAACCACTGGTCCCGAAATCTGGGAGCAGACCGGCGGTAAAGTCGATGGCTTCATCTGTGCCGTTGGATCGGGTGGTACTCTGGCCGGGGTGGCCGAAGCGTTGCAGCCCAAGGGTGTCAAGATCGGTTTGGCTGATCCGATGGGGGCGGGGCTCTATTCCTTCTACACCACTGGTGAGATCGCGATGGAGGGAGGTTCTATCGCCGAAGGTATCGGACAGGTGCGGATTACCAAGAACCTAGAAGGGTTCACACCTGACCATTCTTGGCAGATTACCGATAGCGAAGCGCTGCCCTATATCTTCGATCTGCTGCGCGAAGAGGGTCTGGTGATGGGCGGGTCAACCGCGATCAACATTGCCGGTGCTGTCCGTTTGGCGAAAGAACTGGGGCCAGGGCACACCATAGTTACGATTCTGTGTGACTACGGCACCCGCTATCAATCCAAACTGTTCAATCCTGAATTCCTGCGTGAAAAGGAACTTCCCGTGCCCGATTGGATGACCGATGCGCCGCGCAGTATTCCTGGCGTGTTTGAGGACGTGTGATGCTGCAACAGGTCCGCCTGTGTCTGGTTCTGGTGCTATTCTGCCTGATTGGGTTGGGCGGGACCGCCTCTGCCCAACTTACTGACCGGCAGAGCGAGTATTATCAGGGCTGGGTCAGCACGGCGGACCGGGCGGAATCTGTTATTCGCGCGAACCGTGCATCCAACGCAGCATTAGAGAATTTGCGTTCGGAAATAAATGAGTATCGCGAAGACTTTAACAAAGCCCGAGGTGCCAACACCGATCGTATTCAGACGCTGGAAAGCCAACTCAAGGCGCTTGGCCCAAAGCCGGCTGAAGGGGAAAGCGAGGCCGAAGACATTGCCAAGCTGCGTGCGCAACTCGAAACACAACTGAACAGTTTGCGTGTTCCCCGCATCATCTCGGAAGAGGCTTTCAGTCGCGCGAATGGGCTGATCAGCGAAATTGATCGGATCGTCCGAGACCGACAAAAGAAAGAGATGCTGAAACGCGGGCCGTCGCCGCTCAACCCCGTCTATTGGGGACCAGCTTGGGTCGACATCAAAGAGGCGACGCACAGCCTTATTAACGAAACCATCGAAAACTTGCGCTCTGATGTGGTGCGCGAACAAATCCGCGAGCGCGGTCTTGGCATTCTCGTGCTGTTGGTTGTTTCAGCAGTTCTATTGCTGTTTGGGCGCAAATGGTCCGAGAAAGGCGGCGAATATCTCCGCTCGCTAGGAGGTAGCGGCAGCGGGGTCTGGACCTTTATTGTCTCGCTGTTGCGCATTCTATTGCCTTGGTTGGGCGTGTTGGCGTTGGTCACCGCCGTCGTGCTAACTGGCGTGCTGGGCCTGCGCGGTACACTTTTGTTCCAGCAAATCCCCTATTGGGCCGCGATTATCTTCTATTTTGATTGGATCGGCCGGCAGGTCTATCTGATGGGAGCGGCGCAGAACTTCCAAAGACTGTCCGCAGGCAAAATCAGAGAATTGCGGGTTTATATAGACCTGTTGGCGGTCATGCTTATTTTGCACGAGCTGGCGCAATTGTTCGAGCAGATCGAGAATATCTCTGACGCGACCCGCGCCGTTGTTGGCTTCCCGATCGTTGTGGTGTCTGCTCTTCTTCTGCTGCGTGTGCGTCAGGTCCGCCAATCAGAGCCTCAGCAAGAACAGACGGACCAGGAAGCTACCCGCCGTGGCGCAGGGTTCAGCCAATTGGTCGAGTTCTTGCGGCGCGCCTTGTTCATGCTTGGGATTGCGACTCCGATCTTGGGGGCCTTCGGATACATTAACGCTGCCGAAGCTATCGTATTTCCTGCCATCAAAACGCTGGTTCTGATTGCAGCACTGGTGATCGTGCAGCGATTTATTGGTACGGTATATGGCTGGCTTTCAGGGCAGGGCGACGCCGCGCGCGATTCACTGTTTTCGGTTCTGGTCGGGTTCGCGCTTGCCATTCTGGCGTTGCCGATATTGGCGCTTTACTGGGGCGCGCGCCAGACGGATCTGCTTGAAGCTTGGTCGCGATTGTTGCTGGGGTTCGATATTGGCGGGGTTACGATTTCACCCAGTAACTTCCTGACGTTCGTTGCCATTTTCGCCATTGGATATACGCTGACCCGTTTGCTGCAAAGCGGGCTGCGCAATTCACTGCTGCCGAAGACCAGCATTGATCCCGGCGGGCAGAATGCCATCGTGTCGGGTACCGGATATGTCGGAATTTTTCTAGCGGCACTGATCGCTATCATGGTTGCCGGTTTTGACCTGTCCTCGCTTGCGATCGTGGCGGGTGCTTTGTCGGTCGGCATCGGTTTCGGTCTTCAGACCATTGTATCGAACTTTGTCTCAGGGATCATCCTGCTGGTTGAGCGTCCTATCTCCAAAGGTGACTGGATCGATGTGAACGGCATGATGGGATATGTGCGCGATATCTCAGTCCGGTCGACGCGGATCGAGACGTTCGACCGGACGGATGTGATCGTTCCCAACTCGGACCTGATCAGTGGGGTGGTTACGAATTACACCCGGGGCAATACGATTGGCCGAGTGATCGTGCCTGTAGGCGTCGCCTATGGTACCGATACCCGCAAGGTCGAAACTATTCTGGGCGAGATCGCAAACGGGCACCCGATGGTTCTGGCCAATCCCGCGCCCAGCGTAGTGTTCCAGGGCTTCGGTGCAGACTCGTTGGATTTCGAAATCCGCGCGATCCTGCGGGATGTGAATTGGGTGCTGTCTGTCAAATCCGACATGAACCACGAGATCAATCGCCGGTTCGTTGAGGAAGGCATCGAGATCCCGTTCGCGCAGCGTGACCTGTGGCTCCGTAACCCTGAGGTGCTGACGGGTCAGTCCGATCCGTCCAATGATGCTTCTGCCGTGGATGACGACCTATCACCCCAAGCGCCATCGACAAAACCAGTGGACATGACAGCAGACGATCTGGACGCGGCAGGGGATCAGGACGGCGAGGGCGACAACCACTGAGCGTGATGCGATCGGCATTTTCCCGCAAATGGTTATCGGACTGTTTCATTTTGATGTAGTCTGAAGTCATTTGAAGGAGGAATTTTGATGGTTACATTTTCACACAGCCTCGCGCGTATTGCCGTCTGGAATCTGGCCGGCTTCAATCCAGTAAACACAAGTATAGGCATTCCAGCCAGCAGTGACCGGGTCACCCATCAAATCGAAGGGCTGGCCCTGCTGGACGCCGAACTGATCACTCTGGTCGAGGTCAGCCCCATCGAACATATCGATCGGCTTGCCTTGGGTCTGGCCGATAAGGGGCTGGACTATCAGGTCAAGATCCTGCCGCAGCCCAACGGCAATATCCATATCGGGTTTCTGCACAAACCGGGGGTCTCGGTGACAGGTTTGCAGCTGATCGACGGCTCGGAAGGTGACGATCCCGGCGGACGTCAGGCCCTGATCGCCGATGTCGAGGTCGGCAAATTCAAGGCCAAGCTGATCGCTGTGCATCTTAAATCCGGACGAGACCGGCCCGAGCAGCAGATACGTGACAGCCAATGCAAGATCATCGGTGATAAGATCGCTGAAATCCGCTCGACCCCCGGTCTGACACAACGCACGATTCTGCTGATGGGCGACTTCAACATGATCCCCGGTCAGGACGTCAGCAATTTCCACCATCTTGGTGGGGATGACATGATGGACTTTGTTTCGTGCTGGGATCTGCAAGACCGATTCTCGCATATTCTGGATAGGGGTCGCGCCAATTTACTGGACGGTTTTGCCGTATCACGCACTTATTCCACCGATTATGTCCGCGGCAGCTTGCGACTGTTTCCAATGCACTGGACCATGAATATGGGGCGCGAGGCGTTCAAGGATGAGGTGTCGGATCATCTGCCATTTGTCGCCAGCTTTCGTATTTTCTGACCCGTCCATTTTTGCGAAAGGGGCCTTGCGCTCGGTTCAGAAATTCGCATAAGTCACCTCTACCGGAGAGGTGGCCGAGTGGTCGAAGGCGCACGCCTGGAAAGTGTGTAGGCGGGAAACCGTCTCCAGGGTTCGAATCCCTGTCTCTCCGCCATATGCCCTATTTAATCTGAGTTGCCTTGCGGTCTATGCGAGACTGTTTTGTGCACGGCTTTCAATGTGAAGTGACGTGCACAATGCACCGGATTGATGAGATTTGACTCAATCTGACAACAAGGCGATGACTTGATCGGTTTCGGGTCTTCGTCGCGATGCCACTGGCACTTGAACCGCTAGAGCACGCCCTGTCGGGCAGGATTGCGCGTGGGCCGTTACGAGTGCACCAGATTTCAATGGCTCTTCGAGTAAGCATAGGTGCCCCATTAGCACGCCAGCTGCGGCCTTGGCCTCTTCCACGGCAAGGCTGTAAAGCGAAAACTGCGGACCAGTTTTGACATCTGGGACCTCACAACCTGTGCTTCGCGACCATGTGGACCAATCGCTGCTCCACGTCTGATCGTGCAACAAGGGAGTGCCTTGAAACCCGTTGTTGCCGGTCACCGGATCCAGCAGAGCAGGCGCGCAAACCGGTTGGGTTTCATCCTCGCACAGCACAATTTGGTCAAGTGCTTCGTCCAAGGTCGCGAAGAAGATCGCCAAATCGAACATCTCACGCGACAGGCTGGGTGGTGTTTCCAGCGCCGTGACCGAAAAATTGATATGCGGAAAACACTCTCTGATCCGGCGCAATCGTTTGGGCAACCAGAGTTGGGCAACAGCAGGCAAAGCGGCGATGTGAAAATCGGCATTTGGTTTAAGGTTTCGCAAGGCCCGAGCGGCATCGCCCATCTGATCAAAGGCTGTGGTGAAGACAGCGACAAGTGATTGACCTTGGGGCGTCAGTTCAACCCCTTGCGCGTTGCGGCGAAACAGCGGCGCACCTGCCCAACCCTCCAACGCCTTTACATGCTGTGAGATCGCACCCGGAGAAACGTTCAGCTCTTCCGCCGCCGCGACAAAGCTGACATGCCGCGCCGCGGCCTCGAACGCCCTCATTGCATTCAGCGGAGGTCCCTTGGGGCGTTTGGGGGCGACACTCATCGATCTAGCCTTAGTTTTTCTACGCCAAGAAATAACAATTCTGCTTTGCGGTGTCACGCGAAAGCCGCCAAACTGCGAAAAACAGGAGGATGTCAGATGACACTTGTACAAAGAGACTGGGTGCCTGCCGCAAGCGAAACCCTGATTCAGGATATCGCGACCAAGGCCGCATCGTTGTCGTCTGGCGATTTACTGGCCCGGATCGAGAATCTGGCAGAGGAAAACCGGCGCATTCACGAAAAAGAGTGCTTCAACCTCAACCCGGCGACAAATGTCATGAACCCAAAGGCCGAGGCACTTTTGTCGTCAGGCATCGGGTCCAGACCATCGCTGGGATATCCTGGTGACAAATATGAAATGGGGTTGGAGGCGATCGAAGAGATCGAAGTCATCGCAGCAGAGTTGTGTGCCGATGTCTTCGATGCGCAATTCGCCGAGGTTCGCGTGCCTTCGGGCGCAATTGCCAACCTCTATGGTTTTATGGCGACCTGCAAACCCGGTGATGCAATAATTGCTCCGCCAGCATCGATTGGTGGCCATGTGACTCATCATTTGGCGGGGTGTGCGGGGCTGTTTGGTCTGCGCACTATTGAGGCCCCCGTCAATGCGGATGGGTATACCGTTGATCTGGACCGGTTGAGGGCATTGGCGAAGACCGAATGCCCCAAGCTAATCACGATAGGCGGCAGTCTGAACCTGTTTGAGCATCCCGTGGCCGAAGTGCGTGCCATAGCGGATGAAATCGGCGCAAAGGTCATGTTCGACGCCGCCCACCAGTGCGGCATCATCGCCGGGCGTGCGTGGTGCAACCCGCTGAAGGAGGGTGCGCATTTCATGACCATGAGTACCTACAAAAGCCTGGGCGGACCGGCCGGGGGTCTGATTGTGTCGAACGATGCAGAAATCGCCCGGTCGTTGGATGCAATTGCTTTCCCCGGTATGACAGCCAACTTTGATGCCGCAAAAACGGCTGCACTTGCCGTCACCATGCTGGATTGGAAAGAGTTCGGCTCAGCCTATGCAGATGAGATGATTGCGATGTCCAAAGCACTTGCTGCCGCGTTGGATGCGCAAGGTGTTCCGGTCTTCGCGGGTGGAGAGGGTTTCACCAATTCTCATCAATTCGCGGTACTGGCAGCGCCGTATGGTGGCGGTCAGACTGCCTCCAAACTGCTTCGTAAATCCGGGTTTCTGGCAAGTGGCATCGGATTGCCAGTTGAGCCGGTGGAAGGCGACATGAATGGCCTACGGATCGGCACGCCCGAGCTGGTCCGGTGGGGTATGACAGCAGGAGATGCAGAGCGTCTGGCAGAACTGATCCGACGTGGCTTGAGCGGTGAATCCGTTCCATCCGAGGTATCTGGATGGCGCGCTGAGTTCGACAGGCTGCATTTCGTGATTTGAACAAGCTGCGGCCAATCAGGCAAAGGCCCTGATTGGCCGCTCGTTCTGAAACGCGGTTTAACCGTTATCCGCTTCTTTCAGACCTTCGATCTGAAGGTCGAAACCTTCCTGAATGTGGCTGGTGAAAGTTTCCAGCGCTTCGGTGACATCACCCGTCGTTATCGCGTCAACGAGCGTCAGGTGGTTTCCGAGCGATTTGGAGATATCAACATTCTCAATCGCTGAAAACAGATGGAACGCCATCGCTTTGCCCCAGATCATATCGAACATATCGATCAGAAATTTGTTGCCCGCCTCAACCATGAAGGCACGGTGAATGCGCCGGTTCGCGATAAAGTAGTCTCGGGTCGTCGGCTGGCTCAGATCTTCTTCGCGACGAATGAGTTCGCGCAATCGATCCAGCACCTCTGGTTCAGCGTGTACCGCAAGTATGCGCGCGGCTTGTCCTTCGATGGCTGCACGTGCCTGGTATAGTTGCCGCACCTCGGTCTGGTCCATGCGCGCCAGTCGAAATCCGCCGCTGGCGGCCACTTCCAACACGCCTTCAGTCTCCAACCGCATGAGCGCTTCACGTACAGGCGTCCTGCTGATGTTCAACTCGGCGGCCAGCTTTTCCTGCACCAGCCGATCTTCACCGGTGATCTCGCGACTCATGATGGCTTCGACCAGTTGATCATAGACCTCGTCCGCCAGGCGTCTGCGTTGTGTTTTGATTTGTTTCAGAGCCACTCGGCGCCTCTCTTTCTGTCCTTCATGAATTCTGTATTCAATAAAACAACTGCTGCCAAGGCGAATGGGGTTGCTATTGTTCGTGTACTGTATACAGTATACAGGAAAGAATGAACAGGGAGCTCTTCATGTGTGGAATTGCTGGTAGAATACTGGCCGCGCCCGGGAAGGTTGGGGCGGATCTTGTTGACCTGATGGATGCGCAGGAACATCGAGGCGCCGACAGCACTGGCTTCGCCGTTTATGGTTTGCCACGAGAAACGGGATACGTTTTACGCGGAATGGGATTCGACAAGTCTCAACAGGATGCGGATCTCTCCGCGTTTGAAACGATATTGCGTGAACACGGAAGCAGCTTTCTGTCTGACCCCCAAATCGTAACGGACCAAAGTCGTCACTATTGCTTTCGGATGGAAATTTCAGACCCAAGGAATCTTCAAGCCTGGGTCGCGGACGCGGATGAGCTGACAGACCGCATTGAAGTTCAATCCTGCGGCCGCAGTCTTGAGATCATCAAGGATATTGGTGGCGCCGAAGCCGTGGCAGAAAAGCACGGCGTTCGCGAGATGATAGGAACACATGGGCTGGGGCATGCGCGGCTTGCGACGGAAAGTTCGGTATTGCCTAACGCATCGCATCCGTTCTGGGCGCGCCCATTTTCGGATGTCGCGATCGTACATAACGGGCAGATCACCGATTACTTTACTTGGCGCGATAAGCTGACCCGAATGGGTTATCGGTTCTTGACTGAGAATGACAGCGAGTTGATTGCCGTGTGGGTCAGCGACCAGATGAAGGCGGGCCTGACCATGGAGCAGGCGCTAAAGAAGTCCATTACCTCTATCGATGGTGTGTTTACCTACATGATCGCAACGCCAAACGGGATTGGGTTTGCCAAAGACCGATTTGCAATGAAGCCTCTGGTCGTCGTCAACCGCAATGGCGATCTGGCGGCTGCGACCGAAGAACAAGCGGTCCGCCGGGTGATGACCGAGGAATGCGATGTGATCAACTACGACGGCCCGTCGCTGACCGGTATCTGGGGCGTCGGAAACCGGAGTTTGGCGGCATGAATGAGGTGGCTGCAAAGATGGATGAGATCGTCATCGAAGTCGGCAAGCGACATATCCGCGAGGTCAATCGTGAGATAATGGAAGCCTGCACAATGGGTCGGCCGATCCGCGTGGTAGATACGCTGTCTCGTCATAATTTGGGCGTGGGTCTGCCAGACAATGTGGATATCACTTTCGAGGGGTCGGTTGGTTATTACTGCGGCGGTCTCAATACCGGGGCGAAAATCACTATCGAACGCAACTGCGGCTGGGCCGTTGGCGAAGGTATGGCCAAAGGGCACATCACTGTCGGTGGCTATGCCGGTATGTCCTGTGGTGCTGCGATGATCGGCGGCACGATCCATGTCAAAGGCGATGCGGGGCCAAGGGTGGGCGTTGCGATGAAAGGTGGAAACATCGTCGTCGAAGGAAAGATTGGCTATCAGTCCGGCTTCATGGCGCATTCCGGTCGGATCATAGCGCTTGGCGGTGCGGGTGAATCCTGTGCTGATGCGCTTTGGGAAGGCGAAGTCTGGGTAGCTGGCGAGGTCGACAGCCTGGGTGTGGATGTCGACGTGATCGAACCGACTGCTGAAGAAGTGGCCGAGGTCGATGCGATCCTCGACCCGCTCGGGCTTGTCGACAGTTCGCGAAATTGGCGCAAAATGGTTTCGGGCCAGCGTCTTTGGTATTTTGAAAGCAGGGACGCAAGCGCATGGCTCATGATCTGAGTAAACCTTACGAATATCCGTTCGACGTTGCCTCGGAAGAGGAAATCAGGTTCCGCGATGCGGGAGCGATCGACGGCCGCCCGGCTGGCGTTCCTTCGTCGTATGATGAAGGAGGTTCGACCCGCTGGACACCCGAGGCGATCTCGGAAGTTCACGCGCTGGCGCAGCTTGGGCGCTATCAGGTACGTGGATACAACACGTTCAACAAGCAATTGCCGACCTTTGATGATCTGACATTCGTTCCTGCAACGATGACCCGCCTGCCGCTGGAAGGCTATCGCGAGAATTGCGATACGACGACCGTACTGGGTGGAGGACGCGGCCTTGTGGAGCGCCCGCTTGAATTGAAGATCCCGATCTACATCGCTTCAATGTCCTTTGGTGCTTTGTCGGCATCGGCCAAGGCATCGCTGGGTTATGGGGCCTCGAAAGTAGGAACCATGACTTGCACGGGTGAGGGTGGCATGCTGGAAGAGGAGCGCGAAGCCTCCCAACGCCTGCTCTATCAGATGTCACCCGCGCGGTATGGTGTGGATCTGGATCATCTGCGCCGCGCGGATGCCTTGGAACTTGTCGTGGGGCAGGGTGCGAAACCCGGAACCGGGGGTCTGCTGCTGGGCATGAAGGTCAGCCCGCGCGTCAGCCAGATGCGAACTTTGCCCGAAGGTGTGGATCAGCGATCTACGATCCGCCATCCCGATTTTCTCGGCGCTGATGATTTGGCAGTGAAGATTGAAGAATTGCGCATCGCCACCAACTATCAGGTGCCAATCTTCATCAAGATGGGTGCGACACGTCCCCGGTTTGACGTGGCAGTTGCTGCCAAAGCGGGTGCAGATGTTGTAGTAGTTGATGGTGCCGAAGGTGGCACCGGCGCGTCTCCGGAGCTATTGCTAAACCATACCGGAATCCCAACGATGAGCGCTATTCGTGCCGCGCGTGAAGCATTGGACGAATGCGGCATGACCGGCAAAGTCTCTCTGGTCGCTGCCGGTGGCATTCGGTCCGGTGTGGACGCCGCGAAGTGTCTGGCCCTCGGTGCTGACGCTGTGATGATCGGCAACGCGGCCATGGTTGCGCTAGGATGCAACAGTCCGCGCTATCTCGAAGATTACGCGGCGTTGGGAACCTCGCCGGGCGCCTGCCACCATTGCCACACTGGTCGTTGCCCGGTTGGCATTGCGACGCAGGATGAAAGTCTCGAAGCTCGTATGAACCCTAATGCAGGGGCAGAGCGCATTGCGCGCTATCTGACGGCCATGACCATGGAGATTACAGCGCTTGCGAAAGCCTGCGGAAAGTCCTCGGTACACAATCTGGAAACCGAAGACTTGCGTGCGCTTAGCTTTCAAGCGTCAGCTTTCACTGGGGTGAAAATGGCTGGAATTGACAGGGCTTTTGACTGGTGAAAATCGCAGTTCTTGAGTTGACTAGCCACCCGCTGCCATTGTTGGAGGGAATGCCGCGGACTTCACAGCAGATTCAGGAGTGGATCGCCCCACACCTACCGGAAGCCGAGTTCGTAGTAGTCGGGGTCGTTGATGGAGAACCGCTCCCGGACGAGAGCGATTTCGACGGCGCTATAGTCGGCGGATCTGAATTTGGCGTTTATGATGACACGGATTGGATGCAGCCGCTACGTGCCTTCCTGGACCGTTGTCGAGAAATCCGAAAACCAGTCTTTGGTATCTGTTTCGGACATCAGATCATGGCTGACGTCTATGGTGGTCGGGCCGAGAAAGTCGAGGTAGGCAATGTCGTTGGCGCACGGCCCTTCAACTATGGCGGAGATAGCGTGGATGCATATGTCTGGCATCAGGATCAGGTAACAAGCATTCCGGACTCGGCTCGGGTGACCGGATCAGCGGGCCACTGTCCAGTTGGTGCACTGGATTATGATTTTCCTGCCCGCTCTGTTCAGTTTCATCCCGAATACAAGGCGCATCACTTGCGCGATCTGTTCACCAGAGGTCGAGAGGTGCTTTTGTCAGCTACGGAAGCGGATGATGGGATGTCCTCGGTCAGCGCGGCAAATGTGCCCGACGATATTGCAGCGCTTCAAGCAGTAGAGCTTTTTCGCGGTACATACGTCCCTGAGCAATAAGCCTTTGAGCGAGCGGCTCTTGATCCTAATCAAGTCCAGCCAAGCCGCACTATGTATACTGTATACGCAATCGGTTGGGAGATTTGGCAATGACGGGATACAAGGATTTCTTTGAGAGGATTGCGCGGATTGTGAATGCTCCACGCGAGGGAAGTATCAGCGATCTGGAGCTATCGGATCTCGGCCTGTCCCGCACTGATTTGGCCATGTTGCGTTCTGGCGCGCCCAACGCGCGAGAGCGTATACTCTCGATGGCTAGTCAGTTTGGCCTGAGTGAAGATGATCTTAAGGCCCATCCTGAGCTTGGCCTTGAGTTGGCGGAAAAATGTGGACATTGTCGCCAAGCAAAGACCTGCCGAGATGCAATTCGATCAGGTGTTCGCCTGCCTCAGGAAAAGTGCCCGAATTCAGGGCTCTATGCGGCGCTTTCAGAAGGTTAACGCCCGCTTGGACTTTCTTTTGGGCTCAGTTTTCTTCGACCAGTGATCTTGAAACGATCAGCCGTTCCGAAATCCTTCATTCCAACACCTGCCGCAAACTCTGCAAAAACCGGCGCGTGTTTGAACAGATGTCCCGAGCAGCCTCCGGCGAACAGCACGTATTCATGCTCGGGGTGCCAGTCGACAATAAAGTGCGTGTCAGGTGTCAGGATGATCTGGTTGAATTTGGAATCCACTATCCGCTCACCTTCAAGGCCCGGAAGACGATGACGGATGTAGCTGCGAGTGCGTCCTAGCGTTTCCTGTCGGATTAGCCTTTCGTCATTGTCCAGATCGATCTTGTCCGGGATGACGACCGCGGCTTTCACGCCTGAACCTTCGGATGAGGGTAGCCCGAATGAGCCCTGACCATGATCGATCCAGCAGGGCATCCGGCTCATATCGAACTCCTCGGACCCATCTGGCGTCGAGGTATAGAGGACATTCACACCAACCACCGTCGATATCGGCTTGATCGTCCTGGGGAACATGTCCGCCATCCAGGGGCCGGTTGAGACAATGATAAGATCAGCCTCAAGCGGCTTTCCATCCAGCATTGGGCGCTCTGATCCATCGGTGGTCACGCGACCGCGCTGTACGATCCCGCCCGCTCGACGAAACAGCTCAAGCCCGGTCAGGACGCAGCGATGCGCCATCAGCATTCCGGCTTCGGGTTCGAACAGGGCGTATTCGATGTCAGGAACGCGAAACTGCGGAAATCGCGATTCGATGTCCTGCCGCCCGAACTTGTAGTAGGGCACACCAACGCGGTCGAAGGTTTCGGCTGTGGCGTTCTCCCAGTCGCAATGACCGCCTGTTGCAAGAATCAGCGCACCGCATTCATACATCAGGTTCTGGCCGCTCTCGGCTTGCAGTTCCAGCCAGCGCAGGCGGCTTTCGCGGGCCCAACGTGTATAGAACTCATCCCGCCCGGAAATCGCACGGATGACACGGTTGTAATCCGTTGAAGATGCACGGGAATGTCCCGGTTCCCAGCGATCTATCAAAGTCACTGCCTCACCACGTCGTTGCAGTGTAAGCGCCGTCATGACGCCGACGATGCCGCCTCCGACAACGATGACCGAGTTCTTGGACATGATGCAGATTTTCCTTGTTTATCGATTGTCTTTGTGAATACTGTATACAGAATACAACAATTATAAAGCCAAAAAACAGGGAGAGCGCATCAATGAGTTCGGGATTTGATCTGCCCGAAGGCACGCACACCGTCATACTCGGTGTGGGTGACCTCAACGGCATCATGCGCGGCAAGCGCATTCCGGCCAGCCACTGGGACCACGTCTGCAAAAGCGGCAATGCGCTGTCGATTGCATTGATGGCGATCGATATGACGTGCGACGTCTGGGATACGCCTTATGTCAATTTCGACAACGGCTACCCCGATATGCACGTCTTCCCAATGACCCAGCCCGTCGCTGTGCCGTGGGAGCCAGGCGTCGCTGTTTGCTTTGGTCGGGCGGAAGGTATGGATCACAAGCCGGTTCCGATCGATCCGCGTCAGGCGTTGGTGCGTCAAGTTGAACGGGCCCGCGAAATGGGGTTCGAGGTCAATGTCGGTACTGAACTTGAATTCTATCTACTGGATCCGGAGACCGGACAGCCGCGCGATAGCGGGATCCAGGTCTACGGTCTGGGCCGTGCTGCGCGGATGGAGCACATCGTTGGGCCGATCCGCCAACAGATCAACGAGTGCGGTATTCCAATCGAGCAATCGAACCCCGAATACGCTGCGGGTCAGATTGAGGTGAATATCCGTTACGGCGAAGCGCTCGCAGCGGCAGATCGTGTCGTCTTGTTTAAGTCGCTGATCCGCCAGCTGGGCATCGCCCACGGCTATCTGGCAACCTTCATGCCAAAACCGTTCTTCGATCAGTCCGGCAACGGCTTCCACACACACTACTCTCTTTGGAAAGACGGCAAGAATGTCTTTGCCGATAACGGCAAGATAAACGATACTGGCAAATCCTTCATCGCCGGGCTGCAACAACGCATGTGCGAAACGGCAATCTGTGGCAGTGGCACCGTCAATGGTTATCGACGCCGTCAGCCTTATACTTTCTGCCCGATCAACACGAGCTGGGGTTATGACAACCGGACCGTTGGTATTCGGGTCATTGAAGGATCCGACAGCGCGGTGCGCGTAGAAAAACGTGACGCTGGTGCAGATGCCAATCCCTACCTTCTGCTGGCGGCCGAGATTGCAGCGGGGCTGGACGGGATCGAGCAGGGCCTGGCTCCGTCAGAGCCGACAACCGGCAACGGTTACGAAGAAGGGATCGGCGATCCGATCCCGACCGACTTGCCAACGGCGATCGAACTGGCGCGAGGATCCGAATGGCTTCGCGATCTCATGGGCGAAATGCTGTGGGAGCTGGTTCTGCAGCAGGCTGAGCGCGAGCTTGAATTCTTCAATCAACAGGTCACTCCGGTTGAGTTGGACCGTTACCTGAGGACCTTCTGATGCATTTGGGCAAGGTCGCCGGGACCGTCACAGCCACGGCCAAAGACGCAAAACTGGTCGGTACGAAACTGCTGGTGACGGATTTGGTCGATAGCAAAGGCAAGGTGATCGAACCGGCGCGGGTCGCCGTCGACACCTGCGGTGCCGGGGTGGGGGATACGGTTCTGCTGGTCAACGGCTCGGCGGCGCGTATGGCCGCCGGTCTGTCCACCGCGCCCGTCGATCTGGCGATCATCGCGATTGTGGATCGCGTGTCCACGACCTGAACCAAGAACACCAAACATCTAAATTTCTTTGGAGGAACTAAAAATGGCGAAACCAGTGGCGGGGCAAATGGCCCTGGGCATGATCGAAACGCGCGGACTGGTCGGCGCGATCGAAGCGGCAGATGCGATGGTCAAGGCGGCCAGCGTTTCGATTGTCGGCCAAACCAAGGCTGGCGGAGGCCTGGTCACCACCCTTGTGCGTGGTGAAGTCGGCGCAGTCAAAGCCGCCGCGGATGCAGGTGCGACAGCGGCAAATAAAGTTGGTGAAGTCGTATCCGTCCACGTGATCGCGCGCCCACATGATGAACTTGAGGCCATAATCGACAGCCTTGGTGCTGGCTCTGCGGCTTAATCCGTCTGTCTTGAGGAGACGCTATGTCAGCCGGTTTCGAGGAATTCACGCGTGCAGCGACACGTGGCTCAACCCGGGGTGCACCTGAACATCCCAAGCTCGACCGGATATCGGTGTTGGGCGGCGGGGCTGATGCACGCCTGTTGGCAGCTCTTTGCCTTGCCGAAGGGGCTGAGGTCACACTGTTTTCGGCCTATGGGGCCGAACTGTCGCTGTTGGCCCAGTCCTCGGGCATCTCGCTTCGGGGTGAGGGTCCGGTCGGGACCTATCAAGTCGATCGGGATGGGCCGTCGGTGCGCACAACTGCTGAGCTGGATGCAGCGGTGCGCGATGCACAGGTGATATTCCTGACCGGACCGCTTCACAAACAGCGCACGTATGCGATGGTGCTGGCCGATCACCTCAGCGACGGGCAAATCTTGGTCCTTGCGCCAGGACGATCTCTGGGGGCTGTGGAAACAGCCTGGTTGTTGCGTATCGGAGGCTGCGCGGCGGACGTCACGCTGGTCGAGGTTCAGGGTCTGCCATACTGGTTCCGTTCCGAGTGCGCAGCTTTGACGCTTTCGCAGGCGGCACCGATGGCTGCGGCAACCTTGCCGTGCGGTCGGGAAGAGGTTCTGGACGCCGTGTCCGCCTATTTGTCCAACGTTCAGGCGGTCGACTCGGTTTTGTCGTGCGGCTTCAACGATCTGTCGGCCGCAGTCGAGATACCTGCGCTGATCCTCGGCGGTGCCGCAATGGGGACAGGTGGTCCTGGCATTCCAATGGGTGGTGTTCCGCTTGAGGATAACCAGACCTTTGCGTCTCTGATTGGTCCGGACCAGACAGAGGTCATTCAGGGGCTTGCAGACGAACGGCGACGCATTGCTGCTGCGTTTGGAGTTCGCAACCTGCCGGAGACAGGGCAGTGGATAGCCACCTTTGCCGGCGCCGAACGTGGCTCGGGCGCGCGTCCGATCCCGGATCAGCAAACGTCGCGCAGTATGATGCGGGATGGCGTGTTGGGCTCGCTTGTACCTTTGGTCTCAGCGGGTGAGCTTGCGGGTATCCCGAGCCCGTTGACGAACAGCCTGATCGCGATGTCCGACCGAATTTTGGGGGCGGATGTGGCTGCCGCCGGACGGCGCCTCGAAGCCATAGGGGTTTCAGCGGGCGACGTTGATCAAGCGCGCCGTATCTTTGACACCATCGTCACCGGAGCTTCTTGATGGATGCAGATCTGAAATCAATCGCCGCCGCACGGCGTGCCGCAGATAGCGCTTTCGAGGCTTATCGCGCCTTTTTGGGCACTGACCCGGCGCAGGTAGACGCAATAGTCGACGCCATGGCGCGCGCCATCGAGCCCGAAGCCGAACGGCTGGGGCAAATGGCCGTCGAGGAAACCGGATATGGGAATGTGCCGGACAAGCGCGTCAAGAACCTGTTCAACGCGCTTTCAGTCGCGGATTATCTAAGAGATGTGACAACGCTGGGATTGCTTTGGCGCGATGATGCAACAAAGATCGCAGCCTTCGGTGAACCGATGGGCGTTGTGGCAGCTCTGATCCCGGTGACGAACCCCACTTCAACGATCATCTACAAAGTGCTTTCTGCGGTGAAGGCAGGCAATGCGATCGTGTGTGCGCCGCATCCGCGTGGTGTGAGTTGTGGCATCGAAACGGTGCGAATTATGGCGCGCGTGGCTGAACAAATGGGTGCGCCCAAGGGTCTAATCCAATGTCTGGATTCCGTGACAATTCAGGGCACAGCCGAGTTGATGAAACATCGCCGTACCTCGGTTGTGATGGCAACCGGTGGTCCGGCCATGGTCAAAGCGGCGTATTCCAGCGGCAAACCCACGCTCGCGGTCGGTGCGGGCAACGTGCCGTGTTACGTACACAAGTCGAAAGCACGCGATCTGGCGGAAGTCGCCGAGATGATCGTGACGTCGAAGAGCTTTGACTACGGGACCGCCTGCGTCAGTGAGCAGGCCGTCGTCGCTGATCCCGAGATCGCACGTGATTTGCGCCACGAGCTTAAATTGAAAGGTGCCTATTTCTGCACACCGGCCGAAGCGGATCGTCTTGCCGGGGTGATCTTCAAAGGCGTGCAGGCCATGGACCCTGAGAAGGTGGGGCAAAGCCCGCAGGCGCTGGCGGATGCTGCCGGTTTTTCCATCCCACCACGCACCCGGTGCCTTGTTTCGGAAGAGACAGAAGTAGGTTGGCAGCGCCCGCTGTCTGCAGAAAAGCTGAACCCCGTTCTGGCGTTCTACGCGGCGAAATCCACAGACCATGGGATCGAGCTGGCGCAATCCATCGCCAAGTTCGAAGGCTGGGGTCATTCCTCAGTCATCCATTCGGACGACCCTGAGATCGTGGCCCGTTTTGCCACCGTGCCGACGGGTCGGGTACTGGTGAATACACCGGGCATCATGGGCGGTATGGGATATTCGACTGATCTGGAACCATCCTTCATGCTGGGCACCGGGACGTGGTCAGGTTCGATCACTTCGGACAATGTGACGGCCCTGCATCTCATCAACATCAAACGGGTAGCCTATGAAAGCAGACCCTGGCGCGACATTTACGAGGAGTATGGCGCATGAGCGAGATTACCATCCGGGCGCTGATGCAGATCGACAACCTGCAACCAAAATTCGCCGCGTACAATGGCGCGACGGTGCAAGGGTCGGTGCCCTTGTCCGGGGATACGGTTTTGATCGGAGAGTTTGCGCCGGGTAACGGAGTATTCTCGCTGATCGACCGGGCGCTCAAGGCATCTTCGGTTGAGGCGACAACACAGATGGTCGAGCGCGAGTTCGGGTTCTTTATCCTGCGGTCTCCGTCGAATGCGGAGGTGTCCGCCGCGCGCGATGCGATGCTGGCCGAGCTCGGCGCAACAATGTCTGACCGGTTGAAACCGGCGATCAGTTCCACGCAGATTATCACCAGCGTCGAACCCTATCAGGCGCAACTGCTGAACAAATGGCGCAAGGGGGCTCTGATCGTTCCAGGGCAGACGCTGGGCATCGTCGAATGTGCCCCGGCTGCTTATATCTCGATTGCCGCGAATGAAGCGGAGAAGGCGGCAGAGATCGATATTGTCGAAGTGCGCGCCGTGGGGCGGTTTGGCCGCCTGTTCATCTCGGGGTCTGAAAACTCGGTCAAGACCGCCGTCGAGGCCGCAACCCGCGCGATAGAGGCGGTGGACGGGCAAGCCAACTGATGGCAGCGCCGCGCGTCATAGGTTCAGAGGCGGTCGAAGATGCCCGCCGTCGCGGTCGGATCGTGTTTGAAGTCCTGCCTGACGATATCGTGACGGCCTTGGCACGCGAAACTGCCGAGCGTGTTGGCATAAAGCTTGTCGACGGACCGCTGGAAAAGCCACAACCAACGCGTACAGACGCTGCTATTTCAATGCAGCGGGTGTTGTATCGCCGCTCGCCAAAATGGGTTGCTCCGGTGCGTGCGAAACACAAGGCTCGAAGGCTTGGCAAACTTGCCATGATCGGGGCAGGGGGCGTCGGGGGCAATGTGGCGCATCTGGCGGCGATGCAGGATATCGCGGATGAGATCGCGCTGATCGATATTGCGCCCGGAATGGCCGCTGCTACGGCGTTGGATCTGAACCACACGTCAGGCATCACCGGAGCGCGCGCCCGGTGCGTCGGCGGCGAGTCGTTAGATCTTGTAGCCGGGGCCGAAGTGATTGTGGTGACCGCAGGCCGTGCCCGGCGTCCGGGTATGAGCCGCGCGGATCTGATCGACGTGAATGCGCGCGTGATCCGCCAGGCCGCTGAGGCCCTACGCTCCGCTGCGCCTGATGCCATCGTCATCGTGGTGACCAATCCGCTTGACGAAATGACCGTAGAAATGCTGCGCGCAACCGGGTTCCCTCGTGAACGGGTGCTGGGAATGGCCGGTACGCTGGACAGCAGCCGGTTTCGCAACGCCCTTGCTATGGCTGCGGGAGTAGCGCCCGCTGATGTCGAGGCCTTCACGCTCGGAAGTCACGGGGACGAGATGGCCCCAATCCCAAGCCGGGCCAAAATTAAGGGCAGGGCATTGGATGTGTTATTATCGCCTGATCAGATTGAGGCTTGCGTTCAGGACGCCGTGACCGGCGGTGGGCAGGTAGTTGCCCTGAAGAAATCCGGTTCCGCAACCATAGCACCGGCGCACGCGTCGATCGAGTTGATCGACCATATCCGGGGCGCACGCACCGGCCCGGTTCCGGTCTCGGTCATGTTGCAGGGGGAATATGGCATCGATGGGGTTGTGCTTGGTGTTCCTGCCCATCTGGGGTCTTCCGGGTTGGTCGAAGTCGAGGAGTTGCGGCTGACCGATCAAGAACAAGCAGCCTTGCAGAAAGCGGCGGATGCCATCCGATCGAGGTTAGGCCTGTGACCCTCCGCATCTGGAAGTCAGGCGGGCGGTTCGAAGAAGTTGCGTCTTATTCCCGCGCAAAGCGCATCGGTCCCTTCGTTTGGGTCGCAGGGACCACAGCGATCGAACCCAGCGGGCGTATTCATGCGCCAGGAGATGTGGGAGCCCAGACAAAATACATTCTGTCCCGTATAGAAGAGGCGCTTAAGGCCGTCGGTGCCGAGATGCGCCATGTTGGCCGGGTCCGCGCATATCTGACCGATCTGTCGTGCGCGGGTGAATTCGCGAGCGTTCACGGAGAGGTATTTAAGGATATTGATCCTGTTCTGACAGCCGTTCAAGCGGGGCTGACGCAACCCGGATTGACGGTGGAAATAGATGTGGATGCGGTAATTCACGACGAAAACGGCGAAATCAGCGGAATCTGAACATGAGTCACCAAGAAAGGATTTGATCGAACTATCGTCTTGTGTACTGTATACAGAATACAAGAAGGGCACAATAAGACACAGGGAGCTAATGTGATGATCAAGACAGCGCTACTCAGCGGAACATGTATCGCGCTTGTGGCCTCGGCGGCCGCAGCTGAAATCAAGGTGGGCTTTATTGGATCTCTTTCCTCAGACACCGGTCTGTCGACGCTGCGTGGTGCAGAGATCGCGATTGAAGAGCTTAATGCGAATGGCGGCGTTATGGGGGAACAGATCACGCTGGTGTCCGCCGACACTGGGCAGGACCCGACCGAAGGGGTGCGGGCCTATGAATACTTGGCGGAAACCGAAGAAGTGGATTTCATCATCTCAGGCTCTATCGATGATGTTTCGCTGGGCTGGCTGCCGCGAATGCAGGAATACCGAATTCCGACGCTGGACACGTGGACGTCATATATCGGCATCATCGACATGGTGGTCGAAGATCCCGAAAGCATGGCACCATATTTCATGAACATCGCTTCAGACGAGGCTCTTGCCACGCTTTATATCAATTTCGGCGCGGATGTTCTGAAGGAAAAGATGGGTTGGGACTCCGTTGTCATTCTGGCTGAGGATACGGCATTTGGCGAAGCGATCACCGGATTGGTGACCGAGGCGCTTGCGCCGGTTGCGGGGATCGAGGTCAAGGACATCATCACCTATGACGTAGCCACCGTTGATTTCGCGCCGATTTTCAGCCGGGCGCAGGATACCGGGGCTGACTTTATCTATCAGGTCTCATCCGTAAATTCGCAGGTGGTTTCGTCGCAATATGTCAAACTGCAGGTGCCCATGGCGATGACAGGGGTGAACGTAGCCGCATTAGGTATGGAATATTGGGAAGACACCGGCGGAGCCGGTGGCGGCATCTCGACCCTGTCACCGATCCCTTCCGTGGGATTCAAGCTGGATCCGGCCAGTCAGGCCTTTGTTGATACCTATCAGGCCAAGTATGACAGCCGCCCACTGCTGCCGCATTTCAATGGTTTCAACGCCTACCACGGTCTGAAACAGGCTATGGCTGCCGCGGAAGAGGCGGGTGGCTTCGACAATGTCGAAGGCTGGGCCGACGCAATGAAGAAGCAGGATCTGGTTCTTGAGATGGATGGTCAGCTTTGGCTGCGCTACGCCTTCTGGGGCGATGATGAGGTCGAGCCTGTGACAGGCCGCACCTATCCTCACAACATTCGCTTTGATCTGTCCGAGCCGTTTGATGATGCGGCCCCGTCGATGGTCGTTGTTCAGTGGTATGAAGACGGCACTGCCGCAGTTGTGTACCCCGAGAAATACGCGACGGGCGAGTTCACGCTGCCCAGCTGGGTAAAGCCATAAACCTGCCCAAACCATAGCTCGAAACGGGTGCGCGGCAACGCGCACCCGCAGCCAAGGATCCATTTATGTTGCAGATACTGATTCAGGGGCTTTTGCTCAGCGGTCTCTACGCGCTTATAGCAATGGGGTTTACGCTGATCTTCAGCATAGGCCGCGTTCTGAATCTCGCCTATGGCGCCTATCTGATGGTCGGCGGCTACATTTACTTCTGGATATCGCAATCACTTGGAATGCCTAAGCTTATGGGGGTTGCCGTGGCCGCCGCGCTGGGTGTGCTGATGGGAGTTCTGAAGTACCGTTTGATTGTCAAAACGCTCAAAGGGGATCACGTGGCTGTCGAGATTTCGACGCTGATCCTTGCGGTCGTCATTCAGGCCGGGATCGTTTTGGTCTTTGGCGACAGCAGCAAAATCCTTTTGCCGATTGTTCCCGGGGTGATCAATGTGGCCGGGGCCTCGGTCACGTATAACATCCTGATCGCAACCCTTATTAGCTGGGCAATTCTGCTTGGGCTCTATGCCTTTGTGCGGCTCACACATACCGGACGGGCGATGCAGGCGGTGTCGATGGATGCTAAAGGCGCTGCAATTTCCGGGATCGATCCGGATCGCATCAATCTGATCACCTGGGGTATCTCTGGCGCATTGGGCGCAATCGGAGGCGTCTTCTTTGCCAGCTACACTCAGCTATCGCCATCCATGTGGGTGGCTCCGCTAATCATTTCGGTGGCTGTGGTTATCGTTGGCGGGATCGGCTCGATTCTGGGCACTTTGGTGGTGGCGCATATTGTGGGCTTCCTCGAAGTCATCGTTGTGGCGACGCTTGCACCTGAGTTGCGCGGTGTTTTCACGATGCTGTTGATCATCGGGGTGCTGGTCACGCGACCGCAGGGCCTGTTCGGCCGAGAGGAGCTGTGACGATGGGGCTACGCTGGTTTCACTTTGCACTCTGGGGTGGCTTGATCGTCGGAATGTTCCTGCTTCCGCAATTCGTCTCGAACGGGACGATGCGCACGATGATATTTGCCAACTATTTGGCCATCTTTGCCATCAGTTGGGACGTGCTGTCTGGCCGAACAGGGTATGTGAGCTTTGGTCATCCGTTCCTGATCGGTATCGGGGCCTATACCACGGCAATCCTGACCAAGCGCTTTGACGTCGCTGTCGAAATCTCGATCCCGATCGCCGTGCTTGTCACCATGATCGCGGGCCTATTGGTGCTGCTACCAGCGCTGCGTATCCGTGGAAGTTATTTTGCGCTCGTCACGCTGGCGTTCATGGAGTTGCTCTACCAACTGGTCCAGGTCATTCGCCCGGATCTGACTGGCGGAACGCGCGGCATGTCGGGCATTCAAACGCTGACACGCGGCGCGGCCAACGGGTATTACCTGTCCACGACGCTGATGCTGGCGATCGCCGTCAGCATGTGGTTGCTGATGAAGACGCGGCTTGGAACGGCCTTGTCTGCCATCGGTATGAACGAAGAAAGTGTGCGCGGTTCGGGTCTCAGTACCACACGCCTCAAGGCTTTTGCCTTTCTGACAAGTGCGATGATCGCGGGCTTGGGTGGTGCCTTCTACGTTCACTATTTGGGATCGCTCGCGCCGCGTGCGTTGTTTGATATTAACTTCCTGTTCACAATTATCGTTGCGGCACTTCTGGGCGGAACCTCGACCATCATCGGCCCCATGATCGGCGCGTTCTTCATGACATTCCTGTTGGAGTATCTGCGACCGGTCCTTCCTGGCGCCGAACGGTATTTCGTCTACGGAGCCATAGCGCTGCTCCTCTACATGTATCAGCCGAAAGGCATTGTTGAGCTGGTTCGGCGTGGTTTCAAAGGCCTGGGCAAGGGGCGGACGACATGAGCGTGGCGTTACAGGTTTCAGGTCTGGTAAAACGTTTCGGCGGATTAGTCGCGACGAATGATCTTTCGTTCTCTCTCAAAGAGGGCGAGTCGCTTGGCTTGATCGGTCCCAACGGGGCAGGCAAGACGACCGTGTTCAGCCAGATCATGGGTGAGCTGCGGCAAAACGGCGGAACGATCGAACTGTTCGGGCAGGAGATTTCGACACTGTCGACGCCACAACGCATTCGGGCCGGGGTCAGCCGAACCTATCAGATCCCGCGCCCGTTTGGTGATATGAGCGTTGCCGAAAATATCCGGGTTGGCCTAATGCCCGACAATATCTGGCAGATGATCGTTTCACCCCCGGATAAAGAACGTGAGCGAGAGCTTGCGCTCAGCGTCGGGTTTACAGAAGCGGACTTGAAACGCGCGCCGACAGAACTTGCCATGGGTGATCTGCGTAAACTTGAGATGGCGCGCACAATGGCAACTGCGCCCAAGGTGATGCTGCTGGATGAGGTGTTTGCGGGTCTCACCACAGGAGAGATCGCCCAAATCTCTGATCTCATTCAGTCGATGCGCAAAGATGGGATGACTTTTCTGATCGTCAGCCATGATTTGCCTGCGCTTGAGCCATTGGTCGACCGTGCGATCGCCATTGAACGGGGCACCATGATTGCCGAGGGCTCGTTCAGCGAAGTCATGAACGACAAGGCTGTTCAGGCCTCGTATCTGGGGGGCGCGTAATGTCGTATCTGGAAATCGAAAACCTGTCGGCATTCTATGGCAAGGCGCAAGCGCTGACCGACATCTCGATCACCGTCCAACCCGGTGAGATTGTCGCTGTGGTGGGTCCAAATGGGGCTGGAAAATCGACCTTGCTGGACAGCATCATGGGGCTAGTCAAAATCGAGGGCGATATCCGGCTCAGGGGGCACAGCCTTGCCGCTCGGACGCCTTCCGAAATTGTACGACATGGCGTGGGTTATGCTCCCGAACGCTTTAACCTGTTTCCCTATATGTCGGTGCGTGACAACCTAATGGTCGGTGCCTTCACGGCCCGCGAAGACATCCAGAGCAATCTGGCAATGGTACACAGTCTGTTCCCGCGTCTCGAAGAGAGGGAAGGGCAGGAGACCTCGACCCAGTCGGGCGGGGAACGTCAGATGGTCTCGTTCGGACGCGCGCTGATGACCAGCCCCGAGCTGTTGCTCGTCGACGAACCGACGATTGGTCTGGCCCCAAAAATCTGTCACGAAATCGCCGAGGTGGTGCGCAAGCTCAACAAGGAATACGGGCTGACGGTTGTGATCACCGAGCAAAACGCCAACTTCGCGCTTTCGCTGGCGAGCCGGATTTACGTGCTCGAGTCAGGACGCATGCAGACATCAGGCACCGTAGACGAGTTGCGGAATGATAAGCGATTGCTCGAGGCTTACTTTGGCGGTCACTAAGAGCCGCTCAAAAGCGGTAAGTCGCGCCAATCAGTGGACCGGATTGGTCGAACTTGAAATCGTTTCCGTCGATGTCGTGGTCGAATGAGATATAGCGGTATCCACCGCGGATCAGCCAACGATCATTAATCGCGTAGTCGGCTGTCAGCAGAACCTGCCATGTCTCGCTGCCACTGCGGAAGCCGCCATAGTCTACAAACCCAGTTCCTGACCATTTGTCCGAGAACTTGACGCGTGCGCGGGCCCCGATCACGGGATCGGTCCAGCTTGAATCAACCGTTGTTCGACGGCCGGGGGCCGCGCCTGGTTGCAATTCAAAGTCGGTTTCCGTGCTGAACCACCTGAATCCACCGACAATATCCACATTCGCGGTTTGATCCTCGTAGACCCTATAGCCGACATAGCCGCTGAGAAATTGCGTGGTAAAGGATGTGTCCAAGCCTGAGCTGGCAGGGCCGGGAGTGTCACTGCTGAAAGACAGATTGGTATAGTTATAGTCGGCCAACAGGGACCACCGGCCATTTGTGGCGGCAAACGCGGCCATGAAGGCAAAATCGAGATTGTCCAACGCATCGGAAAAACTCAGGGTGCCATCCAGTGTACCCATCGGTGTGCTGAGTGAGGTCTCAGTTTCCGGCATGAAAAGATAGATTGAGGCCTCATATGACCAGTCCGACTGTTGGGCCAAGGCCATTGGTGCCATCGAACCTGCCATTGCGAGGCCAAGCGCCAATCCTGTCCACTTTACTGTCACATCCATTTTCCGTCTCCCGCCAAGAACCTTGAATTGATTTCTATTGTCGCCTCATGCCAACCTAGCCAGGTGCATTGTTCGTTCTTTCATGCTGCCACGTCTTCGGATTTGCCTGCGCCGTCACCGACACGATTGATATCGGTGCTGGGAAAAAACTCGGACCAGACATGCCAGAACACGCCTGCGCGCAGGGTTTCGACCCGTTGTAGTTGGCCCTGATCAGACATTCCCCAAAAGTCACATTGGGTCACGGGGTGACCGCTGTCATTGTACCAAACGCCCAAGCTTTCAAATTTTGGATCGAGGCTGACGACGATATCCCGCCCGCCGACACGCGCGTTGACGATCCAATCGTTGTCGACAACGAAATCGTCGGTCCAGCAGGTGGCATCCTGTCCGATTGTGATCCCCCAGACATAGGTCTTGTTGGGTAATCGGTCATCCGATCGATCCATGTTGTCCATAACAGGAGCGTCCTCCTGATGCTGGCGGCCAATGCCCCAGCCGAACGTGATCTCGGTCATCATGTCCAGCAGCCGCAGCAAGGGGTTTGGGGAGGGTTTGTTCAAAAACACCTCTCCATCCGGGAAAGCCTTTTGAAATCCACGGAAAGTCATCCGATAGGTTGGCCAGGGTGTCATCTGCGCTTCGGGCCGTAGAGGGCAGGCGAGGCCGTTTGCATTTGTGTCACGATCCGCTTCGCGAAAGCCGTATATGTGCTGGATGGGCTCACCGGTGTCATTATCACGCAAGATCAGGTTGTTGCCGTGCTGGGCAAGAACCTCAAGGTTCAGTCGTTTGCCTTCGATGCTTGGCGCATAGCCCTGACCGAGATTGGCCATGGCGCAATAGGTCATCACGACGTCTTCGCCGCCCAGCCCTTTGTCGTCGCCCGCCAAATGTGGGCGCATGATTTGTGCATCAGGATGGGCGCGGGCATGGCCTTCATTTTCAATCACCATCACGGGGGCAGTCGGCCCGACATATTTGCGGGCCTCGTCGATGGGAAAATACTGCGCGTCATTTAGCTGATTCCTCAGACCTAGATGAACCCAGACATAGGGAAAGCCATAGAGAAGTAGAACAAGTAAAGCGGCAATGAGCCACAGCCAGAACGGCCCGGCTCCCAAGGCGAAATGCGCGAGCGTTGCGAGAGCAAATGCGCCCAACCCGATGGCAATCAAGCGGTATTCATTGCGGATGAAACGCACCATATTCTCGCGCTTTACCTTCAACAGCATCTGGGACACGTCGCCCAAATCACGGAAGTAGATGAACCCGATCCCAAGTGATCCGATTAAACCCAGTGCGAATAGGAGTAATCCAAGCATGTGATGATCCTAGAAACTTGAGTGAATGACGACGGCGACACCGTGCTATTGCTGCGGGGATTGGCTTTTGATCAGGAAAGCCTCGACCGCTTGTTGGGTTTCGGGGCGCAGGTTCTCGATCCCTTCATAGGGCACGCCATACGCGGGTGGCGTGTCGGGGAATTTCTCTTTGCGGGCCATGTGTCGGCCAAGGATGCGTGCGAATTCCTGCCCGCCCCAGGCGCCAACCTCGGTCGAGACTGAATATTCCTCGCGCGTGTCCCGGTAGAGATCAAAGAACTTTGCCAGAATAGCGCTTTCCCCGGCTCCCGGCAGTTTGAGCTTAAGCTGGTCCTTCACGATCGCCTCGGGTTTGTTCACCGAATAGATGATCACGTGATCTCTGCGCGCTTTGGCTTCGTCCGCAAACAATAGCGCTGCGGATTGATCGACGCCATCCACCAGACGATCTCGCGGGATGTATTGCTCGGCCCCCGCAAAACGTGAAAGCGTTGTATAAAGGTCCGAAACGTGAATGATGCTGTTCAGCAAACCATCTGCCTGAATCATCCCCGGCCAGCGAATAAAGGCGTCTACCCGAACGCCGCCCTCAGTCGTATCCCCTTTGCCACCAGCATATATCATCGGAGTATAGCCCGATTGCGGGGCGTATTTGGTAAAGTGGCCGTTGTCCCCCATAACGATGACGATGGTATTCTCGCTGACCCCCAACTCTGCCATGCTGGCGAACAAATCACCCAGCCATTGATCCAAAAGTTGCATCTTGTCGACATAGAGACCGCCATTCGCGCTTTCGGGACCAGAACGTCCGGCGCGGGTATTATCCAGAGGGATCATCGGCCAATACTGCAGGAAAAAGGGGGTATCGTCGCTGGCAAGACGTTCAAGCTCTGACAAGGTTTTGTCCTGAAAGGCCTGGTTCATCTCATCGTATTTGGCCGCATTCCAGCGCTCACCTGACTCCATCCGAATTTCGCGAATTGGACCGCCCGTTTCGCCTTCGATGACGGTCATCATCGCTGAGGCGTCCGGCCTGAACCAACCGTCCAGCGTGTATTTGTCATCATAATCTCTGATCGCGACCGAGACCTGCTCTTTGATTGCATCATCATTGAAAATCGTCAGCTGACCCTGCTGGTGAATGGCGTGTTGCGCATAGTCAAAGCCTTGGTTCATCGCCCAACTTTCCGCGATATCTCCCATGTGCCACTTGCCAACATGGCTGGTTGCGTAACCAACCTGTTTCAGCACTTCGGCCAACGTCACTTCTGCCCCCGGCAGGCCAAAGCCGGCAATATCAACGGTGGTATCACCCATTCCCATGCGTACAGGCAGCCGCCCTGTCATTTGGGCGACGCGAGTAGGGGTGCAAGAGGGTTCGGTATACATCCGAACCATGCGCATCGCGTCGTCGGAGAAATCGTTGATATTCGGCGTCGAATAACCCCGAACGGCGTTCAACTCGGGTATCCCCATGTCGCCGAATCCCAGATCATCGATCAGAACGCTGATGATGTTCGGTGGCTTACCGTTGTTGCCTTCGCGAAATGCAGCCAGGGCTTCATCCACAGCCATATCATCCTGGGCCCATTGCTCTGCGCGCTGTGCTTGCAAGATATAGAATTCGGCATCGTGTTGGATTGGGTTTTCTTGCGCGAACGTGCTGCGCGCGGCAAGGCCGACGAATAAAACCAATACCCCTGAAATCTTCATTCGATATCCCCCGATCATGTACTGGGCGGAACGCAAACACCCCTGCCGCCGATTTCACATTAAAACATTATCATATTTAAACAGGAATTTCTGTAGCCTTCACTGCTGCCAGCTGGTGAACACATCGCGAGCCAGTTCAGATTCCGGGCGCAGGTTGTCGATGCCCTCGTAGGGGATGCCGCGCCCGATTTCGGAATGCGGGTGTTTCGCGATCATCTTCTGATGGCGTTTGATCATGTCCTGAAACGACGCTCCGGCCCAAAGTGAGTAACCGACCAAAGGGTGCAGTTCGCGTGGATCACGATAGATGTTGAAGGTCGGGGCCGCCGCTCCGGGTTGGCCGGGCGCGGGCAGGTGCATTTTGAATTCCTGCTTGACCACCGAGCGCAAAACCGGGCCTTCATAGACATATACATAATCGCGGCGACCGTTGCCTTCACCGTTCAGCAGCAGGGCGGTCTGATCGACACCATCGATGATGCGGTCGCGCGGGATATGATCAGTCGCGCCTGCGATCCGAGCCATTGTGGTATAGATATCAGACACATGAAAGATATCTCCGGCGGCGCTGTCAGCCTCGATTACTCCGGGCCAGCGAATGAATGCATCCGTGCGTACGCCACCTTCCAGATGTTGGGTCTTACCGCCACGATAGATCAGTTGATTGAGCCCCGAAGTTCCTTCGTAGTGGTACATCAGTCCATTGTCGGCCATCAAAACCACAACCGTGTTGTCGGCTTCTCCGGTTTCTTCGAGCTTGACCAGCAGGTCACCGATCCAGCCATCCAGTAGTTGCAGTTTGTCAGCATGAAACCCGCCGTTGCGAGAGATTGCGTTCTCGGCATAAACGAAATTCAGCGGGTAGAGCGGCCAATATTGCAGGAAAAACGGTTCTTCCTCGGCTGCGGCACGCTCCAATTGCTCAAGAGCCTGGCGCTGATACCTCTCGTTCATGGCTTCATACTTGGCTTGGGTCCAGACCTCGCCCGGTGACATATCCACCTCTCGAGCGGTGCCGCCTGCTTCTGCCTCGACACCGGTCACCAGCCCGTAGGGTTTGAAACGCTCATCCAGCAGAAACTGATTGTTCTGCCCCTCGGGCACGTATCCAAGCATGTTATTCGCGCGCATCGCCTCGGGGGTCATGAGGCTCAGTTGAACTTGTTGATGTAGGGGGAAGGCAGCCCAGTCGAAACCTTGATTATGGGGGTAGGCCTGTTCGATATCACCTTGGTGCCATTTGCCGACATGCACGGTGTTGTAGCCAACTTCTTTCAGGATCTCGGGCAGGGTCACCTCGCTGGCTGGAAGGCCTTCGCCTACCAGAGCCACTTTGACTTCTGTCACACCGGCACGCACCGGATGTCGCCCCGTCAGCATTGCCGTGCGGGTCGGCGTGCACGAGGGTTCCGTGTACATTCGCATCAGCGACAAACCTTCGGTGGCGAACTGGTTGATGCTGGGCGTTTCGATGCCCATGACGTAGTTCATCTTGCGATCACCCATCTGACCAAAGCTGATGTCGTCGATCAGGATGTACAGGATATTGGGTGGTTTGCCCCCGTTTGCGTCGCGGATTTCGGCCAGTTTCGCGTCAATCTCAATGTCCTGGGCATCCCAGACCGCGCCGAACTGGGCACGCAGAAATTCGAACTCACCATCGTGAATAATCGGGTTCTGTTGGGCATATGCCGAACCTGCAGTGAGGATTAGCGCGGGCAAAATGTGTTTCAGGGTCATTTCAAGCCTTTCGTTTTATCCATATGCCCAAGCGTACCCGGAACGTCTGACAGCTTTGCTTCGATAGAGCTTCGCAAATCAGAAACGGTTTCCGCCAAATCCGCGAGGTACCGAGGGCGAAAGCCCGTGTCGGAAAGAGGAGACTGTGCCAGCTCGGTCATCATCTCCTGATAATCGAGGCAAATCCGGTCGAACTCACTGTCTTGGGCGCGCATGTTTCGCAGCAGAACGGAGGTTCCCGGGAATTGTGCGTCAAAGAAGTCTTCTTCGTCCATCCGCGTTGCCTTCGTGGAAATTGCTCATAAAGCATGCATTCCCTAGAATATGACTTGAACGTATTAAGCCGCATGCTACCGTAGCACCATGGGGTCAAGCCATTGTCATGAAAGGATAGTTCTTGACTGCCCAGGCGAATAACAAACAACGTGACACAGCGCTTTCTTTCTCAGATGAGGAGGTGCGAAGTGCTCTTGAGCGGGTATTGAACTCAGGTGGCTTCAAAGGATCTGCCCGAATGCGGGCCTTTCTTAGCTATGTCGTGACCGAAGCGCTTGCGGGCCGCACGGATGAGATCCGCGCCAAGACCATTGCCATGGATGTTTATGGTTACAGCGCCGACGACTTGACCAAGCGGGAAGGGGTTGTGCGCGTTGATGCGGGTCGTGTCAGGCGAAAGCTAAAAGCTTACTACGGAGGTGATGGCGAAGCTGATCCTGTAGTGATTTCACTGCCTGTCGGTAGCTATGCACCCGAATTTACGCTGGGGAGTTCGCAAGCCCAGAACCCACAGGGCATTCGGCGAAGCGCGTTGGTCATCGCGTTCTTTCTGGCTTTGATTGGCTTAGGCATCTGGATATCAGGCTATTACTCAAAGAATGAGCCTCGCAGCGCTGTGGGCCGAGGGCAAAGCGCGATTTATGACGTATCTCCCGCGCGGGTAGAAGCGATAAACCTTTGCAGTGCTGGCCGCGATGTGATGTTCCCCGTCGTTGACCTATCGCGCCTGCAACCGGCTTTGCTGATTTTTGAGACGGCGATTGAACGAGATCCACTCTTTTTCTGCGGCTATGCCGGAGCGGCACAGGTCGAGACCATGCTGGCCATTTTGTTGTTCTTTGAACCGGATGCAGAAAAGTATTTGAGGTCTGCCGATGAAAAAAGCGCCCATGCGATGGATATCGCACCTGATGAGGCCTGGGCGCTTTCGGCGCGGGCCTGGCTGGAATTTGCACTGGGCAATTACGATCGGGCATCGGCCCTGTCTCGCAGAGCCGTTGATCTGGCCCCGACCGATCCGCATGTTGCTGAGTTCGATGCGCTTATTTCACTCTATACTCTGAATTTCGAGCGGATCCTGGCGCAATCTGAATGGTATGAAGAGCTTGCGGAACGCAGCGGCGGGCTTGTCTTTGGCAATGTACTGGGGTCTGCGCATTTTCATACCGAAGACTATGCAGCGGCGATCCGAACTTACGAGGACACGATCGAGCGCGGAGGACCATTTGGGCCGATATCAGCGGCCTATCTGATGGCCGCGCATTGGAACAATGGCGAACAAGTCGAGGCACGGCGTCTCGCCAATGTTTACCAGAAAACTTGGCCTGGTTTTCCGCTGGAGGACCTGAAACGCCGCGTATTCAAAGAGTCGCAACCCGTTGATGCGCTTATTGCAGGGGTCAGGGCAGCGGGAGTCCCGTTGATCGACGGCGAGACCGCCCGCGAAAGCGATTGACTGGCAGGGTCTTATTCGTCCTGTGCGACCAGACCCAGACCGCGCAGATAGATTCCAATTCCGCTCTCCAGAAGGTCTTCAGGCGGGAAGGGGGAACTTGCGCCGGTATTGCGTGCGAAAAGTTCGACAACACCATGGCTCATGGCCCAGATATGGGCGCTGAACATCGAAGCGGGCGGACGCTTCTCCGGCGGAATATGCTGCGACAGATCGCTGGCGGCCTTTTCAAGTACGTTTTTGGCCCGGTTCGCGGCCAGCGCCAGTTCCGGTGTACGATTGATCGAAATCCCGCTTTCGAACATCGCGATATAATAGCCGGGGTGCTTGCGGGCGAAGGCAAGATAGGCGCGGCCCGTGGCCTCAAACGCCGCAAGTGCCGAGGGTTGCCCTTTGTCATAGGCAAATTGCATCAGGTCGGCGAACATCTCAAACCCCTGACGGGCAGCCTCGGCGATCAGGTCCTCACGCCCTTCGAAATGGCGATAGACGGCTGCGGGAGTGACCCCAGCAGTCTTTGCGGCCTCTGACAATGTAAAACCGGTCGGTCCCTTCTGTTCGATCAGGGACAAGGCGGCCTCCATCAAGGCTTGCTTTAGGTTTCCGTGGTGATATCCGCGTTTCGTCATCCCGGCCTCAGGCGCGTTTTATTGTATATATGCAGCGGTCAGGGCCTAATCCAGCGTAGGCTGAGCAGAGTGTTGCAATTAGCTTATGCATCCCAGATTTCCGGACCACCACTGATCTTTTCATCCGGCATGCCCACCACTTCCAGGTTTTTGCCTTCGTAGTCCAGTTGGCTTAGCACGGTGCGAATGGCTGCCAACCGGGCGCGTTTCTTGTCATCTGATCGAATGATCGTCCAAGGGCAGTTTTCGGAATGGCTTCGTGTAAGGGTTTCGGTAATCGACTGGCTGTATTCGTCCCATTTGTGTAGGCCTGCGATGTCGATCGGGCTGAGTTTCCACTGCTTCAGAGGGTCGGTTTCGCGGGCAAGAAAGCGGTTAAGCTGCTCGGCGCGCCCGACATTCAGCCAGAACTTGAAGATATGTATGCCATCATTGCTAAAACCGGTTTCCAAGGGCAGGACCTGCCTGAAAAACCGTTCACGCTCTTCCGTCGTGCAGAAGCCAAAGACATTTTCGACAACGCCCCGATTATACCAACTGCGATCAAAAAACACGATTTCACCGGCCGATGGGAGATGAGAGATATAGCGTTGGAAATACCATTGGCTGCGTTCTGCGTCCGAGGGTTTGCTGAGCGCCACGTTCCGCGCGCCCCTCGGGTTCAAATTCTCGCGGAACCGTTTGATGGTTCCGCCTTTGCCAGCGGCGTCACGGCCCTCGAACAGGATAGCGATGCGCTGGTCGTTCTCCTTGACCCATCGCTGCATCTTGACCAGCTCAATCTGCAGACCTTCCATCTGTTGATCGTATTCCTTGCCTTTAAGCTTTTTGGAGTAGGGGTAGGTCGGGTTCAGAATTTCACCCTTCTTGGCCTCTTCAATAGCCGAGCGTATGGGTCTTGGGGCGTGGTTGTGAAAATAGTTCTCGATAGTGTCCGGGTCTGATTGGGTCATGCACGCCTCGCCATAAAATCCATATCTTACTATGAATTACGGATGGACTTAACGCAAACCCGCGCGCTCGGCTGCGCGGTCGATTGCGGCGGCAACCTCTGGGGCGGCCACAACCTGCGGCATGTGTCCTATGCCGTCCAATTCGATCAGCTCAGCGCCGGGAATCTGTTCGATCAGGCGCTCGGAATGCCAGCCCAGCCCGACAGTCGTATCCGCCGTACCGTGGACAATTTCGGTTGGCACGGAGATCTCGCCATAGCGGGGTTGAAGCTCGGTGATTTCATCCAGCAGATTTGCACGCTGTTTGGCATTTGCGTGCATCGAAGACTGGCGCATGGTCAAGCCCGGCCCGAAATGCTCGGCATATCCTTCGGGGGCTTTTTGCGGTGCAAACACCTGGTCCAATGCCTTCGTAACAAACCAGTCAGGAACAAATGCGCTGACCAAAGGCAAGGCAAGGGCGTTGCCCGCTGTCGTCGCACCAATAGTGTTGAACGCGTCCAGAGGTGTTTCCCACGGGATCGCCGCCGGAGCGATCAGGACCAAAGCTGTGATGTTGTCGGGCCGGGTGACAGCCCAGGCAAGCGAAACCGAACCGCCATAGCTTTGCCCGGCGACGATCGGTTTTTCTGCGCCTAGTTTCGATGCGGCCCGTTGTAGGATTTCCGCTTGTTCGACAATGGTTTCGCCGTCGGAGTTAAAGCTATCTGAATATCCAAGACCCGGGCGGTCAAAGACGATGACGCGATAGGTCTCGGCCAGAATTGGGGCCAGCGCAAAAGTCATGTCGCGCGTGTTTCCGCTGGACCCGTGGATAAGCACCACATCCGGCCCTACGCCCATCACGACGGCATGCACAGCAACGCCATCGACATCGACGATCTGGCCTTCTGGCGGAAACGAAGCCTCGGCGCTGCTTTCACGCTGCGCGCTGCGCCATGCGGTCACAAGAGCGAGGCCCACAAGCGCAACGCTGAGTGATATCAAAAGCTTACTGGCCAATTTTACTCATATCAAACGGGGTTGTCTGGTAAATTTCATTGATCCAGTTACCATAAAGCAGATGCGCGTGACTGCGCCACCTGTTCTGAGGGTTCTGGCTTGGATCATCGTCGGGATAGTAGTTGATAGGCACATTAATCGGCGTGTTATTTGCGATGTCCCGGTCATATTCCTGTTTGAGCGTATCGCTGTCATACTCAAAGTGATTGAAGATATAGAGCGCCCGATGCACGGGATCTTCGATCAGGCAGGGGCCGACATCATCACTGCCAAGCAAAGTGATCAGATCAGGAACCGCATCGATCTCGTATTGCCGCATCTCGGTCCAGCGGCTGACGGGTATCACGCAATCATCAGAAAAACCACGCAAAAATGGAGACGCGGGTGCTAGGTTCCGGTGCCGGAAGCAGCCAAAGGCCTTCGCATCCAGCATGTGTTTTTCAACGTCGTGGAAATGGTTGATCATCGCCATACCACCCCAGCATACGCCAAATGTGGAATGCACATTGGTCTGGGTCCACTCAAACACTTCGCGGATTTCATCCCAATAGGTGACGTCAGCGAAATCCAGATGTTCGATTGGTGCACCGGTTATGATCAGGCCGTCGAACTTCTGGTCCTTCACCTCCTGAAAAGGATGGTAGAACTCGGCCATATGCTCGGCGGCGGTATTCTTTGTCTGGTGTTCCGTCATGCGGATCAGCGATAGCTCGATCTGCAGTGGGGTCGCTCCGATCAGGCGTGCGAACTGGTTTTCGGTCTGTATCTTCTTTGGCATCAGGTTCAAAAGCCCGATCCGAAGGGGGCGAATATCCTGCCGTGCGGCCTGATCATCAGCCATGACCATGACGCCCTCATTTGTCAGGACTTCAAAGGCGGGCAGGTCGGAGGGGATTTTGATCGGCATTTGGTCACGCTGTTGAAACTGCGAAGGAAGTCTGGAACTTAGGCGGGGTTGGGGCGGGTCTCAAGGGTGCGTTCGATCAACTCATCGAAATCGCCACTATCCCGCACTTTGGCGATGTCATCGGCTGCTATTGTAACACCCCAATTTCGGGCCATCGCTTCATAGCGTGGCTGCCGGTGCGCCAGCGCTTGCGCATATGTCCAGCGGATGAATGCATCCGGATCAACCTTGGTGCCGGAACACTTGTTGAGGGCGAGGTATTCGTCCCAAACCCTCTGCAGGAACTCGGCCTTATAGGACATAGGCTTTGGTGCCTTGTCGAAGCGTTTGATCAGTTCTTCAGTGTGGGCTTCATCGCCCTTGATCCAGATCATCAGGGTCTGGCGCGACAATTCGGTCAGAATGTGGTCATTTGGATTGTCAGGCTCTACCCATTCGCAGATTGACCCGCCGGTATCGCAGATAAAGTGTGGATAGCTATAAAGACGATTGGCCCGGTCTATGAAATACTTGGTATCCAACAGGGCATGGATTTCGGCCTGCCGAAACTGGTCTTGCCGCAGCTGATATTCCGAGATTTCAAGGCCGCCCAGATCGGGATTGCCCGGCTTGCCCAGATAAGTCGACACCGGGGTCAGGTTCTGAAACGTGATGTTCGACCCGATATATATTGAATCCGACAGCAAAAGCTCGCGGAGAAAGGGTACTTTCATCGCCTCAGCCTTGGCATTGTCCGCGATATGTTCGCCCATATAGCGGGTGCCGATGCGGTAATCGATTGAATAGTGGAACCAGTCCCCGGCATCTCGCAGCGTGTTTGAGACATAGGATTTTCCCAACCCGGACATACCGAAGAACAACACCTTCTTTCGCGCAGCCTGACGCCAGTCCGTTGCCGAGTTGTAGATCATAATCCGCGGTCCCTTGTTTTGCCCTAGCTAAAACGGGCCGCTGGCGGCGTCAATCGCGTCGGCGAGATCGGCTGAGGATGAGCAAGCCGATCGCCAGTACCGTAAAACCGATAAAAGCACGTGGTGGCAAAGCTTCATCGCGTACCAAAGCACCCATTAGTATTGCGATTGGCGGAATGATGAGCGTTACGAGCAGAACATTGCCGCTGCCTGCTTGTTGCAGCACCCGATAGTACAGCAAATAGGCTCCGGCTGTTGCCAGCAGGGCATAATAGGTGATTGCCAGCCAAGTTTGCAGGGGCAGGGTGAAGGTCGGAACTCCATCGACCAACAACATAACAGGCGTCATCAGGATCGCAGATCCGGTCAACATACCTGCCGCGGCGATCTGAGGGGGAAGGGCGCTCATGTGGCTACGCGCCCAGATGGCTGCAAACGCATAAGAAAGCGTCCCAGCCAGGATCGCAACCTGACCCAGGTTGCTTGGGTTTAGGTTGCTAAACTGTCTGAGGCCAATTGTGATTGAAACGCCCAGAAACCCAAGCCCTACGCCAAGGAGGCGGGTTTTAGTCAGCCTCTCGTCGCGAAAAAACAAGGCCGCTAAAAGGACGCCGAAGATCGCGGTGGCAGCGTTCAGAATCGATGTCAGCCCAGTTTCGACATAGAGCTGCCCCCAGGCCATAAGCGAGAATGGCAGGACATTGTTCAACAGCCCCATGATCAGAAAAATACCCCAGACCTTGGGATCGCTCGGGACCGGTTGGCGTTGAAAGATGATGACGATCCACAACGCCAGCGCTGCCCAAAAAACCCTGTGGAAAACTGATGTTATGACGGGAATCGTATCAAGTGCGATTCGGATCGCAAGGAATGACATTCCCCAAATGACACCAAGCAGTATCAATTCGGACCAAGTGCGAGCTGTGAGTGTTTTCTGAGAAGTCATGGCTTGTTCTGGCATCTCTCAATCAGCATATCGACCCGGAACATGCGAAAAAGCCCCACCGAGATGGCGGGGCTTAATATGCACATTTGCATCTGCTTTAGTTCAGCGCGTAAGTCACCTGAATACCAACGCTCCATGCGCTGTTGCCAGTGAACGTGGCACGGTTATCGGGGCCAGTACCGTTGGCAGTGGCATCCCCAATATCCGTATAGCGTACACCACCGGAAATCTTGGCCTTTTCAAGAGAGTAAGTGCCGCCCAGACCGATACTCCAGAACCCATCGGTCGGGCCTAGGTTCGAGACCGAGTTCCCCTGAGAGCTCTCGTAACCCAGCGTTACCGCGCCAGAGAATTCTTCGCTGAACTGATAGCCGAGACCCAGTGAGTAGGTCCATGTCGCCTCTTCGTAGTCGACCAGGTTAATACCTGTCAGACCAGTATAGACCGGCGGTGCGTACACGGTTTGCGGCCAGTCAACCCAACGGATCGAACCAAACAACAGGGTTTTTGGCGCGACACCTGTCTGGAAATCGAGATTGACCGATTGAGGCGTCACAACCTCGGTCGATGAATCAGCGCTGACGCGACCCACGACGGGTATGCCGGGTGGAACAATTCCCGTGATGGCATCGTTCGCTTCGGTCTGCGATAGATCATGTGTGATTTTCGAGTTATAGGTCAGAGCGACCCGTGCGGCGATATCTGGCCGTTCCCAAGCAACACCGACAACGTAACCGAAATCGATCTCGGCATCGGTTTCAACGCGGTATCCGCCGGACGCGAATGGTGTTGTGCTTGCACCAGCGATCGGAACTGAAACACTTGCTTTCAGACGCTGGGCGCGGAGACCACCGATAACACTGAAGCCACCATCCAATTTGTAGCGAAGCAAAGCCGTGATCGCATCGGTATCTGCTTTTGCGCGAAGCACGTCAGTTGTTGCTCCGGGAAGACCTGCCAGAGCCAAGACATTCTGCGACAAGGGATAATCCGAAGAATAGTCGATATCCGCGCCAAACGGCTCGTCATAAACCAGCGCGAAGTCGAGCTTTTCGGTCAAAGAAGTCTTGTATGCCAGATGCGGAGTGAAAAAGCTGTTCGAGACATTGCCCGAGTCAATCGTTTCCCCAAACGTCGGGCTGGTCGGGATTTGATCCTCCATCGATCCGCTTACGTCCGGCTTTGTATACCCAAGCCGAAACTGCACGACAGATCCCTCTTCGAACAGGATGTTAACACCTTGCCCACTTCGGTCTAGGCCGCCGGCCTGCGCCGCGGTTGCCCCAATGCACAACGCGCATGTGTGCAACAACACTCGTTTCATATATTCCTCCCTACACTGTCCAAATTGCCTGTTATACGCATCCTCATTGGGCGTATTCAGCCTCGTTACCGCTTTTTACTGTCTTAAACTTTAAAATTGGGTCAACCGGTGACGGAGCGTTATTCAGCAAAATAGCTCTATGCGGGTGTTGCTGAATTGTTACGGTTCTCGGACCAAACGTTCAGGAAAATCCCGGCAAAGATCACCACGGCCCCCAGAAGCGTCCAGTGATCCAGCGGCTCGTGATAAATGACCATCCCGAGGATCGCGATGGTCGGAAGGCGTGCAAAATCAAACGGCACGACCACGGTCGCAGGCGCGATGGCCAGGGCATTGGTAATACAGTAGTGGGCCAATAGGCCTGCCAAGCCGACAAGCAAAAGAAGCGGCGCAGTCGTTAAGGTTGGAAGTGTTATTTGCCCATCCAGACCTGATGCAACCAGACCCAAACCGGCCTGCATCAAAGTAAGCCAGAACATAATGCATCCGATGCTGGCTGTGCGCGTTAAGGACTTGGTCGATATTGCTGTTAACGCGAAGAAAATCGCAGATGCGGCCGCAGCAATAACGCCGGGACTAAGTGTGGCGGCCCCTGGACGGGCCACAATGAGAATCCCGGCAAATCCGATCAGGGCTGCGGTCAGACGCAAAGCGGTCAACCTCTCGTGCAGCAGCAGTGGGGATAGCAGGATCACCCAGATGGGTTGAGTGAATTCGAGTGCAAAGACCTGGGCCAACGGGATCACCGTTACTGCATAGAACCACAGGTTCTGCCCGGTGAAATGCAACACGTTCCGAATACCATGCAAACCAAGACGTTTGGTGGTTACCTGATGCCATTTGCGTGAAGCCGAGAGGACGATTGCCACCACGCAGATACCAACTAGGCTGCGATAGAACATGATCTCAAAGGTGTCGTGCGTCACGCTCAGCTCGCGGCCGGCAATGGCCATCGATGTGAATGAGGCGATCGCCCCTGTCATCCACAGCGCCGCCTTACCGATCTGCATTTTATTGCTGTTCATGAGATCTCTTACATGTGCCGTGGTGCAACGGGCTGAATAGATTGCGTTTTACCCGATGAAGCAAGGCTAAATGTAAGTCTGGCCGTCTATGATCGCTTTGGGTGAGCGGCTTAGATGATGCTAGTATTCTGACGCGAACCCGCAAATAAAAGGGGTTCTTAGCCGTTCGGCGTGCTGGCACTGATACTCAGGTGGTTGGCAGAGCTTTGCTGACCGAATCGTCGTTCAACACGTATCGAGCACCGGTATGAGGGCAGGTAACCTCACCACGACCAGTGAGAGGTAAATCCAACTGCTCGTCATACTCGCTCATCCAGCCAATCTGTTTTGCAGCGACGTCCACCATCAGTGTGTATGGCTTCACGTCAGCATTAACAACGGCACCTGCGCCGATAAACGCGTATTCCCCGATTGTGGCACCGTAAACGATCGTGCAATTGGCGCCCAGCGTGGCCCCTTTCGTTACCAGGATATTGCGGTATTCGGCCTTTCGTTCGATCAATGAACGCGGGTTGTACACATTCGTGAACACCATGCTCGGCCCACAGAATACGCCGTCTTCCAGCGTGGTGTTGTCATAGTTCAAAACGTTGTTCTGATTTTTTTGCAATCGTCGCCAATTATGACCTTGTTCCCAACGAATACATTCTGCCCAAGTGAAACATTTCGGCCCAGCTTAGCGCCGCTGCAGATGTGCACCCAATGCCAGATTCGGCAGCCATCTCCGATCTGCGCGCCTTCATCGACGATTGCCGTTTCATGTACCGAGTAGTTGCTCATCGAATTGTCCTTCTCCCGTCAAACGCGGTGCATTTCAGCACTGTCGAGGGGGAATAATCATTCCCATTCAATCGTTCCGGGAGGTTTCGAGGTGATGTCGTAAGTGCACCGGTTGATGCCCTTGACTTCGTTGATGATACGCGTGGCGGTTTCACCGAGGAATTCGTGGCTGAACGGATAGTAGTCCGCTGTCATGCCATCGACGGATGTGACCGCGCGGAGGGCGCAGGCATAATCGTATGTTCGTCCATCCCCCATTACACCGACTGTGCGCACCGGAAGAATGGCGATAAAGGCCTGCCAAATCTCATCATACAGACCATGTTTGCGAATCTGGTCGATATAGATGGCATCGGCTTCGCGCAGGATCTCAAGCTTTTCGCGAGTTATCTCACCCGGGCAGCGAATGGCAAGGCCGGGGCCGGGGAAGGGGTGGCGACCGATGAAGCTGTCGGGCAGGCCCAACTCTCGGCCCAACGCGCGGACCTCGTCCTTGAAGAGTTCACGCAGAGGCTCGACCAGCTTCAAACCCATCTTTTCAGGCAGGCCACCCACATTGTGATGCGATTTGATGGTCACAGATGGACCGCCCGAAAACGACACGGATTCAATCACATCTGGATACAGGGTGCCCTGTGCCAAGAACTCGGCGCCGTCGATTGTGTCGGCGTGTTTCTGGAACACGTCGATGAACAGCTTGCCGATAATCTTGCGCTTGGTCTCAGGATCGGATTGACCATCAAGTTCACCCAGGAACAGTTCACTTTCGTCCGCGTGGATCAACTGGATGTTGTAATTGTCGCGGAACATGCCGACGACTTCGGCAGCTTCGTTCTTGCGTAGCAGCCCATGGTCGACAAACACGCAGGTCAGCTGATCGCCAATCGCCTCATGTATCAGGATCGCCGCAACCGAGCTGTCGACACCGCCAGACAAGCCACAAATGACTTTTTTGTCCCCGACCTGTTCGCGGATCTTGCGGATCATCTCGTCCCGATAGGCCCCCATGGTCCAATCGCCCTTGAACCCTGCCAGTTTGACAAAATTCTCATAGAGCTTTGCACCCTTGGGTGTGTGATGAACCTCGGGGTGAAATTGCACCGCATAGAAATGACGCGAGGCGTCGGCCGTGATGGCATACGGCGCGTTGGGTGAAGTGCCGAACACCTCAAAACCCGGAGCGATTTCGCTTACATGATCGCCGTGGCTCATCCAGACCTGCTCGTCACCTTCGGCGAACCAGCCATCGAGGATATCAAGCCGATTATTCTGAGTAACAAATGCGCGGCCAAATTCTGCGGTGCCGTGCCCGCTTTCAACCTTGCCGCCCAGTTGATGCATCATCACCTGCTGACCATAGCAGATGCCCAGGATCGGCACGCCGTAGTCAAAAATCTCTTGCGGGGCGCGGGGTGAACCCTCGCGCGTAACACTGTCAGGGCCGCCCGAAAAAATGACGGCCTTGGGCGCCATCTCTCGCACGAAATCCATCGTGACGTTCTGGTAGGGGTGGATTTCGCAATAGACGTTCAGTTCGCGCAAGCGGCGGGCAATAAGCTGCGTCACCTGGCTGCCGAAGTCGATGATCAAAAGGCGGTCATGGCTGTCTTGGGTCATGATTGGCTATTAGGTCGCAAGCCTTGCTTGTGCAAGCGTAATGACGTCAATTCAGCGAGGAGGCTGATACATGACCACCATAAAACTCAGAACTGCCGAACGAAGCGACGCCAAGTCGATACAAGTTTGTATCGCAAGCGCTTATGCCGATGCGATGAGAGACATTGCCGATCTGCCGGATGTTACGTCTGGTATCGAGGAAGAGATCGCAGAGCATCAGGTCGTCATTGCTGAAGTGGACGGTACACTTTTTGGTGTCATCATATTTGATCAACAGGCCGAGGCTATGATGATATTCAATCTCGCCGTTTCGCCAGAGGCTCAGGGCATGGGTATTGCGCGGCAACTGCTTGCAGTTGCTGAAGCTAAGGCCGTTGAGGCCGGGCTTTCAGTCCAGCGCTTGCGGACACATCGGCTGATGCGTGCAACCCGCGAAATGTACACTCATCTGGGGTGGGTTGAGGTCGAGGTGTCAGGAAACACTGTCGTTATGCAGAAAAAGGCAAAGTAGTAACCGACAGACATATGTCGCAGCGGCCCGCGGTTCATGTCGCTTTTACCTCTAGAGCGCCGTAAACTACCTGTGGCGAAGTTTGCCGTTCATGTAACACATCTACCAAACCAACCAATCACGGGATTTACTCAATGGCAGAGGCAAACACCCGGCGCAGGGCACGGGGCGGCGGTGGTGCCGCCCGTCGTGCCGAGCGTACGGCGGTCAAGATCGAAACCGCGAAATATATCGAACGCAATATCCCCAATTTCGAGGTCCTCAACGAAGAGGCGCTGGAGATTATCGAAACCAATGCGGAAACCGTATTGGCTGAGATTGGCGTCAATTTCGTAGACAATCCGGCAGCGCTTGAGCGCTGGAAAGACGCGGGTGCAGATGTGGATGGTGAGCGCGTCCGCCTGCCGCGCGGCCTGGCACGTGAGCTGATCAAGACCGCCCCTAGCGAATTTACCCAGCACGCCCGCAATCCCGAGAAATCGGTAGTCATCGGCGGCCGCAATATGGTTCTGGCTCCGGTCTATGGTCCTCCGTTTGTACGCGATGCGCAAGGCGGACGTCGTTACGCGACAATGGACGATTTCAACAAGTTCGTGAAGCTGGCCTACATGTCCAAGTGGCTGCACCATTCGGGCGGTACGGTCTGCGAACCGACAGATATTCCGGTAAACAAGCGCCATTTGGACATGCTGATGGCGCATATGACTCTGTCCGACAAACCGTTCATGGGTTCGGTCACTGATCCCAGCCGGGCGCAGGATTCGATCGAGATGTGCGAGATCCTGTTCGGCAAAGAGTTCGTGCAGAACAACACCGTGATGACATCTTTGACCAACATCAACTCGCCGATGACCTTTGACGACGTGATGATGGGTTCTCTGGAAGTTTATGCCGCAAACAATCAGGCCTGCATTATTTCGCCGTTCATCGTGGGTGGTGCTATGGCACCGGTTTCGGTCGCGGGCACGCTGACGCAGGTTCTGGCCGAGGTCATGGCAGGTGTAGCATATAGCCAGATCATCCGTCCGGGTGCTCCTGCGATCTTTGGGGCGTTCGTATCGTCGATCGACATGAATTCAGGAGCGCCGACCTTTGGCACCCCAGAGGCTTCGCACGTCACTTATGGCGCGGGTCAGTTGGCGCGCCGACTGGGTCTACCATATCGCTCTGCGGGTTCGTTCTGTGGTTCAAAATTGCCGGATGCGCAAGCTGCGTATGAGACCGCGAATTCGTTGAACATGGGCCTTATGTCGGGTGTGAATTTCATGCTGCATTCCTGCGGTTGGCTCGAAGGCGGCTTGGTGGCGGATTTCGAGAAATTCGTCATGGATGCCGATCAGTTGGGCGTCTTGCACGGATTGGCCAAAGGTGTGGCCTATGATGAGAATGCACAGGCGATGGACGCCATCCGCGAAGTCGGTCCCGGAGGTCACTATTTGGGTTGTGCCCATACGCAAGCCAACTTCAAGGAAGCGTTCTGGAAAACCGATCTCTTGGATTATAAGCCGTTTGAGACCTGGGAAGAAGAAGGCGCCCGCGATACACGGACGCTGGCTTCGGCACGGGTTGAGCATCTGTTGGCGAACTACCAGCAGCCGCAGCTTGACCCTGATGTAAAGGCGGCGCTCGACGCATATGTTGCCGAAAAGAAAGCATCGATGCCGGACGCGTTCACCTGATTACTGATACTGCGTTGCGCGACTGGCCTGATACAGTTGCGCTTCGCCATTCAATGCAATCAGCAGATCAAGATGGCGCACCAGTGAATAGGCCGCGTCTTCTTCGATGCGTTGCGCGTTAATCTCACGTTCCAATTCCAGCAAACGGATCAACGCTGCTCCAGTGGCCGGCGTTGATCCATACCCAAGAAGCCGTTGCAGGTGGCGGTCGCGATTATAGTCCTGCGCCCCGATCTTGGCGGCACGGGCCAGTAGTCGCGGGCGGCGGAGTGTGGTGATCATGGTCATCAGGTCCTGCACGGCAGCTTTCCTTCTTTTTCAATTTCGCTGTCTGAAATGTGACACAACCTAAGCGGGTGTTGCCTTGTGCGGGATCACCCCGAACTATGGTTTCACCACTGTTTATCTTTTTGAATCAATTCTGCTCTGTGCCGTCTGTGATTAACGAACGAGTAACGAAAGCAACTCTAGTTAGATTTGGTTAACTAAGAATCCGACGGCTAAAACTGTCAGTTTGTTTTGTCGACGAGGGCGAAGAAATATGGAAAACAGCGTGGCATTCACTGTTCCGGCATGGGTTCCCGAAGGGGCGCAACGATATCTGGACCATACGGAGTCAGGGCGATCTATTCGGGATATTGCGCGGTCCGCAGGGTGCCATGCCTCGACCATTCTGCGTCAGATCCGCAGGGTTGAGATGCGCAGGGACGATCCTTTGGTGGATGCAGCTCTGCATTCTCTGGCCCAGTCACACTTTGCGCCAATGGAGCGCACAGGTTCTGCATTTGCAATCGTGACGTCTGAGGCAGGACGGCCCGAAGCCCAAGACGACGAATTCGAGCGCGAGTCGCTGCGTGTACTGAGGCGCATGTGTGAATCCGGTGCAGTGCTTGCCGTGGCCGAGGATATGGACAAAGCTGTTGTGGTTCGGGACAACGGCGAAGGCGGAACTACTAAAACAGCGGTTGTAGATTGCCGGATCGCGCAGGCTCTGGCGCTGAATGATTGGATTTCATGCGATAGTCCGGGTCGGATCTCGCGCTACCGGATTTCAACCTCGGGCAGGGCTGCACTAAGTCATTTGATTGCCGAGGCCGAAAACCGGGCGCGTACGCAGAATGAATTTGGCATGGCGGAAGCGCAGGCCGCATTCAAACCCGCAACTGCGGGTGCAAGGGCGCCATCACAGCCTCGCGTCCGTTACAGCACTGTGGAAAGCCCGCTGATCGCTTTGGCGCGCCGCCGCGACCGGGATGGCAAGCCGTTTCTGGATGAAACTCTGGTGAGCGCGGGCGAGCGCTTGCGTGAGGATTTCGAACTGGCCCAGATCGGACCTCAGGTCACACAAAATTGGGATCGCTTTCTGACAGGCGGTGGACGCGGTGACTTTGCCTCGGACAGCCAGGTGGGGCGAGGACCTTCTGGTGCCAGGGATCGTGTGGCCCGCGCGCTGTCTGACCTTGGGCCGGGTTTGAGCGACGTCGCGCTGCGCTGTTGTTGTTATCTAGAAGGGCTTGAGCTGGCTGAAAAGCGGATGGGCTGGTCTGCGCGATCAGGCAAGATCGTGCTGCGGATCGCGTTGCAAAGGCTGAAGCGCCACTACGAGGACCAGACCGAGCGGGATCGGATGATCGGCTGAACGATTCATGCAGCCATATACCGGCCTTGCGGAAATGACCCCAAATGATAGTCAGGGGTTATGAATTTCACCTTCCGCCAGCTGCAATATTTCCAGGCCGTCGCCGAACAGCGTAACTTTGGCCGTGCCGCGCAGGTCTGCCATGTGTCGCAGCCTGCGCTTTCGGTTCAAATCAAGGCACTGGAAGACTCGATCGGTGGGCCGTTGTTCGAACGGCAGGCCCGCGACATCCTGTTGACACCACTTGGTCGAGACGTTTTGGACTATGCCCAACATGTCCTGAACGCGGTCGAACGGTTGGACCGGTTTGCACGCGACCATTCGGGTGGCCATAGGTCCCTGTCGATCGGGATTATTCCTACGGTTGCACCTTATTTGCTGCCGGGGGTGTTAGCCGGGTTGCGGGCTGCGGATGTCTCGTTACGGGTTCAGATTCGTGAGGCCCGGACCGAGCGATTGCTATCCATGTTGGGCTTGGGCGAAATAGATGCCGCCGTACTGGCGCTGCCCTTGGGAAGTGGAACTTTCCACGAAGAGCCGCTTTTCGAAGATCGGTTCTTGCTGGCAGGAAGTCAGACTCGCTTGAATCGATTGACCATCAGCCCGGAAGAGTTGCGGCCTGTGGACTTGAAGACAGCGCAATTGATGCTGTTGGAAGACGGGCACTGCCTGACAGATCAGGCGCTAGAAGTTTGCGGTCAGGATCGTACCAGCGGCCAAATTAATATGGGCGCGTCCTCACTTGCCACGTTGTCGCGTTTGGTCGCCGAAGGGTTTGGCCTGACGTTGATGCCTGAACTTGCGGCGCAGGCCGAGACGGATGCAGTCCCCGGTTTGCGATTGTTGCGATTTGGTGCGCCGCAACCGGCGAGGACCATTGGCCTGGTGCGTCGCAGCTCGACCGGAGCGGAGGAGTGGTTCGATCGATTGGCGCAAGTAATCCGGCAGGTCGGTGAAGACGTGGTAGCTAAAACTCGAACCTAACGAAAAAGGCCCGCCGAAATGGTGGGCCTTTCAAAGTAGTGCATGACAGGATTATGCCAGCGCCGGTTCGCGGGCTTCGTCCAGATGCTTCATTAGGTTTTCTGGGGACGACACGCCGTAAGGGTCTTCGGGGCAGTTATCCATCAGGCCGGGCTCTTCGAACCATGCCTCCACAACGCCATCGTTGACGATGGCTGCGTAACGCCACGAGCGCATGCCAAAGCCCAGATTGTCCTTGTCGACCAGCATACCCATTTTACGCGTGAACTCACCGGACCCATCAGGAATGACCTTGACGTTTTCCAGACCCTGATCGGCGGCCCATTTGTTCATGACAAAGCTGTCGTTGACGGACATGCAGTAGATTGCATCGATGCCCTTGGCCGCAAAATCGCCGTGGCCTTTTTCGAAACCAGGCAATTGATAGGTCGAGCATGTCGGGGTGAATGCGCCGGGCAGCGAGAACAGGATAACGCGCTTGCCTGCAAAATAATCCGCAGTTGTCTTGTCTTCCCAACGGAACGGGTTGGGGCCTTCGACGGCCTCATCGCGGACACGGGTGTGGAAGGTTACGTCAGGTAGTTTTGCACCGGTTTTCATCATCAAACTCCTGTGATTCACATATGTTTGCCGCGAGAGTTAAAATGATTCTAACTCGGCTTCAATGATATATATGCTGCAAAAGCATAATATCTTTGATGGCGTTAAGGCATTATAAGTAATGCGTAAAATGATGTGCATGGTCACTTTCGCTGCACGCGCGTAGACGTGCTGCATAGCGGCTATGCGCCGCTGGTGTAACCAAATGAGTCGGTCTATGTTATGAACAAAGAAAATTGACCCAAAGTCAGGAAAGCCAGCTGTGCGTGATCTGAAAATACCCGAGCAAAGACACCCCGAAAAGGCACATCGACCTGACAATGCGGCTCCGCGCAAACCGAACTGGATTCGTGTCAAAGCGCCGGGTGGCAAGGGCTATGCCGAGACGCACAAGATCATGCGTGACAACAATCTGGTCACCGTCTGCGAAGAAGCCGGATGCCCGAATGTGGGTGAGTGCTGGAGCCAGGGTCACGCGACCATGATGATCATGGGCGAAATCTGCACGCGCGGTTGTACCTTCTGCAACATTGCGACCGGTAAGCCGGATACTCTGGATGCATTTGAACCGGGTCGCGTGGCGCATGCGGTGCAGAAGCTGGGCTTGAACCATGTGGTCATCACATCCGTGGACCGGGATGACCTGCAGGATGGAGGGGCTGACCATTTCGCCCAAACCATACGCGCAGTACGCCACCGCTCGCCCAAGACTACAATCGAGATTCTGACGCCGGATTTCCTGAAATGCGATCCCTCGGTGCTTGAGATTGTTGTCGAGGCCAAGCCAGATGTGTTCAATCACAATCTTGAAACGGTGCCGGGCCTATATCCTCAGGTGCGTCCCGGTGCGCGATATTTCCACTCATTGCGCTTACTGCAGCGGGTCAAAGAAATGGACCCGTCCATTTTCACCAAATCCGGCATAATGGTCGGACTGGGCGAGGACGAGCAGCAAGTTCGTCAGGTCATGGATGACATGCGCGCGGCGGATATCGATTTTCTGACTATCGGTCAGTATCTGCAGCCAACACCCAAGCATCATGGCATTGACCGCTTTGTTACACCCGAAGAGTTTGCGGCCTATGAAAAAGCTGCATTCGGCAAAGGTTTCCTTATGGTCTCGGCAACTCCTTTGACCCGGTCGTCTTACCACGCGGGCGATGATTTCGCCCGTTTGCGCGAAGCTCGACAAAAGAAGTTGAACCAGAGGTGAAACCCGAACTTCAATCCTGGCTTACCGAAAAGCGCCATGAACTGCATCAAGTGCCTGAGATATCGGGCGAGGAACGTGGAACCGCGACGAGTATCTCGAACTTGCTTCAGGCGTGTGATCCCGATGCGGTTCTGACAGGTATCGGTGGCCACGGTGTCGCGGCGGTTTATGATAGCGGACAGCCCGGACCAACCATCGGAATCCGATGTGAATTGGACGGTTTGCCGATTCAGGAAATCTCAAGTGCACGATACGCGTCGCAACATCCCGGAAAGGGGCATCTTTGCGGGCATGATGGCCATATGGCGATGGTGCTTGGTGTTGCCTTTGTATTGGGGGACAAGCGTCCGACCAAGGGGCGGGTGGTTCTGATTTTTCAACCCGCCGAAGAAACCGGTCAAGGTGCGATTGCCTATCGTGCTGATCCCAAGTTTGCGGATATCGCTCCGGACTATGTGTTTTCTTTGCACAATTTGCCGGGTTTGGAATTGGGCGGGGTTGAGCTTTGCTCGGGTCCGGCGAATTGCGCCTCGCGTGGGATGCGAATTGTTTTGACGGGCAAAACCTCTCACGCGGCGGCTCCTCAGGACGGTGTATCGCCAGCCGGTGCGTTGGCAGAGCTTATGCCTGCTTTGGCCATTCTGGGGCAGGGTGGGGCGCTGGATGCGGAATATGCGCTGACAACGGTAACCCATGCTAGGCTGGGTGAGGCCACTTTTGGAATCGCACCCGGTCAGGCCGAACTTTGGGTGACCCTGCGCACGGTCTCGGACAGCCGGATGGCAAGCCTGATCCGCGACGCAGAACAGCTGGTGGCTACACGTGCTCAGGCACAGGGATTAGGTGTTGAAATCACCTATGACGATGTGTTTGAGGCTTGCACAAATTCGGGTGAAGCCGTGCAGATCCTGTCAGAGGCCTGCCAAAGCCGCGACATTCCTTGCAAGCTGGTTGCGACCCCACAAAGGTTTTCGGAAGATTTCGGGCAGTTCGGAAAAGGTGCAAAAAGCGCCATGTTCTGGCTAGGCGCGGGGCGGGATCATCCGCAGCTACACAACCCCGACTATGATTTCCCGGATGCTTTGATCCCGATCGGGACAGATATTTTTCTGGCTGCTATCGAACAAACGCTCAAGGCCTGAGTTTTCTGGGCTGGCTTTCTGCCCATTCGGGCCACCACCCCATATATTCAATTCCGGCAATCATCAGGCAGATAAGGATTGCGCCAAACACCAGTTTCACGCGCCGTTCCGACGGCGGGTTTCGCCCCCATTTTGACATGCGAACAAAGTGGCGCAGACTCATCAGTCCTGATCTTCCACAAATCGAACCTTGCCGATAAACGGCAGGTTGCGATTGCGCTGCGCATAGTCGATGCCATAACCCACGACAAATTCATCAGGGATTTCAAACCCGATCCAGTCCGAGCGGAAATCAACCTCGCGCCGGCTGGGTTTGTCGAGAAGGGCGATGGATTTCAACCGATGTGGCTTGCGGGTACGGAGCAGCTTGGAGACGTGGTTCAGGGTATGGCCGGTATCCACGATATCCTCGACCACCAAAACATCGCGCCCTTCAATGGCGCCGCGTAAGTCCTTAAGAATACGAACTTCTCGACTGCTTTCCATCGAGTCACCGTAGGACGATGCCTCCAGAAAATCGACCTCGATGGGCAGGTCCAGCTCACGCACCAGATCAGCGATAAAGACGAAGCTGCCGCGCAGCAGGCCGACAACGACCAGCTTGTCAGTGCCGCCGAATTCAGCCGTTATTTCGCGGCAAAGCTCTTCGATCCGGGCAGCAATTGCCTTGGCCGAGATCATCTCATCTATCACATATGTGCGCTGGCTCATCGCTGCCCCCTTGATCTTTGGCGCGCAACATACGAAATCACGCGCCATTGTCACCAGTTAATCCCGGATATCATGCCAACCCATTCCGAGACCCGCCCGCTGCCTTACACCGCTCAGCAGATGTATGATCTGGTCGCGGATGTGGCGAAATACCCTGAATTTTTGCCTTGGTGCGCTGCGGCCCGTATCCGTCGGACCTATGCCGCTGGCGATGGCAAGGTGATGGAAGCGGATTTGGTTATTTCATTCAAGGTGTTCCGCGAACGCTTCGGCAGCCGCGTCACGCTGTTTGATGAGCTGAAACGGATCGATACCGAGTATCTGGACGGACCGTTCAAATACATGCGCTCGGATTGGGAGTTTGAAGATACGGAAGACGGCTGCAACGTCTCGTTCCACGTTGATTTCGAATTCAAGAACGCGGTTCTGCAAGGAATCATTGGCGTGGTTTTCAACGAAGCCATGCACCGTATCGTCCGAGCATTCGAACAACGTGCTGCCGTCCTGTACGGCTGAGGCTTTACGCCCGAGCGGCGCGCGCTAGACTGCGCCACATGACCGATTTGACAACTGCCCTTGCCGAGTTTGCTGCTGGTTCTGTATCGACCACGGCGCAGGCCCGTATCGTGACATCTTTATCCGCGTTGGACTGGCTTGCCGTGGGGCGGGCAGGCGCAGATGAGCCGGTTTCCCGCATCATACGTCAGATGGTTCTTTCCGAGAGCGGTGCCGCACAGGCGCGTTTGTTCGGAGGCGGTGATGCGCCGCTACGCGCAGCGGCGCTAGTGAATGGTACCATTTCTCATGCGCTTGATTATGACGACACGCATTTCGCTCATATTGGTCATCCATCGGTTGCTGTTTTTCCTGCAGCCCTTGCTCTTGCGGCGTGGGAAGACCGACCTCTGGTCGATCTGCTTGAGGCAGCGCTAGTGGGAATGGAGTTATCGATCCGCATCGGTTTGTGGCTTGGTCGTGGTCATTATCAGGCTGGTTTTCACCAAACAGCCACGGCTGGCGCGTTTGGGGCTGCGGTGGCTGCGGGTCGGATTATGGCATTTGACGTAAAGCAGATGCGTGACCTGTTGGGGCTAACCGCGACCCGGGCCTCAGGGCAGAAATCACAGTTTGGGACAATGGGTAAACCCTATAACGCTGGGCTTGCAGCCTCGAACGGTGTTGAGGCCGCCCAGTTGATCCGCAACGGCTTTCAACCCGGTGCTGACGCATTGGAAGGCCCGTTTGGGTTTGGGGCGACACATTTGGGGGCTGACGATTTAGCTGCTGCGCTTGATGGTTTGGGGGACGAGTGGCTGTTCGAAAGCATCAGCCACAAATTCCACGCTTGCTGCCATGGCCTGCACGCGGCGCTTGAGGCTGCGCGCGATCTCGACATCGCCGAGCCTGAGGTGGCCGAGATCAAGATCAAAACCCACCCCCGCTGGATGAGTGTGTGCAATCAACTGCAGCCGACCAGTGGGTTAGGAGCGAAGTTTTCCTATCGTACCGTGATCGCAATGCAGGCAATGGGCTACGATACAGCTCTGCCAGGGAGCTATTCCGACAAGATTTGTGCTGATCCAAGGCTACAATCCTTAAGGGACCGAATCACGGTCGAGGCGGATGAGAGTCTGTCTGAGACACAAGCCCATCTGTCCCTGTTACGCCGGGACGGCGCGCGCCGCGAGGCCAGCCATGATCTGCTGGCACCGATGTCTCTATCGGATCGCGAAGATCGCGTCAGGGAGAAAGCGGCGAAGCTGATCGGGGGGGATGAGGCGGACGCCATCTGGTCGATGCTGCGCACCGGCGGGCGCGCAGCGGATTTGGCTGAAAGGCTAACTGATTAAGCGACGCGCCAATGCAGTGGAAAGCCCGGATCGAATACGGTCACGGGGCCGTCGCCGCTTTCGATTTTGGCCGGATAGACGACCTCATCGCCTTTGGTCAGCGTGATGGTCTCTTCGTTCACTGGCAGGCGATAGAAGGCCGGGCCGTTGAGTGACGCGAACGCCTCTAGCTTGTCCAACGCATCTGCGTGCTCGAACATTTCGGCCAGCAGTGACATTGTATTAGTTGCAGTGAAACAGCCGGCGCAGCCACAGGCCATTTCCTTGTTTGCATCCGTGTGCGGCGCGCTGTCTGTGCCCAAGAAGAAACGCGCATCGCCCGATGTCGCGGCGGTCAGCAGTGCCAGCCGATGCTCTTCGCGTTTGGCGACCGGCAAGCAGTAATAATGCGGCTTGATACCGCCCACCAGGATGTGGTTGCGGTTGATGATCAGGTGATGCGTTGTAATCGTCGCACCCAAATCTTTATCATTCGCCTTGACGTAATCCACGCCGTTTGACGTCGTGATGTGCTCCATCACCACGCGCAGTCCGGGTGTTGCTTTGCGAATCGGATCAAGAACGCGGTCGATGAACACCGCCTCGCGATCGAATATATCGATCTCGGCATCCGTGACTTCGCCGTGCACACATAGCGGCAGACCGATCTCGGCCATCTTCTCCAGCACCGGGCGCACCTTGTCGAAATCGCGAACGCCAGAAGACGAGTTGGTTGTTGCCCCAGCCGGGTAAAGCTTGACCGCCTTGACCAATCCGCTTGCATGTGCGGCGGCCACATCCGCCGGGTCTGTGTCTTCTGTCAGGTAGAGCGTCATCAGCGGCTCAAACGTCATGTCCTCAGGCAGAGCAGCAAGGATGCGGTCCCGATAAGCTGCTGCGTCGTCACCTTTGACAACGGGCGGAACCAGATTCGGCATGATGATGGCACGGGCAAAATGGCGCGCGGTTTCAGGCAAGACGGCTTGCAGCATCGCGCCATCGCGCAGATGCAAATGCCAGTCATCGGGGCGGCGGATCGTCAGGGATTGGGTCATGGCCCCCGGCTAACACAGCCGCTTGGGTGGTGAAAGACCCTCTTGCCCTTGCCGATGAGACAGATCGCTGTAAGTCACTGACGGATGGTGGTCTTGACCTCTGGTTGTGGTCATGACCTGTTGGGGCGCAGGAAAAAGGGGAACTCATGACACAGCCAAACTCCATCGATGCCGTGCAAGAGCTTTTGGGCTCTGAGGGTTATGTCTGTGGCCGGGCTTTGGCGACGGTTGTGTTTCTTTCGCTGAAACTTGGTCGACCTCTATTTCTGGAAGGCGAGGCGGGCGTCGGCAAGACTGAGATCGCCAAGGCGCTGGCCGCAGGATTGGGGCGGCGCCTGATCAGGTTGCAGTGCTACGAAGGCCTTGATGCCTCTTCCGCTGTGTATGAGTGGAATTTCCCCGCCCAGATGGTGGCGATCCGAACCGCAGAAGCGTCGGGTGGGGCGGACCGAGGCGCGTTGCAGACCGAGCTGTTCTCGGATGATTATCTGATCGAACGCCCCTTGCTGCAGGCCATGCGTCCGGATGCTAATGGGGCACCTGTATTGCTAATTGACGAATTGGACCGGACCGACGAACCCTTTGAGGCTTTCTTGCTGGAGGCGCTCAGTGACTTTCAGGTCACGATCCCCGAGCTTGGTACTGTCAAAGCTCCAGAACCGCCCATTGTGATCGTTACCTCGAACCGCACGCGCGAAGTACATGACGCGCTGAAACGCCGCTGCCTGTATCATTGGGTTGATTACCCTGACTTTGCGCGCGAGATCGAAATCCTGCACGCCCGAGCGCCGGAAGCGGCAGAAGCGCTGAGCCGTGAGGTGGTCGCCTTTGTTCAGCGCTTGCGCACCGAGGATTTGTTCAAGAAACCGGGGGTGGCCGAGACCATCGATTGGGCGAAGTGCCTGCTGGCGCTGGACGTTATCAACCTCAGTCCCGAAGTAATCGGCGATACGTTGGGTGCCATCCTGAAATACCAGGACGACATCCAAAAGTTGCAGGGGTCCGAGGCCAAACGCATTCTGGATCAGGCCAAGGCCGACCTCGAACCGGCATGAGGCTCAATTCGCTCGCAAATATTTCGGGGTTTTGATGGCCGAACAACTCCCACTGGATATACCGGACAACCCCAAGTTGGCCCAGAACATCACCCATTTTGCGCGCGCCTTGCGCAAGGCCGGACTGCCGATAGGAACTGGGCGCGTGGTTGACGCGATCCGCGCGGTGCAGGCCGCGGGGTTTACCGAGAAACGAGATTTCTACTGGACGCTGAATGCCTGTTTCGTGAACCGGCCGGAACATCGAACGGTTTTTGCGCAAGTCTTCCGCCTCTATTGGCGCGATCCGCGGTATCTAGAACATATGATGTCCATGATGCTGCCCGCCATTCGCGGTGTTCAGGAGGAGCGCAAAGCGGATGCGGCTGAAAAGCGCGCGGCTGAGGCGTTGTTGGATGGCGTCGAACGCGACTTGCCAGAATCAACCGAGCAACAAGAGGAAAGCGAGATCGAGATCGACGCAACCCAAACCGCGTCATCCGAAGAACGCTTGCGCAACCTCGATTTCGAACAGATGAGTACATCCGAGATCGCCCAGGCCAAACGCATGCTGTCGCGCCTGAACTTACCGGTCAAACCCATTGAGTCTCGCCGAGGTCAGGCCAGTCACCTCGGTCACCGTATTGATCGCGCTCGGACACTTAGGTCAGCGATGCGTCAGGGTGGCGAACTACGCGATATCGCGCACTTGCAACCCAAACCTCGCTGGCCGAATTTGGTTGCGTTGTGCGATATCTCCGGGTCGATGAGCCAATACAGTCGGATCATTCTGCACTTTCTACACGCGGTTTCGAATGCCAAAGGCGCAGGTTGGGCCAAAGTGCACGCATTCACGTTTGGCACACGCCTGACCAACATCACCCGCCATCTGCATCAACGTGATGTCGATGCAGCGCTGGCCGCTGCTGGGGCCGAGGCGCAGGACTGGGAAGGCGGAACCCGGATCGGAGAATGCCTGCATCAGTTCAATCGCGACTGGTCGCGGCGCGTCATGGGGCAGGGGGCGGTCGTGTTGTTGATCACCGACGGGTTAGAGCGGGGTGATCCCGAGATGCTGGAAAAGGAAATCGAGCGCCTGCACCTGTCGTCGCGGCGTCTGATTTGGCTGAACCCATTGCTGCGCTGGGACGGGTTCGCACCGAAAGCTCAGGGTGTGGCGACAATGCTTCCACATGTCGACAGCTTCCGTGCCGGGCATTCGATTGCATCGCTTGAGGATTTGACCAACGTAATTTCGCAACCCGATGATCAGGGGCAGAAAGCGCGGCTGATGTCCGCGCTTTCAGACTAGCTGTTACGAAAGCTGCTCTTCATTGCACTTCCGTGCCATCTCCATGGCTTTGTAAGTGCCAGTCAGGTCAACGGTGAAGGCGAACTCTTTCTCCGGGAAAACGACCATCACCTTCTTCTTGGCAAGATCATCTGCGAACTGAGGGTCGTCTGACAGAACATACCCGCCCGAATAGCCCTTGGTGATGTTCCCCTTCATGCCGGTGGCTTCTCCGACATAAATATTGTCGCCGATAAGGATGGCAACAGCCTCTTTTTCGCCTTTCTTGATGTTGGTTTTGGCCTTGGTGAAGACACCAACATAGCCAACGCCGCGATCTTCGGTCAGGCCCATCTGCACGACGTTTTCAGCGTCATCAACCGCCTCGATCAGGCAGGATTTCTTGTCCTGATCGATGAAAACCTTCCAGCCTTCGACCTCACCGTATTTCAGAAATGTGTCGGCCCAGCCGGTGCTGGCAGTCAACAGGCCGATCGCTGCTCCGAGTGTAAGAATGCGTTTCAACTGTTTGTCTCCGCTATGAAATATGTTGGGACGATCCCGAATAGGCCCCGGAATCGCATGCAGGCTAGAATGACGCCTTCCAACATTCAACAATTTGTGAATGTGAGTTCAAAATCGGCTTGTTAGCGCCACAAGATCGACCCGCTGAGCGCTTTTCATTGCTCCAAAGCTGACTATGTTGAACCCAAGCAAGGCCGGAGGTCTAAATGGAACGATTCGATAGCAGCCCGGAAACCGCACTAAAATGGTATCGCGCCGGGAAGGGCGCGGCTTTGGCCACTGTGGTTGAGACCTGGGGCAGCGCGCCGCGCCGTGTAGGCGCGCAGTTGGTCATTGCGGGCGATGGTCGGATCGAAGGCTCGGTTTCTGGTGGTTGCGTCGAAGGTGCCGTGATCGTCGAAGCGCTGGAAGCCATAGAGGAAGGCGAGGCAAGGCTGCTCGAGTTCGGTGTAAGCGACGAGGATGCGTTTGCAGTCGGTCTGGCCTGCGGCGGTACGATCAGGGTTTTGGTTGAACCGGTCGGCAAGGTCCTGCCCGAACCAATGCTGGCCGAACTGGTCGCGGCACGGGCGCGGCGCGAACCCTTGGCCTATGAAGTCAACGTCGAGACGGGCCAGCGCGCGTTGCGCCGTAATGCCTATTCCGAACGCTTGCGTATGGACAGGTCCGGGTTCGAAGAGGATGGGCAAACCTTTGTCGCTGTCCACAACCCACCGCTACGGTTGATAGTGGTGGGAGCGGTGCACATCGCCCAAGCTCTGGTGCCGATGGCCCGGATCGCGGGCTATGACCCGGCGATTATAGATCCGCGCGAGGCCTTCGCATCGGACGCACGTTTTCCCGGAGAAACCATCCTGACGGATTGGCCGGATGAGGCTGTGTCAAAGCTGGGTCTCGACTCGCGCACGGCGCTTGTGTTGCTGACCCACGACCCCAAACTTGATGACCCCGCGCTTCAGGCCGGTTTGGCGGCCGATGTGTTCTACATCGGCGCACTCGGATCTAAGCGCACACATGCCAAACGCGTGGAGCGGATGAAGCAGGCCGGGTTCAACGATGACCAGATTTCACTGATCCACGGACCCGTTGGGCTTGATATCGGGGCGGCTGGACCGTCTGAAATAGCCGTTGCGATTCTGGCGCAAATGACTGCGGTTCTGCGAGGCAGAGCGTGAAGTTTGGTCAGGTACCCGTTTCCGACGCCAACGGCGCGATATTGGCCCATTCCGTCAAAGCGGGAAACCGCAAGCTTAGGAAAGGTATAACGCTTTCGTCCGAGCACATAGCCGAGTTGCACCAAGCCGGTCTGACCGAGGTCACAGTCGCGAGACTGGAGCAAGGTGATTGCCATGAGGACGAAGCCGCAGCGCTGCTGGCAGAAGCGCTTGCACCAAGTCCCACACAGGCAAATCTGCGTGTCACCGAAGCCTTTACAGGCCGGGTCAACCTTTTAGCAAATGGACCAGGCGTCGCCGTGCTGGATACCGATGCCTTGCAAAAGTTCAATCAGGTCAACCCGATGATCACGGTTGCGACGGTGCCGCAATATCAGCAGATGGTGGCTGGCGGTATGGTAGCGACGATCAAGGTGATTTCGTATGCCGTACCTCGATCCGACGTTGAGAGTGCGGCCCGTCATGCGCAGGACGCTATTCGGTTATCGGTGCCCAAATACGAAAATGCGGGTCTCATCGTTACCGACATTGCTGGCGGGCCATCTAATGAAAAAGGTATCGCTGCTATTCGTAGCCGGGTTGAGGCTTTGGGTATGAATCTGGCAGATGTTCAGGTGGTGCCGCATCGGATGGGCGACTTAACAGCATCGATTTCGGCCATTCGGGGTGAGATCGTCATGATCCTGACCGGATCGGCCACGTCGGATAAAGATGATGTGGCGCCTGCTTCTGTGCGGGCGGCGGGGGGTATCGTCGACCGGTTTGGAATGCCGGTCGATCCGGGGAACCTGTTGTTTTTGGGATCTTCCGGCGAGCGCCCCATCATCGGTTTGCCCGGATGCGCGCGCTCACCAGCATTGAACGGGGCGGATTGGGTCTTGTCCCGCGTTGCTTGCGGAATCGAAACGACGGGCGCGGACATCGCAGGGATGGGTGTCGGTGGGCTGCTAAAAGAAATCCCGACGCGGCCACAGCCCCGCGCTGCCAAGAGTAAATGACGCAACGGCAATTTTGCCCCGTTTGGTAGACGCATCATTGTTAGAAGGCTGATCAGCGAAACTGCGGAAAAATCAGGCAAATATTTTTGTTCTCAAACGAAATTTACCGTGTTTAACTCTGGCTTAGCAAATAAGCCAAAAAAAGGGGAGGATCTTATGACCAAGGTCTCAATGACCGTGAACGGCGTTGCCGTCAGCGGTGATGCCGAAGGGCGGACTTTATTATCCGGATTTCTACGCGACCACCTGAATTTGACAGGCACACATATTGGCTGCGACACGGCTCAATGTGGCGCGTGCGTGGTGCACGTGAATGGTGAGGCGGTCAAATCCTGCAACATGCTGGCGCTGGAAGCAGACGGCGCGGATGTGGGCACGATCGAGGGGCAGGCGGCCGAAGATGGCACGCTGAACGTGATCCAACAGGCCTTTCAGGATCATCACGGGCTGCAATGTGGATTTTGCACTCCGGGCATGGTGATGAGCGCTGCAGCATTGCTCAAGGATAACCCGCGCCCGACCGAAGGCGAAATTCGCAAGTACCTTGAGGGTAACCTATGCCGGTGCACGGGCTACCACAACATCGTCAAGGCAATCATGGCCGCATCGGGTCAAGACGTTTCCAGCATCGCCGCCGAGTGAGGCGGTTAAGAATTTTCGACGAAAATTCTTTTCCACGGAGGAGAACAAGCAATGCCCAAAGACAGTGGCATCGGAGCCAGTTCCAAGCGGCGCGAGGACGTACGCTTTCTGACCGGAGCAGGCAATTACACCGACGACATCAACGTACATGGCCAGGCCTATGTGCATTTCCTACGGTCCGACATCGCGCATGGCCGGATCACCAACATCGACACATCTGCCGCCGAGGGTATGCAGGGGGTTGTGAAGGTGTTCACCGGCAAGGACTTCGAAGGCGTGGGCGGAATGCCTTGCGGCTGGGAAGTAACCGACCGTCATGGCGCCCCGATGCAGGAACCACCGCATCCCATTCTGGCGCAAGGCAAGGTCCGACATGTAGGCGATCCCATCGCTGCCGTTGTCGCGGACAGCCTTGAACTCGCCCGCGATGCGGCGGAAGCGATTGAAGTGGATATCGAAGAACTCCCTGCCGTGCTGGATATGAAAGCCGCAGCGCAGGATGGCGCTACGCTTATCCATGAGGATCTGAAGAACAACATCTGCTATGACTGGCATCTGGGCGAAGAAGACAATGACAAGGTCAATGAGGTTTTTGCCAACGCGGCCCATGTCACCACTCTGGACCTGATCAATAACCGTCTGGTCGCAAACCCGATGGAGCCGCGCGTTGCGGTGGCCGAGTACAGCCGGGGTACGGATGAGTACACGCTTTACACCACTTCGCAGAACCCGCATGTGATCCGCTTGCTGATGTGCGCATTTGTTCTGGGCTTGCCTGAACACAAAGTGCGTGTCGTAGCGCCTGATGTTGGTGGTGGATTTGGGACGAAGATTTTCCACTACGCGGAAGAGGCGTTCTGTACATTCGCTGCCAAGGCCTGCAACCGTCCGGTCAAATGGACCGCCAGCCGGTCCGAGGCGTTTATGTCGGATGCGCAGGGTCGCGACCACGTCAGCACGATTGAGCTCGCTTTGGACGCGGACAATAACTTCACAGGCCTTCGCACCAACACCTACGCCAATCTGGGCGCGTATCTGTCGACCTTCTCAAGCTCGGTTCCGACTTGGCTGCATGGCACTCTGATGGCGGGCAACTACAAGACGCCGGTCATTCAGGTGAATGTGAAGGCAATGTTCACCAACACAGTGCCGGTGGACGCTTATCGCGGTGCGGGTCGGCCAGAGGCGACCTATCAGTTGGAGCGCGTCATCGACAAGGCAGCGCGTGAACTGGGTGTCGATCCGATCGCCCTGCGTCGCCAGAATTTCATCACCCAGTTCCCGTATGACACACCGGTGGCGCTGACCTACGACACCGGGGATTACAACGGGACGATGGATAAGCTTGAAGCTGCTGCTGATTTGGCTGGCTTTGCCGCGCGACGGGCGGAAAGCGAGGCCAATGGCAAGCTGCGTGGCCTAGGCGTCAATTGCTATATCGAGGCCTGCGGCATCGCGCCCTCGAACATCGTCGGCATGCTGGGGGCCCGGGCGGGTCTTTATGATGCTGCCACGGTGCGGGTAAACGCCACCGGTTCCATCAGTGTCATGGTTGGTGCACATAGCCACGGGCAGGGGCATGAGACTGCTTTCCCGCAGGTTGTGGCCGACATGATCGGCATCGACGAGTCGATGGTCGAGATTGTGCATGGCGACACCTCGAAGATCCCGTTCGGCATGGGCACTTATGGCTCACGCTCGCTCGCGGTCTGTGGTTCGGCCATGGTTAAGGCGACCGAAAAGGTGATCGACAAGGCCAAGAAGATCGCGGCCCACCTGCTCGAGGCGTCCGAGGCCGATATCGAGCTGAAGGACGGTCAGTTCAGCGTCGCGGGCACTGACAAGTCGGTGGCCTGGGGTGATGTGACTCTGACAGCCTATGTACCGCACAACTTCCCATTGGAGGTTGAGCCGGGGCTGGAGGAGACCGCATTTTATGACCCGGCCAACTTCACCTTCCCAGCGGGGGCATATGCCTGCGAGGTTGAGGTGGATCCCGAGACTGGACAGGTGACCATCGAAGCCTTCACCGCTGCGGATGACTTTGGCAACATCGTTAACCCGATGATTGTGGATGGTCAGGTACATGGCGGTATCGGTCAGGGTATCGGTCAGGCTTTGTTGGAAAATTGCGCCTATGACGAGAATGGCCAGTTGCTGAGCGCATCCTTCATGGATTACGCGATGCCACGCGCCGATGATCTGCCGTTCTATGCGGTCGACCATTCCAGCCAGACGCCATGCACCCACAACCCGCTGGGTGTGAAAGGCTGTGGCGAGGCTGGTGCGATTGGCTCGCCACCTGCCGTCGTTAACGCGGTTCTGGATGCGCTGAATTCGGGTGGTAAGGCTGTCGATCACATCGATATGCCGATGAGCCCGTCGCGTGTTTGGACAGCAATGCATGGTTGAGAGGTTCGGGTGCGAGGGGCCAGCCCCTCGCGCTCCCCGAGATATTTATAGCCAGATGAAGGGCGGATCCGCGCTTTTCGGAAAGGAAGAACGAAATGTACAATTTCGAGTTTGAGAAACCCTCGACCATCGCTGACGCGGTTACTGCGTTGGGAGTTGAGGATGCGCAGGCATTGGGGGGTGGGCAAACCCTGATCCCCACAATGAAGCAGCGGTTGGCCGCGCCATCCAAGCTGGTTTCGGTCAATGGAATCGCTGAATTGAAAGGGGTCTGCGTCGAGGATGATGGCTCGGTAGCGATAGGCGGTGCGACAACCCACGCAAATGTGGCCGCTGAAGCTGCTGGTAACTATCCAGCGCTGGCAGCGCTGGCCGGCCAGATCGGTGATCCTGCGGTGCGTAATCGTGGCACTATTGGCGGTTCGATTGCCAACAATGATCCAGCGGCCTGTTATCCGGCGGGAGTGCTGGGTTCAGGCGCGACCATTGTCACCAATAATCGCCAGATAGCGGCGGATGACTTCTTTCAGGGCATGTTTACGACAGCTCTGGAAGAGGGCGAGATTATCACTTCGGTGCGTTTCCCCGTGCCTCAGGCGGCAAGTTATCAGAAGTTTTTGCAGCCCGCGTCTCGGTTTGCGTTGGTCGGGGTATATCTTGCCCGGTTTGCCGATGGCGTTCGGGTTGCAGTAACCGGTGCAAGCGAGGACGGAGTTTTCCGCTGGGCGGAGGCTGAGGAGGCCCTGAACAAAGAGTTCCGCGCGGACGCTTTGATGGGGCTGCACATCAATCCGATGAACATGATTGGTGATCTGCACGGGAGCAAAACGTATCGGGCGCATCTGGTCACTGTTATGACGAAACGGGCTGTCGAAGCTTGCAGCTGATCTGATTGTTGATCAGCTGCGAGAGCCTCGGTGAAAGCCGGGGCTCTTTATTCTTTCCGAACTCTTGGGGGCTTGGCGGGGCGCCAGTAGGCGCCGGTGTCTTCTCTGGCTGTCTGATAGCGTTCCACGCGGTCACGCGCGGCTGATCCCCCTGCGGCAAAGAGATGACCCAGCAGGCATTCAAGCACTGCCATCGCTCCGGAGAAGCTGGAAAAGTGATGTTGCGCGCGGGTACTTACAGGCAGCACGATGTCAGGGTCAACACCAGGGGCGATGACGTCGCTATCCGACAATAGCACGATGCGCATGCCGCGTTTACGCGCAAAACGCATGGATTGTATAGTGTCAGAGGAATAGGGGTGAACGGTAATAGCGAAAAGGCAGTCCGCCTCATCGGCCTCGAGCAAATCATCGATGGCTGATCCCATATGTCGCGGGATAAGCTGAAATCCTGGGTGTGCCATCCGACCCGCATAGTGGAGATAATAGGCCAAAGCATAGCTGGCCCGGGTCGCGGTTATGAAACAGCGATTAGCTGCAATCATGTACTCTGTGACCTGTTGCATCAAATCAGGATCGGCCAGTCGCAGGGAGCGGGCTACGACGTTCAGTTCGTTTTGCGCAAACCCAGCTTGCGCAGCGCTGAATTGGTCCCCCGATTTCATGTGATCCAGCCAGCCCTGACCCAGCCGATCTTCTCGGTCTGTGACAAGGGTTTGGCGAAAGGGGTGTCTGAACGCATCAAAACTGTCGAACCCCATACGTTGTGCCAACCGAACCAGAACGTTTGAACTGACACCGATTTTCTCGGCGGTTAGTCGAACTGGGTCGAGCCCGAAATCGCCGGGATGGTCGATGATGTATTTCGCTGCGGCTTGCATTTGCTGAGGCAAGGTGTCGATTTCGTGCCGAAGCTGCTCGGTCAGTTGGGATGAGGTGTGTTGCATCCGATAAGAAAAACAGATGTTATGAAGAATGCAAATTGAAAACGTTGGCAGGTTGTCTAATTCGGGATCGTGCAAAACAGGTGACGGAATGTCAGAGACTGGTTCGAGGATGGCGGGAAGGCCATATGTGTTGGTGGCTCCGAACGGGGCGCGGCGGGGGCATGGGGATCATCCTGCGCTGCCGATCACAACGGACGAAATCGTCAAAGCTGCGAAGACGTGCAATCGGGCAGGTGCGCAAGGCCTACACCTGCATGTTCGTGATCAGGCGGGTCAGCATTCGCTTGATGCGGGTTTGTATTGTGAAACCATTGCTGAACTGCGTGCTGCGGCCCCTGATATGGACATCCAGATTACGACAGAAGCTGCTGGCGTTTTCGGCGTTCAAGCACAACTTGCTTGTTTGCAAAATGTGCGCCCGGACTGGGCTTCGATTTCGGTGCGCGAGATTGCACGGTCGCCCGAACTTGCGCCAAAGGTCTACGCTCTGTGCGCGGAACAAGGGACTCGTGTTCAGCATATCCTCTATGATGTCGCTGACGTTGAGTTACTGACCCATTGGCAGGCTGGGGGGGTGGTAAAATCGGATCAGGTCGACCGTCTGCTTGTCCTTGGTCGCTATGCCACGGCGCAGGAATCAAACCCGAATGATCTGGATGTGTTTCCGCACAGCGCTGATCCATGGATGGTCTGTGCCTTTGGAGGGCAGGAGCATGCGTGCCTGCAAAAGGCCGCGCAGTTGGGTGGCGATGTGCGCGTGGGTTTCGAAAACAGCCTTGCAGGTCCGGATGGCCAGGCTTGGGTAGACAATGCTGCATCAGTCGCGGCGCTCATTAATCTTCTGAAAAGGACTTCGACATGAGTCACGTATTTCCACGTCACACCAAATCGGAACTGCCTGAGGCCGCTGGTGGTGACGGCTGTTATCTGATCGATTCAACCGGCCGTCGTTATTTGGATTGCGGGGATGCTGCCGTTTCATGCCTCGGCCATTCCAACGCCGCTGTGGTCAAAGCGGTGCAGGATCAGGTGGCGCAGATTGCGTTTGCGCATACGGGCTTTATGACATCGGCACCGGCCGAGGCACTGGCCGATCTGCTGATTAAACACGCCCCCGGCGAACTGGACCGGGTCTACTTTGTCTCGGGCGGGTCAGAGGCGACCGAGGCTGCTATCAAACTGGCGCGGCAGTATTATCTGGAAACCGGCCAGCCTGAACGCCGTCATGTCATAGCGCGCCGACAAAGCTATCACGGCAACACTTTGGGTGCACTTTCGGCGGGTGGCAATGAATGGCGGCGGGCGCAGTTTGCACCGATGCTGATCGAGATGACACATATCGCTCCTTGCTATGAGTACGCCGAAAAGCCTGAGGATGAGAGCAGTTTTGAATATGGTCAGCGCGTTGCGAATGAGCTGGAGGCAGAAATCCTGCGCCTTGGGCCTGAAACGGTCATGGCTTTCATGGCAGAGCCGGTGGTTGGTGCGACGCTTGGGGCTGTTCCGGCAGTCGAGGGGTACTACAAGCGAATCCGTGAAATTTGCGATCAACACGGCGTTCTTCTGATCCTCGACGAAGTAATGTGCGGCATGGGGCGTACCGGGCATTTGTTTGCCTGTGATCATGACGATGTCACGCCGGATATTCTTTGTATCGCCAAAGGGTTGGGGGCTGGGTATCAGCCTATCGGAGCGATGCTGTGTTCGGGTCGAATCTATGATGCGATCCGGGATGGATCGGGCTTCTTCCAGCATGGCCACACCTATATCGGTCATCCGGTTGCGACTGCGGCTGCGCTTGCCGTTGTACAGGAACTTACTTCTCGTGACCTGCCAGCGCGGGCCGGCGTAATGGGGGGCAAATTGCAGAGCATGTTGGAAAACAAGTTTGGCCAACACCCGAATGTCGGGGACATACGGGGCCGCGGCTTATTCCGAGGAATTGAGTTGGTCGAGGATCGGGATACGAAAACTCCGTTTGATCCGTCGCGCGGCCTAGCGGCCAAGATCAAGAAGGCCGCCATGGCCGAGGGATTGATCTGTTACCCGATGTCGGGAACGCGTGATGGACGCAACGGAGATCATATCCTCCTAGCACCGCCCTTTGTCATCGAAGATGACCAACTGGTCGAGCTTGTAGACAAGCTGGATCGGGCGATATCCGCGGTGATCTGATTTAGGCGAGAAGCCAGAAAACAAAGAAGCCCCTCCGATTTCGGAGGGGCTTTTGTCATTCTACAAAAAAGAAAACCTATTTCTGTGGCAGCGGGCCAATCATCATGATCATCTGACGGCCTTCCATCTTGGGCATGTTCTCGATCTTGCCCAGATCCTTGACGTCTTCGGCCACACGTTCCAGCAGCTCACGCCCCAGGTTCTGGTGCGCCATCTCGCGGCCCCGGAAACGCAGGGTGACTTTGACCTTGTCGCCGTTCTCAAGAAACTTGAACACGTTGCGCATCTTGACGTCATAGTCATGCGTGTCGGTGTTGGGCCGGAACTTGACCTCTTTCACCTCGATGATCTTTTGCTTCTTGCGGGCTTCGCTTTCGCGTTTCTGCTGTTCGTACTTGAACTTGCCGAAATCCATGATTTTGCAGACCGGCGGGTTCGCGTTGGGCGAAATCTCAACCAGATCGAGGCCGACATCGGCGGCCATCTGCATGGCCTTTGCGGGATGAACCACCCCGACATTTTCACCTTCGGCGCCAATCAGGCGAATTTCGGGAGCACGGATCTTGTCATTGACGCGCGGGCCGGTATCTCGCTGTGGCGGCGCGTTGTGAGGTCTGCGGGCTATGGGTTCATTCCTTTGATGATTGCAGAATTTCGAGCCCGGAATTTAGACCGGGCTGAGAGGTGTTTCAAGCGGCATAAATTGCAAGCCGCATGAATTTTCCATGAATTTCGTGAGTTTTTGCCGGTTTAGGGTGTCGATAACTCCACCGGCAAACCCCATTAGCCCACAAATGCCTTTTCAATCACGAATTCCTTGGGTTCGGAATTGGCGCCTTCTCGCAGGCCGAACTCTTCCAGAATTGCTTTGATGTCATGGTTGAAGGCAAGGCTGCCACAAACCATCGCGCGATCAGTGTCTGGCTTGATACCACCTTCGATGCCCAGATCGGCAAATACGGTGCCGTCTTTTAACAGCTCGGTTATACGGCCCATCTTTGGGCTCTCTTCCCGCGTGGTGGTGGGATAATAGCGGATCTTGTCGGCGAAACCGTCACCAATCAGTTCGGCCAGCAACTCGTCCTGTTTGACGCCCTCGATCAACTCGCGACCGTAATCCAGTTCAGCTACGTCGCGGCAGGTATGGGTGATGATAACCTCGTCATAATCCTCATAGGTCTGCGGTTCACGCAGCAGCGACGCGAAGGGCGCAAAGCCTGTGCCGGTGGCGAAGAACCAGATGCGCTTGCCGGGCAGCAATGCGTCATGCACCAGTGTGCCAACGGGTTTAGGCCGAAGGATGATCTGATCACCAGGCTGGATGTGCTGCAGTTTTGAGGTCAGCGGGCCATCCTGCACTTTGATCGAGTAGAATTCCAGTTCCTCATCCCATGAAGGCGAGGCGATGGAATAGGCGCGCAGCAGCGGTTTGCCGTTGTCGCCCAGCAGGCCGATCATCACGAACTCACCCGAGCGGAAACGAAGCGATGCAGGGCGCGACACCTTGAAAGAGAACAGGCGGTCGGTCCAATGTTTGACCTCGGTCACAGTCTGGGCGTCGGGCAGGACGGGGGCCTTAACGGCGGTTGCTTCACTCACGGATTTCATCTCTGTCATCATTTCACTGCCGGTCTGCTAAACCGGTATCTCCGTTTAATCTTTGATCCAAGTCAGGAAAAGGGGCAGATTGCCCCTTTCGTATCACAGGTTGGCGATGGCGGGTTAGCCGCGCAGGCGGGCCTGGTAGTTGTTGTCCTGCCAATTGGCACGGGCCAGCCACTGATCTTCGGGCTGCCGGTTCGCCAAGGTGTCATCAATTTCGACTTCGTCAAAGCCGCTACGACGCGCCATGGCGTATTGGTCTGCAAGAACATGGCCTTTTGCCCGCAGGCGACCTGTATAACCTTTCAGACGCAGAACGCGCGCGATCGTAAAGCCGCGCCCATCCGCTGAGGATGGAAAGTCCACGCGCACCATCTGGGCGCTGCCCAGCCGGTCAAACAGTTCATCGGGGTCAGTGTCCGAGGCGATATCCAGTGCAACCACGTCATTCGCTGCATCGTCCAGCGTGACATAGCCATCGGTCCAATCATCGGGGGCAAAGCCCTCGTCGTTTACGATTACGTTCATGTTTTCTCTCCGATGCGCACCATTTTTCCATCAACAAAATGGATGCCGCATTCTTCCTTGTTCTGATCGCGCCAGCGCCCGGCGCGGGGGTCTTCGCCTTCTTTGACCGGCGAAGTGCAGGGCGCACAGCCGATCGAGGGGTATCCTTTGGCCACCAGCGGATGCCGGGGCAGGTTGTTTTCTTCCATATAGGCGCGCACATCGTTGGGCGCCCAGTGGGCCAAGGGGTTGACCTTGATCCGGCCGGTTCCGTCCTCGACCTCGAAAAAGTCCAGCGCGGCACGGGTGCCGGACTGAAACCGTTTGCGCCCGGTGATCCAGCCACAATACCCGGTCAGAGCTTTCTGCAGCGGGAAGGTCTTGCGCAGGTTACAGCAGGCATCGGTGTCACGCAGACGCAACGCGCCATAAGGATCGTCGCGCTGAACATCTTCATCCTCGGCGCGGATGATCTGCACATTGCGCAGGCCCAGACGCTCGCTGACCTCCTGCTGGTATTCCAGCGTTTCGGCAAACAGCATCTGGGTGTCCACGAACAGTACTGGGGTCATCTTGTCGACCACTGCAGCCATATGCAGCAACACCACCGATTCCGCGCCAAAGCTGGAGACCAGAGCAAGCTCCTCGATCTCGTCCAATGCGCCATGCATCACATCATGGGCACTGTGGTGGCGGAAGCGGGCGTTCAGCGCCTCGACCTTTTCGGTCAGTTCGGCGCGGTCAGCCCCCAGTTCCGTTTGGATCAGGTCAAGCGGCATTGGCCTGTGCCTCGGGGTAAAGCGCCGCTTTGAACGGTGCCATGCCAACGCGGCGATAGGTCTGCAAGAAGGTCTCTTCAGCGCTGTCGCGCTGCTCCAGATATGTGTCGACGATGCGCTCGACCGCCGGAACGATCTCGTCATAGGCGAAGCCCGGGCCAGTACGATCACCGATGGCGGCGGATTCGGTACCGTCACCACCCAAAGTGATCTGGTAGTTTTCGACGCCAGCGCGGTCCAGGCCAAGAATGCCGATGTGACCCACATGGTGGTGACCACAGGCGTTGATGCAGCCCGAGATCTTGATCTTCAGGTGGCCGATATCATGCTCCAGTTTCAGGTCTTCGAACCGGGTCGCGATTTCCTGCGCCACGGGGATCGAACGTGCCGTCGCCAGTGCGCAGTAATCCATACCGGGGCAGGCGATAATGTCGCTGATCAAGCCGATGTTGGCGGTCGCCAACTCGTATTCTTTCAGCGTCGCGTGGATCGCGGGCAGGTCGGATTTGTGGACATGCGGCAGGATTACGTTCTGCTCGTGGCTGATACGCAGTTCGTCATAGGCAAACTCTTCGGCCAGATCAGCCATTACGCGCATCTGCTCGGCAGTCGCATCGCCCGGCGTCTGGCCGTGCTTCTTGATCGAGATCGTGACGATCGCGTGGTCCGCGTTCTTGTGCGGCGCGATGTTGGTGTCGACCCACGAACGGAAGACCGGATCGTTGGTGTAGGCACTCTCGAACGAGGCAACCGAACCATCACGGAAGGCTGGAGGCGCAAAGTGGCCTTTGATTTTGTCCAGCAGGTTCATATCCGCGCCTTTGAATTGCGGGCGAACCTTCAAAAAGCGTTCGTTCACTTTGGCACGGATGGCGTCGATACCATGCTCGTGCACGGTGATCTTGATACGTGCCTTGTACTTGTTGTCGCGACGGCCGATCTGGTTCCACACGGAAACGGTGGCCTCAAGATAGGCCAGCAGGTCGTCAAAGGTGACGAATTCCGATAGCTGTTTGCCGATCATGGGCGTACGGCCCAGACCACCGCCAACGATGACGCGGGCACCCAGAACGCCATCACGCTCAACCAATTGCAGACCGATGTCATGCGCCTTGATCACGGCGCGGTCATTCTCGCTGCCGGTGATGGCGATCTTGAATTTGCGGGGCATGAACTGGAATTCAGGGTGGTCGGTCGACCACTGGCGCAGCAGTTCGGCATAGGGGCGCGGATCAGCGACCTCATCCGCGGCGGCACCGGCGAAATGATCGGCGGTCACGTTGCGGATGGTGTTACCCGAGGTCTGGATGGCGTGCATGCCAACCTCGGCCAGTGCGTCCAGCATATCCGGCACGTCGTTCAGTTTCGGCCAGTTGTACTGAATGTTCTGACGGGTGGTAAAATGGCCGTAACCTTTGTCCCATTTCTCGGCCAGCAAAGCGAGCTGACGCATCTGAGCACTGGACAGCGTGCCATATGGAATAGCGACCCGCAGCATATAAGCGTGCAATTGCAGATACAGACCATTCATCAGGCGCAGTGGCTTGAATTCGTCTTCAGTCAGCGAACCGTCAATGCGACGCTCAACCTGCGCACGGAACTGCGCGTTGCGTTCTGCCAAAAATGCTGTGTCGAACTCGGAGTAGCGATACATGTTTAGCTGTCCTTAGTTGCAGCCCCGAACCCGGGGCCTTGAAGGGGAGAGAGAATGGCCTGAGATCAGGCCCGAGGCTGCGGGGAGGTTTCCTGTTTGCCGTGGGCATAGTTGGACGGACCAGTCCGGCGGAAATCCTCCCGAAAATGGGTGGGTTCGGGGCCGTTTTCTCCGGCCACCGCGTCGGCAAGATAGGCGCCGACGATCTTGTTGGCCTGACGCGCGGCATCCAGCAGACGAACCTGCGCGTGAGCTTCGTCCGTGATCAGTTCGGCATCGGACAACTCGCGCGACCATCGGTCATCTTCGGTCTGGTAAATCACATCACCTTCCAACAAGTCGTTGGCGGTGACGACTTTGGGGGTAAAAGCGCGGGCCATCAGGCAAGCTCCTTATTGAAAACCGAGACTTTGTGCGGGTATTGCGCAACTCGGGCGACGCCGGGTTTGTGAATGCGCATATTTGTTTGTTTGACCTGCATCGGATCATCTCGTGACTGAATTGACTTGTGTGCCAATATAGGAAATATTCCCGCCAAATCGCCATATGCGTGAAGAAATAAGAACAGATGTTCTATCTGCGGCGAGTGGAAGAAGATTTGTTCTGAATTGGAAGGGAAATTGGAATGTCGGTGCGAATAGACGACACGGATCGGAAAATTCTAGCCGAGCTGCAACGGGATGCCAGCCAGTCGCTTGACGAAATCGCAGCCCGTGTAGGGAGCTCCAAGACGCCGGTTTGGAATCGCATTCGCAAGCTGAAGGGGGCAGGGGTCATTGGCCAGCAGACCGTATTGCTGGATGCCGAAGCGTTGGGCTTTGAGGCCACATTCTTTGTGCTGATCCGTACGTCGGAACATGAGGCTGAGTGGCAGCAGAAGTTCCTGAAAGCGTTGCGCGATCGTCCAGAGGTTCAGGAAGCGCACCGTTTGGCTGGAGACATCGATTACATTCTGAAAGTGCGCGTCAAGAACGCGCGTGCGTATGATGCGTTTTATCAGGCGTTGATTTCAGAGGTACGGGTGCACAACGTCACAGCCTTGCTTTCGATGGAAGAGATCAAATCGACCACAATGCTGCCATTGAAGTCAGTCGGATAGTTTGAAGCGTGAATGGGGGCGCCGCCCCCGCCGCCCGAAGGCGACTCCCCCAAGATATTTATGGCCAGATGAAGAACGGATCCGGGTTTCTTGACAGGATATTAAGTCAGACCGTTACCATGAGTTTGGTCAGCCCGTGGAAATGGTAGCTGTCCGAATACTGCGGCTCTGCCGTCAGCTTTAGCTTTGGGCATTGCTGGAACAGGATGGGCAGGGCGATCCGCATCTCAAGCCGGGCCAGCGGAGCGCCCACACAGAAGTGAAGGCCACCACCAAAGCTAGTATTGGCGCTTACATCTCGCATCGGGTCGAATGTATCGGATTGGGACCAAGCAGCAGGGTCGCGATTGGCTGCGCCCAGAAGCAAGGCAACTTCGTCACCACGCGCAAAGCGGTGACCGAAGAGTTCAATATCTTCATAGGCATAGCGTCTGAACATGTGCAGTGGTGGATCGAAACGCAGGATTTCCTCGACTGCGCCGTCGATGGTGCCGGGCGTCAGGACATACTGCTGTGTACCCGTCGTCAACATAGTCTTCACGCCATTGCCGATGGCGTGCACGGTGGCTTCGTGACCGGCGTTCAGCAACAAAATGCAGGTCGTGATCAGTTCGTCGCGCGAGAGTTTTTCACCATCTTCCTCTGCCGCGATCAACCGGGTGATCAGATCGTCACGCGGGTCAGTGCGGCGTTTTTCGATGTATTCTTCGAGATAGGTGGTAAAGGCTTGTGTGGCACGGACGGCTTCGTCTTCGGTCTGGCGCGTCCGGTTTGCCTGATACATGGCCACCATGGCGTGCGACCACTGCAACAGTTGCGGTGCCATGTCTTCCGGCACACCAAGCAGACGGCAGATCGTGATCACGGGGACCTGGGTGCAATAGGCCTCCAGCAGATCGAAGGGGCCAGCGGGGAACTGCTTGATCAAATCGTGGCACAACTGTTCAGTGGACCCCTCAAGCGCCGTGATCGCGCGAGAGGTAAACGCCCGCAGTACCAGAGAACGCAATCGAGTATGACGCGGGGGTTCAAGCTCTAACATCGAATGGGATTCGACTTCTAGCCAGGGTGCAAGATGGTCTGGGCCGGGTTTTGCAAGTTCCGCCGGGATTTCACGCCCGAAGCGCCGATCGCGCAGCAGAATTTGCACCGCTTTGTGCGAGACAGCCGCGACAAGGCCGTAGTCTTTCCAGTAGAACAGATCGCCCGACTGACGTGCGCTGTCATAAAAGGGGTATGGGTTTTGCACGAATGCCGGGTCGGTCGGGGATTGGGTCAGCGTCTTCATGCGGTGCAGACTTGCCATGGCGGCTGCTGAATGCAAGACCCTAGATATGCAACGTTTTTGGATCATAGCCGGTTTCTTATGCGCGGTCGGATTGCTGTCAGCGGCGGTCTGGACTTATGGCTATCGTCAGGCCCTGTCGCAACTGAGCGAGAAGGCCGAGGCCGATTTAGAACTGGCCGCCGACCGTCTGAGCACTCAAATGCAGGTCTATCAGGAAGTGGCCGCCTTGATGGCGGACCATCCTGCTTTGCAGGAGCTAGAAACATCAGAACAGCAACGGGCCGCCCGAAAGGTGCTGCTGGATGTGGCAGACAAAACCGCTGCCGTTAACGTTATGTACCTGAATCCGGAGGGTCAGGTTCTGGTCGCGGCCCAACCGGTGACGCAGCGCGATATGTCCGCACATCCGGCCTTCGAGCGCGCCATGCAGGGGGCCCTGGGCAGCGCACATGGGGTCGAAGACGCAAGCAGTGACCGCATTTATTCATACGCGGCCCCATCATTCGGGGATTTGGGCCAAATAGAAGGCGCGTTGATGGTTCTGGCCGATGTGCAGGATGTGGAACAAACATGGCGCGGCAGTACCGATGCGGTGTTTTTCGTTGATACGGATGGGGTTGTCTTTATCTCGAACCGATCGGATCTGCTACTATGGCGCCGCGGGCAAGGGCAGCAAGGGCTGATGTCACCAGAAGGTGAGAATGTCGATTTCGCCTCAACCCGGATTGCGGGATATGAAGTGTGGAAGCTCAATTGGGGTCGCTATCTGCCCCGTCGCGCCCTGCATCTGACGCTCGATCTTCCGGTGATTGCGATGACCGCAGAGATGCTGGTTGATGTCGCCCCGGCGCGCCGGTTGGCGGGGTTGCAGGCGGCGGCGGTTGCGGCGATCTGTTTCGCCTTTGGTGCTTTGTTGTTTCTGGCCTCGGAACGCCGTCGGACACTTGCAGAGGCAAATACCGTGCTGGAAAGCCGGGTCGCGCAACGTACGCGCGCCTTGACGGCGGCTAATAGCGCTTTGCGCCACGAAGTTGCCGAGCGGCAGGAGGCGGAGGCCGCGCTCAAACAAGCGCAGGCCGATTTGGTTCAGGCTGGTAAGTTGAGCGCTTTGGGCAAGATGTCGGCTGGCATCAGTCATGAATTGAACCAGCCCTTGATGGCGATTCAGCAGTTCGCCGACAACGGGTCCGCCTTTCTTGAGCGCGGCAAGGGCCAGAGAGCTGGCGAAAATCTGGGCCGTATTTCCGATATGGCCGCACGCATGGCGCGGATCATCAAGAACCTGCGGGCCTTTGCGAGAAATGAAAGCGAACCAATGGGGCGCGTTGATCTGGTCCAGGTTCTGAACACTGCCACAGAATTGACCGAGGCGCGCCTGCGCGATGAGAACGTCGCGTTGGAGTGGGTGCCGCCAAAAACTGCGGTCTATGCTTGGGGTGGAGAGGTGCGTCTGGTGCAGGTGTTTGTCAACCTAATCAATAATGCAGCGGATGCGATGGTCGATCGACCGACGCGCAGGATATTGGTCACTCTGTCAGGGGGGAAGCCTATTCGCGTGTCGGTGCGGGATACCGGACCCGGCATCGAGGACCCCGACCGCGTGTTTGAGCCGTTCTACACCACAAAAACAGTTGGGACGTCCGAGGGGATGGGTCTGGGGCTGTCGATATCCTACGGTCTGGTTCAGAGCTTCGGGGGGGATATTCGCGGTGCCAACACGGACGAGGGTGCTGAATTCACGGTTGAACTGGAACCCTTTGAAGAAGATGAGGCAGCATGATCCGCAAAGTGCTTTTGGTCGATGATGATGCCGCCGTACGTGAGGCCTTGGCGCAAACCCTCGAATTGGCCGAGTATGAACCGGTCACCGCGGGATCTTTCGTGGCCGCAAAGGATCATATTCATCGTGACTTCGGCGGTGTGATCATCTCGGATATTCGCATGCCGGGGCGGGATGGGTTTCATCTGCTCGCATACGCGCGCGAGGTTGATCCTGAGCTTCCGGTGGTATTGCTGACAGGTGAAGGCGATATCCCGATGGCGGTACAGGCCATGGGGCAGGGAGCATTTGATTTTCTGGAAAAGCCCTGTGCAGCAGCGGACTTATTGGTGGTACTCGAGCGAGCCTTCGCAGCGCGCGCAGAAATTCTGCAGGAACGCGAGCAACGGCGCGAACTTGAGCGTGGCGATCCCGCAGCACGCATGCTGTTTGGGTTGTCAGATCAAGCCGAGGCCTTGCGTGAGCGAGTGCGGAGCGTAGCGCCAACACGGGCCGAGGTACTGGTTACCGGGCCAGCGGGTAGCGGAGTTTCAAAGGTCGCTGAAGTTGTCCATCTGATGTCTCCGGTTGGACAGGGGCCATTTGTCAAACGCCCTGCCTCAGGCCTGAACCCGGATGATTTGTTGCGTGTCTGCAAGGACGCGGCAGGCGGATCGCTGTATCTGGATGAGGTCTCGGCGATGTCGGATGCCACGCAATACGCCGCGCTGGAACTGATCGAACAAGGGACGGAAGCCAGAATCATCGCGGGGGCAACGGCCGATTTGTCGGACCTTACCGCACAGGGAAGGTTCAATGCCGATCTGTTCTATAGGTTGGATGTCATGCAGGTGCGAATCCCGGCCCTGTCAGAACGGCCCGAGGATATCCCCGTCATCTTTCGCCGCTATGTGGCGCAGGCCGCTGAGCAGGCCGGGATTGCGGAACCTGAAGTGACACCCGAGCATCTGGCCTCGTTAATGGCGCAGGATTGGCCGGGCAATGCCCGATCGTTGATGTCGGCGGCAATGCGGTTTGTGTTGGGGATGCCGGATGAGGTTGCACAGGCCGCTGATCTGGGATTGAGCGAGCAATTGGCGCGTGTTGAGAGGTCTTTGCTGATTGCAGCCCTTGGGCGCCACAATGGCAAGGCTGCGGATGCCGCCAAAGCACTGAAGCTGCCGCGCAAAACTTTTTATGACAAGCTGACCCGCTACCACATCAGGCCAGAAGACTATCGTCGTTAGCAAAACACTTCCGCTGGGGCGGGCTGCGGCTGCGCTGCGGCTTAAACGAGCGATTCGCTCGCATCGATTCGGATATTGTGCGGAAATTCGCACAAGGTGCTGACTGCCTGTGCGAAAAATCGCACAGCGTAGTTCTGCCGAAACACCAGATTTATAACGAACATCATTTAACCGTAAGAAATTATTTGGAAAAAACAGATTTCAGCAACATCTAAACAAAATGTTGAGAGTGAGGAGCCGATTCGGTTCACTCCGCAACATACGGCGCTGATTAGGCGCTCGATGGAAGTTTTAGGGAAGTCTGGGAGGATAAGACTGATGAAATTCCTGACAACGGCAGCAACTGCAATCGCACTGTCCGTGACAGCGACCGCTGGTGTAGCAGCTTGCGATGATGGCGAGATCGTCGTGAAGTTTGCGCATGTGACCAATACGGATAAACACCCCAAGGGCATCGCCGCTTCGCTGCTTGAGCAGCGCGTCAATGACGAGATGAACGGCGTGATGTGCATGGAGGTTTATCCGAACTCCACTCTTTACAACGATGACAAGGTTCTTGAAGCGATGCTGCAGGGCGATGTGCAGTTGGCGGCGCCCTCGCTGTCGAAGTTTGAGAAGTTTACAAAGCAATTCCGCCTGTTCGATCTGCCGTTCATGTTCAAGAACATCGATGCTGTGGATGCGTTCCAAGCCTCGGCTGATGGTCAGGCGATGAAAGACAGCATGCAGCGCCGCGGCCTTCAAGGGCTGGCATTCTGGCACAATGGCATGAAGCAGATGTCTGCGAACAAGCCGTTGGAAGATCCTTCGGATGCGAACGGCCTGAAGTTCCGCGTTCAATCTTCGGACGTATTGGTTGCCCAGATGGAGGCTATTGGTGGCAGCCCTCAGAAGATGGCGTTCTCAGAAGTGTACGGTGCTCTGCAACAGGGCGTTGTTGACGGGCAGGAAAACACCTGGTCGAACATCTACGGCAAGAAGTTCTTCGAGGTGCAGGACGGCATCACAGAAACGAACCACGGTATCATCGATTATTTGGTTGTAACCTCAGTTGACTGGCTGGACAGCCTAGAGCCTGAAGTTCGCGATCAATTCCTGACGATTCTCGCCGAAGTGACCGAGACTCGCAACAAGGAGGCCTTTTCCGTAAACGAAGCTGCCAAGGCTTCGATCACTGACGCAGGGGGCATCATCCGGGAACTGAACCCCGAGCAGCGCCAGGCCTGGGTCGATGCGATGAAGCCAGTCTGGGATAAATTTGCCGGTGACGTTGGTCAGGACAAGATCGACGCCGCACAGGCGATCAACGCCGGGTTCTGATACCGGTTCAAGCCACGCGTCCGGGGACTGGGGAGTTATGGACGCATAGGCTGGGCGGGCCTTAGTGGCCCGCCACACTCCCACCACTCTCATCAAAAAAATGCGGGGACAGAGAGATGTCTGGTGCGAAACCTGGCCAAGGCGGGCTGGTCGACCATATCGAAGAAACCATGATTGCGTGCCTGTTGGGTCTGATGACAATTGTCACCTTCGCCAATGTGATCGCGCGGTTTGTATTCAATTCTAACATTCTTTGGGCGCTGGAACTGACAGTATTCACCTTCGGTTGGTTGGTGCTGCTGGGTGCGTCTTATGCAGTGAAAAAGCATGCACATCTGGGTGTTGATGCGATCCTGAACATGCTGGCCCCCGCGCCACGCCGGGTTTTGGCGCTGATAGCCGTGGCTTGCTGTCTGGTGTTTTCTCTGCTCCTGCTCAAGGGTTCGTATGACTACTGGGCAGTGTTTGCCGATCTGCCGCCCACCTCGGGTCGCTGGTTTCCGACCGGCTTTGACATGAGTGCGCGCAGCCAGAGCTTCTATGAAGTTGATGATATCCCGATGGTCGCGCCGCTGCGGTTTCTGGAAGATATGATCAACTATGGCGAGTATTACGAGAAACTGCCCAAGGTCGTTCCGTATTTCGTTCTGCCTCTTTCGATGTTGCTGCTGGTGATCCGTTTTGCACAGGTCGCAGTACAGATTTGGCGCGGTGAAACTGATCGCCTCGTAGCTAGCCACGAGGTTGAGGACGAGATCGAAGAAGTCCGCGCCCAGCAGGGGGAGCATGACTGATGGACGTCGTACTACTTTTCTCGATGGTCATTGGCCTATTGTTGATCGGAGTTCCGATTGCGGTGGCACTTGGTCTCAGCTCGACCCTCTTCCTGCTGATCTATTCCGACAGCTCATTGGCTTCGGTCGCTGGCACGCTGTTCGAGGCATTTGAGGGGCATTTCACCCTCTTGGCTATCCCGTTTTTCATTCTCGCGTCATCTTTCATGACCACAGGTGGAGTGGCGCGGCGGATCATCCGGTTCTCGATCGCTTGTGTAGGGCACTTGCCCGGAGGTCTGGCAATTGCTGGCGTCTTCGCTTGTATGTTGTTTGCGGCCTTGTCGGGTTCGTCTCCGGCGACAGTTGTCGCAATCGGGTCGATCGTCATCGCTGGCATGCGTCAGGTGGGCTATTCCAAGGAATTCGCCGCCGGTGTGATCTGTAACGCAGGGACACTGGGCATTCTGATTCCGCCATCAATCGTGATGGTGGTCTATGCGGCAGCCGTGGAGGTTTCGGTCGGGCGGATGTTCCTTGCAGGCGTTATTCCGGGTTTGATGGCCGGTCTGATGCTGATGATCACCATTTACGTCATGGCCAAGGTCAAGAACCTTCCCAAAGGCGATTGGAAAGGTTGGGGCGAAGTCTTCACCTCGGCGCGCGAGGCCGGTTGGGGTCTGTTCCTGATCGTCATCATCCTCGGCGGTATCTACGGAGGTATCTTTACCCCGACCGAGGCCGCGGCTGTTGCTGCCGTCTATGCGTTCCTGATCGCAAGTTTTGTCTACAAGGATATGGGTCCGCTCAGCACCGAAGGGGATGCGCAGAACATCTCGCTGCTCAAGAAACCCTATGCGTTGATCACGGCCTTTGTGCACCCCGACACCAAGCATACGCTGTTCGAGGCCGGCAAGCTAACCGTTACGCTGCTTTTTGTGATCGCCAACGCGCTGATCCTGAAACATGTGCTGACGGATGAGCAGGTGCCTCAGCATATCGCAAGCGCCATGCTATCGGCGGGTCTGGGGCCAGTAACTTTCCTGATTGTGGTCAACGTGATCCTGCTGATCGGTGGCCAGTTCATGGAGCCCTCAGGTCTGCTGGTCATTGTGGCCCCGCTGGTCTTCCCGATTGCCATCGAGCTGGGCATCGATCCTATCCATCTGGGCATCATCATGGTGGTGAACATGGAGATCGGGATGATCACTCCTCCGGTCGGGTTGAACTTGTTCGTAACCTCGGGCGTAGCGGGTATGCCGATGATGAGTGTTGTGAAGGCAGCGTTGCCGTTCTTGGCCGTGCTGTTCGTCTTCCTCATCATGGTTACGTATATCCCGTGGATTTCGACATTCCTGCCCAACACATTCATGGGGCCTGAGATCATAACCAACTAGATCGGTTACACCGAACATATGAACCGGGCGGTGTAATCAGCCCGGTTTTTTTGTCTTGAAACTGATGCCCAAGCGCATATCTGAAGGTCAGAGGACGACCTCACCATCATGGACGATTATTCGGGACGACCCGATCTCGGAAAGTGAGGTGTTCTTATGCCCTGGATATTACTGTTGTTTGCTGGCCTGCTCGAAATCGTCTGGGCCGTCGCGATGAAGCAGACCGCTGGTTTCACGCGGCTGTGGCCGACGGCGATCATGGGTGTTGCGATGATCGGGTCATTTGGCCTGCTTGCAATGGCCATGCGGGATCTGCCGCTTGGTACCGCCTATACGATCTGGACCGGGATCGGCGCAGTAGGGGCGTTCACTGTTGGCGTCCTTTTCCTGGGCGAAGCGCTGACGCCCATGCGGATCGGCGCTGCGGTTCTAATCGTGACGGGTTTGGTCATCATGAAACTGGCCTAAGCGTTGACCGCCAGATTGGTGTCGGGCAGCTTTGCGAAACAACTCCGAACAAAGGACACCTGCATATGCTGACCGACACCGATGCACGCTTGCTGCGCGTTGCCTATGATGAGGCGAAAGCTGGATTTGACGAAGGAGGCTGCCCAATCGGTTCAGTGCTTGCGCGGGGTGGTGAGGTCGTTGCGCAAGGGCGTAATCAGCGTGTCCAACTGGGCGACCCGATTGCCCATGGGGAAATGGATGCGCTGCGCAAGGCAGGGCGGCAGAAGACCTATCGCGATACTGTGCTCTATACCTCGCTGTCGCCTTGCATGATGTGTTCTGGCACGATCGTACAGTTCGGTATCCCGCGTGTTGTGATCGGAGACACCGTGAATTTTGGCGGCAATGAGGACTTCCTGCGCGATCGCGGTGTAGAGGTCATCATCGCAGATGACCCGGACTGCATTACATTGATGAAGCGTTTTATCGAAGAGAAGCCCGCGCTTTGGGCCGAAGATATTGCCGAATGAGGTTGGCGATCAGGCGCGTTCAAGCGCCTGAATGATGCCCGAGAAATCATTTGCTTTCAGACTGGCGCCACCCACCAACGCTCCGTCAACATTTGAAACGCCAAAAATCTCGGCAGCATTACCGGGTTTGACCGATCCGCCATACAGCAGGCGGACTGACCGGCCGACACCTTCGCCAAATCGGCGTTCCAGACGTGCGCGTATGAAATCGTGCACTTCTCCGATCTCTTCCAAAGTTGGAACCTTGCCGGTGCCGATGGCCCAGATCGGCTCATATGCGACAATCAGGTTCTCGCCTGTCGCTTGATCCGGGATCGAACCCGACATCTGTCCACCGATGATATCCAGAGTATTTGCTGCTTCGCGCTGCTCAAGGCTTTCACCGACGCAGATGATCGTCTTCAGGCCTGCATCCATGGCGGTGCGGGCTTTGGCACGGATGTCTTCGTTCTGCTCAGCATGATCTTCACGGCGCTCGGAATGGCCAAGGATCACTGCGCTTGCCCCTGCATCCAACAGCATCTCGGCACTCAGATCCCCGGTATGCGCACCCGAGAGCGCCGCGTGGCAGTCTTGGCCACCAACGGTAATGCCCGAACCTTCAACCGTATTTGCCGCGCGATGAAGCAAAGTGGCTGGTGGGCATATCAGGATTTCTACCGCAGAAGATGGGTGCGAGGCTTTCAACGCTTCCAACTCGCTCAGCGCAACGCCAGTTCCGTTCATTTTCCAGTTGCCTGCCGCCAACTTACGCCGCATCGCGATCCCTCCGGTTTTCTGCTTTGAATCCTCGGATATCACCCGCAGGCGGGGCTGACAATTCCGGTTGCATAGCGCTACGTGTCGGGACACATTGCGCGCGTTGTTGCGGAGGATGGCATGATAGACGATCTCGATCTCGCCAAATTGGATCTGCGTGATCCAGCTGAGATGGAAAAGCTGAGACATGCTGTTCGCCAGATCGGATTTCTAACAATCTCCAATTCCGGCCTCGATGCCGCCCGTGTGCAGCTGGTGATTGACGCGTATCGCGATTTTTTTCGTCAACCCGATGAGATCAAGCAGAGCGTCGATATGGCAGCTACGGGTGCCAACCGCGGTTGGGGTGCGCCGCGTTCCGAACAGGTGGATCTCAGGGCGAACCCGGATTTCAAAGAAGTCTTTGATAGCGGTTTTGAACTGCCAGCCGATGATCCCTATGCGGGGCGGGGATTAAGTGTGTATGCCCCAAATCTCTGGCCAGACGGGGCTGACGCCTTTCGGAGAACGATCCAGAGTTACTATTCAGACGCCTGCTCAGTTGCCATTCGCGTTTTGCGCGCGATTGCGATTGCCATCGGTAGGGATGCAAACAGTTTTGATGCCGCCTTTGATACACCAATGGCGCTGCTGCGCGGTAACTTCTATCCGCAACGCCCTGATTGGGCGGGAGAAAAGGACTTTGGTATCGGCGCGCATACGGATTATGGCTGCCTGACTTTGCTGGCCACGGACGGCACTCCGGGTCTGGAAGTTCGTATGCCTGATGGCGATTGGCAAGCTGTAAACGCCACGCCGGGACAATTCATAATCAATTTCGGGGAGATGCTGGAGTTTTGGACGGCAGGAGAAGTCAAAGCGACCGAGCATAGGGTCAAAGGCAGCGTGAACGAGAGGATCTCGGTTCCGTTGTTCTTTAATCCTTCTTACGACACAAATGTTGCGCCGCTGGGTTCATGCGCCACGATCCGCGCCGGAGAGCACCTGACGCGGCGATTTAATGAGACCTACGTCCACCTAAAAGCTGCGAGTTAGCGTTGTTCAGCCAAGGTTTCGTCGAACTTGATCGATTCTCCGCATCCGCATGCATCGACTACATTCGGGTTTCGGAACTTGAAACCGGCCTCAAGCAGTGAAACCTCGTAGTCGATCTCGGTTCCGAACAGGAACATCTGCGCCATCGGGGCGATCATTACACGCGCGCCATCCTGCTCGACCACTTCGTCGTTCGGGTCGGCATCATCGACGTAGTCCATGGTGTATTCCATCCCCGCACAGCCGCCTTTCTTGACGCCAATGCGCAATCCGGTGTGACCGCCGGATTTCATAAGCCGAACAATCTGTTCAGCAGCTTTAGGTGTCATGGTCACGGCTTGTTTGCCGGGAATGCCAAACATGGTGGGCTCCGTTATCGCGCGTTATCTCTAATCTAAGGCCGACACGCGCCAGGCTCAAGAGAGAGCCTGTTCAAATACACGCTCCGAGCAGGGTTGTCACGATGGTGCGCAAAGCTTTAGCGTATCTGAAGTAAAGGACAGGCATTCCAGAGAGGGTTGGATCGATGAGAGCGCAGAACTGGGCAGGAGCAGCCATTTTCACATCTATGTTGCTGGCGTCCGCGTCTGCGGCATTTGCGATAGATGACACAAAACGGCACCCGGTCAACTGTGCTACCGCACCCGGTGATCTGCGCGCAATCGCAGCTGAAAAGAAACATGCCGAGGACCAGCAGGCTGAAAGCGTGTTCTCGATCCTCCCTGCCGGTGCCTTGCTGGGTCTCGTTACAGGAACCGAGAGCAAGCACCTGAAGATGCTGTCAGGCGACTATATAAAAGAGCTGGACGCGCGCGCTGCTGAAATCAAATCGACCTGTAACATAGAATAATCAAACAAAAAGGGCCGCTCTCGGGCAAGAGCGGCCCGGAATGGGCCCATTGAATGGGGGATGGCTATGGTCAGAGGCCCATGCAATTCACGAAGTATGTCAATTTAGCGGGGCAATCGGATAAGACGCCCGCGACTCAACATCCTGCGCCAGCACGTCCAGCAGATCGAAAAAAGTATACTTAATCACTGGGTCGGTACCTGAGGTCCTTGTGACCCAGCATTGTGACAACATGAAAACGGTTAAGTAACACGCAGTACACCGTTTTGTAACATCGCCATGTTTTTTGTGAGTAAATCGGGAGTTACATGAAACCCAGCTCAAGCCGGGCTTCATCTGACATCATTTCCATGCCCCAAGGTGGCTCCCAAGTCAGTTCGACGTCGACCTCTTTGACGCCAGCAACGGGTTCGATTGCTTCCACGATCCAACCGGGCATTTCGCCTGCGACAGGACAACCTGGCGCAGTGAGGGTCATGATCACCTTGACCGCGTTTTCTCCGGTGATGTCGATCGTATAGATCAGACCGAGATCGTAGATATTGACCGGTATTTCTGGGTCAAACACCGTCCGGCAAGCTTCGACCACGGGTTCGTAGAGCGGGTGATCGATGGTCGAGGGAGCGATCAGAGGGCTGCCTTCGAACTGTTCACTGGGGTGGGTCATTGATGCCTCGGGTCTGTTACCTGAGAAATTATATAGGGAAAGTGCCGGGCAGCGTCCAGAGGTGCCGTGGCGCCTGATCAGGGCGCCACGACAGATCAGTCGTTGATGTCGTGCTTGAAGGTTTTGACTTGGCCGTGCGGCAAGGCAAACATACGGCGCAGAACCAGCCATGCGACCAGTGACAGAACAGCAAATATCAACAGCAGAACGGGCAGGGATGGCGTGAGGCCAGGGATCAGCAGAACCACTCCGGTAATGGCTGCACCGATGGCAAAACCCAGGAAAATGAAGCCGGGCAGCGCGACCTCAAGGATGCCCAGAGCAAGCGCTCCGGCCAACCAAATCCACCACGTCAGCCAGAAAGGATCGGCCATCATTTTCCTCCTTTAAGCATGTTAAAGGCATTGCCGAAGGCTTCAAGTGCGTTTGCAGGCACAACGATGGTCTGCGAGCCGGTGCCGTTGCCTAGGGCGTTCAGCGATTCCACCTGTTTCAACGCAACCTGATACTGTGCCGCTTCCAGCCCGTTGTCTTGAATGGCCTTTGCTACGACCTGAGTCGCATAAGCTTCGGCCTCAGCCGAGATTCGGCGGGCCTTGGCGGTCTGCTCTGCCGCATAAAGTTCGGCATCTGCTTGCAGCTCAACGGCACGCTTTTGGCCCTCGGCCTCGGTCACCTGCGCGCGGCGGGCACGTTCGGCGTTCAATTGCTGCAACATCGCGTCACGAGTGGCCTGATCGAGGTTCACGTCCAGAATCTCGGCGCGGGTTACTTCGATCCCCCAATCGTCAACAGCGGTTTCGACACTTTCCTGAATACGTTCAATCAGTTGCGCCCGGTTCGATTGCACTTCATCCAGGTCCATCTTACCGATCTCGGCGCGGACGATACCGGCTACAGTCGTTGCAATCGCACCGTCGACATCGCGGATGCGATAGACCGTCTTTTCCGGCTCGAGAATGCGGTAGAACACCGAGGTATCGATCTGCACCAGAACATTGTCCTTGGTAATTGCGTCTTGCGTTGCGTTTGGCAACTGACGCTCAAGGATGGATATCTTGTGGCGGGCAACATCTAGAAAAGGAACGATAAAATTGATCCCGGGCCCAAGAACCGAATGCAGGCGGCCAAACCGTTCAACCACGTATTTCTCGGATTGAGGCACGATCTTGATGCCTTTGAATATGACAATGGCAATAAGCGCCGCCGCCAGCAGGTAGATAATGTTCGAAGTGATCAGTCCGATAATCTGGTCTTCTGTCATACTGTCCTCATTTATTGTGTACTATGGTATACATATGGGGATTGAGTCGCTCAATTTCAACTCTGGTATGGATTGTGCTGGCCGGAATGCAAATCGGTGAAAACGTTCATACCGGCCAGAAATTCCCTTTTGTGGCAGCTTTGCATCCCGCTGGTGTTTGCGTTATCGGACGAGGATGAAACTGATTATCGATACAGACCCCGGCATCGACGACGCAATGGCCATTGCCTATGCCGCCGCTGCGTCCGAAATTGACCTTGTTGGTCTGACCACCGTGTTCGGCAACACCCATGTGCATCAATCCAGCCGCAATGCGCGGTTTCTGGTGGACAAACTAGGGCTGGGCATTCCCGTGGCCCAAGGCGCGCCATTCGCTTTGGGAGAGACCACGCATTCACCTTCGGAACATGTGCACGGCCCCGAAGGCTTTGGTGACCTGACCCAGATTGATGAGATAGGCGAAAACCACGCCCTGTCCGCCGCAGAGTTTCTTGTCGACATGGCGCGCAGCCATCGCGGAGAGCTGGTCGTATGCGCGGTTGGGCCATTGACCAATATCGCTGATGCCATGCGATTGGACCCTGAGTTTGCAGAGAATCTTGGCAAGCTCGTCATCATGGGCGGGGCCGTGTACTGCCCGGGCAACATCACCGAACATGCCGAGGCGAATATCTATCACGATGCCAAAGCTGCAGACCAAGTCTTTGCCGCGCCGCCGCCTACGATTCTGGTGGGATTGGATGTGACTCTGAAAACGCTCTACCAGACCGCTGATTTTGAGGCGCTCGCTGAACGTTCCCCTGACATGGGTGGTTTTCTGCGTGATATCTCGCGCTTCTATTTAAAGTTCTACAAAGAGATCGGTGGGCTTGAAGGGTGCGGACTGCATGACTCGACTGCCGTTATCGCCTGCACCCATGAACCGATGTTCGAAATGGTCGAAACGGGTTTGCAGGTGGCGTTGGACGGGGCTGAAATCGGTGCGACTCGTCCTGACCCTGCACGGCCACCAGTGCGAGTGTGCCGGGATGTCGATGGGGCAGGGGTGGTGCGCCTGTTTACGGACCGTGTAGCCTCGCTGCCCTGACGGGTTGCAATGCCCTTGCAGATCGGGCAAAGCCTGCCCGGTTCAGCGATCCAAGGCGTTACCATGACCCAGCGATTTTCTTTCGACCTGAAAGCCACCGATGGCAAGGCCCGCACAGGCGTGATCAACACGCCGCGCGGTGAGGTGCGGACGCCGGCGTTCATGCCTGTGGGCACAGCCGCGACCGTCAAGGCGATGATGCCGGAAAGTGTGCGCGCCACGGGTGCCGATATTCTGTTGGGCAACACCTATCATCTGATGCTGCGCCCCACGGCCGAGCGGATTGATCGTTTGGGAGGCCTGCACAAATTCATGAACTGGGACCGCCCCATCCTGACGGATTCGGGCGGGTTTCAAGTGATGTCGCTGGCGGGTTTGCGTAAACTGACTGAGAAGGGCGTGACCTTTAAATCTCACGTCGATGGCTCGAAGCACGAATTGACGCCGGAACGGTCGATGGAAATCCAACGCCTTTTGGGCTCGGACATCGTCATGTGCTTTGATGAATGCCCTGCGCTGCCCGCCGATCGCGACCGTATCGCCGAGTCCATGCGCCTTTCGATGCGGTGGGCCGCGCGGTCGCGCGAAGCGTTTGGAGACCGCCCCGGACATGCCCTGTTTGGGATCATGCAGGGCGGGCTGGAACAAGATCTTCGGGAAGAAAGTGCCGAGGCACTTAAGCAGGTCGGTTTTGAAGGCTACGCCGTCGGCGGCCTTGCCGTGGGTGAGGGGCAGGAGGCCATGTTCAGCTGCCTTGACTATGCGCCTGACTTCTTGCCCCAGGATAAACCGCGTTATCTGATGGGCGTAGGCAAGCCTGATGATATCGTAGGTGCCGTTGCACGCGGGATAGATATGATGGATTGCGTTCTACCTTCGCGGTCGGGTCGCACCGGGCAGGTGTTCACGCGTTACGGTGTGGTCAATATCAAGAACGCCCGCCATGCTGACGACCCACGCCCGCTGGATGAGAACTGCACATGCCCCGCGTGTTCAAGTTATTCTCGGGCCTACTTGCATCACGTGTTCCGCTCGAATGAGATGATCTCGGGCATGCTGCTGACTTGGCACAATCTGCATTACTTTCAGGAAATCATGCAGGGAATGCGGGACGCGATTTCACAGGGCACATTCGCAGAGTGGCAATCGCAATTCCACGCGCTTCGGGAGCAAGGCGATATTGAACCGCTGTAGATTGTGGCCATTGCGGTGACAAACGTGGTATTTTTTGCTATACTGTTCGCGCATTATTTACCATTTTCATTTGTTTTGTTCAGGAGGATTCAATGCCTCGCTTTATTGTTTCTCTCGCAATCGTTCTTTGCGCATCGACATCTCTTGCGGATGTCTGGACCTTCGAAACCCCGTCCGAGAATATTCAGTGCGTGGTCGGGCAGGGGGCAAGTGTTTCGGACCTGTCTTGCATCATTATCGAGCGCAGCGGCGCACCGGCATTGCCGCGCCCGGCGGATTGCCAGTCGGATTGGGGACATGCTTTTTTCATGACCAATACGGGCGCCGTCCGCATGCTGTGCCAACCAGTCAGCCATAACCGGGACGGATTTGACCGTGCAGACTACGGCGTAACCGGAGAGTTTGGCGGGTTCGTTTGCCATTCCTCGAAAAAGGGCTTGGAATGTAGAAACGAAGTCGGTCATGGCTTCTTTTTGTCCCGAGCTAAGCAAAGGGTGTTCTGATCCACACTGGATGATTTGTTGCCCGTTTTAATGCTGGGTTCGCTAAAATCGGTGGATATGTCTGTCGGATGCCTTGAAGTCCCCAAATCATCGGGTCATGCTGCATCACGACAAACGACGATGAGGTTGAAATGGGGGAACAGGTGCCCCACCTTTATCGTCCAAGACAGGAGATGGCCAAAGGTTGCCTGAATCAGGGACCAGCGCCGTCTTGCCAATGATAAGGATAGAGCATGCAAGAGCCTCTGAATTCCTCATACCCCGTCCTTCCGCTGCGCGATATCGTGGTCTTCCCACATATGATCGTGCCGCTGTTCGTGGGCCGTGACAAATCGGTCCGCGCCCTGGAAGAGGTGATGCAGGATGACAAGCAAATTCTGTTGTCCAGCCAGATTGATCCTGGTGAGGATGATCCTGAAATCGACGGTATCTACCGCTCGGGCGTTCTGGCCAACGTGCTGCAACTGCTGAAACTGCCCGATGGCACCGTGAAGGTGCTTGTCGAGGGGCAGGCGCGGGTGCAGATCACAGAGTTCCTTGAAAACGATCAGTTTTTCGAAGCGCGCGCCGAGTATCTGACCGAGATTCCGGGCGATGTCACCACGACCGAAGCGCTGTTGCGCACCGTCGCGGACGAGTTTGAGCGCTATGCAAAAGTGCGCAAGAATATCCCCGAAGAGGCGCTGGCCGCCGTCGGTGAAACCACCGAGCCTGCAAAGTTGGCCGACCTTGTGTCAGGTCATCTGGGCATCGAGGTTGAACAGAAACAGGAACTGCTTGAGACGCTCTCGGTGAGCGAGCGGCTTGAGAAGGTCTATGGCCTGATGCAGGGCGAAATGTCTGTCCTGCAGGTCGAGAAAAAGATCAAAACCCGCGTCAAATCCCAGATGGAGAAAACGCAGCGCGAGTACTATCTGAATGAGCAGATGAAGGCCATTCAGAAGGAACTTGGCGATGGCGAGGACGGCAGCAACGAAGTTGCCGAACTCGAAGCCAAGATCAACGAGACCAAGCTGTCGAAAGAGGCGCGCGAGAAGGCCGAGGGTGAGCTGAAAAAGCTCAAAAACATGTCGCCCATGTCGGCCGAAGCCACTGTTGTGCGCAACTATCTCGACTGGATTCTGGCGCTGCCTTGGGGCACCAAATCCCGCGTCAAAAAGGATCTGGGTCGCGCGCAGGACATTCTGGACGCCGATCACTATGGGCTTGAGAAGGTCAAAGAGCGGATCGTTGAATATCTGGCGGTACAGCAACGTTCGAAAAAGCTGAAAGGCCCGATCCTGTGCCTTGTTGGCCCTCCGGGTGTTGGTAAGACCTCGCTGGGTAAGTCGGTTGCCAAAGCCACGGGGCGAGAGTTTATTCGCATCTCGCTGGGTGGCGTGCGCGACGAATCCGAGATTCGTGGCCACCGTCGGACTTATATCGGGTCGATGCCCGGCAAGATCATTCAGGCGCTGAAGAAGGCGAAAACCACAAACCCTCTCATCCTGCTCGATGAAATCGACAAGATGGGGCAGGATTTCCGTGGCGATCCAGCCTCGGCGATGCTGGAGGTGTTGGACCCGGAACAGAACAACACGTTCATGGATCATTATCTTGAGGTCGAATATGACCTGTCCAACGTGATGTTCCTGACCACGTCTAACAGCTACAACATGCCTGGGCCTCTGCTAGACCGGATGGAGATCATCCCGCTGGCCGGTTACACCGAAGAGGAAAAGAGCGAGATCGCCAAGCAGCACCTGATCGACAAACAGGTCAAAAACCATGGTCTGAAAGCCAAGGAGTTTGAGCTGACCGATGAGGCGCTACAATCGATCATCCGCACGTATACCCGCGAGGCGGGTGTGCGGAACCTCGAACGCGAAATCGCCAAAGTGGCGCGGAAATCGTTGACCAAGATCATCAAGAAAGAGGCGGAGACCGTAAAGGTGACGCCCGACAATCTGGATGATTTTCTTGGAGTGCCCAAGTTCCGTTATGGCTTGGCTGAACAGGACGATCAGGTTGGTGTAGTCACTGGCTTGGCCTGGACTTCGGTCGGTGGTGATCTGCTGCATATCGAGGCTCTGAAACTGCCCGGCAAAGGGCGGATGAAGACCACTGGTAAGCTGGGCGATGTGATGAAGGAATCGATCGACGCGGCGTCGTCTTACGTCCGATCAATTTCGCCTCAGATCGGGGTTAAACCGCCGCAGTTCGACAAAATCGATATCCACGTGCACGTGCCCGATGGTGCGACGCCAAAGGATGGTCCGTCTGCGGGCTTGGCTATGGTGACCTCGATTGTTTCGGTCCTGACCGGTATTCCTGTGCGCAAGGACATCGCCATGACCGGCGAGGTTTCGCTGCGCGGCAACGCGATGCCGATTGGCGGGCTGAAAGAAAAACTGCTGGCTGCCCTGCGTGGCGGGATCAAGACTGTCCTCATTCCCGAAGAGAATGAGAAGGATCTGGCGGATATCCCCGACAACGTGAAAGAAGGGCTGGAGATCATCGCGGTCAAACACGTCTCGGAGGTACTGGAGCAAGCGTTGATACGTAAGCCCGAGTCAATTGAGTGGGATGAGGCCGCTGAAGAGGCCGCTGCCGCTGCCGCCAAGGCGGCCGAAGGGGCAGGACCGTCGGCAACAGCCCACTAAGCCTGAAACAGATTAATTAGAAAGGCGGGGTCATTCCCCGCCTTTTTTTTGTTCAAAGTCCAATGACAGGTTTGGCCGGGTCCAGCACCTCTTCGTTTTCGATGTAAGCCTGGAATTTTTTGTCTGACAGCGCCGAGCGTACGGCGAGCGCAAAAATCACTGCCGAAAATGCCGCACACAGCACAATGTCCCAACCAAACGGGATCTGCTTTTGCGCGCCTTCTCCAAACTGACCCATGTAGGAGATCAGCCCCAAACCACAGAAATAGGGCATCAGCCAAAGCGCCTCGGTCGCGTCCATTTCATCGAGCCGATTGTGAAAGCGGATCAGCAGCAGCGCCATGCCGATGAGCAGGGCAATTCCCAGCCTCCAGACCGTGTCCCACCCGCTCCAGTAGACGATCAGGGTTGAGATCGCGAAGGCCGTGAGCCCGACAAGTTTGACGGCGGGAATACGGATTGAGCGCGGGCGGTCAGGCATCAGATCGCGTAAACACACCACGGCGATTGGGCCGACCGCGAATGAAAGCACAATGGCGGCCCCGTTCAGGGCGATTACGGTTGCGAACGGGACCGTCAGTAAAAACAGAGTGCCAATCAGAAAGTTGAGAGCCAAGGCCCAAAGCGGTACTCCGAACGATGACAAGATCTGCAAACGTTTCGGCAGGAACCCGTTTTGCGACAGGGCCAGAGCGATACGGGCGTTCGATCCTGTTGCAACCAACCCATTGCCAAACGGGCCGATGACCGACCCGACGTTCAGCAAGCTGAGGAACCACAATATTCCGACAGACATTATGACGCCATCCAAAGGACCTTGCCCACCGAAGCTGAGACTCGCCCAACCATCGCGGATCATCATGGGATCAAGCGCGCCGATAAAGGCCACCTGTAATCCAAGGTAGATCAAGGCACATAGTACAATGGACAGAACCAGAGCGGCCGGGATGTCGAATTTTGGGTTTCGAACTTCTCCTGCCATATCAACAACATGCCGGAAACCTATAAAGGAAAAGATCACCCCACCGGTTGATACTGCGGCCATGATGCCTTTCAGGCCGTAGGGGGCGAAACCGTCAGGGGCGGAGAAATTCTGCACGTCAAAGCGGGTCGCGATCAACAACACGGACAATACTATCGGAATGGCAATCTTGGCCCAGGTCAGCGTTGCATTTACCTGTGCAAAAAATTTTACGCCCAGTGCGTTCACAGCGACGAACAGCAACATGAATAGCAAGGCGACCGAAACACCAGCGCCGGTCAGTTCGCCGGTATCTGCGGCGTGGAGCCATGACGCGTAGGGCGCGAGGTATTTAAGCATGGCTTCAACTTCGATCGGAGCGGTGGTGTTGTAGCCAATCCAGGCCGTCCATCCCATCGCCATCGACACGATGTTGCCGTGTGAGAACTGAGGGACGCGTGCGATTCCTCCTGGGATAGGTAACATCGCTGAAATCTCGGCGAATGTTATTGCCAGTATGAACATCGCAACGGCGCCAATAATCCAAGAAAGAACCGCGGCGGGGCCTGCGTGTTGCACGGCGAGTAGGGGGCCGAAAAGCCAGCCTGACCCAATGATTCCTCCAACCGAAATGAAGGTCAGGCCGACCAGGCCAATTTCCCGCTTCAGTTTCGCCATGTTATTTCTCGCCCAAAGAGGGGTGCCTTATTGGTGGCTATGACATCAGGATAAGCAGGCCACGGGAAACATGGCAAGTGCCACATATCATGCAGAAAATTCGTGAAAACGAGGTCTGCCCGATTCATCTTCTAAATCCTGCTGGGCGTGTTCTTCGAAACGCGATCGCCGGCAATAGGTATTTGAAGTGGAATCGACTCGGAACATGAGGCACGCTGGTCGTCTGTGCCAAGGTAGGAGAACCCAGGATGCCTCTGTACAATGATATGTTCGAGCTTTCGGTCGAAGATATGGATATAATCGAAGAGGCCATGCGTCATGCCATAGCTTCCAGATCGAATGTCCCTGTTGACGAGAGGGTAGAAGAAAGGGAAACCCGTGAAGACTTTGTGCGCAAGGCACACGACCTTCTGGGGCGTCTGCATGACCAAAAGGTTTTTTATCGTCCTAAATCCGGCGTGTATGTCGGAGGATGACAGCATTGTGCTCGCAGCGTTGAACTAAATGGTTCCAAAACGCTTCAACTATGTCGCATAAGCATTTGAATAATATGGTGGGTGATAAGAGATTTGAACTCCTGACATCTTCGATGTGAACGAAGCGCTCTACCACTGAGCTAATCACCCATAGCGGCGTTTGATACAGCGGCTTGTGTTTCGCCGCAAGTTCAAAGCGTTCAAATTGCAGCGCGTCAGACGAAATCCGGTTTTCACACATTGCCCGCCAAGTCGGATAGATCGGAAAAAATCAGGTTCGAGCAAAAAACTTGAAAACGCCGCTTGACGATGCCGGGGTGTAGCCATAATACACCCCAACGTTCAGAGATGAACGGGCAGTGGGCGGTTGTAGCTCAGTTGGTTAGAGTACCGGCCTGTCACGCCGGGGGTCGCGGGTTCGAGCCCCGTCAACCGCGCCATCGCTGCCAGCCTTTGATCCGGGCAAACGGATCGCACATAGACCCTAAATGCGCGGTTGTAGCTCAGTTGGTTAGAGTACCGGCCTGTCACGCCGGGGGTCGCGGGTTCGAGCCCCGTCAACCGCGCCATTTCCTTCGATTTAGAAAGTCATACGCCCTTGTGGGCGTTTTTTTGTGCCGACATCTTACTGATCTTATGGTTTATTGCCTGCAAAACATCAGGGGCAAGCAGTGACCAGTCTAAATCGAGTCATCATGGCACGGCGCAGCCGGCAGTGGGTCCGCGGCCTGAAGCCGGAAACACTTGATGTCATTGAGATTTCTGGTTCGTGGGGTAAGCAATTTGGATTTTGCAGCTATGAACAGATTTGGCATAAGCAACATGATATCTGCACCGGACCCGTTCTGAACAAACAACAGCAGGTGCGAAAGGTCGATCTGGTTTTGGCCAATCAGGTGTGGGAGCACTTGGATCGCCCGGTTGAAGCCACGCTGAACGTGCTAGAGATGCTAAGACCCGGAGGGTATTTCTGGCTGGCCGTCCCGTTCTTCATTCCGTTTCACGCCGCTCCGCATGACTGTTCGCGCTGGTCTGCGCGCGGATTGAAAAACCTGCTCACTGAGTGTGGGTTCGACCCGGATCTCATCCGGGCCGAACAGTGGGGCAATCGGCATGCCGCTTTGCGCAATCTCGAACTTGAATGGCCTCCTGTTTATGACCCTGAGACAGACAATTTGGAGAACGATCCCGATTTTCCAATCTGCGCATGGGCTCTGGCTAAGAAAACCAGTGCTTAAACCGAGTGTCGAAAAATCGCCTGTTCTTACTTTGTTCTAATTTTTTGGTTGGAGACTCAGCCGCTCTCGCCTATCTCTGAGTGACGTTGGTTGTTGGGGGCCTGAATGGCTGAGCTGAAGAATATCGAGGTGCGCGGTGCGCGCGAGCATAACCTCAAGAGCATTGATGTCGACATCCCACGGGATCAGCTGGTGGTGATCACTGGCCTGTCGGGCTCGGGTAAGTCTTCTTTGGCATTTGATACGATCTATGCCGAAGGGCAGCGCCGCTATGTCGAAAGCCTGTCGGCCTATGCGCGCCAGTTCCTCGATATGATGGAGAAGCCCGATGTGGATCACATTAGCGGACTAAGCCCCGCGATTTCGATCGAGCAGAAGACGACCTCAAAAAACCCGCGTTCGACCGTGGGCACCGTAACCGAGATCTACGACTATCTGCGCTTGCTCTTTGCCCGTGCTGGTACGCCTTACAGCCCGGCCACAGGATTGCCGATTGAGGCACAGCAGGTGCAGGACATGGTCGACCGGATCATGACGATGGAGGAGGGCACGCGCGGCTATCTGCTGGCCCCCATCGTTCGTGATCGGAAGGGTGAATATCGGAAAGAGTTCCTTGAGCTGCGCAAGCAGGGTTTTCAACGCGTCAAAGTAGATGGTGAGTTCTATGAATTGGATGAGCCGCCGACACTGGACAAGAAGTTCCGCCACGATATCGACGTCGTTGTCGATCGTCTGGTGGTACGAGAAGGCATGGAAACACGCCTGGCCGACAGCCTAAGGACCGCACTGGATCTGGCGGACGGGATCGCAATCCTCGAAACCGCACCGAAAGAGGGCGACCCCGAACGCGTCACATTCAGTGAGAATTTTGCCTGCCCGGTCAGCGGGTTCACCATCCCCGAGATCGAGCCGCGCCTGTTCTCATTCAACGCGCCCTTTGGGGCTTGCCCCGATTGCGACGGGCTTGGGGTCGAACTGTTCTTTGATGAACGTCTGGTCGTGCCGGACCAGACATTGAAACTCTATGACGGGGCGCTTGCGCCCTGGCGAAAGGGTAAATCACCCTATTTTCTGCAAACGATCGAAGCTATCGCGCGACATTACGAGTTTGACAAGAACACTCCCTGGAAGGACTTGCCCAAGAAAGTCCAGCAGGTGTTTCTGCGCGGGTCTGGTGATGAAGAGATCCAGTTCCGTTATGATGAAGGTGGCCGCGTCTATCAGGTTACCCGAAGCTTTGAAGGCGTCATCCCCAACATGGAGCGCCGCTATCGCGAGACTGACAGCGCCTGGATTCGCGAAGAATTCGAACGCTATCAAAACAACCGACCCTGCGGCACGTGCGAAGGGTATCGGCTGCGTGCTGAGGCGCTGGCCGTCAAAATTGCGGGTTTGCACGTTGGACAGGTCGTTGAAATGTCGATCCGCGAGGCGCTGGCCTGGGTCGAGGATGCCCCAAATCATTTGAGCGCACAAAAGAACGAGATCGCGCGCGCAATTCTCAAGGAGATTCGCGAGCGGTTGGGTTTTTTGAATAATGTTGGATTAGAGTATCTTACGATGTCTCGTTCAAGTGGTACCCTGTCCGGAGGTGAAAGTCAGCGTATCCGTCTGGCGAGCCAGATCGGCTCGGGCCTGACCGGGGTATTGTATGTGCTCGACGAGCCATCGATTGGTCTGCACCAACGCGACAATGATCGTCTGCTGGGTACGCTTAAGAATTTGCGTGACCAGGGCAACACGGTCATCGTCGTTGAACATGACGAAGAGGCCATTCGCGAGGCGGATTATGTGTTTGATATCGGTCCCGGTGCAGGAGTGCATGGGGGACAGGTGGTCAGCCACGGTACGCCCGAGCATATCGCCGGCGATGCGGCCTCGATCACCGGTCAATATCTTTCGGGCACACGCGAGATCCCGGTGCCGGTTGAGCGGCGAAAGGGTAAGAAGCAGAAAGTGACCGTTGTTAAGGCGACGGGAAACAACCTCAAGAACGTTACGGCCGAATTTCCGCTGGGAAAATTTGTTTGTGTGACCGGTGTGTCTGGCGGTGGAAAATCGACGCTGACGATTGAGACTTTGTTCAAAACCGCCTCGATGCGGTTGAACGGCGCTCGCCAGACACCGGCGCCCTGTGAAACGATCAAAGGGCTAGAGCATCTGGACAAGGTGATCGACATAGATCAGCGACCCATTGGCCGGACTCCACGTTCAAATCCAGCGACTTACACCGGGGCTTTCACCCCGATCCGAGACTGGTTTGCCGGGTTGCCAGAAGCCAAAGCGCGTGGATACAAGCCCGGGCGGTTCAGCTTTAACGTCAAAGGCGGCCGGTGCGAAGCGTGTCAGGGTGATGGCGTCATCAAGATCGAGATGCACTTTCTGCCTGATGTTTATGTCACCTGCGAAACCTGCAAAGGCGCGCGATACAACCGTGAGACGCTTGAGATCAAGTTCAAGGGTAAGTCCATCGCGGATGTACTTGATATGACAGTGGAAGATGCGCAGGAATTCTTTAAAGCGGTGCCATCGATCCGCGACAAGATGGATGCCTTGGCTCGTGTTGGGCTCGGCTACATCAAAGTTGGTCAACAGGCGACCACGCTCTCCGGTGGTGAGGCGCAGCGTGTAAAGCTCTCTAAAGAACTGAGCAAGCGATCAACGGGTCGAACGCTGTATATTCTGGACGAACCCACAACGGGTCTGCATTTCGAGGACGTGCGTAAGCTGTTGGAAGTCCTGCATGAACTGGTCGACCAAGGAAATACTGTTGTTGTTATCGAACATAATCTCGATGTCGTAAAAACCGCCGACTGGATAATCGACATTGGCCCGGAAGGTGGCGATGGCGGAGGTCAGATTGTGGCTGAGGGTACGCCCGAAGACGTCGCTGAATGTGAGCGTAGCCACACTGGGCGTTATCTGAAGCCAATGCTGGATGGGCAAGCCGTAGCTGCCGAATAGGAACAGAGCGAGAGAAGAAAATGCTGCGAATTTTCTTCTCTGTTGCTTCGTAGAGCGCTGCGTTCTGAGGTTGTTCAGTCTCTGGACCGCTTCTCAAATCGCGGTAACATTGCGCTGAAATCGCGACCCAAGCCATCTTCTTGTTCGACAAACTGTTCATATAGCTTTGTCGCAACCTGTCCCATGGGCGTATCAGCGTCCGCACTCTTGGCTGCCTGTTGGCTGAGACGTAGGTCTTTCAACATCAGCTCGGCGGCGAAACCAGGGGTATAGTTATTGTCGGATGGGCTTTCGGGTCCAACGCCGGGGGCAGGGCAATAGGCGTTCATTGTCCAGCTGTACCCTGAGGACGTGCTGACGACATCGAACATCTTTTGTCGATCCAATCCCAATTTATCAGCAAGCGCAAATGCCTCGCAGGTCGCGATCATCGTCACGCCGAGAATCATGTTGTTGCAGATTTTGGCGGCCTGACCCGCGCCAGCTTCACCGCAGTGAACCGCTTTTTGCCCCATGATTTCAAATAACGGAGCCGCCTTGGCAAAAGCTGCGTCAGATCCACCGGCCATAAAGGTCAAAGTGCCTGCAGCGGCCCCACCAATCCCGCCGGATACAGGTGCATCGACTGATAGCAGACCAGCCTGAGCAGCTTGCTGCGCCACTGCGCGGGCGCTGTCGACATCGACCGTAGAGCAGTCAATCAGAACCGCGCCGTCTTGCATTTCAGGGACAACTTCATCGGCCACAGCGCGCAGAATTTGCCCGTTGGGAAGCATGGTGATAACCACGTCGGCTTCCGCAGCTGCGGCAGCGCCGGAAGGCGCCATGGCCACGCCTTCAACGGCGACATCAACTTGATCAAATCCGATCACGTCATGACCCGCGCGCGCCAGATTGGCCGCCATCGGGCCGCCCATGTTGCCAAGCCCTATGAATGCGATTTTCATCCCTTACTCCTCTGAAAAGCTTAGTGCATCCGCACCGAGCGGTTGCAGCATCTTGGACACCGCGACTGCAGGCACATCCAAATCAGGAAACTGCCATTTCGGGTTGCGATCCTTGTCGATGATCTGGGCGCGAATGCCTTCCAGAAAATCGCCATGCTCCATTGCGCGATAAGTAAACCGGTACTCCAGATCCAGCGCTTTTTGCAATGTCAGGCCGGTTCCGCGCAGCCGATGCAACATCTCGACAGCACAAGCCATGGAGATAGGAGAGTTTCGCTGCAGGGTGCCGAGAATTTTCGTCGAAAATTCTGTGTCATCGTTGCGCAAGCTGTTCAGGATATCGCTAAGGCTTTCTCCGCTGAATAGCCTGTCGATCTCGCCCTGCATTTCAGCCAAGGGGCTATCCGGTGCGGGCACTGCATGCTCATCCACCAGTTCCGCCCGTCCAGAGGCTTCCAACTGGTCTATCAGCCCCGCCCAATGCTCTTGGGGAATGAAATGGTCGGCAAACCCGGCATAGATCGCATCTCCGGGCCCCATGCGGTGGCCGGTGGTGCCCAGATACTCGCCCAATCGCCCCGGCGCCAGCGCCAACATCAGCGATCCGCCCACATCAGGAACCAGCCCGATTGAGCATTCCGGCATCGCGATCTTTGAGCTTTCTCCAACCACTCGATGGCTGCCATGGCACCCGATGCCAACCCCGCCACCCATGGTGAAACCTTGCAGGAAGCTGATCACTGGTTTTGAGTACTCAAAAATCAAGGCATTCAGGCGGTATTCGTCGCGCCAAAACGTTTGGCCATAAGCATAGTCCGCCTTGGTGCCGGTCGCATAAAGCTCGGCAATATCTCCGCCAGCGCAAAAGGCTTTGTCGCCTTCGGCATCGAGAATGATCAGATCGACTTGATCATCCTCACGCCAGTTGCGCAGAGCGGTATCAATGGCCATGCACATCTCATAGCTAAGGGCGTTCAGGGCGTGTGGTCGTGTCAGCGTGATGCGCCCGGCACGGCCTGTGGTGCGAATGTCGATATCGGACATCAAAGACCTCAGCGATTGGAGAGCATCTGGCGTGCAACGATCACGCGCATGATCTCGTTCGTGCCTTCCAAAATTTGATGCACACGCAGATCCCGCACCAGTTTCTCGATGCCATAATCAGCCAAATAACCATATCCGCCGTGCAATTGCAGACACTGATCCACAACCTTCGATCCGGTTTCTGTTACGAATTTCTTGGCCATCGCACAGAATTTTGTGGCGTCCGGTGCGCCCTGATCAAGTTTCCACGCTGCCTGACGCAAGAATGTGCGCGCCGCCTGTAGCTCAATCTCCATATCTGCCAGTCGGAACTGCAGCGCTTGAAACTGATCGATCGATTGTCCAAAGGCCTTGCGCTCGGACATATACTGCAACGTCATGTCCAGACCGTTCTGAGCTGCCCCCAGCGAGCAGGACGCTATGTTCAGGCGGCCACCGTCCAGCCCCATCATCGCGTATTTGAAACCGTCGCCTTCAGCCCCGACCAGATTGCTGGACGGAATTTTGCAATCGTCAAACTGAACTTGCGCGGTTGGCTGGCTTTTCCAACCCATTTTCTGCTCCAGACCACCAAAGCTCAGGCCGGGTGTGCCGTCTTCGACATATACCGTCGAGATCCCCTTGGGACCGTCCTGACCCGTACGCACCATGCAGACGTAAGCATCCGAATAGCCGCCGCCGGAAATGAACGCTTTTGTACCATTCAGTGTGTAGCCTTCATTGGTCCGTTCAGCGCGCGTTTTCAATGCTGCGGCGTCTGATCCCGATCCGGGTTCCGTCAGGCAGTAGCTGAGGACGGTTTTGAGGCTGAGGATACTTGGCATAATGCGGGACTTCAGATCGTCACTGCAAAAGCTGTCCAGCATTTTGGCGCACATGTTGTGAATCGACAGGAACGCCGCGACCGAGGGACAGGCCATCGATAGCGCTTCGAACACCAGTGTCGCATCCAATCGCGTCAAACCCGAACCGCCAGCCTCTTCCGAGACATAAAGTCCACCAAATCCTAGTTCGCCGATTTTGGGCCAAAGCTCTTTGGGGATGGTTCCGTCTGCTTCCCACTGACGCGCGAAGGGGGCGATGTGGTCTTGGCCAAAGGCGTAGGCCATGTCGAAAATGGCCGTTTGTTCTTCGGTCAGCGCGAAATCCATGACGTGTGCTTCCTGATGGCTATAGAATTGAACGAGCGTTTTATTCTTCAATCCTTACAGAAATTTTTCAATGACGGCAAACCCGGCGATTTAGGGGATTTCTGGACGGTGAGGTATACTGCGGGAATTCTGCTTTCTTGATCATTACGGAGTATTCTTATGTCGTCACACAAGCTTGCTGTTATCGCGATTCACGGCATGGGCAGCCAGTACAATCCTCAGAACCAGCCCCCATCCACGACCCCAACGTTTTCCAAAGGGCTGAAACGACGCGTTTCGAACCAGGTCGGCGCGGATATGGATGATGTGATCTGGCACGAGGTGGTATGGGCACAGATCCTGCAAGGGCGGCAGAAGGCATATCTGCGCAAGGTCAACCGCAGCCTTGGATACGACAAGCTGCGCGAGTTTGTAGTGTGCAATCTGTCGGATGCGGCTTCCTACCGACCAACTCCGGATGATGGCGATAAGATCTATGAGGCGATCCACAAGAAAATCGAGAATGTGATGGGGGTCGTCAAATACCAGGTCGGACCACAGGGGCCTGTACTGATCCTGGCGCATTCGCTGGGTGGGCACATAATGTCGAACTATATTTATGACATGCAAAGACATCTGCGCCAGGGTGGTTCACCGGTTCACCCGACAGATGTTGAAAACATGAAAACCGTTGCTGGCCTCGTGACGTTTGGGTGCAATATTCCGATTTTTCTGTTCGCATATCCCGAGAATGAGATTTTTCCGATCATGGCCCCGAACCGCGCGCTGCCGCCTGCGTTGCAGTTTTCGACCTGGTGGCGAAACTACTATGACAAGCATGATGTTTTGGGTTTTCCTTTGGGCAAAAGCGCGCCAAGCTATGAACAGCTCGCTCAAAGTGGGGCCTTGAAGGATAAGCCGATCAATGCGGGCAAAATCTTTACGTCGTGGAACCCGCTTTCGCATAACGGATACTGGACGGATCGCGATTTGTATGAACCTGTAGCGGACCGGATCAAAGAGATTTTGGCGGCGGTTTGACTTTATAGGTCGGCGTGAAATTCCTCGATCAGGTGCTTGACCACCGCCATGCCCGGATCATCCCCGCGCGCCAAAGCTTCAGCGTAAACACGGCGTTGGCGGGTGGCGGAGGTGCCATTTTCTGCGATCTGCCGAAGGCGGGCGAGTTCGGTCATGGTGCCCAATGCCTCGGTGTCTTCGGCCAACATGCCCATCAGCTCTCCGATCAGTTCAGCCATTGGCTTGATTGAGCGATCTCCGAAATCGATCAGACCTTCGCCCACGCCGTAGCGCTGCGCGCGCCAACGGTTTTCGCCGATCAGAAACTTATCGTATTGTCGCCAACGAAGATTGCGGTCTTTCAGGCGACACAGCATCCGGGTCAGTGCCTGCACTAGCGCTGCAAGCGAAAGCGTATGTTCAAGCCTTGGCTGTACGTCCATGATGCGTGTTTCTAGGGTGGGGAACCGGTGAGATGGACGTAGGTCCCACCAGATCTTCGAGGTGTCCTCGATCACGCCGAGTTCGACCAGCACGCCGGTGGTGCGTTCGTATTCGCCCCAACTGCCGAACACCGGGGGCAGACCGGTCCGGGGCAGATTGTCGAACACGGTGAGCCTATAGGAGGAAAGCCCGGTATCTTCGCCGTTCCAATAAGGAGACGAGGTCGACAACGCCAGCAGATGGGGCAGAAAGTAAGAAAGCTGGGGTACCAGGTCGGCGCGCAAGGCTTGATCTTCGACGCCCACATGCACATGCATTCCGCAGATCAGCATCCGCCGCGCCACGCCGCCCAAAGCATGCTGCAGGGCGTCATAGCGTTCTTTCCGTGTATGGTGCTGGTCTTTCCAGTTCGCAAACGGGTGGCAAGAGACCGCGATCGGAGCCAAATTATACTCGGCTGCACGTTTTGAAACACAAGAACGCAGGCGCTTTAGATCTTCGCGCGCCGATCTGATCGTAGCATGTGGGCGGGTCCCGACTTCGATCTGGCACTGCAGAAATTCCGGGCTGACCTGGCCTTCGAAATCTGCCTGACAAGCTTCCATCAATGCTGCGGGCGCCTCGGCGAGCTGCAGACTGTCTTGATCGACCAGCAGGTATTCCTCTTCAATACCGATCGTGAATTCCTGCTGCATGGCGGCCCTCGTTGGTCAATTCACATCAGTGAATACGGAAATTAGCGTTTTGCCAAGGGTTTGGCCTGTCGGTTCTTGCGGAAGTCCTGCGTGCACAGGTAAAGAGCGGGCGCAACGTAATGTGGAGCCGTCTTCGTGAAACCCAGAAAATTTCCGCAGATCAATGCAGCCCTAGATGAGTTGGGCGTCAAGCTGATCGACAAGGTTACGGAACAGGATGAACGGGCGCGGCTGGAAGCGTTCGAACGGGCAGGGGGATTGACCAGGCCCGCTTATGCCCTGTCGCCGGGAATGGACGGATTCGATATCGCGCAACTGATCAAAGAGTATACGCGCCATGCCGATGAGCTTGCTGCGTTGAAGGACCCGGCGCGAAACCAAACCGGTTATTACACCGGCAACGGATATTACGATAGCCCGGATGCGGATGCGCTTTACCTGATGATCCGCCGCTTTCAGCCCAAGCGCGTGATCGAGGTCGGCTGCGGAAACTCTACCCGCGTGACGCGGCAGGCGATCATAGATGGTGGTTTGGATACGACGATCACGGCAATTGATCCGTACCCGCGCGCAGATATCGCCCATGTCGTCGATCAGTTTGAGCAGAAGCGACTGGAAGAAGTAAATCCCGCGCTGTTCGATCAGCTTGAGGCTGGGGATGTTCTGTTCATCGATTCAAGCCATGTGGTTCGGATGAGCAACGATGTCGCCCATCTATTCTGTCGGATCATTCCGGCGCTGAAACCCGGCGTTGTCATTCATGTCCACGATGTTTTTCTGCCTTATGAATATCCCAAACGGTTCTTCTATGACTGCCCAGGATGGGGTGAGCAGTACATGTTGCACGCCTTGCTGCAATCCGGTTTCTATTCAATGCTTTGGCCCGGATATTACCTGCAGCAGGATCGCCCCGACGCCGTCGCAGCGCTGCCGTTTCTAGAAGAGGGCCGTGCGCAGAGCATCTGGGTTCAGCTCAAAGAAAATTGATTTCTGTGTGATCCGGTTCGAACCCAGGCCCGTAACCCTTTCCATAACAAGCTGGAGAGGAGTTAACAGCCATGTTCCGCCGCACATTCATGGGCGCTGCTGCCGCATTTGCACTTGCACTGCCCGTCAAGGCACAGGCCGCTGATATCGTAGATACCGCAGTTGCTGCCGGGTCTTTCAACACCCTGGTTGCTGCCGTTCAGGCCGCGGGCCTGGTCGATACGCTGAAAGGCGATGGGCCCTTCACCGTCTTTGCACCCACGGATGAAGCTTTTGCAGCTCTGCCTGAAGGCACTGTTGAAACCCTACTTCTGCCAGAAAACAAGGACCAGTTGGTGTCGATCCTGACCTACCATGTCGTGCCAGCCAAAGTGATGTCCGGCGACATTGCAGGAAAGCGCGCGAAGGTTTTGACCGTGCAAGGCGACCGACTAAGCGTGAACGCAAAAAATGGCGTGAAAGTTAATGGTGCCAAAGTTGTGCAGGCCGACATCGAAGCCAGCAACGGCGTCATTCACGTTGTCGACGAAGTGATCATTCCCGAATAAATCTACCACCTTCACGAAAACAAAAGCCCCGTTCCTGATGGACGGGGCTTTTTTGTGTTTCGTGTATAAACTCGCCGTTTAGACCAAACGTACCTGAGTACCGACCTTTACCAGCGGATACAGCTCTTCAACGTGCTGGTTATAAAGACCGATACAGCCGGACGAGCTCTGACGTCCAATCTTGCGGGTATCATAGGTGCCGTGAACCAGGTAGGCAGGCCAGCCAAGATACATAGCGCGAGTTCCCAATGGGTTTCCAGGTTCACCACCCTCCATGCGAATTGGCAACGAGGGATCGCGCTCGCGCATTGATGGGGTTGGTGTCCAGCTTGGGTTCTCCGCCTTGCGTGTGACTTTGGTATAGCCGCGCTTGGTCAGCTCTTCGCTCATCGGGACAGAACTGGGGTACAGCTTGTAGGTTCCATCCGGCCCCCAGTAATGAACAGCCCGGCTGGTGATATCGGCCAACAATGCGCCGACGCCCAACTCGTCAAAGTGATCCTGCCAATTCTGTTGCGAGAACGATGAAACGTTACGACGTACTGGAATCTGCGTGCTGATTGCTTCCTCGGTCTGTGGGAAAGCATCAGTGCTTTGAGCACGCACGATAGCAGGGGCCGCAATCAGCGATGCAGCGCCCAAAAGGGCGTGACGACGGGTAAAACGATTTTGGGACAAGGTTGCCTCCAGGGAGTTATGAGCTGTTCGGATAGTTGAATTACCGATAAAATATTAGTGAATGCCTGCTTTTTCCAGAGGGCGACCTCTGAATTTCTTGTGAGGTACGCGATCAGGCAGCAACTGGCGCATGCACGAAAAAACCCGACCCATGTAGGGCCGGGTTTCCTGATTTGTAAGCTGAATGATCAGTCCATCGCTTTGAAGTTGAACTCGCCACCTTCCTTGATGCCCGACGGCCAGCGCGATGTCACTGTTTTGGTGCGGGTGTAGAACTTGAAGCTGTCTGGACCGTGCTGGTTCAGGTCGCCGAACATCGATTTCTTCCAGCCGCCAAAAGTGTGGTAGGCCAGCGGAACCGGGATCGGAACGTTGATGCCGACCATGCCGATGTTCACACGGCTGGCAAAGTCGCGCGCCGTATCACCGTCGCGGGTGAAGATCGCAGTGCCGTTGCCGTATTCATGATCCATCGCCAGTTTCAGCGCCTCTTCATAAGAACCCGCGCGGACAGTCGACAGGACCGGGCCAAAGATCTCTTGCTTGTAGATATCCATGTCGGGAGTGACGTTGTCGAACAGGTGCGGGCCGACAAAGAAGCCATCCTCATAGCCCTGCAGGCTGAAGTCGCGGTTGTCGACAACCAGCTTCGCGCCCTGCTCAACGCCCGAGTTGATCAGGCCAAGGATACGCTCTTTCGCGGCAGCAGTAACAACCGGACCCATGTCTACGTCGTCGCCCGCTGTGTAGGGGCCGACTTTCAGCTTCTCCACGCGAGGGATCAGTTTTTCGATCAGTGCGTCTGCGGTTTCTTCGCCCACAGGCACGGCCACCGAGATTGCCATGCAGCGTTCGCCAGCCGCGCCGAAACCTGCACCGACCAGCGCATCAGCAGCCTGATCCAGATCGGCGTCAGGCATAACGATCATGTGGTTCTTAGCGCCACCGAAACACTGCGCGCGTTTGCCGTTGGCGGTTGCACGAGCATAGATGTACTGCGCGATCGGGGTTGAACCCACGAATGACACGCCCTGAATGATTTCGCTGTCCAGCAGGGTGTCCACGGCCTCTTTGTCACCGTTTACGACTTGGAACACGCCCTTGGGCAGACCAGCTTCGACAAACAGCTCTGCCAGCATCAATGGAACAGAGGGGTCGCGCTCGGACGGCTTTAGAACAACTGCGTTGCCGCAGGCCAGTGCCGGGCCAACGTGCCACAGTGGCATCATTGCGGGGAAGTTGAATGGCATGATCGAAGCGACCACGCCCAGCGGCTGACGCATTGAATACATATCGATGCCCGGGCCCGCGCTGTCGGTGAACTCACCTTTCAGCATCTGGGGCGCGCCGATGCAGTATTCTATCACTTCCAGACCACGCTGCAGATCACCCTTGGCGTCCGGGATGGTTTTACCGTGCTCGCGGCTGAGAGCCTCGGCCAGCTTGTCCATGTTGCGGTTCATCAAGCCAACCATCGCCATCATAACGCGCGCGCGCTTCTGCGGGTTGGTTGCGCCCCAAGCGACCTGAGCTGCTGCAGCGTCTTCGATCGCAGCGGTGGTCTCGGCGACACTGGCCATCGGGCATTGGTACTGCACTTCACCCGTTGCTGGGTTGAATACATTGTCAAAGCGGCCAGATGTGCCAGCGACATTTTCGCCGTTGATGAAATGGGTCAGGTTCTGCATTGCAAACTCCTCCGGATTAAGTTGCGCGAAGAATAGACTTGCGAAAATCACCTGAACAGAGGCAATATTTCAAATCAGTTTTGCAAAAATGCAAAGGGTAGAACATGACGCCGAATTGGGATGATTTGCGGGTTTTCCTGGCGGTCGCGCGCGATGAAAGCCTTTCGGGTGCGGGGCGGGTTCTCAAGATCGACCCGGCGACTGTCGGGCGCAGAATCGCGCGGCTCGAAGCGGCATTGGACGCGGTGTTGTTCACGAAATCACAGCAGGGCTATGTGTTGACGACTGCAGGACAACGCCTGATGGAGCATGGGCTGCAGGCGGAAGAAGCTATGCGCGCAGCGACTGGTGTCATGTCAGGCTCTGCCAAATCGCTAAGCGGTCAGATCCGAATTGGTGCCCCGGATGGTAGTGCCAATTACCTGTTGCCACAGGTCTGCGCCAAGATCAGCGATGCCAATCCTGATCTCGACATTCAGATCCTGGCGTTGCCGCGCATCATCAACCTATCCCGGCGAGAGGCCGACATGGCGGTAACAGTCAGTGCGCCCACCGCAGGGAAACTGCTGGTGCAGAAGATATCCGACTATCGGCTGCATATGGTCGCAACGAAGGAATACCTGAGTCGTCACGCCGAAATTCGATCCATCGAGGATCTAAAAGGGCATCGGATGATAGGCTATATTCCGGACATGATTTTCGACCGCGAGCTGGACTATCTCAACGACATCGGTGTTGAACGTGTCGCGCTTGCATCAAACTCTGTTTCCGTTCAGCTGCGACAAGTTTCGCTGGGAACAGGGGTCTGCGTGGCACATGATTTCACATTGCCGTTCCATCGGGGATTGCAGAAAATCCTGACGGATCAGGTCAGTCTGACCCGGGGGTTCTATCTGGTCCGCCATCAGGGCGATCAGCGCAATGAGCGGTTGAACCGCTTTGCCGAGGCGTTGACGCGCGGAATACGGGACGAAGTAGCGCGGCTTGAGCGCGAAGCTTCACCTTGACACATTCACACATTCCGGCAACGCTTTGGAAAACAGTACGTAATTCCGGAGGTTTTCGCTTATGCTTGTACAGGCCATTCTCAAATCCAAGGCCAGCGGCGGTGTGGAGACGGTCGAGCCAACGGCATCCGTTTCTCAGGCTGCCGAGATTCTTGCGGAAAAGCGGATTGGTACTGTGGTCATTTCCGAGGATGGGGGGCAGACGGCAGCGGGCATTTTATCCGAACGAGACATTGTTCGCGAGTTGGCTGCCAGCGGCAGCGGATGCTTGGATAAACCCGTTAGCAACTATATGACCAAGCAACTTGTGACCGCCAGCCAGCAGGATACTGTTGAGTCTATCCTGTCCCAGATGACCGAAGGACGATTTCGCCACATGCCTGTATTGGAAGATGGCAAACTGGTCGGCATCGTTACGCTGGGTGATGCGGTCAAGGCGCAACTTGCTGAACTTGCTATGGAAAAAGACGCGCTTGAGGGCATGATCATGGGGCATTGAACGCGGGGGCTGTTTCAGCCTCTTGCACCTGCGGCAAAGTTATGTTTGCTTGCGCAGAAATATTGTTGCGCTGGAGAGCCCAATGCGGGTTGGATTATATCCCGGTACTTTCGACCCTATCACCATGGGTCATATAGACATTATTCGCCGCGCGGCTGCGCTGGTGGATAAGCTCGTCATTGGTGTTGCTATCAACCGGGACAAGGGCCCGCTGTTTTCTTTGGAAGAACGTGTCGCGATGATCGAGGCCGAATGCGCCCATCTAACCGAGCAGACCGGCACCGAGATTGTCGCGCATCCGTTTGAAAACCTGCTGATCGATTGCGCCCGCGATGTAGGCGCTCAGATCATCGTGCGCGGACTGCGTGCGGTTGCGGATTTCGAGTATGAATTCCAGATGGTTGGGATGAACCGAGCGTTGGACGACTCGATTGAGACCGTGTTCTTGATGGCAGAGGCACGGCATCAAGCCATTGCGTCGAAACTGGTCAAAGAAATCGCCAGATTGAACGGGGACGTGTCAAAATTCGTCACGCCCCGCGTCAATTCCGCCTTGAAAGAGCGGTTAGGATAGCGCGCCCATCGCGGCGGCTGTGTCCAGCATCCGGTTCGAGAAGCCCCATTCGTTGTCGTACCATGCAAGCACACGAACCAATGTGCCGTCAGTTACTTTGGTTTCAGCCAGTGAAACCGTCGAGCTATGCGAGTCGTGGTTGAAATCGATCGAGATCAAGGGGCGATTCTCGGCCGCCAGCACGCCGGGGATTTTGGCGGCGGCTTCTACAAAGAGGGCATTGACCTCTTCTTCGGACGTCGGTCGCGAAACCTCAGCAACCAGATCAACGACTGAGACATTGGGCGTTGGGACACGAATTGCTTGCCCGGTCAACTTACCAGCAAGCTGCGGCAGAACCAGACCAACAGCCGATGCCGCGCCAGTTGTCGTCGGAATCATCGACAGTGCTGCTGCGCGCGACAGGTAGGGGTCTTTACCCGCTGTGTCGTGAACCGGTTGGCTGGCCGTGTATGCATGAACTGTGGTCATGTTGCCGTGTTTGATTCCCAGTCCTGCGTCCAAAGCCGCCGCGACCGGCGACAGGCAGTTGGTGGTGCACGAGGCATTGGAAACAACGATATCGTCGGCAGTTAGCTCATGATCGTTTACGCCGAACACGACTGTCTTCACGCCGCCGTCGCCACGGGCAGGGGCCGAGATCAATACTTTCTTTGATCCGTTTTTCAGGTGCCGCTCAGCTGCTTCACGGGTCCGGAAAACACCGGTGCATTCCAGAACCACATCCACATCAGACCAGTCCAGTGCTTCGGGATCACGCTCGCTGGTCAGCCGGATGGGCCCAGCACCCACATCCAGACCTGCATCAGTCAGAGTTACGGGTTTGGAATAGCGTCCATGCACACTGTCGAACTCGAACAGATGTGCGTTCATTTCGGGCTTTGCCAGATCGTTGATTGCGATGATTTCAACATCAGTACGTCCGGATTCCATGACGGCCCGAAGAACGCCGCGCCCGATCCGTCCAAATCCATTGATTGCCAGCTTGAGTGTCATAATGCGCTCCGTCAGAACATGGTCCATAGATGGTTAGCGCTAACAAAGCCAGATTGGCGCGAAAGTCAAGAAAAACCTCTGTCAGCGCCAGAAGGCGAGCCAATCCAGGAAATCGTAGAGCTTCTTGCCCAGGAACAGCAGGTGTTCGGTGCCGAATAGTGCCACGTCCAGCATCAGACCGCCCAGAATTAGGATTCCAAGCCAGATGGCGATTTGATTTGTCATTTCTGCGCCCTGAACGTAAATGCCCGCTCAGATAACCTGAGCGGGCATAAAGGTACAAGCGATGTGCGAAGGGTCAGTTAAGGCGGCCCATCGCGACGGCGACATCCGCCATACGCACCGAGAATCCCCATTCGTTGTCATACCATGCCAATACGCGCACCATTCGGTTGTCGACAACTCGGGTCTGATCCGGCGCAAAGATCGAGCTTTCTTCGGTGTGGTTGAAATCGGTCGAAACCAGCGGCGCGGGCTCATACCCTAGAACGCGCTGCATCGGGCCTTTCGCTGCCTCTTCGACGATGGCGTTGACCTCTTCGACAGTGACGTCGCGCGAGGCGCGGAATGATAGATCAACGGCCGAGACGTTTGGAGTGGGCACGCGGATCGCCGAGCCGTCCAGACGCCCTTTGAGATTCGGCAGAACCTCACCCAGCGCGGCTGCAGCCCCGGTCGAAGTCGGGATCATCGACATGGCGGCAGCGCGGGCGCGATACAGATCGCTGTGGCGACGGTCCAGCGTCGGTTGGTCGCCGGTATAGGCGTGAATCGTGGTCATGATGCCATGCTCGATGCCGATACCTTCGTCCAGAACCTTGGCAAGCGGAGCAAGGCAGTTGGTGGTGCAAGAACCGTTCGACACCATATTGTCGTTTGCGGTCAGGCTGTTGTGGTTCACACCAAATACGATGGTCTTGTCGACATTTTTGCCAGGAGCCGATAGCAGAACCTTACCAGCGCCGCGCTCAAGATGGGTTTTGGCTTTCAGGCCGTCGTTGAATTTACCGGTGCATTCCAGAACGACATCGCAGCCTTCCCAGTCCAGCTCGTTCATATCGTAGGTCGAGAACATCTCCATCGGGCCGCGACCCAGATCCATGGTGTTGCCTTCGACCGAGACGTCGCGTGGGAAACGTCCATGGATGCTGTCGTATTTCAACAGATGCGCCGAGGTTTCCAGCGGGCCGGTGGCGTTGACCTTGATCACTTCGATGTCGTTGCGCGCCGATGCGGCGATGTGCGACAGAGTACAGCGGCCGATGCGGCCAAAACCATTGATACCGACCTTGATGGTCATCCGACGTCTCCAAAAATGCGCTTGCGTTGCAGGCCATATAGCCGCGAATATTGAATCTCAAAAGGGCAAAAATGGCATATTTTTAAGGTGTTAGCGCAAACCTGCGCCGATTGCGCTAACGCTTGCGCTAGCCGTTGGATCAGGTAGGGTCCGATCGAACAGATGAATGGAAAGGAAGCGCGATGAGTGGTCTGTTGGCCCTGTTGGACGACGTGGCGGGCATTGCAAAGGTTGCGGCGGCCTCGGTGGACGATGTGGTGGCCGCTGCCGGCAAGGCTGGGGCTAAGACTGCGGGTGTGATCATTGACGATGCGGCCGTGACGCCCAAATACGTTCAGGGTTTTGCCCCGGCGCGGGAACTGCCGATCATCTGGCGCATCGCGCGCGGATCGATTTTCAACAAGATCATTCTGTTGTTGCCAGTGGCATTGCTACTCGCCAATTTTGCGCCTTGGTTGATCACACCGCTGCTTATGCTCGGTGGTTCATATCTGTGTTTCGAGGGGGCCGAGAAGATTTTTCACGTCCTGTTTCCACATGGGAGCCATGCGATAGACGAAGATATGAAAAATCCTGATCCTGGCCATCTGGAAGAAAAGAAGGTGAAGGGTGCGATCAAGACTGACTTTATTCTTTCTGCTGAAATCATGACCATCGCTTTGGCGGCCATTGAAGCGCCGAATGTGTGGATGCAAGCCGCGACGCTGGCCGTGGTGGGCGTTGGGGTCACCGTCGCCGTTTATGGCTCGGTCGCTCTGATCGTGAAAATGGATGATGTCGGCCTGTATTTGGCGCAAAACGCGCCGACGCCGATAGGGCGCGGAACGGGAAGGGGCCTCGTCAAAGCGATGCCCGTTGTTATGAAAGTTCTGTCTATCGTTGGTACTGCTGCGATGCTGTGGGTCGGCGGGTCGATCATGATCCACGGTATGGAGGTCCTGGGCTTTGGCTGGCTGGGCCATCACATTTACGACTGGGCAAATGCTGCGAGTCATGCTGTGTCTGAACAATGGGCAGGCGCGGTAAAGTGGATCGCGAAGGCGACGATGGATGGTGTATTCGGTCTGGCCTATGGGCTGGCGCTGATACCGGTGGCAACCAAGCTGCTGTCCCCCGCGATCAGCGCGATTTCGGGATCTGCGAATAAACACTGAAATCAGGATCATGTGACGTGAGGTTTCATCTGGCACAACGGTAAGAGCGGGGTAAGTTCCAATCGAAGCATATCCGGTGTGAGATCGATGACTAAACTCAGCCTTTCCCAAGTCCTTGCCAGTTCAGATCGGTTGAACGGGATGCTGCAGTTTCCGGTGCCGCCAAACTGGATGCAAGGCCGCACAACATATGGCGGCTTTTCGTCTGCCTTGCTGCTGGCTGCTACGAGAAATGCGGTCGATGTTCTGCCTCCATTACGCTCGGCCCTGATCAATTTTACCGCGCCCATCGGTTCACCTCCGCTGATCGAAACCGAGGTGCTTCGCAATGGGCGGAATGTCACGACGATCAATACACGAGCAAGGATTGAGGGGAATACAGCCGCACTTGGGACATTTACGTTTGGCAAGGCACAGGACAGCCATGTGGCGTTCGAACATCCGGCTAAGGCAGAGATACAGCCAGAGATCACAGAACACTATTTCCCGCCAGATTTGCCAAAACTTCCCATCGCATTTCTTGAGAACTTCGACGTTCGGTTGATCGACGGGGCGCGGCCATTTGCTGGTGCAGAGCGTGGCTATGTGAAGGTTTGGGCGCGCCATAATGATGCCGATATGCGCGATAGGATCGAAGGGTTGATCGCAATTGCGGACCTGTTGCCACCGGCCATATTCCCGACATTGAAGAAGCCGGGAAACAACTCATCAATGAACTGGATTTTCAACGTGCTATCCGAAGATATTCATACTCGCGATGGATGGTGGTTGATGGAACATCAATTGACAGCTGGACATGACGGCTACAGCTCTCAGGTCATGCGGATGTGGAACACCGATGGTGATCTAATTGTCGATGGTATGCAGTCAGTAATAATTTTCGTCTAACAAAAAAGGCCCCGGTTTTAACCGAGGCCTTCTGACTCATTTGGGTAGGTTCAACCCAGCAGTTCTTTGACCTTGGCGACTGTTGCCTCGGTCGTGATGCCAAAATGCTTGTAGAGCTCTCCGGCGGGTGCCGACGCACCAAAGCTGGACATGCCGATGAACCCGGCTTTGGCCTCGCGACCACGCTCGCCCAGAAGCCAATGGTCCCAGCCTCCGGCGCGAACCGCAGCCTCGATACCGACGCGGACGGCTCCCGCAGGTAGTACGCGCTTGCGGTAGGCTTCGTCTTGTTCGGCAAACAGCTCCATACAGGGCATGGAAACGACCCGAGTGCCGATGCCTTCGGCCTCAAGTATTGCTTTAGCTTCCATCGCCAGCGAAACCTCGGAACCTGTGGCAATCAGAATCGCCTGACGCTTGTTTTCTGCGTCAGCCAATACATAAGCGCCTTGTGCGGTTAGGTTTTTGGCTTTGTGCTGGGTCCGAACAGTTGGCACGCCTTGACGGGTCAGCGACAGGACTGAGGGGCTATCCTTGAAGGTCAGCGCCAATTCCCAGGCTTCGGCGGTCTCAATCGTATCGGCTGGGCGGAACACATAAGTGTTCGGCGTCGCGCGTGAGATCGCCAGATGTTCCACCGGCTGGTGCGTCGGACCGTCTTCGCCCAGACCAATCGAGTCGTGGGTCATCACGAAGACCGTCGGGATCTTCATAAGTGCAGCCAAACGCATCGAGGGCCGCGCATAGTCTGTGAAGGCCATGAACGTACCGCCATACGGGCGAATGCCACCATGCAGCGCCATACCGTTCATAGCAGCGGCCATACCGTGTTCACGAATGCCGTAATGGATATACCGACCCTTGCGGTTTTCCGGCAGGAACACGCCCATATCGGCCGATTTGGTGTTGTTCGATCCAGTCAGGTCAGCCGAACCACCAATGGTTTCCGGCATGATCGGGTTAACGACATTCAACACCTTCTCGGACGAGGCGCGTGTGGCCAGCTTTGGCTGGTCTTCCGACATCTGTTTCTTGAACGACCGGATGGCGCCGGCCAGCTTCTTTGGTGCCTCAAACGCATAGGCGCGGTTGAATTCGGCTTGTTTACGTTCGGAGACTTGCGCAAAACGCTCCTCCCACGCTGCGCGCTCGGCTTTGCCACGTGCACCAATGGCCTCCCAAGCGGCTTTGACCTCAGCAGGGATGACGAACGCATCATGCGGCCAGTCATATGCTTCTTTGGCGGCGTTCAACTGATCCTGATCGGTCAGTGCGCCATGGCCTTTTGAAGTGTCCTGCGCCGCGTGACCCAGTGCAATGTGACTTTCACAAGCAATCATCGTCGGTTTGTTCGACTTCTTCGCCTGCACGATGGCCGCATCGATGGCCTTGGGGTCGTGGCCGTCAATCTCAAGCACATGCCAGCCCGAGGCTGCAAAACGGCGCACCTGATCGGTGCGGTCGGCGATGTCGACTGTGCCGTCGATGGTGATGTTGTTGTTATCCCAGAAGACGATCAGCTTGCTCAACTCGTGGCGACCGGCCAAAGTGATCGCTTCTTGGCTGACGCCTTCCATCAGGCAGCCGTCGCCCGCAATCACGAAGGTATAGTGATCAACGATCTTCTTGCCATAATGCGCACGCTGAATTTCTTCGGCCATCGCAAAGCCAACGGCATTCGAAATGCCCTGACCCAAAGGTCCGGTAGTGGTTTCGACACCATCGATCAGGAAGTTTTCAGGGTGCCCGGCAGTTTTGGCGCCCAATTGACGGAAGTTCTTGATCTCTTCCAGCGTAACATCGCCATGACCGGTGAGATACAGCAGCGAATAGACCAGCATCGAACCGTGACCCGCCGATAGGATGAACCGATCGCGGTCCGGCCAGTTCGGGGCAGTGGCGTCGAATTTGAGGTGCTTTCCGAACAATACGGTCGCAACATCGGCCATGCCCATCGGCATACCGGAATGGCCGGAATTGGCGGCGGCGACAGCGTCGAGGGTCAGGGTGCGGATGGCCGCAGCCTTGTCCCAGTGTTCGGGGTTGGCATTGCGCAGCGCAGTCAGGTCCACGGGCGTAGTTCCTTTGGTTTACGGGCAGATGGGCGCTGAATACCATCCGATTGTCAAAGTGCAAGCAGAACCGCGTGGCACGCCGAATTGGCGCTTCAAGAGCGGTGTGCAAGTGGTTGAAACCAAACAGTGGGTATTTTCTGTCGCATTCCGTTAGACTAGGGCTGAGCGCCGCCGCTTTTGATTCGGGTAGGCGAATATCAGAACGAACCTTGATAAAGAGGTGACACAGGCATGAGTCAGATCGAAGAACTACAACGCCGTATTATCACCGCGATGGAGCGGATCGGTAATGGTGTCGAGGCCTTGCACGATGCTGGATCCGCAGCCGGTGATGACACGTCGCTGCGAACGGCGCTTGAAGAAGAGCGGGTGGCCAATGCCCAGCTTGAGGAACGGCTGAAAACGATCAAAGAGAGGCACGCGCAAGAGATTGACGCGCTGCGTGCGCAACCGGCACCGAGTTCGGAAGTGGATGCGCTGCGTGCGCAATTAGCCGAGGCGATTTCTCAGCTCGCCACGGTTGAGGCTGCGCGGGCCGAGTTGGCGGATGCCAAGGCTGCGCTTGAAAACACGGACGAAGTCGAGGGCTTGAAGGCAGAGATTGAGACTCTGCGATCACATCAGGGCGCTGCAGAAGAGGCGAATACGTTGCGCGCGCAGGTCGAGCAACTGACCCCAATCGCGGATCGCGCGGAAGAGATGGAGGCCGAACTGGCCCGTCTGCGGGCTGAACTGGTCGATAGCGAGCGGTTAACCGAACTCAATGCCGAGCTTGAGATGCTGCGCGCGGAACGGGCTAGCCATGGTGCCGCGATGTCCCGGTTGGATGATGATTTGCAACGGCTTCGCAATGCAAACGATCAGCTCCGGAGCGCTGTCGATGAATTACGCGCCGCCGCAGAGGACGGTGTCACGGATGCTGACATGCTGAACCGGGCCACGACAGCCGAATTAGAAGCCATACGTGCCGCGCGCGCGTCGGACGCAGCCGAAGCGCATGCGGTCCTGGCTCGGCTTGAGCCATTGCTAAGTCATGCCAATCTGGCCGAGGGAGAGGTGGAATAATGCCCGAAGTAACCATTCATATCGGTGGCCGCGGCTTTGATGTCTCGTGCCAGGACGGTGAAGAACCGTTTCTGCAAGCGGCAGCCAGACTGCTGGATGATGAGGCTCAGGTTTTGTCGGACCAGATCGGACGTATGCCGGAATCGCGGATGCTGCTGATGGCGGGACTCATGTTGGCAGACAAGGCAGCCGCGCATGAAGATCGCATGAAACTGGCCGAGGCCAAGCTGGTTGAATTGGAGACCGAATTGAAGCGGCTCCGCAGCCAACCGCAGCCGGAACCTGAACGGATCGAGGTCGCGGTAGTGCCGCCATCTGTCACGGATACGCTGGCTGAAATGGCGGCGCGCGCCGAAGCCCTGGCGGCAGTCATTGAAGAAAGGACGGCCTAATGCCGATCGCCCGAATGGCCTTTTGCGCGGCCGTCGTCTCGCTGACTGGCACGATGGCAAAGGCCGATATCGACATTCTGTCCGTGACGTTTACCTGTGAAAACAACACGCAAGTGCCGGTGTCCTACTTTAACGCCTCAAATGGCGATGGGGCGGCTGCGATGATGATCGATGATCAGTTGATCCCCATGAAACAGGTTCCAAGCGGTTCGGGCATCCGGTATGAATCCGTCGAAGGGGCAGGGACATACACCCTGCGCTCCAAGGGGTGGGATGCCACGATCAGCCATCAGGCCGAAGGCGACACAGCCCCGGAACTCGTATTGTTCAAGGACTGTAGCAGCCGATAGCTTACGCGTTTGCTTCGCGGATTTTGTCCGCAGCGTCTTTGTTGTAGCCCACACTGTTTTCATCGAACAGTGTGTCTAGCTCGCCCGACAGCGTCATTTCAGTGATAATGTCGCAACCGCCGACAAACTCGCCTTTGACATAAAGCTGAGGCACGGTTGGCCAGTCGGAGTAGTCCTTGATGCCCTGGCGCACAGCTTCGTCAGCCAGAACGTTTACGTCGGTGTATTCGACGCCCATGTAATTCAGAACACCGGCCACCCGGGATGAGAACCCGCACTGCGGCATCTCTTTGGTGCCTTTCATGTAAAGCACCACATCGTTGGCTTTGACGGTTTCGTCGATCTGGGTCTTAACGTCGCTCATCTTGCTTTTCCTTTTCATCCGCTTGCGCGGCGGTCGTTCGGTTATCGGGCAGTTCAGGTGCCCATCCTTCTTCTTCAAGCCGCCGGTGTTCTGCTTGTGCAAGCGTCACCGGATCAAGCCCGTATCGTTCAATTCCCCCAACCTTGCTAAGCGTATCGGGGTCAGGGCGCATATCCGACAGTTTTCGTTTTCTGTTGCGTTTGACATAGGCTTCGATGAGGGCGGCGACAACTATCAATGCACCAAGAAGAGATATCCAGAAGGGCCAGCCACTCATGTTTTCAAAGCCACTTAGGCGCTTTTTTGAAAGTAGTGCTGTGTCATTCAGGTACCTTCGTCGTCAACGCCAGCGCGTGCAATTCCCCATCAGATCCATCCATCTTGCCTTTCAGCGCGGCGTAAACCGCACGCTGTTGCTGAACGCGGTTTTTGCCGCGAAAGCTTTCGTCCACGACCATGGCGGACATGTGCACGCCATCGCTGCCACCAACCTGAATTTCCGCATTGGGAAAGCTTTCGCGCAGCAGGGTTTCAATCTCGTGGGCGCTCATCGGCATGTAGGTTCACTCCTGTAGGTCTTTCCCAAGATGTAGAGTGATGGGAGCGGGCGTGCAAGATGTCGAGCATTTTTCAGATACGCGAATCCCGCGCCTATGGAAGACGCGGGAATTCTGGAATTCGGAAGAGACGATTTATCAGGCGACCGCGGCGGCAAAGCTCTGGCGGAAGGTCTCGGTCAGTTCTGCCAAAGGAGCTTCGGAATTGCCGATCTTCACGCTGTCACCGGTAAATCGACCAACCGAGACCAGCGGGACACCAGCCTGACCGGCAGCGATCATCAGCGCCTCGGCTTGATCGAAGTTGCATGCCACAAGATAACGGGCCTGGTCTTCGCCGAATAGGAACTCGGATGATGCATCATCCAGGCAAACGCCGACACCTGCAGCTTCAGCAAGTTCAAACGCAGCCAGTGCAAGGCCGCCATCGCTAAGATCAGTACATGCTTTGATCATCTCGCGATTGGCACGGATGAATTCCCCGTTGCGCGCCTCTGCAGCCAAATCAACATGCGGCGCGTCTCCGTCCTCGCGGTTGAATACCTCGGCCAGCAGGGCGGACTGACCCATATGGCCGTTGGTTTCGCCGATGACCAGCGCAACATGGCCATCCCGAACTTCGTTTCCGATTATCTCGTCGCTATGAGCAAGAAGACCAACCGCGCCGATGGTGGGGGTTGGCAGGATCGCCTGGCCGTCAGTCTCGTTATAAAGCGAGACGTTGCCCGACACGATGGGCATATCCAGCGCACCAACGGCGGCACCGATACCTTGGATCGCGCCGACGAACTGACCCATGATCTCGGGCTTTTCGGGGTTCCCGAAGTTCAGGTTGTCTGTGGTGGCAAGTGGTTTGGCCCCCACGGCGGTCAGGTTGCGATAGGCCTCGGCCACCGCTTGTTTGCCGCCTTCCACCGGATTTGCACGGACATAGCGTGGGGTTACGTCGCTGGTAAAGGCTAGCACCTTGTCGGTGCCATGTACGCGGACCATGCCAGCGCCCAGACCCGGCGTGCGAGTTGAATCCGCCATGACCATGGTGTCGTATTGCTCATAGACCCATTGTTTGCCTGCGTAATTGGGTGAAGAGAGCAGGGCGCGCAGACCGTCGATCGGATCGATCTGTGGTACGTCTTCCAGTGGCGCGGACTCAGGGGTCGGTTCCCACGGGCGGTCGTATTCAGGCGCGGTCGAGGACAGTTTAGACAGGACCAGATCGGCTTTGATCTCACCATTGTGCATGATCAGGAAACGGTCTTCGGCAATGGTTTCGCCTACGATGGCAAAATCGAGGTCCCATTTTTCGAACACGGCGCGGGCCTCGGCCTCAAGCTCAGGTTTGAGGACCATCAGCATCCGTTCCTGAGATTCCGACAGCATCATTTCATAGGCTGTCATGTTCTCTTCGCGCTGCGGGACATTCTCGAGGTCCAAACGCACACCCAGACCACCTTTGTCGCCCATCTCTACAGCCGAGCAGGTCAAGCCCGCTGCGCCCATGTCCTGGATCGAGATCACGGCACCGGTCTGCATCAGTTCCAGCGTTGCTTCCATCAGGCGCTTTTCGGTGAAGGGGTCGCCGACCTGAACGGTGGGGCGTTTTTCTTCGATGGTGTCATCGAATTCGGCCGATGCCATGGTTGCTCCGCCCACACCGTCACGACCGGTTTTTGCGCCCAGATAGACGACGGGCATCCCAACGCCCGAAGCGGCCGAGTAGAAAATCTTGTCACTGTCAGCCAAACCAGCGGCAAACGCGTTCACAAGGCAGTTGCCGTTATAGGCCGGGTGGAACCGAACTTCGCCACCCACGCAAGGCACACCGAAGCAGTTGCCGTAGCCGCCAATCCCCTCGACCACTCCGTTCACCAATTGGCGCGTCTTATGGTGGCCCGGCTCGCCAAAGGACAGTGCGTTCATCGAGGCGATGGGCCGTGCGCCCATGGTGAAAACATCCCGCAGGATGCCGCCCACGCCGGTCGCCGCGCCCTGATAAGGTTCGATATACGAAGGGTGGTTGTGGCTTTCCATCTTGAACACCACGGCCTGACCGTCGCCGATATCGACGACACCCGCATTCTCGCCTGGGCCGCAGATAACCTGAGGGCCAGAGGTCGGAAGGGTGCGCAACCATTTCTTGGATGACTTATAAGAACAATGCTCGTTCCACATCGCTGAAAAGATGCCAAGCTCGGTAAAGGTCGGCTCACGCCCGATGATCTCAAGGATCATGTCGTATTCCTCGGGCTTGAGCCCATGTGCGGCAATCAGATCGGGTGTGATGGCGGGCTCTTGCATCTTCTGTCCTGTGTCCAAGTGGGCCGAGATTGCGGGCCTTTTAGGGCAATGGGCCGCTTGAGGAAAGAGCCAAACCCGCACAGGGGTCATCGGGCAATAAAAAACGGAACCGGCTATAAGACCGGTTCCGATTTGAGAGGCGTGCTGATTTGGTTCAGCCAGCGGCTGAAACGTGTCGAAGCCTAAGTGTCAGGCGGGGTTTTGCCCTTTGTTGACCGCATCTGCGGCGGCTGCGCCGGCGGCAGCTTTTTGTTCTTCAGTTATGTTCTCAGCCTCATCCAACCCCGGGATGGCGACGCGCACCTCGCGGCGGGCGAAGTCGATACCATTTGCGTTGAATTCGGCCTTCACACGGTTAAAGATTTCCTTACGCAGTGTGAATTGCTTACCGGGCTTGGCCATGAACTTGCCTCGGATGATCATACCGACATCGTCGAAGTCGAACACACCCTGAGATTTGAAGGGCTGCAGGAAGCCATCTTTGTGAACCTCGTCCTGCATCATCTCGGCACCGATCTTCTTAAAGATCTTCTTGACCTTGTTGGGGTCGGTGTCGAACGGCACAGTAAATTTCAACTTCATGATCACCCAGTCACGGCTGAAGTTGGTGAGCTTTTGAATCTCGCCATAAGGTATAGTGTGCACCGGACCACGATGGTGGCGAAGCTGCATTGAGCGGATCGAAATTTTCTCGACCGTTCCCATGGTCCCGCCGACATCTACATATTCGCCAACGCGGAAGGCGTCATCGATCAGGAAGAAGATGCCGCCAACGATATCGGCCACCAGTTTCTGCGCACCAAAGCCGATGGCCAGACCCAAAACACCAGCACCAGCCAGCAGCGGCGTGATGTTGATGCCCAAGGCGCTCAGGGCTAGTAGGCCGAAGATCACCGAGATGGTGACTTGTGCGGTAATCCGCAACAAGGGCAGGACGGTCGCCAGACGCGAACCACCTGCGCCGCCACCTTCTCCGCCGGCTTCTTCATCCAGCTCCTCGGCCGCTGTCTGTTCCTTGGCCAGACGACGGTTAATCCATAGCGAGACGATCTCGTTCAGGATGTAGCCGACAGCGATGATCAGCAGGAACTCGATGATTGCGCCGCCAACTTCGGCACCGATACCTGCGGACGCAACATGGCGCAGATCAAGCTGCCAAACACGGGAAATCATGAAGACGACGAAGAGGCCAGCAATCACCCGACCGATGCGAATATAGCTGCGCTTGGCCGATCGATAGGCGCGTTCTGCTAATGGCCCTTCGCCCGACATTGGCGGCTGCAGGTGACGCACCAAACCACGTATCAATGTATCAAGTGCAGGTGCAATCAACAGCCAGAACATGGTTGTGAAATGCGCTCCACCGGACAACACGCGGATCAGCGCCGGGTTGCGTTGTGCCACCAGGAATTCGACCAGCAGCCAAATCACGACAGAAACGCCGATTGCAAAATACGGGTAATACCGCGCGACTTCTTCGTCGAACTTGGTGTGGTCCGGGTCGGTACCCAGCATCATCTGTGACAAACCTTCGCGCGCTGTCCAGGCGATTATGCCAATATAGACGTGGATTGCTGCGTTCAGCCAGAAACCGATGCGCGTCTGATCGCCGGTAACCCCGTTCAGCGCATTGAACCTTAGTACGAACAAGGTAAAGCCGATCAGGATCAGCAGACCGATCAGGTTGCGATGCAGGTATTTTGCCCAGTGGTCGTCAATGTTTACCAATCGGAATTGTGGCTTTTGCGGCGCAAGAACAAAGCGCGAGACTGCTGCCCCCAGACGCGGCACCCAGATTAGGTAGAATACAAATGGGGCTGCATAGATGATCTGCTCGGGGCTCAGCAATCCTCGGCCAATCGCCCGAATGACGACGTAGAATACGATAAGCCCTGCAATTTCGCGGCAAAATCGGCGGAACAGGTAGTTCACAGCGCCTCTGAGATCAGCGTCACCCGAGGGCTCGGTTGCCTCATGCCAGCGGCGGGTCAGGAAAATGAATAGCTTCTCAGCAATGAAGCCGACTATCAGGACCGAGAGCACCAGCCCCATTAGCGTCAGAACACCAGCGCCCCCCAATTTGTCAGAGAAATTGCTAAATGCAGTGATTTGCGCACTGATGATATTGGGAACTGTGGTCAGAACATGTGTCCAGGATGCGACCATTTCTGCCCAGATCTCATTGAGCTCGGTCAGCGGGTCTTCCTGACCTTCCTTTTCCGCCGCTTGCTTTTCGGCAACAGCGTCAAGGCGTTCCAGAAGGATTGCCCGTACCTGGTCGTCAGACATGCGCGCAACCAGATCATCAACCTGTTCTGGCGTCAGATCTTCGGGAATTTCAACTGTAGCGGTTGTGCTTGTGTCTTGTGCATGAAGTGGCACGGCCAGGAACAAGACTGAAATCATCGCCAACAATAGGCGGAATGAGTGGAACATGAATTAGCCCTCGAACACGAAATTTAGGTGTTTTTTCGGGATCATAGGCCTACGCGTTGGATTTTCCCAGTGCTTTCCACTGAATTGCATCAGTCTGGCGAAAAAAAAGGCCGAGCACTAAGCTCGGCCGTAGTCCAACAGGGAGGTATGAAGATGATGAGCGTTTCAGCATCACCGCCTTCATGTGCTCATTTAGGGATCAGTTTATTAACGATCAAGGTCTATTAGCAGACCCCGGCGTCATGCCCGCTATGCTCTGAGTGCATGGCTATAGCTTGCCCAATTGCCTCAGCTGTTTGCGATGGGCGATTATCTCATCCTGCACAAAGTCCCGAAATGCCGCTATCCGTTTGGAATGACGCAATTCTTCGGGGTAGGCGAGGTAAACCGGGACATCAGCACTTTCGATGTCTGACATGACGGGGACCAGGTCCGGGAAGTCCTCGGTCACATAATCAGGAAGTACTCCGATACCCAGATCATGCAGCACGCCCTGAAGAACGCCGAAATAGTTGTTCACGGTCAGCAACGAGCCGGGATTGTATGTCATAAGGTGACGCACCATCGACGCGCTTGCCCCAACCTGAGGGGCTGCGGGCGTTTGGCAGATCAATCGGTGCTTGGAAATGTCTTCCAGCGTTTCAGGCGCCCCACCATGAGCATCCAAGTAGCTGCGCGTTGCATAGAGCAGCATCTGCACAGTCATCAGACGTTTGCGCACGAGATCGGCCTGGCTGGGCTCTTTCATGCGGATGGCCACATCGGCTTCACGCATTGGCAGATCCAACACCCGCTCTTCAAGCATGAGGTCGATATTGAGGTCGGGATACTGTTCATAGAGCTTTGGTAGGCGCGGGGCGAGCCACAGCGTGCCGAACCCGAAGGTGGTGGTCACCCTCAGTACGCCAAAGACCTCATCTTCACTATCCCGGATACGCGCTGCAGCGGCATCCAGACGTTTCAGCATGGCCGTCGTGGCATCGAACAGCAATTCGCCTTGTTCTGTCAGAATCAGACCGCGTGCATGGCGGTGGAACAAAGTTGCATCGAGTGATTCTTCAAGCGCGCGGATCTGACGGCTCACCGCGGATTGAGATAAATTGAGCTTGTCTCCCGCGTGTGTGAGGCTGCCAGCGTCTGCAACCGCGTGAAATATTCTGAGCTTGTCCCAATCCATCGCCGCAACTTTCGTTATCCTCGCGCAGCCCTATATGAAACAGGTAACAAATTCCACAATGAAACCCGGAAATCGTTACGGAATAGAGTAAAATCACTATGCAGGTCAGTATTTATGACCTAATATGCACGAGAATAAAGCACACTAATCCGACGAGGGGAGACGTCAGATGAGTCAGCCGAAAATTTCACTCAACGACCGGTTCGACCTGTCCAAAAGCCCGGTTCTTCTGAACGGCACGCAGGCACTGGTGCGTTTGATGCTGATGCAAAAAGTACGAGACACTGCGGCGGGATTGAACACAGCAGGTCTGGTCACAGGCTATCGGGGGTCTCCGCTTGGGGCTGTAGACCTTCAGATGTCTCGTGCAGAAAAGCAACTTGCCGAAAAGGATGTCACCTTTCAATTCGGATTGAACGAAGATCTGGCCGCAACCGCATTATGGGGCAGCCAACAGGCGGGGCTGCGTGGCGACGGAAAATTCGATGGTGTTTTTGGACTCTGGTATGGCAAGGGGCCGGGCGTAGATCGATCCGGTGATGTGATGCGCCATGCCAATATGGCGGGCACGGCGCAACATGGCGGTGTATTGATGGCCATGGGCGATGATCACACGGGTGAAAGCTCGACCGTTTTACATCAGTCGGAATGGTCACTGGTGGACATGTATATGCCCGTGGTCAGCCCGGCAGGTGTGCAAGAAATTCTGGACTATGGCATCTATGGATTTGCGCTCAGCCGGTTCGCCGGGGTCTGGGTCGGGCTGAAAACGATGAAAGACACGATCGAAGTGACTTCCGTCGTAGATGGCCGCCCTGACCGAATGCAGCTGGTCACCCCTCAATTCGATATGCCAGAGGGTGGGCTGAATATTCGGCTGGGTGATACGCCGCATCTGCAGGAAGCGCGCGTAATCGACCACAAGCGCTTTGCGGCAGAGGTCTTTTCGCACGCCAACAAGCTAGACAAAAGGGTCTGGGGAAAACCGGGCGCCAAGATTGGGTTTGTGGCGGCGGGTAAGAACTGGCTTGATCTGACTCATGCCATGTCGCTGCTGAACATCAACGCGGATGAGGCCGAACGGCTAGGCATTACCACCTATAAGATCGGTCAGACTTTCCCTTTGGATATGAAGGGCTTCCACGATTGGGCTGAGGGGCTGGATCTGATCGTGATCGTCGAGGAAAAGCGCAAGCTGATCGAAGTTCAGGTCAAAGAAGCGATCTTTGACGACCGTCGTGGGCGCCGTGTTTATGGCTGGTACAAAGGCGGCGCGGGGACGCTGCACCGCGAAGAACTGTTCCCGACCCGAGGGGCGCTTGACCCGATCATGATTGCCGAGAAGCTGGGTGAGATCCTAATCGAAGAGGGGCGCGATACAGATGGCGTTCGTGCCGGACTGGAGGCGCTGTCCGAAGCGCGCCGGGCTGACAATGCGCAGGAAATCGCGGCGCGTTTACCATACTTTTGTTCTGGATGTCCGCATAACAGTTCAACCAAGCTGCCTGATGGCAGCCGAGCCTATGCCGGGATTGGCTGTCACTACATGGTGCAGTGGATGGATCGCGAAACCACCGGTTTCACCCAGATGGGCGGTGAAGGCGCAAACTGGATCGGCGAGGCTCCGTTTTCGACCACACAACATGTTTTCCAAAACCTCGGCGATGGCACCTATAACCATTCCGGCGTGCAGGCGATCCGGGCGGCACTGGCTGCGGGCACAAATATCACCTTTAAGATCCTCTATAACGACGCCGTTGCGATGACTGGAGGTCAGGAGAACGAAGGTGGGCTAAGTGCCGAACGCATCGTCGCCGAGGTCCGCGCAATGGGTGTCAGCAACGTCGCTGTCGTTTACGACGAAAAAGAAGATGTGAATTTTGGTGCGTTGCCTTCGGGCGTTGAGACGTTCGAGCGTTCAAAACTGATGCAGGTTCAGGAAAGATTCCGCGAAATCGAGGGTGTATCGGTCATTGTTTATATTCAGACTTGCGCAGCTGAAAAGCGCAGGAGACGGAAGCGCGGCACGTTCCCCGACCCCGATAAGCGAGTGTTCATAAATACCGATATCTGTGAGGGTTGCGGAGATTGCGGCGTTCAGTCGAACTGTGTTTCCATCGTACCGAAAGAGACCGAACTTGGCCGCAAGCGTGCGATTGATCAGTCAAGCTGCAACAAGGATTTTTCCTGCTTGAATGGGTTCTGCCCGTCTTTTGTAACCGTTGAAGGGGCGAAAATCCGCAAAGAGGCGACGACCGACCTCGACTTGCCCGACCTACCGGACCCCGTTTTGCCACAGATTAACGGCACCCATAATGTCGTGATCACCGGCGTTGGTGGCACAGGCGTTGTCACCATCGGGGCGGTTCTGGCGCAAGCCGCACAAATCGACGGCAAGGGTGCCGGTATGATGGAAATGGCCGGCCTCGCACAGAAGGGCGGCGCTGTACATATCCATTGCCGTCTGGCCAACCGGCCCGATGATATCAGCGCGATTCGTGTTGCCACTGGCGAGGCGCATGCGCTGATTGGCGGTGATCTGGTGGTATCGGCCGGAGCCAAGACGCTTGGCCTCACGCAAACTGGCCAGACCGGCGCCGTTGTGAACAGTCATGAGATTATCACCGGTGACTTCACGCGCGATACAGAATTCACAATCCCCAGCGATCAATTGCAGCTTGCGCTGCAGGCGCGGTTGAAAGATGGGGTGGCCCTTTTCGATGCCACCGATCTGGCGCGAGCCGTGATGGGCGACTCGATCTATTCCAATATGATGGTCTTTGGCGCGGTCTGGCAGCGTGGTCTGCTACCGATCAGTCACCAAGCGATAATGGGTGCTATTGAGTTGAACGGCGCGGCGGTCGAGCGCAACAAACGCGCCTTTGAAGTTGGTCGCTGGGCGGTGACCCACCCCGACGACGTGACCAATATTTTGCGCCCCAACGTAGCAGAGTTACCAAAGACCCTCGATCAAGTGATCGATTTCCGCGCTGCGCACCTGATCGACTATCAGAACAAGCGGTTGGCGAAACGTTATCGCAAGCTGGTCGACAGCGTCGAAGATCAACACGTTCGTGAGGCTATTGCCAAAGGCTACCATAAGCTTTTGTCATATAAGGATGAATATGAAGTCGCCCGATTGCTGCTCGACAGTCGCCAGAAGGCGGAGGCCGAGTTTGATGGTAACTTTAAGATGACCTTCCATCTTGCGCCGCCAACCCTGGGGACGAAGGGCGACAATGGACGCCCGGCCAAGAAAGCGTTCGGAGAGTGGTTTCTTGGTCCGTTGAAGGTTCTAGCCAAGCTGAAAGGTTTGCGCGGCACTCCGCTGGATATCTTTGGCTACACGACAGAGCGCAAAATGGAGCGTGCTCTGATCCGCCAGTATGAAAAGGACATGAAAGAGGTTTTGCCCAGCCTGACACCCGAAACCAGTGATGCGATCGCGGCCCTTGCGGCTCTGCCATTGGACATTCGCGGTTTCGGTCCGGTTTTGGTCGCGAATGAAGCCAAGGCTGCGAAACTTCGCGAGGAATTGTTGGCTGTTATTCGCGATGGCGGGCCTCAGATGAAAGCTGCGGCAGAGTGAGGCTTTACAAGCTTGTCATCAAACCTATGCAAACTGGCTACCCGGCCTTATCTAAGCGGCAGCAAACCGGAGTAGCCAATGCCCTCGCGCCATCACGTCGCTCGTGACATCTCTTACGCCCATTCCGCAGAAACGCGGAGCGGGCGTATAGTGATCAAGCTGATGGAAAACACGACCGGTCGTCTGCGTCTTATCCGCCGCGCTGACGGGTATGAGCAGGAGGTCGCACAGGGGCGTGATTTTTGGTCCGTAATGGTGGATCGATATGGGCTGACATTAGACGTGGTTGGCGGTGCGTTGTCGAACATCCCAAAAGATGGGCCATTGATCCTGATTGCGAACCATCCTTATGGCATTCTAGACGGGCTAATGATGGGACACATCCTGTCTCAGACTCGGACAGACTTTCGCATTCTCGCCAATCATGTTTTTCGCAAAGCTGAAGACCTGAGCAGCATCGTGATGCCAATTTCGTTTGATGCCACAAAAGATGCGATGAAGCTGAATCTTGCGACCCGCAAAACCGCTCTGAACTACCTAAGCGATGGTGGTGCAATCGGGATCTTCCCGGGTGGCACAGTCAGCACTGCGGCCAAGCCATTTTCTCATCCGATGGATCCGGGCTGGCGCGGATTTACAGCGCGGATGGTTGCCAAATCCAATGCGACCGTTGTGCCGGTTTTCTTCGATGGTCACACCTCGCGTTTGTTCCAGATTGCCAGCCATCTGCACAACACTCTGCGGATGGGGTTGCTGATCAAAGAGTTCAAGAAACGTGTCGATACCCCCGTCCGCGTAGTTTTAGGAGACCCCATTGGGCGCGACATTCTGGACCCGCTGGGCAAGGATACGCGCAAGATGATGGATTTCCTGCGCAAAGCCACGTATGAGCTGTCTCCAGAGCCATTGAAGTCTTATGACTATGGCTATGAATTCGAGGAACGGCATCGCGCCTGAAGGGGCAAATGGCAGTAGGTATCTTTGATTCCGGATTGGGTGGTTTGACCGTCCTGAACGCCGCGCAGAAACGTCTGCCCGACGTTGATTTTCTTTATTTCGCGGACAGCGCGCATGCGCCTTATGGTGTGCGCGATGCCGAGGATATCTTTAACCTGACACGAAACGCTGTGCAGGACCTTTGGGATCGCGGCTGCAATCTGGTGATTCTGGCCTGCAATACCGCAAGCGCCGCCGCCCTGCGTCGGATGCAAGAAGCGGGCGTGCCAGAAGGAAAGCGTGTACTGGGCGTATTTGTGCCTTTGATTGAGGCGCTGACTGAACGGCAATGGGGCGACAACTCTCCGCCGCGTGAGGTTCAGGTGCAGCATGTTGCGCTGTTTGCGACGCCCGCGACAGTGTCGAGCCGTGCGTTTCAGCGGGAGCTGGCGTTTCGGGCGATCGGGGTTGATGTCGAGGCGCAAGCCTGCGGCGGGGTTGTGGACGCCATCGAAGAGGGCGACATGATCTTGGCCGAGGCTTTGGTACGCAGCCATGTGGATGCGCTGAAGCGCAAGATGCCAGAACCGCAAGCAGCCATTCTGGGCTGTACGCATTACCCGTTGATGGCAGAGACGTTTCAGCAGGCGCTCGGACCGGATGTGAAAGTCTATAGCCAGGGTGATCTGGTTGCGGAAAGCCTTGCAGACTACTTGCAACGGCATCCGAATATGCTGGGTGAGGGCACCGATGGCTTCCTGACAACGGGTAAGCCGGGCGTTGTCACGGATCGCGCGACTCAGTTCCTCCGACGACAAATCACCTTTGAAGCCGCCTGACCTAGGTCAAGGACGGCGCTTTTCCGATTCCGTAATTCGTTGACCGTCACAGCGGCGGTCACCCCATGTGACACATGAATGAAAGAGGTCTGACATGACCCACAAAATCGCAATTCTTGGCGCTTCTGGTTACACCGGCGCGGAACTCGTGCGGCTGATCGCCGGGCATCCGAATATGGAAATCAAAGCGCTGGCCGCCGAGCGGAAGGCTGGACAGACAATGGCGCAGGTATTTCCGCATCTGCGCCATATGGATTTGCCGGTGCTTTGCAAGATTTCCGAGATCGACTTTAACCAAATCGACCTGTGTTTCTGCGCTTTGCCGCACAAGACCAGTCAGGAAGTCATTCGTGAACTGCCCAACACCTTGAAAATTGTTGACCTGTCGGCAGATTTCCGGCTTCGCGATGGCGACGAATACGAGAAGTGGTATGGTAATTCACATGCCGCGCTTGGGCATCAGGAAGAGGCGGTTTATGGTCTGACCGAGTTCTACCGTGACGAAATCCGCGGCGCTCGGCTGGTTGCCGGGACCGGATGCAATGCCGCGACGGGCCAGTATGTGCTGCGCCCGCTGATTTCGGCGGGTGTGATTGATCTGGATGACATTATTCTGGACCTGAAATGCGCGGTCTCGGGCGCAGGTCGGGCGCTGAAAGAGAATCTATTGCACGCAGAACTCAGTGAAGGGGCTAACGCATATGCCGTTGGCGGGACGCACCGGCATCTGGGCGAGTTTGATCAGGAGTTTTCGGAACTGGCTGGACGGACGGTGCATGTGCAGTTCACACCGCACCTGATCCCGGCCAACCGGGGTATTCTGGCCACAACCTATGTAAAGGGCGACCCGCAGAGCGTGTATGAGACACTTCAATCGGCCTATGAAGCCGAGCCCTTCATTGAGATGCTGCCATTTGGCGAGACGCCCTCGACCCACCATGTGCGGGGGTCGAACTTCTGCCATATCGGTGTCGTTGGAGATCGGATCGAACGCCGTGCAATCGTGGTGGCAGCATTGGATAACCTGACAAAAGGTAGCAGTGGGCAAGCCTTGCAGAACGCCAACCTGATGTTAGGTGAGGATGAAACCCTGGGTCTGATGATGGCCCCCTTGTTCCCGTGAGGACGGTATGAAAACGCTTAAGAAACGTCGTCGTGTACAAGTCATTCTAGTGGCTGTTGCGGCCCTGATACTGGCGACGGGTCTGATCGGATATGCGATGCGTGATGGCATCAACTTCTTCCGCTCACCCAGTCAGGTGATTGCAGAACCGCCGAAACCGACCGAGGTGTTCCGTATAGGTGGATTGGTCGAAGAAGGTTCGATCATTCGCGGGCAGGGTGAGACTGTGCATTTCGTCGTGACCGACGGCGGTGAAAGCGTAAAGGTCGCTTTTACCGGTGTTCTGCCTGATTTGTTCTCGGAAAATCAGGGTATGGTGGGCACCGGAAGTTATGTGAACGGAGTCTTTGAAGCCACTGAAATCCTTGCGAAACATGATGAAACCTACATGCCCAAAGAGGTTGTGGACGCATTAAAAGAGCAAGGCGTTTATCAGGAATCAGGCGATAGCTGAATGCAGCATCGCTGAATGCCATCGGCGCTAAAATTTCTAAACAGAAGAAGCGGGGCGTTGCGTGCGAGAGGTAGGCAGCGCCCTTTGTTTTGCAGTGGTGTTAACGAAATTGTCCGACCGTTTACCAAAGTTTGGCAGAGGGGGCGGCAATGCGGACAGTGCGGCAGATTGCAAAAGGGATCGTGGCGCGGGAAGGTGGTTTTGTGGATGACCCCGATGATCCCGGCGGTGCCACGAAATACGGGGTGACGATCCATACCATGCGCAGATTGGGTCTCGATCTGGACCGAGATGGTTCGGTGACGCAACAAGACGTGCGCATGCTTAGCAAAGCGCAGGCCGTCGATATTTTTCTGGAACACTATTTTGAGAAACCACGCCTTCAGGTGCTGCCGGAAGCCGTACAGGCATCCGTGTTCGACATGTACGTCAATGCAGGAGCTCAAGCGGTGGAAATCCTGCAGAACCTGCTGCGGCAGATGGAGTATGACATTACGGTTGACGGGGTCATCGGCCCTCAGACTGCGCAGGCGAGCCGCGAGGCGGCTAGTCCAAAGCCTCTGGTGTTTCGCGATGCCTATGGGGTCGCAAGACGAAACTATTACTTCCGTTTAGCAGACCGGCGGATGGCTCTTCGTAAATATGCCAGAACACGCGCGGGCGGCAAAGGCGGATGGATCAAGCGTGCCGAAGAGTTTTTATCGCCCAAGTATCATCTGAGCGAGGACGCGTTTCAGAAAAGGGTTTCAGGATGGGTTTGATCTCGGGTTTGTTGGCGCTCTTGTTTGGCGGAGGTCGCAATGTGGTTCGCGAAACTGCGGAAGTGTTTCGCGAAAATGTAGAAAGCGGTGCCGAGCGTTCTGTCGAACTGCGCGGTGCGGCCATGGCGCAATTCGGCACTGAATTCCAAGCTCCAAGCAAAACCAGGTTTGATCGATTCATGGATGGGCTGAATCGCCTTCCGCGACCGGCGCTGGCTTTGGGAACATTGGGTTTGTTTCTGGCCGCCATGATCGATCCGTTGTGGTTCGCAGCACGAATGCAGGGAATTGCGCTGGTGCCAGAGCCACTGTGGTGGCTGTTAGGGGTGATCGTGTCGTTTTACTTTGGCGCGCGGCATCAGATCAAAGCGCAGGATTTTCAAAGAGAAATTAGCGCGACAATGCTGAGGGCGCCTGAGGTGATCGCCAATCTTGAAACGATCCGCGGGTTGCGCGATGACAGTCCGGGTGTCGCCGATACTGGCTCGGACGCATCGTTGGCCGAAGCAGTCAACCAGCCGGATTCGAACCCTGCATTGGAGGACTGGAAGCGGCTACGAAAGACCTGAGGCGCGACATTATGTGCGGTGATCCGAGGCGAATGTGAATGGCACTTGCACCGGTGCCGCAGTATAAGCAGGCCATGATTACAGAACTCGGCCATTTCGCACTTATCTTAGCCTTCCTCGTTGCCATCGTCCAAACTGTGGTGCCGTTGATCGGGGCTGCCAACCGTTGGAACGGGTGGATGGTTTTCGCTGAACCGGCCGCCATCACGCAGTTCATTTTGGCCGCCTTTTCCTTTGGTGCGCTGGTCTGGGCGTTTACCACGTCTGACTTCTCGTTGCGGATCGTGGTCGAGAATAGCCATTCGGCAAAACCGATGCTCTACAAGATCACCGGGACCTGGGGAAACCATGAAGGTTCGATGCTGTTATGGGTCCTGATTGTAGCGATATTCGGCGCGATGGCCGCCATATTCGGCGCTGGCTTGCCTCCGACCTTAAAGGCGCGGGTGCTGGCCGTTCAGGCCGCGATCGGAGTGGCTTTCTATGCCTTTATCCTCTTCACATCGAACCCGTTTGACCGACTGCCTGTTCCTCCGTTCGATGGACGGGACCTGAACCCGCTGCTGCAGGACCCCGGTTTGGCCTTCCATCCGCCATTCCTGTATCTCGGCTATGTCGGCCTCAGCATGGCGTTCAGTTTTGCCGTTGCTGCATTGATCGAGGGCCGGGTGGACGCGGCTTGGGGGCGTTGGGTTCGGCCTTGGACATTGGCGGCTTGGGTCTTCCTTACGATCGGTATCGCGCTTGGATCCTGGTGGGCCTACTACGAATTGGGCTGGGGCGGGTTCTGGTTCTGGGATCCTGTTGAGAACGCCAGCTTTATGCCTTGGCTACTGGCGGCCGCTCTATTGCATTCCTCCATCGTGGTGGAAAAACGCGAGGCGTTGAAAAGCTGGACGATCTTGCTTGCGATCATCGCGTTTGGGTTTTCTCTGATCGGTACCTTTATCGTGAGATCGGGGCTGCTGACTTCGGTCCATGCTTTTGCCAATGATCCTGAGCGCGGCGTATTTATCCTGTTCATCCTGATCATCTTTACCGGCGGTGCGTTGACCCTGTTTGCTGCACGCGCGCAGGCGATGGAGGCGAAGGGTGTCTTCGGAATGGTCAGCCGCGAAAGTGCATTGGTTCTGAACAACATCTTGTTGGCAGTTAGCTGCTTTGTCGTGTTTTTTGGCACAATGTGGCCAATGGTGGCCGAGATGGCGTTCGATAGAAAACTCTCGGTGGGCGCACCGTTCTTCAATGCGGCATTTACCCCATTCATGGTCGCTCTCGGAATCGTTCTTCCCGTCGGCGCAATGCTGCCGTGGAAGCGGGGCAAGCTAAGCCGGGCGGCATGGTCTTTGCGCTATGCATTTGTACTGGCGGTCACGATCTCGATACTGGTCTGGGTGATGCAGACCGGACGCAGCGCATTGGGACCCGTGGGCTTGTTCCTGGGGGCGTGGATCACCTTCGGCGCCATCGTCGATCTTTGGAGCCGCACTGGCCGCAAAGGCAGTTTTGGACGCCTGTTTCGACTGCCCGGCGCAGACTGGGGTAAGGCGGTGGCCCATAGTGGTTTGGGCGTCACCATGTTTGCCATCGCAGGCCTAACCGCTTGGGAAGTCGAGGATATTCGTGTCGCTCAACCGGGTCAGCCTTTTGAAGTGGGGCAGTTTACGTTGACGTTGCAAGATGTGCGTCAGGTACAGGGGCCGAACTATTTCTCAACCATGGCGGATGTGCTTGTTGAGAAGGACGGGCGCTATATCGCGACTCTTAACCCGGAAAAGCGCGACTACCCTGTGGCACGGATGCCGACAACTGAGGCTGCGATCGACTACCGCTTTCTGCGCGATCTATATGTTGTGATCGGGGATCAACAAGCTGATGGCGGCTGGGTGATGCGAACCTATATCAAACCTCTGGCCAACTGGATTTGGGGCGGATGTATCCTCATGGCTCTGGGCGGTGTGCTCAGCCTGTCGGATCGCCGTTTCCGTGTTGCAGCCGGTGCACGGAAAACGCCTGCAAGCGGGGTTCCTGCCGAATGAAGCGCCTGCTTGTTATCCTTCTGCTGATTGCATCCCCCATCATGGCTATTCAGCCGGATGAAGTGCTTGACGACCCGGCGCTCGAGACACGAGCACGGGATATCAGTACCGGTCTGCGCTGCTTGGTGTGCCGGAACGAAAGCATTGACGAAAGCAATGCTGAACTTGCGCGTGATCTGCGTATCTTGGTGCGAGAACGTCTGGTTGCGGGGGATACTGATCAAGAAGTTGTGGACTTCATCGTTGATCGCTATGGCGAATATGTGCTGCTGAAACCTACCGCGACCGGCGCCAATCTGTTGTTATGGCTGTCGGCTCCTGTCATGCTGCTGATAGCGGCCGGCATGGGGTGGAACTTTTTGCGCAAGCGTGCGCAGCATCAGGAAGTAGCGCATTCAGAAGGCCTTAGTGAGGAAGAACAAGAGCGTCTGCGCCGAATTCTGGAAGACTGACGCGCGGTTCTTCTTTTCCTTTTTCCGCATTTGCGTCAGTGTTTTGCAGAACGCTGCGCAGCTGAGGTTTTGCATGGAATACGAAGCGGTCCTTCTGGACATTACTGATAATTTGGCGGTTTTGACATTGAACCGGCCGGATAAGATGAATGCGTTGACGACGCAGATGCGGGCCGAGATCACCTACGCAATGAAAGATGCCGCGCAACACGCTCGCGCGATCGTCTTGACCGGTGCTGGACCTGCCTTTTGTTCAGGTCAGGATTTGGGTGACGCGTCGAGCACAGGAAAGATCGACCTCGAACGCGCGCTTCGCGACGAATATGAACCGATGCTTGAGGCGGTCTATGATTGCCCCGTGCCAACAATAGCGGCTGTTAATGGGCCTGCGGCGGGGGCGGGGGCCAACCTGGCGCTTTGTGCCGATGTGGTGATAGCAACCGAGAGTGCCTATTTTCTGCAAGCTTTCGCTCGGATCGGTCTGCTGCCTGATGCAGGCGGCACCTGGTTCATGCCGCGTCAGATGGGGTTTGCCAAAGCGATGGGTGCAGCGTTGTTTGCAGACAAGATCAGCGCGCGCCAGGCGGATGAATGGGGATTGATCTGGGAAGCGGTTGCGGATGATGAGTTCGACGCTCATTGGCGCAAGAGAGCTGCGTATTTGGCGAATGGTCCAACCTCCGGGTTTCGCGCGATCAAACAAGCGATCCGGGGAACTTACGATAGAACATTACCTCAGCAACTTGCAGCCGAAGCCCACCTGCAGGGCGAATGCGGACGTACCCGAGACTTTGCCGAAGGCGTCGTAGCCTTTCTGGAAAAGCGCCCTGCGAAATTCGAAGGGCGCTGATCATTCAATCAGGCCCGGCGGCGGCGACGAGTGCGCCGTTCGGGAACGGCCTCGTCCCCAGTGCCATCTGAGGCTGAGGTAAACGGACCAAGTGCCGATACGATCTGATCCAGGGTCGGGCGTTCGCCGCGCGGACCGTTATCTAACGCCTCGCGCATTTTGCGCAAATGCGCAGGCATAGTGCCACAGCAACCGCCAATGATCGTTGCACCTGCGTCGCGCGCCATGGCGGCGTACTGGCCCATCAGTTCAGGCGTTCCGTCATAATGGATATGACCGTCCACATATTTCGGGATCCCTGCGTTGCCCTTGGAAATCAGTGGACGTTCGTTTCCTTGGGCAGCGAACCCAAGCACCGTCCGCAGTATATCCGAGGCACCAGTGCCGCAATTCGCCCCGAACGCAACCGGAGGATTGGGCAGAGTTTCCACGATCATTGCCAGATCAGAAGATGTAACACCCATCATTGTGCGGCCAGCCGTGTCAAAACTCATGGTGCCGCACCACGGCATATCTGCCAGAGCGAACGCTTCTGCCGCAGCCCGGAATTCTTCCGGCGCGCTTATGGTCTCAAGCCACAGAACATCTGCGCCTCCAGCCTTTAGCGCCGCAGCCTGTTCATGAAACATCTCGACGGCTTCGGCGTGTGAAAGGCTGCCGACAGGTTCCATAATCTCGCCGGTCGGGCCAACAGAGCCGGCCACGATGATCGGGCGACCTGCCTTGTCAGCGACTTCGCGACCCAGTTCAGCGCCAATACGGTTCAGCTCGGCCACGCGGTTCTGGGCGTCGTGTAACTTCAAACGCGCGGCTGTTCCACCAAATGTGTTTGTCAAAAACAGATCACTGCCGGCATCGACCGAGCCCTGATACAGAGCACGAATCTTGTCAGGCGCATCGACGTTCCACAATTCCGGCGCATCGCCTGATTGCAGGCCCATGTTGAACAGGTTCGTCCCGGTTGCGCCATCCGCCAGAATGACGTCAACGGTTTCCAGAAGGTTGCTGAGCGCGTTTGTCATTGGAGTATTCCAAAATTGGGGCCACAGCCCGTCAAAATATGAGACGCCCCGTGTCTCATGACCGGGGCGTCAAATCAAATTCATAAAACTCATGAAGATCATGAGTTTTGCAGCTCAGGCATCAGGACTCGGCTTCTGCCATCACCTGCTCTTTGGCTTCGACCAGAAGTTCGACCATCTTCTCGCGGATTTTAGCCTCATCCGCGAGGTCACCGAGGTATCCTTTGACCGCCTCGACAACATCGTCTTCGCTGACATTTTGCAGGTCGGTGTGGACCAATTCCTGCCCGTATTTTCGCGCCTGTTCCACAGTCTCGCCTTTCAGCGCCGAGGCCCATACAGCCATAAATCGGTTGCGGCGCATCCGGGCGATGAACTGCATCTTTTCGTCATGAGCGAATTTGTTTTCAAACGCGGCTTCACGTTCGTCGAATGTGGTCATTGGTTGGGGACCTCTTGGGTTAGATGTTCTTTTCTGATGATATGACTATACGACGCCCTGTGCGCAAGGTATTTGCGCTGCGTCAAAGCCTCTCGGGGTTGCGAACTTGCGGGAAAGCGGGGCTTGCACTATGAGGGCGCCAACGTGAAGGGACTCATTCCCTTTCCCCAGACTGGAAAGGTCGCTCATGGCGCGTCGCAAGAAGATTTACGAAGGTAAAGCCAAGATCCTGTATGAAGGTCCCGAGCCGGGCACCATCGTGCAGTACTTCAAGGATGACGCCACAGCTTTCAACGCCGAGAAGAAAGACGTGATCGATGGAAAGGGCGTTCTGAACAACCGGTTGAGCGAATTCTTCATGACCGGTCTGGCCCAGATCGGAGTTCCGACGCATTTCATTCGCCGTCTGAACATGCGGGAACAACTTGTGCGGAATTGTGAGATCATTCCACTGGAAGTGATCGTCCGCAACTATGCCGCCGGATCGATGTCCAAACGCCTCGGTATCGCCGAGGGTACTCAACTGCCGCGCCCGATTGTTGAATACTGCTACAAGGACGATGCGCTGGGTGATCCGTTGGTGACCGAAGAGCACATTGCGGCATTCGGCTGGGCGAGCCAGCAGGATATGGACGATATCCTGAGCCTTGCACTGCGCGTTAATGATTTCATGAGCGGCGTGATGCTGGCGGTTGGTATTCGTCTGGTCGATTTCAAAATCGAGATCGGGCGCGTGTTCGAAGGCGATTTCCAACGACTGATCATTGCGGACGAAATCAGCCCCGATAGCTGCCGTCTATGGGATATCGAAACCGGTCAGAAGCTGGACAAAGATGTGTTCCGCCGTGATCTGGGTAGTTTGACTGATGCGTATTCTGAGGTCGCCCGCCGCCTTGGTGTTCTGCCCAAGAGCAATGTCACAAAACCAACGCTGATCAACTGATCCTGTCTCATATCGACAGGGTTGTCCGACAAGCCCAAGCGGGGTATCCCGCGCCCAACGAAACGGATCGATGCGCGGTCCATCAGTGGAGTTCTCGAAAATGAAAGCACGTGTGCATGTGATGCTCAAGAACGGGGTTCTGGACCCTCAGGGCGAGGCTGTGCGTCACGCATTGGGTGCGATGGGCTTTGATCAGGTCGAAGGTGTCCGTCAGGGCAAGGTGATCGATCTAGAACTGGCCGACGGCTCGACCGAAGCGGACGTAACCAAGATGTGCGAAAAGCTGTTGGCCAATACGGTCATCGAACGCTTTGAGATCGAACTGCTCTAAGTTTTTCTGACCTAGGAGGGTCCGCCATGCGCGCAGCCGTCATCGTTTTCCCCGGTTCCAATTGCGATCGTGATCTTGCCGTCGCCTTCGAGCAGGCCGGTTTTTCCGTCGATATGGTCTGGCACAAGGATGCCGCGCTGCCCGAGGGTATAGATATCGTCGGTGTGCCGGGTGGGTTTTCTTACGGTGACTATCTGCGCTGCGGCGCGATTGCGGCCCAGTCGCCCATTTGCAAAGCGCTGGCCGCGCATACCGAGCGTGGTGGCTATGCCGTCGGTATCTGCAACGGTTTTCAGGTTCTGACCGAAACCGGAATTCTGCCTGGCGCGCTGTTGCGCAACGCCGGTCTGAAATACATCTGCAAAACGATCGGACTGAAGGTCGAAACCAGCGATAGCGCCTTTACTGAAGGGTACAATGCCGGGGATGTGATCGATATCCCGATTGCGCATCACGATGGCAATTATTTCGCAGACGATGAGACCTTGGCCGAGTTGAAAGATCAGGATCGCATTGCGTTCACATATGCCGAGAATCCCAATGGTTCGCGCGACGATATTGCAGGGATTTTATCGCACAACCGGCGCGTGTTAGGTATGATGCCCCACCCAGAACGGGCGGCGGATTCAGGCCACGGAGGCACCGACGGGACGGCGCTCTTCCGCGCATTGGCCGGGGTGCTGACGCCCGCGTGACTTGAGGTCATCAGTCGGGACGCGTAGCGTCAGTACATGAGCGCGGAAGATCAAGCAGACAGCAAAGGGTTTCTGAACCGGTTTCGCGGCGCGCCTATGGGCTGGCGGCTGCGTCTTGCCGTGTTTTTGTTGCTGCTTGCTACTGTCGCCACAGTGTGGATCACCAACAGTCTGCTAACCAGTCGCTTCACCGAATCGACCAGAAACCGCGCCGAACTGCGGTTAGCCTTGTATTCCGGCAACCTGCTGAGTGAGTTGCGACGAAACGCCATAGTGCCGCAGTTGCTTGCCCGTGACCCCACCCTGATTTCGGCCCTGCAATCCAGCGATTACACGCTGTCGAGCCAGCGCCTGATCTCTTTCGTTGAAGAAATCGGGGCGGCCTCGCTGGTTTTGCTGGATGGGGATGGCCTGACACGTGCTGCAACCGACCGGAACCGGTTGCAGGAAAGCCACCGGAACTCGCCTTACTTCATCGATGCTATCCGGTCGAATGCCACTATATTCTCGGTTATTCCACGTGAATCCGGCGGTTACAGCTTTGTCTACTCGCGGCGAATCGAGGCGAATGCAGAGATCCTTGGCGTGATCGTTGTCGAAGTTGATTTGCAGAAATTTGAACGCGCCTGGGCAGGTATTTCTGATGCGGTGATGGTCACTGACAGTACTGGTACGATCATCCTCTCGACCGAGCCTCAGTGGCGTGGTCTGGATGAAAGCGGTGCCATGCTGCGCCAACCCCCTCAGAACGCGATCCAGCGCGCAATCCGGGCCACAACCGATTGGAGCGCTTTGCCCCCCGATGCCTATCTTCAGGGCGAGGCTGTGATGCGGATGGAGACCCGCATTCCGTTCCGGGGCTGGCAAATGACCTCGTTCACCACCTATTCGTCGATCCGCGAGCGGGTGAACAGCGTTCTGGCGCTTGAGATCATGGCCTTTGCGATTCTTCTAGCACTGACCTTCTATGCGCTCAGCCGCAGAGCGACGTTGCGCATGACCTTGTTCCAGCGCGAGTCGGCGGAGCTTCGCGCATTGAACGTAAGGCTGCAGCGGGAAATCGCTGAGCGTGAACGTGTTGAAAAGACGCTGGAAGTTGCCGAACAAACCCTTGCCCAGAGCTCAAAACTGGCAGCACTTGGAGAGATGTCTGCGGCAGTCAGTCACGAGTTAAATCAACCTCTGGCTGCGATGAAAACTTATCTGGCCGGCGCGCGTCTGCTTTTGCGTCGAAACCGGCCCGAAGAGGCGTTGGCCAGCTTTGGGCGGATCGACGGATTGATCGAGCGGATGGGAGCGATCACGCGCCAACTCAAATCCTATGCGCGCAAAGGTGCAGATGCGTTTTCGCCAGTAAATCTTGGCGAAGCGCTGGCGTCGTCCCTGTCGATGATGGAACCGCAGCTGCGTCAGCGGCATGTGAAGATAACCCAGATTTTGCCCGAAGAACCTGTTATAGTGATGGGTGATCGGATGCGGATCGAACAGGTTATGGTCAATCTCTTGCGCAATGCGCTGGATGCGACCAAGTCTGTGGATGAGCCGGATGTCGAGATCATTCTCGCTGCAGGTGAAACTGCGGTACTGACCGTGCGGGACAATGGCCACGGGATCGAGGATATCGAAAACCTGTTCGAGCCGTTTTATACGACCAAACGCCCGGGGGACGGCGTTGGTCTGGGGCTTGCCATCTCGTCCGGGATCGTGAACGACCATGGCGGACGGCTGACCGCGCGCAACGGCCAACAGGGTGGCGCGGTGTTTGAGATGCAATTGCCCATATTGGGAAGCGACGGCCTTGAGGCCGCGGAATAGAGGAAGTGACTATGGCACAGGCCATGAAAATCGCCATCGTGGATGATGAACAGGACATGCGCCAGTCGATCAGCCAGTGGCTGGCTTTGTCGGGGTACGACACCGAAACCTTTTCAAGCGCCGAGGATGCGCTCAAGGTCTTGGGGCCAGAATATCCCGGGATCGTGATCTCTGACATCAAGATGCCTGGAATGGATGGCATTCAACTGCTGAAAAAGCTGATGGGGGCCGATAGCACGCTTCCGGTGATCATGATCACGGGACATGGCGACGTGCCAATGGCCGTAGAGGCGATGCGTGTCGGGGCGTTCGATTTCCTTGAAAAGCCGTTTAACCCCGATCGCATGTCCGAACTGGCCAAACGCGCCAGCAATGCACGACGCCTGACGCTGGACAATCGGGCCCTGCGGCGTGAGCTGTCTGGCGGTACGCAGATTATGAACAAGCTGATCGGTGCCAGCCCCGTCATGGAGCGGTTGCGTGAAGATATTCTGGATCTAGGGCAGGCGGATGGTCATGTCCTGATCGATGGGGAAACCGGAACCGGAAAGACTTTGGTGGCGCATGCATTGCACGCGGTTGGTAGCCGGGCGGGTAAGAAATTCGTCCTGGTTTCTTGCGCAGCACTTGAGGAAGAAGCGCTGTCGAAACGCCTGTTTGGCCCGATGCTCCCCGAAGACACGCAGTTGCCCGCCATCGAAGAGGCCCGCGGCGGTACGCTGGTTCTTGAGGATGTCGAAGCGCTGAGCGACACGCTGCAGGCCCGTCTGCTGAGCGTTATGAACGAGCAGGGTACCCCTGCGGAAACGCGGATCGTAGCGATTTCGAACCTGCAGGAAGCGGGCAAAACCTCAGAAGATGTATTGCGTCCCGATCTGTTCTATCGGTTGGCGGCGCTGCGCATCACCATGCCTCCGCTGCGACAGCGGGGTGAGGACATCCTGACGCTGTTCACCCGTCTGAGCGAACAGTTCGCAGAGGAATATGGCTGCGACGCGCCTCAGGTCAGTGCGCAGGAAGCGGCTCAGCTGCTTCAGGCCCCGTGGCCCGGGAATGTGAGGCAGTTGATCAACATTGCTGAGCGTGCGGTGCTACAGTCGCGGCGCGGGTCGGGGACAATTGCTTCGCTGCTGATGTCGGATCACGAAGAGATGCAGCCAGTGATGACAACTGAAGGCAAGCCGCTGAAGGAATATGTTGAAGCCTTCGAGCGGATGCTGATCGACAATACGATGCGCCGTCACAAGGGATCGATCGCCTCGGTGATGGAAGAACTCTGCCTGCCACGCCGGACACTGAACGAAAAGATGGCGAAGTACGGGTTGCAGCGTTCGGACTACCTGTGAAGGTGGAGGAGGGGGCTGGCCCCTCTTGAGCCTGCGGTTCAATTCAACCCCTGGATATTTCTGAACAGATGAAGGGACTCTTCGGCGCGTTCTTGGGTCGCGATGCAGTTTGCCCATTGTCTTTTCCACAGGACTGCTTTTATTGTGATCGAACGGGCCGGGTATTTTGTGCCTGCAAGCCCCGTGTTTTGAGTTTCGCTGCTGAGCTGATGGTGAGGATAGATCCCGCGCGGCGCGGCAGACCGATTATGCCCCAATGGGGCAGATGAACGCCTGAACCCGTCTATGCGGGTGAAAGGAATAAATGGGCAGGCCGCATATAGACGCGCCTGTCGGAGAAGAACCGCGATGACGCGCGCGCAACGATTGAGTATACGGGCAGGGGGCCAAAGCGCCAGACCCTGCCGCGCGCCGTCCGATATCGCCCGTACAAGACACCTCCCCAAAAGCGCCTGTCCGCCTGGACGGGTCAGGACAACGCGTTTGGCGCGGTGCACCAAGGACACATGGCTAAGAAAATGCTTATCGATGCCACCCACGCGGAGGAAACCCGCGTTGTGGTGGTCGACGGAAACAAGGTTGAGGAATTTGACTTTGAATCCGAAAACAAACGCCAGCTTGCTGGCAACATCTATCTTGCAAAAGTAACACGGGTTGAGCCGTCGCTGCAGGCGGCATTTGTGGACTACGGCGGGAACCGGCACGGGTTTCTGGCGTTTTCCGAAATACATCCCGACTACTACCAGATCCCCGTCGCTGACCGCGAGGCGCTGATGGAGGAAGAGCGCGCCTATGCTGAGGCGATGAAGGCGCGGGATGAGGCCGAGGAAACAAAGCCCAAGAAGCGCCGGTCGCGTTCGCGCTCGAAGGCCGCTGACGTCAAGACGGACGATCCGGTTGAGACGCTGGAGGTTTCCTCAGAGCCGACCGGAATGGAAACCATCGATCTGGATGACGGTGAAGAGACGGAGGTGCCCGAAGGGACGTCTCCGATGGAAATCGTTGCCGAGACGCCGGTGGAAGAGCCTGAGGATGCCGCCGAGCCTGTTGCTGAAGAAGCTCCGACCGAAGAAGCCAAGTCCGAAGATCTAGATCAGCAGGCGGAAGCGCGAGAAGAGACTGCTGAAGTAGCGGAAGACGCGCCTGTCGAAGCAACTGATACCGACCAAGAAGAACCTTCGGATGAGGTCGAAGCCAAGTCTGACGAAGAAGATGCGGAAGCTTCTGGCGATGAGCCCGAGGCGGATGGCGAGACAGAAAGCAAAAGCGCTGACGCGGCTTCGAAAGACGATACCATCGAGTCGGTGGCGGACGAAGACGATAGCGAGGATATCCGTCCTCCGCGCAAGCCACGCCCGCGCCGCTACAAGATTCAGGAAGTTATCAAGGTGCGTCAGGTCCTGCTGGTGCAGGTGGTCAAGGAAGAGCGCGGCAACAAGGGTGCGGCACTTACCACGTATCTGTCTTTGGCGGGTCGGTACTGCGTACTGATGCCCAATACCGCAAGGGGCGGCGGAATTAGCCGCAAGATCACCAATGCCGCTGACCGGAAGAAACTGAAAGACATTGCCGCTGAAATCGACGTGCCCACGGGCGCGGGTCTGATCGTTCGTACGGCGGGTGCCAAGCGGACAAAATCAGAGATCAAGCGCGACTATGAATACCTGCAACGACTGTGGGAGCAGATCCGCGAGCTGACGTTGCAATCCATTGCGCCTGCGAAAATTTATGAAGAAGGCGACCTAATCAAACGCTCGATCCGCGACTTGTATAATCGCGACATCGATGAGGTTCTGGTTGAAGGCGAGGGCGGGTATCGCATCGCCAAAGACTTCATGAAGATGATCATGCCGTCGCACGCCAAGAACGTGAAGCGATACGAAGACGCGCTGCCGCTATTCGCGCGATATCAGGTGGAAAGCTATCTGGCCGGGATGTTCAACCCGACGGTTCAGCTGAAATCCGGTGGCTATATCGTGATCGGGGTGACCGAAGCGCTGGTGGCGATCGATGTGAACTCGGGTCGGGCGACCAAAGAAGGTTCGATCGAGGAAACCGCGTTGAAGACCAATCTGGAGGCCGCCGAAGAAGTGGCGCGCCAATTGCGTCTGCGCGATCTGGCCGGTCTGATCGTGATCGATTTCATCGATATGGACGAGCGCAAAAATAACTCGGCCGTTGAGAAACGACTGAAAGACAAGCTGAAAACGGATCGTGCCCGTATTCAGGTGGGCCGGATTTCGGGCTTTGGACTGCTCGAAATGAGCCGTCAGCGTCTGCGTCCTGGAATGCTCGAGGCGACGACCCAGCCATGCCCGTCTTGCCATGGTACCGGCCTGATCCGATCGGACGACAATATGGCACTGTCAATCCTTCGCCAGATTGAAGAGGAAGGCACTCGCTGCCGTTCGCGTGAGGTATTGGTGCGTTGCCCGGTTAGCATCGCCAACTTCCTGATGAACCAGAAACGCGAACATATCGCGCAGATCGAAGCGCGGTATGGTTTGTCGGTTCGGATCGAAGGGGACGTTCATTTGGTCAGCCCCGACTTCTCGATGGAGAAGTTCAAGACCGCTAGCCGCGTTGTTCCTGAAGCAACTGCGCCGGTGGTTTCGGTTGATGCGTCGCTGATGGATATGGTCGACGCCACGGATGAGGACGAAACCGAAGAAGAAACTGCGGTTCAGAGCGAGGAAGAGACCAAGCCCAAGCGTAAACGGCGTCGGCGCCGGCGCAAGAAGAGTTCGGGCAATGGTGACGCGCCGGATGGCAATGCGGACGAGTCTGACGCAGACAGTGTAACCGACTCGAGCAACGAAGCTGAGAGCGTCGATACCAAGCAGACCGAGGCTGAGCCTGTTGCTGAGGAAGATGCTGAGAAAGCGGCCAAACCGAAAAAGCGCCGGGCACCGCGCCGACGCAAAAAGGATACTGAGGCCACAGTCGAAGCAAGCGAAACGCAGACCGAAGCGGATAATGCGAACTCCGATCCGCAGAAAGAGCCGGTCAATGCTGAGGCCGCCGAGGCTGAACAGCAAGAGCCAGCCGATGAGTCTGAAAGCATCGAACCAGCCGCTGAGCCAGATAGTGCTGATGCACCATCAGAGCTTGAGATCGCCGAAGCAACGTCGGCTTCTGAAGTCGCCAAAGAAGTGCCAGAGGAACCTGCTGAAGCGCCTGAACTGGTTGCCGAAGAAGCCGAAGAATCGACCGTGGCAGCAGAACCCGAAGTCATTGAGGCTGCCACCCCAGAGCCGGTCTTGGAGGCAGTGGCAGACGAACCCGAACCCGCGCCGGCCAAGCCAAAGCGCCGAGGGTGGTGGTCATTGGGACAGTAAGAAAAAGGCGGGCCAACTGGCCCGCCTTTTTTCATTAGCGTGCGTTCCAAAGAAACCTCAGGCCGATTTTTGGATCACATATATCTGATGACCATCCACTGTGTCTTGCGAGACAAGTGTGTGGCCAGATTCGGTGCAGAAATGCGGTACGTCGATAATCGCGGCTGGATCATCGGCCAGCACGCGCAGCATACCCCCCGCAGGCAAGGATTTCAGGCGCTTCCGAGCCTTCAAAACAGGCAGGGGGCACAACAATCCCAACGCATCCAGTGTTTCAATCTCATTGGTCATGGGGCTGAGATATTTCTAACGAGCCATACTGTCCAGCGCGCAACCACGAGGATGTGACCGAATGGCCTCGTGACGAAACCCGCGCGATAACTTATGTGCTGAGTCATGTTCGGAATTGAGATCATAGACGCGGGCCTTCTGCCTGCCATGTTTATCGCCATGCTGGGCGGGTTGATAAGTTTTCTGTCTCCCTGCGTGCTGCCGATTGTGCCACCGTACCTCGCGTATATGAGCGGTGTGACTATCAACGAGATGCAGGATGAGGCGCGCGCGCGGCGCAAGGCGACCCTGGCGGCACTGTTTTTTGTTTTGGGTCTATCGACAGTGTTCCTGCTGCTAGGCTTCACAGCCTCGGTCTTTGGGGCGTTTGTCCTTCAGAACCAGGTGCTTTTCGCCAAACTCTCGGGTGCTGTCGTCATTGTCTTTGGCCTGCACTTTCTGAACGTGTTCCGTATTCCTTTGTTGGATCGTGAGGCACGCGTTGATACGGGTGACTCCAGCGGATCTGTGTTCGGGGCATATATTTTGGGACTGGCCTTCGCCTTCGGTTGGACGCCGTGCATCGGCCCACAATTAGGTGCAATCTTGTCGCTGGCCGCCTCCGAAGCATCAGTCACGCGTGGCACCGTATTGCTCGGCGTATATGCGGCAGGCCTTGGCATTCCATTCTTGCTGGCTGCGATGTTCCTGAACCGCTCGATGGCGGTTATGAACCGCATCAAACCGCATATGGGCACAATCGAGAAGGTGATGGGCGGGCTGCTGCTGTTTGTTGGCATCATGCTTGTCACCGGTTTGTTCACCGAATTCAGCTGGTGGCTGCTGGAAACATTCCCGGCATTGGCAAACCTCGGTTAACCCTCTGGCATTAAACGCGGATGGATAGACGCCAGGTCTTACCTTGGCGTCAACGCTGCGCTAATCTTTGGCGCAGAGGGCCGGGTAATGAGCAGTCAGCAATCCAAACCGCAGGTGCGCAAACGCCGGGTGTTTTACATTCCCGGCTACGACCCGATTCATCCGCGCCGATATCGAGAGCTCTACCGCAAAGAGGGGCACGCCCAGGCTGAGATATCGGGATACCAGATCGATATTAGCGCTAGGGCGGGCGAAGGTCCCTACGGCTGGCAGGTGACTTCTCAGCAGGACGGCAGTCCTGTTGATGCAGATGTTCAGGTTCTGGTCTGGTCCGATATCGTGCGTGACAGCATGGCTCAATCGATTCCGGCAACCTATCTGCAACTGGCGAGAACCGCCTGGATATATATCTCGACCGGTACGCTTTGGCGGCTGATGCAGCTGCGCAAGGGGCCCGTAATTGCGGCGCTATACCCGGTGGCAATGCTGCTGCTGCAGCTTTTGGCATCGTTGTTTATTGCTTGGGGTTTAGTCGCTGTATTGAAACCACTCGTTGGGTGGTGGTCTTTGGTACCTGCTGCCGGGGTAATCTATGCTCTGATGCAATGGTTCCGAAAGATCGATAATCGACTGTTCGCTTATTACCTCATGCATGACTATGCCCACTCGGCGAAGCTATACGGCGCGTACTCGCAAGATCTGCAATCGAGGCTGCGGGAGTTTTCTGACCTGATCACCGAGACGCTGGACACAGACACCGATGAGGTGCTGGTCGTAGGTCACAGCTCTGGCGCCCATCTTGGTGTGTCAGTGTTGGCAGATGTTTTACGACGACGGGGCGGTGTACAGGATAAGCCAGTCTTATCCTTTCTGACCTTGGGGCAGGTGGTGCCAATGGTTTCGTTTCTACCGCAGGCACACACGCTTCGCGCTGATCTTAAATATCTGTCCGAACGCGCGGATATGACTTGGATCGATGTCTCTGCACCAGGGGATGGCTGCGCGTTTGCGTTGTGCGATCCGGTCGCGGTCAGCGGCGTCGCTGGCCCCAAAAAATGCGGGCCGCTGGTTCTTTCTGCGGCCTTCACCCAAACACTGTCCCCTGCGCGATGGCAGCAATTGCGTTGGCGCTTTTTTCGCCTGCACTTTCAATATCTTTGTGCGTTCGATCAACCTGGACTTTATGACTATTTCCGCATCACCGCAGGTCCTGAAACATTGAAACAGCGGTTTGAAAGGCGCGCCCCATCACGATCGCGCATTGAGCGGGCTGTTTCGAAATACATCGCGGTGGAAGCATGACGCCCCCAAAGCCCGAAACACGACCAGATAAGGTCTCGTTGTGGCGGTATCTACGTCTGTTTCGGCAAGACTTGCTGTCTGCTCAGCCCCAGCGTCTATATCGAGCGTGGATGGCTGAATTCCGAACGCCGTTCTTTCGCTCGTATATGGTCAACCAACCCGATCTGATCCGCGCAGTTCTGAAAGAGCGCCCGGATGCGTTTCCAAAATCAAATCGCATCAGCGAAGGCTTACGCCCCTTATTGGGCCGGTCCGTGTTCCTGACCAATGGCAAAGTCTGGAAACGGCAGCGCAGGATCATTGATCCCGCCTTTGAAGGCGGACGTTTGAAAGACACGTTTCCCGCAATGTTAAATGCGGCGCAGGCTTGTGCGGATCGGCTTTCAGGTAGGGTCGGGCAGAAGGTGGAATGTGAAGAAATCACAAGCCATGTCGCGGCGGATGTGATTTTCCGCACCCTGTTTTCGGTTCCTATCGAACATGAGGTTGCCGCGCAGGTCTTCGATAAATTCAGAATCTATCAGCGCGAACAGCCCTTGCTGAACCTGGCCGCCTTCTTGCCCGTTCCAAGCTGGATGCCCCGTTTTCATTCTCGCAAAACCCGCCAATCCGCCAGCGAGTTTCGGGATCTGATCAGCCGATTGACGGATGCACGCGCTATAGCAATCGAAAACGGATCGGCCCCCGATGATCTGGCCACCAAGATCATGACGACAACAGATCCGGAAACTGGAGACCGGTTTGATGCGCAGGAAATGGTCGATCAGGTCGCCATCTTCTTTTTGGCGGGGCATGAAACCAGCGCGTCTGCACTGGCTTGGACGCTCTATCTGATAGCGATGTATCCGGACTGGCAGGAAAAGCTGGCTGAGGAAGCGAAAGCTCTGGACATGCCCGAGTTTTCAACCATGTCCCAACTAAAACTTAGCCGCGATGTGTTTCGTGAAGCTTTGCGCCTGTATCCACCAGTTCCAATGATGGTGCGCGAGGCGACATGTCCTGAACGCTTCCGTGATCGGGGTATTTCGCAGGGTTCTCAGATCGTTGTAAGCCCCTGGCACTTACATCGGCACGAAAGGCTTTGGGACCGGCCGGACGATTTCGACCCCACGCGATGGACGACGGAAAACGGAAAGAAATGCCAGCGCGAGGCCTATATTCCCTTTTCGGCTGGCCCCCGGGTCTGCACGGGCGCAGGGTTCGCGATGGTAGAAGGTCCTTTGATCTTATCGATGCTCTTGCGTCGTTACCGATTCGAAACAATACCAGACGAAACGCCGGTACCGGTCGCGCATTTGACCGTTAGATCGAAAGACGGAATTTGGTTGCGCTTGGTTGAGCGCTAACAAACTACCATCGCTCTTCGGCATGCTGTATGCGGATTGAAAATGCGGAATCATATTGAACGGGATTGAGTTATGTCGAAAGCAGAACAGCGCGCGCAGATGTCCGAAGGCGCAGGATTTATCGCAGCACTGGACCAAAGCGGCGGTTCAACCCCCAAAGCGCTGGCTTTGTATGGTGTTGAAGCATCGGATTACGGATCAGACGAAGAGATGTTCGGCGAGATTCAGAAGATGCGCGCTCGGATCATTCTGGCTGACGATTTCACCAAGGATAAAGTGATTGGTGCGATCCTGTTCGAACGGACCTTGGGCGAAGAAATCGACGGCAAGAAGGTCGCGGATTACCTGTGGTCCGAAAAAGGTATCGTGCCATTTCTGAAAATCGACAAAGGACTTGAGGATGAGGCAAACGGTGTTCAGATGATGAAGCCGATCCCGGGTCTGGCTGAGACGTTGTCCAAAGCAGATGGTGTTTTTGGCACCAAGGAACGTTCCGTTATCCACGAAGCCAACGCGCAGGGCATTGCCGACGTTGTCGCGCAGCAGTTCCAGGTCGCACGCGTGGTCACTGATGCGGGAATGGTCCCAATTGTCGAGCCTGAGGTAAACATCCACTCGGAAACCAAGGCCGAGGCTGAGGACATTCTGAAATCAGAAATTCTGAAGAACCTGGATCAATTGGTCGAGGGTCAGGAAGTGATGCTGAAGCTGACGATCCCCAGCCAGGCCAACCTGTATGATGAGGTGGCTGATCACCCGCGCGTCCTGCGTGTTGTGGCGCTGTCCGGCGGATACTCGACCGAGCAGGCCTGCGACCTGCTTGGCCAAAACAGCAAAATGATCGCCTCATTCTCGCGCGCACTGACCGAGGGATTGTCAAAGCAGCAATCTGATGCGGATTTCAACGCGGCACTCGGCGGCAATATCGACAATATCTACCGCGCTTCGATCTGATCGCGGGGGGAATCTATTCGGGTTTGATGAAATCGCGGCGCATCTGCGCCGCTTTTTCGTGCATGGCGCATCCAATGGCGTGATCGTTGATCAGCCCCATGGCCTGCATGAATGCAAACACGGTCGTCGGACCGACGAATTTCCAGCCGCGTTTTTTCAGGTCTTTTGACATCGCAATGGATTCTGCCGAGGTGGATGCGCTTTGCGGGGCGGGTGGCGTCTCGGGCTCGTACCTCCAGACATAAGCTGCCAATGATCCCTCGGTTGCGATAAGGTCCTGCACACGGCGGGCGTTGTTGATCACGGCTTCGATCTTGCCGCGGTGACGCACGATGCCTTTGTCGTCCAGAAGTCGATTGATATCGGCATCAGAAAACTCAGCTATCTTATTGAAATCGAATTTATAAAACGCTGCCCTGAAATTCTCGCGTTTTGACAGAATGGTGCGCCAACTCAAGCCTGACTGAAAGCTCTCGAGGCACAGTTTCTCAAACAGTCGTCTGTCATCGGAAACCGGATATCCCCATTCGTTATCATGATAGTCAAAGAATTCGGGGGCGGCCTTGCACCACGAACACCGAGGTTTTCCATCTGGGCCCGTTGCCAAATCGTTCATGAATGTACCCTTTTTGTTCTCCGCAAGGATAAGCGACGCGATTGTTTGAAATCAAGTACTCAATCGGTTTGTCGATACCAATTCAGAATGAAGACACGAATGGCCGAAGCCAGTCCGGTTTCCGGGTCGCGCTCTGCATCAATATTTGCCGCCAGGACATTGATTGGGATATCTTTTTCCCGCGCGATATCACGGAAGGCTTGCCAGAACTCATCCTCAAGCGAAACGGATGTTCGATGACCTTGCAAGGTCAGGGAGCGTTTGACAGGACGTCCACTCATTCGTCGACCTTGTGACCGTCAAGATCCCGGCGCTGCCGGTCTTGCTGCAGCTTTACAACGGTCCTGTCGGCTTTGGATTGCCCGTGTTTCGCAGCGTTTGCATCCGCGCGGGCCTTTTTTTCAGCCCGCGCTTTTTCTTTTCGAAACCGGTTCAGGTTAACCGGTTTACCCATCAGTCCTTGGGTCCAATCATATGCTCGGGCCGTACAACCGCATCAAACGTAGCCTCGTCCACAAAGCCCAACGCAATGGCTTCTTCCTTAAGTGTTGTGCCGTTCTTGTGCGCTGTTTTGGCGACGGTCGTGGCGTTGTCATACCCGATTGTCGGTGCCAGAGCAGTCACCAGCATCAGGGATTCCTTCATCAGCTTGTCGATGCGTGGCTCGTTGGCTTTGATGCCCAACAGCATTCGCTCGGTAAAGCTGTCGGTTGCATCGCCGAGCAGCTGGATCGACTGCAGCAGGTTATAGGACATCATCGGGTTGTAGACGTTCAACTGGAAATGGCCCTGCGAGCCTGCAAACTTCATTGCTGCGTCGTTGCCCATCACATGCGCGGCCACCTGAGTCAGCGCCTCGGCCTGTGTCGGGTTCACCTTGCCTGGCATGATGGACGAACCGGGCTCGTTTTCGGGCAGGATAAGCTCACCCAATCCTGAGCGGGGCCCCGAACCCAACAGACGGATATCGTTGGCAATCTTATAGCAGGAACCGGCAATCGTGGCCAAAGCGCCCGACAAAAAGACCATGGCATCATGTGCGGCCAGAGCTTCGAATTTGTTCGGCGCGGTCACAAAGGGCAGGCCGGTGATATCGGCCATATTCTTGGCGACAGCCTCATCCCAGCCGCCATGCGTGTTCAAACCGGTACCCACAGCAGTACCGCCTTGAGCCAGTTCATAGATACCGGGCATTGCAGCTTCTACACGCGCAATGCCCTGACGAATTTGATGCGCATACCCGCCGAATTCCTGTTCCAACGTCAACGGCGTGGCATCCTGCGTATGGGTGCGGCCGATCTTGATGATACCGGCAAACTCTTTTGCCTTGGCATCCAGCGCCGAGGCGAACTTCTCAAGCCCGGGCATCAACACATCGCGCACACTCATCGCTGTGGCGATGTGCATCGCGGTGGGGAAAGTATCGTTCGAGGATTGACCCATATTGCAGTGATCATTCGGGTGAACGGGATCTTTCGAGCCAATCTCGCCACCCATAATCTCAATCGCGCGGTTCGCAATGACCTCGTTCGAGTTCATATTGGATTGCGTGCCCGAGCCGGTTTGCCATACGACCAGAGGAAAGTTGTCGTCAAACTTGCCTTCGAACACTTCACCGGCCGCTTGTATGATCGCGTCGGCGATCTTGGCGTCCAGCTTGCCGATGGCTTTGTTTTCAATTGCACAGGCCTTTTTGATCACACCCAACGCGCGCACGATGGCGACGGGCTGCTTTTCCCAGCCGATGGGGAAGTTCATGATCGAACGCTGCGTTTGCGCGCCCCAGTACTTATCGGCAGGCACCTCAAGCGGGCCAAAGCTGTCGGATTCAGTGCGGGTTTGAGACATCGGTCGCTCCGGTCTGGTATGCAGTCGTATGCCGTTTACCCGCAGCAAGGCTGTGGCGCAATCGGCCAGTTGAGCGCACCTTAAACTTGGGCCGCGCAAAGGTATAGACGCAGCACAGCTACAAATAATTTCTGTTAGCGAAAACAGTGCCATTGTACGTCGGCGGGCTAAAGTTAAGATGGGACAATAACCCTGACGGAGGCAACCATGCGCGTGTCACTTCTCAAAAGCCCTTTGTATACGCTTGCGTTATTGTTTGCCGCGAGTTTTTGGCTGGCAGTATTTGTGCAACACGCTCAGGCGACGGGAATCGAGCCGTTCGTGGGCGACTATACCGGTTCAGCCGACGTTGTTGATGCGGATGGTACGGCGACCCCTCGGGATATGAGCGTTTCGATTCAGGAAATTAAAGGGGGCTTCAACGTGAGTTGGACCACCACGACTTACAAAGCCGACGGTCGCATCAAGGATGAGAAATACTCGGTTGATTTTCAAAGCTCGGATCGGCCCGATGTTTATTCTGCGGCCATGAAGCGAAATGTGTTTGGTCATGAGGTGCCGCTTGACCCGATGAAAGGGGAACCCTTTGTTTGGGGGCGGATCGAAGGAGATACTCTGACGGTGTTTTCGTTGTTCATAGCCGAAAACGGTGGCTATGAGCTTCAGCAATTTGACCGGACACTAGCTGATGGCGGGCTCGACCTGTCATTTTCCCGGTTTCGTGATGGGGTTAAGTCGCGCTCGGTCGAGACATTCCTTCAAAAAGAATAAACCCCGCATCAAGCGGGGTTTTCTGGGTCATTTCCGGAAGCTGTCCAGCGAGACCACATCCGCATCATGCTGAGGTTCCGTCTCTTCGGCCTCAAGCTCAATCGGGGCCTCTTCCGTCACATGGATCTCTTCGTCCTCGTCTTCCGGGCTTTCAAAGCGCAAGCCAAACTCAACCGAAGGATCCACGAAGGTTTTGATCGCCAGATAGGGGATGTAAAGCGGTTCCGGCGCATCCCCGAAATTCAGCGTAATCGAAAAGCCATCGTCACCGACTTCGAGGTTTTCAAACCAGTGCTGCATGACAATCGTCATCTCGCCTGGATAGCGCTCACGCAGCCAATCGGCCAACTCAACGCCCTCATGCCGTGTATCAAAAGTGATAAAGAAATGATGCGAACCGGGCAGGCCGATTTCGGACACGTCGGTCAGGACGGTCTTGATCAGGCCTCGCATGGCCGTGTGCATCAGATTCCCGTAGTCGATGTCTTGCGACATGGTTGATCCTCGAAAGTGGTTAATCCCAGCATAGTTCATTCGGACGGAAACGAAAGGCTGTGCTGGGCTGTATTGATTACAAAATCTGCATGCCTAGTCCGGCCAGAACCATGATACCAAGTGTGGTTGCTAAACCGGATTTCATACGAAAAATCAACAGGCCAGCCAGAACGGTCAGCACAAGTGCGCTGAATTCAAGCGACGAAGGGTCGGGTAGGGGGAGAGAAACTGGTCCCCAATGCCACCCCGGAATTGAGGTGAACAAGACGTTTAGCCCGAACCACACGGAGAGGTTGAGAATCACTCCGACGACCGCAGCTGTGATTCCGTGCATCGCGGCCCCAAGACGCGGACGCTCGGCGATTCTGTCCAGATGCGGGGCTGCAAGAAAAATCCACAGAAAACACGGTGCAAACGTCGCCCATAAAGCGACAATGCCCGCCGCAAACGCTAGCGAGGCGCCTCCGGCAATCTGACCGCTAAGCATGGCCACAAATTGAGTCACCAGAATCAGCGGCCCAGGCGTGGTTTCGGCTAGACCTAGCGCGTCGATCATCTGGTCCGTGCTGATCCATTGGTAGGTTTCGACCACGGTCTGGGTCATATAGGCCAGCACCGCATAGGCACCGCCAAAAGTTACAACCGCAAGGCGGGCAAAGAACCAGCCCAGATCGCTGAGCAGTTCCTGACCGCTCAAAGACAGAACAAACAACGGCCCCAGCCAAAGAATAAGCCAGAAAACCGCTGTGCGAACAGGATTGGCAAGTGTTGGGCTGGTTTGAACGGCAACGGGCTTGTCGTCTTTCGAAGTCACGAATCCCCAAACGGCAGCGCACAGTATGATTAGCGGGAAGGGCAGGTTGAAGACAAAGATCCCCAAAAAGGCTAGGCCCGCGATAACCCGGTGCTCGACGTCTGTAAGCGCTTTCCTCGATAGGTTCCGTAATGCTTGCAGGACGATGATGATCACCGTGGCCTTGATGCCCAAGAATCCGGCTTGAACCAAAGGCAATGTACCATAGGCCGCATAAAGCAATACCAGCAGCGCGATCACCAGAGCACCTGGCAGTACAAACAAACAGCCCGCGATTAACCCTCCGGCCACGCCGCGCAGCCGCCAACCTGCATAAGTGGCAAGCTGCATGGCCTCGGGACCTGGCAACAGCATGCATAAGGAAAGCGCGCGCAGATAGGTCTGTTCGTCCAACCAGGGGCGCTTTTCGACCAGCTCCTGATGCATCAGTGAAATTTGGGCGGCGGGGCCGCCGAAGGACAGCAGCCCGATGCGCCCAAACACCCTGATCAACTCTTGATATGAAGGGGTCATTTGCCGTGACCCGCGGGCCAGTCATGCGTCTCGCTAGAGCCATCGCGCGCCCAGCGATAGAGTGCATCATAGATGTGCATTCCAGCCTGCAATTGTTGTTGGTCATCCCGATACTGGCGCGACAAGCCGACCGAAAGGGCCAGCAACCCGGCGGCCTCAGGCGCCAGATCGTGCCTGTTTGTATCGGCGGCACGTATGATCGTGGCCATGCGGTCCAGAGGCTCAGATCGAAGCTTGAAGTCATCCAGCATCGTGTCAAAGGTGCAATTGTCGCCGCGATGGCTCCAATCAGTTCCTTCAACATCAAAGGGTGTGGCGCCGAAGTGCTCGGCAACCCCCTGAATTTCATCCGGTGCTACAAACAGGAACCGAGCGCGCCTGTCGACAAACCTGCGGATCAGCCAGGGGCACGCGATGCGATCAATCTTGGGGCGGCGCCGCGTCACCCAGACCGTGTTGCCTTTTGCAACTGCAGGAAGGGCAGGCACAGGCACGACCATTGCGCCCGGCATAGCGCGCCAGGCGAACATTCCACCTTCCAGAAATTCTGCCACCACCCCTTCAGCCTGCAGCCATGAAACAACGCCCTGACTCAGCTTTTTGCCCTTCTGGCAAATTACTACGCAAGAATGATCGCCGGTATGATTTCTTATGCCATCAACATTTTGATATGGCATTCGGAATGCGCCGGGTATGAGGGAGGGATCATCGTCGAAATCCCCATCTGTGCGCACATCAAACAGGATAGGAGCCTGAGGCGTACCGATCAGGCGCAAGAGTTGTCGGGGTGTAATTGCATTGGGGGCAGCCATTGCATGTTTCCTTATTGCTTTGGATACATGCGAACTTGGGCTGCCGCCTCACGGGGTGTTCGCAAGCTTACCCCTTGATCCTCTGCTAGCGTGCAAATGCGAGATGGGTCAAGCTTGCGGTCAAGTTTATCAGGCCCAGTCCAACCTTTGCCCGGTCATGCAAACCGGAAGAGTATCCTGTGGGAACTGCCCCAGTTGTTCAAAAAGTGTAATGAAATCAAACTGATTATAGGCCTCGACCATCTTGTCCCCTTTGAAGCGCGCCATGACTTGTCCGGTAACTTCAAGCGGGGCACCGTTATCGGCCCGGAAGGTGCGGACATGCAGAATACCCGAGACCCAATCACCATTTTCGATGATCTTCGGCAGTTCGACTGTGATCTCGCCCAGAACATGACGAAACGCCATGACCAGATCGCGAAAGTCGTCCGCCCCAACCTGCATTTCGGGTATCAACCCTTCGGCCATCGTATCCGGGGCAAAAAACTGATCGATTGCATCGGTATTGCCTTGTTCCCAGACCTCTGAATACCACGCCCTAAGCCTGTCAGAATTCGTCATCTCAGCCCTCCTGTCGCTTGTTCAGGAAGATGGATCAGAGAAATGAATAAACCCTGAATCCCAGGTGAGTTATGGGCATGGAGCAGACATAATCGGTAAAATGCAGGTTTCTGTTGCCAGGTACCTGCGAACCCCGCCTTACGCGGCTAGGCGCAAGGGCTTAAGTTTCGGTCTTGCTACTGCTTACGCAGCAACTGCAACCGGAGCACGATTGTCGTTTGCAATTGTACTAGTTTCGCCGGTAACGGTGGCAGACAGCCGAGACAAAGCTAACCCCTTTAGACGTTCGTCGATCCTATTTCGGCCCCATGATCCTCAAACGAAGGATGTTGGTGGAGCCGCCGGGTACCGCCCCCGGGTCCGATCCGCTTATTACGAGCGCGTTTATGTCCATAGTCCCGAAGGACCCCTCATATATAGGTTAGGACGTGGTCGGATGCAAACCCGGAATGCTAAGGTTGACTTATATCAAATTCAATAAGTTAAGCAGCTCTGTTCATGTTGGCAAGAATAAGCCAAAGGGCCAGAACAAGCTCGATTCCACCAAAAGTCAGCGCCTTGACGAACGGGGGATTATCCAGCGCCAAAGACACAAACCGACCCAACGCCGCCCCTGCATAAACAACGCCCAGCATGGCATATGCCATCGGTGTGTTGAGCCAGAGAACCACGGCACCTGTCACCACGAACAACCCGCCAACCGAGGCTCGCATCTCACTAAGTCCCATGGTGCTTTTGGTGGGGGCTAGGTCCAGCGCGTTGGCTGTGTAGGCCGGGGCCAGAAATCCGAACAAACCAAAGCCGATGGTCAGCAAGGCGGCAATCACGTTAAGGGCTGTGATCATGGACTTTTTCCCTTTCTGCTCTGCCCGCAGAGTCTAGCGCAGCACTATGTAAAGAAAAGCATCTAAATCGCTGACCACAAACCTATAACTCCGACCGCGATCAGGCTGAGAGCCCAGACAAGTTCCAGATTGAACCAACTGCGTGACAGAAATTGAAGGCCCAGCCAGCGATAGACGGCGAAGGCCAGAATGCCCCCGCCAAGGATCATGGCGGCTGTGTGAAGTGCAGCGACCGTCAGTACGAGCAGGCCATTGCTCGCCATGATCTGAGAGACTGCGATCTGGCCCGTTTCCAACTCGTCTGATCCACACAATCCAAGATAAATCGGAACCAGCATCAACGCCGCGCCGTGTGCCAGCGCAACGAGGAACGACCAAAGTGCCAATTTGCTTGGCGGTACGCGCGACAACATCCGGGGATGCCGGCGTGTTATGGCGATGTAAACACCCATTGTGATCACAATCAGCGCAGCACCGATACGAATTTCGCGTTGATATTCAACCAGAACTGCCATCATAGCAAATGGCAGTAGGACCCCCAGCATGGCGACGAAATGACCACCAGCCAGGGCGGTCAATGCGCGCCACAAAGCTGATGGCCGTTGTTCCATCAGCGCCGAAGATACCGCAAGCGGCCAGCCCATTCCGGGATTCAGGCCATGATATGCGCCGCTAAGCACAACGGCCAGCCAGAGACCAGCCGTTGATGTCATCAGAGTTTCCAACTCAGACCGATGGGTAGCAGAAACTATCGGTAGAACAGTCTCCACCCTCAAGCCGGATTTGGTGGGCCCGATATCCGTCGGGGAAGTCGACCCAGAACTTCGGATCCAATGTCAGACCCCCTTTTTCGCCAACATCCGCCTTGACCATCGCAGCCCCACGTTCACCGGGATAGAACTGATCATCCCAAGTGGAATAAAGCGAATTGGTCCAATATACCCGCTTTCCGTCGCGGCTGATTTCAACCATCTGCGGCCCGTAACCAAAGTCTTGCTCGTTGGGATGTTTTGTTTTCTTGACGATCCCCCCGATCTCGACTTTGCCCGCAAGGGTCGGGTTCATCGGATCAGAGACATCGTATTGATGCATCTCACCCGTGCCCCAACAGGCCACATAAAGGTATTTATCGTCTAAGCTGAGATCGATATCCGTGACCAGTGGCGGAACGGCAGAGAAGCCTTTCAGCAATTCAGGCAAGTCATCAGGATCAGCGGGCTGCGGATCGATCGTGATGGTCTTCTTGGCCTCGAACGTTCCATCATCATTACGCCACCAAGTAAAGATCGCGCCCTGCAGGTTGGTCGTGTCAACCACCACACCACAGAACCCATATTGTTTGACCGGATCGTGAGCGGGCCGGATTTCCAGGGCCATCTGGTGATTTTCACCCAGATCAATGGTCTGAATATTGGTCCGGCTGCGTAGGTTCCAGAAATGGATGCTGTGCCCGTATTTGTTCGAAAGCAGATCCTCGGCCACGATGCCATTTTCGAATTGCGGAGGCAGCCCCCATTCCGAACTGACCATATAGTCACGTGGCAGGTTCCACCAGAAATCGTAGTGTTTGTCTTGGATACCTCGCTCGATCTCGTAGCGCCCAATGATCTCGAAGCTCTCGCAATCCATGATGAAAATGCCCGGTGGGCCGTCCGTGCCGTCTTCGCCACCGCCTCCAAGCGTGCTCACGTAGATCCCCTCCGGTCCGCAATGGATCGTGTGCGGGCGGGAATATCCAGTTTTTGCAAAGACTTCTTCGGGTTCGATGATCTTGTGTATCTTGGCCTCAAGCGGGTTCTTTACGTCGATAATGTAGATCCGGCTGGATCGTATACCAGGAACAATGAGGTAGCGGCGTTCCAGAAACGCATGACCACTAAGCGGTGACAGCGCAGAGGAACAAGCGTTCCACCCGAAATGGTGAAACTCATCGCCTTTTTCTGGCATGATCACCTGATGAACAATTTTTCCGTAATCATCCGAAGTCGGATCCACGTTCACGACGGCCAAACCGTCTGGTTGGGAAAAATCAGGGCTTAGCATCAACGTGAATGCAAGCGTCTCAGTGGGGCCCTCCATCGCCAGTTTGGCTGATGGGTAAAAGGTTGGGTCCGGTCTTTGGTTCATAACGTCCTCCCGTAAGTCATTGATCTTCAATTCATGTTGGAAGTTCCGGTCTTAACGCCGGATGTCATGCTGCCTGCTCGGGCACCTCGCCGTCCTTCGTTCCTTTTTGCCTGTGGTCAGGCGGGTTTGCGTCGTCTTTCGGCCACGTCCTGCGCCAGTTGCCGTGTGTAGGCCTCAAGTTTGATCAATGCTGCATCGACCGAGCCGGCATCACGCGCTTCTAGTGCGTCTGTGATGTCACTGTGGAGGGCGATGATCTCTTCGCGGGATCGGGCCGTGAACGTAATCATGTTCATCAGAGGTTGCATAGCCTCGACCGCGCCGGCCAATTGGTAGGACAGAACGGGGTTGCCCGCGCCATCCACAAGCGCGCGATGAAAGGCGACGTCGGACGCGCAGAAAGCCTCATCTGTGAGACCTGGTTGCGCCTGACGAAAAATCTCGGCCCGCATGGTGGCAAGTTGATCCGCGGTACGACGTTGTGCCGACAAAGCAGCGCATGCACGTTCGAGCGCATAACGCGCTTCGCATGCGGTGTCGAAACTGACTGCGTTCATCGACAGCAGCAGTGTCGAGGTTGTGACTTGTTGGGAATAGGCGTCCTCAAAACTCAGTCGGTTCACAAACGCACCACCCGATGCCCCGCGTTGCGTGCGGATAAGGGACTGCGCTGCCAGACGTTTCAATGCTTCGCGAACCGTAGGCCGTGATACTTTGAACTGATCGGCCAACTCAGATTCTGAGGGCAGACGCTCATCTACGATCAGCCGACCCGAGATAATTGCGTCCCGGATCGCCTGAGCAATTTGAGCGGACAGATCTGCAGTACTCTGAGGGTCGATTTTCATGGTTGTTTTCGGCGATGCGTAATTTTTATTTGTCTGACATTTAAAAGTCTGACATTTGAAAAGCAAGAGAGTTGAGTCGGGAGGAGCAAGTGAGTCGCTCAATTTTCCGCAGCGCGCTTTGGTTGGGCTTCTACATCACGATCCTTTGGTCGTGGTGGATGATGGTCTCGATGAGCCGCGATATGGACGTGGACTGGATCGGTCGACCCGGACCGATGGGTCAGGCGATGGCGGCCATGGATCCGCGTATGGACATGTATATGCCCATGGCCGAGTTCGGCCCACTTTTCTGGATGTGGGCGATCATGATGGCGGCCATGATGCTGCCGACTTTGGTGCCCACGTTGCGCAGTTATGATGATCTGATCCGCAGCGCGAACGGTACGCGGGCAGGGTGGCTGGGCGTTCTATCCGGATACTTCATAGTTTGGGTGGGCTTTGCTGCGCTGATCACTGGCCTGCAATTGGCGCTGCTGTTTGGCGGAGCGGTTGATATGTTGGGAATCGCTAAATCGCCATATCTGGCCGCCGGCCTGTTGATCACCGTGGGTGCCTTTCAGTTTTCTCGGGCGAAAGAAGTCTGCCACGGTGTTTGCCATGCACCGATGACGTATTTTCTGGGCCACTGGAAAACCGGATTCGGCGGCGGTGTACGCATGGGCGTCGGACTGGGTGCGTTCTGTGTCGGTTGCTGCTGGGGCTTCATGGCGTTGGGCTTTGTCGGCGGCGTCATGAGCCTGCTCTGGATGGGGCTGGCGACCCTGTTCATGGTATTGGAAAAACTTCCCCAGATCGGGCACGCCGTGACCCGTCCTATGGGATTCGTCTTGATTGCGGGTGGTTTTGCCCTGCTCGCTCATCACATTGTTTACGGAGGATAAGTCGATGGCTAAAAACAGAAAACCGGATGCAGACAAGCTGCCGGTCAGTCAAAGAATTGACAGCCGGATGCCAAATCCCAAGCGGCGTGAGATGAGCCCGACCGATTGGGCGGTTAAGGGTGAACTGATCCTGAACTGTTCATGTGACGTATTCTGCCCATGCGTGGTTTCGCTGGGTGCACACCCTCCGACCGAAGGGCATTGCCACGCGTGGATGGGTATCGCGATCGACGAAGGCCACTACGAAGGCGAAGATTTGTCCGGACTGAATGTGGGCCTGTTGGTTGATATCCCCGGACGCATGGGCGAAGGCCAGTGGAAAGTCGCGGCTTATGTGGATGAACGTGCCAGCGGCAAGGCTTATAATGGACTGTTGCAGATATTCAGCGGTCAGGCAGGTGGCACAACCGGGCTGTTCACTATGTTGGTCAGCGAGATCATAGGGGCTGAACGTGCACCGGTTCAGATCGAAAGGGACGGCACCAAACGCCGGATCATGATAGGGCGCAAGATTCAGGGTGAGATCGAAATGCTTGCTGGCAAAGACCCAGAGCACCCAGTGATGGTTTCAAATTCGAAATACTGGATGGGGCCGGACATCATTGTAGCAAAAGGCACGAAATCCAAGGTGCGCGACTATGGTCGCGTATGGGACTTCGGCGGCAAGTCAGCCGAGATCTGCCCGATTGACTGGCACGGGCCTAAGTAATGATAACCGGTGCCTATGCCCGTGAAATGGCGCGATATAACCACTGGCAAAACAACCAGTTAAAGAGCTTTCTCAAAGCTCTTTCAGACGAAGAATTGACACGGGATCGCGGCGCTTTTTTCGGGTCGATCATGGGAACTGCCAATCATCTGCTTTGGGGGGATTGGATCTGGATTTCCCGGTTTGACAAAGGACCGGGGCCAGGTGGCGGCATTCCTGAGAGTGTCTCGATCTGCCCTGGCATGGCCGACTGGCTGCCGCTGCGCGATACGATTGACGCCCGTATTGCCAGATGGGCCAATACGTTGGGGGATGATGTCCTGAGCGGTTCGTTCACGTGGTACTCGGCTGCAAAAGAGAACGACGTAACAAAGCCTTACTGGCAATGCGTCATTCATATGTTCAATCATCAGACACATCATCGCGGACAATTGCACCAAATGCTGACCGAGGCTGGTTCGCAGGCACCTGTCAGCGATCTTGTCTTTCTGCCAGAGGATTTCTGACATGGCAGTCATCTCACCGAACCGGCGCGTGCGCAAAACCCCATTCACTCCGGGCGTCGAGGCCGAAGGCGTCAAAGGGTATACCGTTTATAATCACATGCTGCTTGCGACGGTTTTTGAAAGCATCGAGGCTGATGCGGCGCATCTGAAACAGCATGTTCAGGTCTGGGATGTCTCGTGTGAGCGGCAGGTACAGATCAAAGGTCCGGATGCGTTGCGGCTGATGAAGATGCTCAGCCCGCGCGATATGGACAAAATGCAGGCGAACCAGTGCTATTATGTGCCGATAGTAGATCACAATGGCGGCATGCTGAATGATCCTGTTGCGATCAAACTGGCGGATGATCACTATTGGTTGTCGGTTGCCGATGGTGACCTTTGGCAGTTTGCTCTGGGAATCGTGATTGCGCTGGGGCTGGATGTCGATATTTCTGAGCCGGATGTGTCGCCCTTGGCGGTACAAGGCCCCAAGGCGGACGAGCTGATGACGCGCGTCTTTGGTGATGAAGTCAGGGATATAAAGTTCTTTCGATATAAACGGTTGGCGTTTGAAGATACATCATTCGTCGTCGCCCGGTCTGGCTGGTCAAAACAAGGCGGGTTCGAGATATACGTCGAAGGGACGGATTATGGCATGCCACTATGGGACACGCTGTTTTCCAATGGCCGCGATCTGAACGTGCGGGCAGGTTGCCCGAACGGGATTGAGCGTGTTGAAAGCGGTCTGTTGAGTTTCGGGTCGGACATGCGGCGCGAGAATACGCCCTATGAATGCGGGCTAGCACGGTTCTGCAATTCTCCGCTGGATTATATCGGCAAAGCCGCTTTGGCGGATCAGGCGAAAAACGGTCCGCCCCGGCAGATCCGTCCGCTTGTCATTGAAGGTGAGATCGGACCGTGCACCGAATCTTGGCCGCTGATGGCCGGGGGCCGGCAGGTCGGGCAGGTGGCTTCGGCTGCGTATTCACCCGAGTTTGGAGTGAATGTAGCCATTGGAATGGTCGACCGGTCCCATTGGGCGCCAGGTACGCGGATTGAATTGATGACCGAACATGGAATGCGATGGGCCGAGGTGCAGGAAAAATTCTGGCGCTAAGCCCTTGTTTCAGGAACACAGCCGATTGAGGCAATAGAAGGAGTAAGTTCATGTTTAATGCACTTGTCGTTGAAAAAGATGAAGAAAGTGGCCTCGCAAGCGCTTCGGTGAAGCAGATTTCTCTGGATACGCTGCCGGATGGAGAAGTGACGATCGCCGTTGAATATTCAACGGTGAACTACAAGGACGGTCTGTGCATGTCGCCCAAAGGCGGTGGTCTGGTGCGTAGCTATCCTCATATTCCGGGCATCGATTATGCGGGCACGGTCGAGCAGTCCTCGGATGCACGCTACAAACCTGGCGACAAGGTCGTGCTGACGGGCTGGCGCGTAGGTGAAGCGCATTGGGGCGGCTATTCACAAAAAGCAAACGCGCGGGCAGATTGGCTGGTGCCGTTGCCGGATGGGTTGGATACACGGCAGGCGATGGCAGTTGGCACTGCCGGGTTCACCGCTATGCTGGCCGTCATGGCGCTGGAGGATCAAGGTTTGCAGCCGGGTCATGGCCCGGTGTTGGTCACAGGTGCCGCAGGAGGTGTCGGCTCGGTCGCGACGGCCATTTTGGCCCATCTGGGCTATGAGGTTGCAGCTGTGACCGGGCGTCCTGAAACCGAAGAATACCTGAAATCACTGGGTGCAACCACAATTGTCCCGCGTGACGAGTTGAACGAGACCACCAAGCGTCCGCTGGAAAGTGAAACTTGGTCCGGATGTGTTGATGCGGTGGGCGGAGCGATGCTTGCCCGCGTGCTGGGGCAGATGAAGTATGGGGCCTCGGTCGCTGCGGTTGGCCTTGCCGGTGGTGCGGCGCTGCCCGCAACCGTGATCCCATTCCTGCTGCGCGGTGTAAATCTGTTGGGCATCGACAGCGTGATGCAGCCATATGACAACCGGGTCCGTGCCTGGACGCGTATCGCAACCGATCTGCCTATGGATAAGCTTGAGGCGATGGTCCATTCAGCAACCCTTTCTGATCTGCCCCAGTTGGGAGCGGACATCCTGCAAGGTCAGGTAAAAGGGCGCGTCGTGGTAAACGTGAACGCTTGATAGACAAAACAGACAACGGATCGGCCGGAGCATGCATCCGGCCGACCCAATTGTCGGGAATGAGGCCGAAATGCCGGAAACAGTTCTGGCCATTGCCACATTTCGTGACCATGATTGCTATACATCCCATTTGTGATGGCTTAAGACCCATCCGAACATCACCTGAAGACGGGGAGTGAGCAGCATGTCTGATGATTTCGAACTCGATACCGATGATCTGAAACGCCGTATGGACGGTGCCATGGCCAACCTCAGAACCGAATTCGCTTCGCTGCGGACCGGTCGTGCATCGGCTTCAATGCTTGAGCCCGTCATGGTCGATGCTTACGGCGCGATGACTCCGATCAATCAGGTTGGTACCGTGAACGTCCCTGAACCGCGCATGGTAACCGTGAATGTTTGGGACAAGGGCCTCGTCGGCAAAGTTGAAAAGGCCATTCGGGAAAGCGGTTTGGGTATTAACCCGCAACTGAATGGTACCATCATCATGCTGCCGATTCCCGAACTGAACGAAGAACGCCGTCGCGAGCTCGGCAAGGTCGCGGGTCAATATGCAGAAAGCGCACGGGTTTCGATCAGGAATGTGCGCCGTGATGGCATGGACCAGATCAAAAAGGCCAAGGCAGACGGCATGTCCGAGGACGATCAGAAATTCTGGGAAACCGAGGTTCAGGAGCTGACGGATACCATGATCAAATCCGTCGATGATGCGCTCGAGACCAAACAAGCCGAGATCATGCAGGTCTGAGCCTCGGATATGCCAAAGGATCCCGATACCTCTCCGATTGCAGGGCCGCGCCACGTTGCTATCATCATGGACGGCAACGGTCGCTGGGCACAGTCACGCGGGCGGCCTCGATTGTTTGGCCATCATGCAGGTGCGCGCCGCGTCCGTGAGGTGGTCGAGGCCTGCCCGGGTTTAGGGATCAAGTATCTGACAGTATTTGCGTTTTCGACTGAAAACTGGAAACGCACTCAGGTCGAAGTTGCAGGCCTGATGAGCTTGTTCCGCCGTTACATCGTCAAAGAGACCAAGACCTTGAAAGATAACGGCATTCGGGTCCGTTTCATTGGGGATAGAGTTCGGCTGGATGCCAAGTTGACCGAGCTGATGGATACGCTTGAACGCGAAACACAGAACAATGACCTGGTTCATCTAACCGTTGCCTTGAACTATGGCGGTCGTGACGAGGTGGCGCGCGCGACCAGACGTTTGGCACGTGACGTTGCCGATGGCATTCTGCGCCCCGAGGACGTGGACGAGGAAACTCTGCCCAAATATCTGGACACGCGCGTTCTGCCTGACCCCGATTTGGTGATCCGTACCAGTGGTGAAGCGCGGATTTCTAATTTCCTGCTGTGGCAGTCTGCCTATTCCGAGTACGAATTCATCGATACTCTGTGGCCTGATTTCACCGCTGCAGAACTGGAACGGCTGTGCCGCAACTATGGATCGCGTGAACGGCGGTTTGGAGCGGTCCCGGCATGAGTGATGGCCGATGGTCTGATCTGACTGCCCGGGTTTTGTCGGCTTCGGTTCTTGTGACTATTGCGGCAGTCGAAGTTTGGCTAGGCGGCCTGTGGTTTGAGATATTTATCGGCACCGTCTGCGGTCTGATGATATGGGAACTGATCCGGATGATCGACCCAGAACGTCAGGGTGTCGCGATTCAGCTGGCGATACTGACCGGGTTCGCCGTGGTCCTAAGCTATCATCTACCACCGCTATACAAGCTTCCATGTTTGGTGGCCCCGGCATTGGTAGGAGCAGGACAGATCAACCGTGCGCGCGGGATATACGTCCTGTTTGCCCTTTGGATCGCGATGTCGGGGCTGGGATTCATATCGATCCGAGAAAACCTGGGATTTGGATGGATGGTTTGGCTGATCCTTGTGGTCGTGGCCACGGATGTCGCCGGGTATTTTGTGGGCAAAACGCTTGGCGGACCTAAGTTTTGGCCCAGAGTTAGCCCCAAGAAGACATGGTCCGGTACGGTTGGAGGCTGGGTTGCCGCCGCGCTGGTCGGAACAGTTTTTGCGCACTATGCCGGTTTCGGCATTGCTTTTATCGTTGTCTCGGTTCTTGCCTCTATGGCCAGCCAGATCGGTGATATTGTTGAAAGCGCGACAAAACGTGGCTTTGGCGTTAAGGACAGCTCAAACCTTATACCCGGGCATGGCGGGTTTCTGGATCGGTTTGATGGGATGATGGGCGCGTCAGTCTTTGTGTTGCTCGCAGGGCTGTTTTACGCGCCCGGAGGTATGTGATGCGAAGGGTATCCATATTTGGTGCGACTGGTTCCATTGGCCAGAATACGATTGATCTGATCGCAAGAAATCCGAATGCCTATGACGTGGTCGCGTTGACCGGTGGACGCAACGTCGCGCAGCTTGCACGCGATGCGGTGCGCCTGGATGCAGACGTGGCGGTGACTGCGTTTGATGACAAACTCGATGATCTGCGTGACGCATTGGCCGGCAGCAGAGTGCGAGCGGCTGCGGGGCAGGCCGCTCTGATCGAGGCCGGGGCGCGACCGGCGGATTGGGTGATGTCTGCAATTGTCGGTTCCGCAGGATTGGCTCCGGGGATCGAAGCATTGAAACAAGGGGCGACACTCGCGCTTGCCAACAAGGAAACGCTGGTTTGTGCCGGGCCGCTGGTTCTGGAAACGGCTCGGGCGCATGGCGCCACGCTATTACCCGTGGATAGCGAACATTCGGCAGTTTTTCAGGCGCTTGTGGGCGAGGATATGACAAGCGTTGAACGGATCATTATCACCGCAAGCGGTGGAGCGTTCCGGGATTGGCCGCTCGGCGATCTGGCAAAGGCGACTGTTGAACAGGCATCGAGTCATCCGAACTGGAACATGGGACAGCGGATTACGATCGACAGCGCATCTATGTTCAACAAGGCATTGGAAGTTATAGAAACCAAAGAATATTTTGGCGTTAATCCATCGAATATCGAAGTCCTCGTGCACCCCGAATCCATCGTTCACGCACTGGTCGGATTTCAGGACGGCGCCTTGATGGCGCATCTGGGTGCTCCGGATATGCGCCATGCCATCGGGTACGCGCTGCATTGGCCCGAACGGCGCGATTTACCTGTTGCGCGTCTGGATCTCGCGCAACTGGGTCAGTTGCGATTTCATGCACCGGATGAAGCGCGTTACCCGGCTTTGCGTCTTGCCCGCGAAGTGATGCAGCGCGGCGGCTTGTCCGGTGCGATCTTCAACGCCGCCAAAGAGCGCGCATTGGACCACTTTATAGAAAACCGGATACGTTTTTTGGATATGGCAGACACGGTGTCGGCCGTGTTGGAGCGCTTTGAGGCCTCAGACAGCCTGATTGATGCACCATTGACCCTTGATAATGTACAGCAAACGGACCATCTCGCACGTCAGTGGGTCGATGAAACCGTATTGGAACGAGCAGGATAGAACTTTTGGACATACTCTCTTTGATCCCGCAATTTGGCAATCTGCTCTACACGATAATAGCCTTCGTTATTGCGCTTTCAGTGATTGTCGCGGTGCACGAATACGGCCACTACATCGTTGGTCGGTGGTCTGGCATTCATGCCGAAGTGTTCTCGATCGGTTTCGGCCCGGTTCTATGGAGCCGCGTAGACAAGCGCGGCACTCGCTGGCAGGTCGCGCTGCTGCCATTTGGCGGTTATGTCAAATTCCTGGGGGATGCCAATGCCGCGTCCGGCAAAGACGTAGACGCGATGAGTGAGATCTCTGCACAAAGCCCGGAAGAGCTGCGCCGCACCATGCACGGCGCCCCGCTTTGGGCGCGTGCGGCTACTGTTGCGGCAGGGCCGGTCTTTAATTTCGTGATGTCGATATTGGTGTTTGGCCTGATTTTCTGGTCGCAGGGTGTATCCCGTGAACCTTTGACTGTCGGCGCACTGCAGCCGTTGCCTGGTACAATTCAGGGTTTGCAGGAGGGCGATGAGATTATTGCCATCGCAGGCATTCCAACACCGGATTTCGATGACGCAAGCAACTGGTCCGATTTCATCAATTCGCTGCCTGTAGAACCAGAGCTGGACTATACGGTTATCCGAGATGGAGAGACCACTGATGTCGTGGCACCTTGGCTCTTTCCACCGCTAATCCAACAGGTTACGCCGCGCAGTGCAGCGATGGACATACAGTTGCAGCAAGGCGACGTAATCACGGCGGTAGACGGTGATCCGATCTTTGCGTTCGAGCAGCTTAAAGAACATGTCGAAGGATCGAACGGGCGCGTATTGCTGCTGGATGTATGGCGCGACGGGGCGGATTTAGAATTTGCACTTGCGCCCCGACGCACCGACGAGCCGACGTCCGATGGTGGTTTCATCACCCATTGGCGCATCGGTATCGTCGGCGGCATGATGATCGATCCCGAAACCGTTCCAGCGGGCATTTGGGATTCGATCGAAGGTGGCGTGGTCCAAACCGGGCGCATCATCGAAGGCTCACTGTCGGGAATGTGGCACATGATCACCGGAGCGATCAGCACCTGCAACATTTCCGGGCCGATCGGTATTGCCGAAACCTCGGGTGCTATGGCCAGCCAGGGGGCTCAGAACTTCATCTTCTTTATCGCCGTATTGTCAACGGCGGTCGGGTTGCTGAACCTGTTCCCGATCCCAGCCTTGGATGGGGGGCATTTGCTATTCTACGCTTATGAAGCTGTGTCTGGTAGACCACCCAGTGATAAAGCGCTGAGGGTACTGATGGGGGTCGGTGTCACACTGATCCTGTCATTGATGCTTTTCTCGGTCAGTAATGATCTGTTCTGCTGATTAAGGCGATCTTGGCACCGTTCCGACGCAAAATTGCCGCAATTCAAGCCTATCTTATTGGGGTGCATCGATAAGTGTAGGCTTGAGTTCAATGACCAAGGCGTTTCAAAAATCCTATCAGAGTGTCAGCGTCCTGTTCCAGTTGAACTGGGATATGCTGCTCAGCTTTGCCGTGACCGCACTGGCCCTAGCTGTTGGTGGTTATCTGCTCGGTTTGTGATTCTCCTGAACATGTCTGACTTACGTGCAACGGCCTTATGGGCCGTTTTTGCTTTTTCGTCTTTTGACATGGCCCCACAATCGGGCTACTCAGCAGCTAAAGGCTGAAAATTCTGGGTAGTGATAAAAATGACTGACAGCAGGCGCACGGGCACATACTGCGGCTCGCGGGGGCGGAAAAGCAACATTTTGTGGCAGGCACTAACGTTCTTTTTCCTTTTTGCTACACCGGGTTTACTGGTTCTGACGCAGCCCGCACAGGCGCAATCTTACACCATCAACAGCTTCGAAGTTGAGGGCAATCGACGGATCGAGACTTCGACGATTATCGCCCGCACCGGAATCGAACCGGGGCAGACTGTTACGGCAGGACAATTGAATGATGCCTTCCAGCGTTTGCTTGACAGTGGTGTTTTTGAAACAGTCGAACTTACACCGCGTGGCAGTACGTTGGTCATTGCGGTCGAGGAATACCCGACCATCAACCAGATCAGCATCGAGGGCAATCGCCGCGTAAAAGATGATCTCCTGCTCGAAGCGATATCGTCCCAAACCCGCCGCGTATTCACGCCTCAACAGGCCGAAGCGGACGCCGACCTGATTGCCGAAGTATATTCGGCGCAGGGCCGCGTATCCGCGACGGTTATCCCGCGCATCATTCGTCGCAGCGATAACCGTGTCGATCTGGTGTTCGAAGTCGCCGAAGGAACGACAATCGAGGTCGAGCGCGTCAGTTTTGTAGGAAACCGCGCGTTTTCGGACCGTCGCCTGCGCCGCGTGCTTGAAACAAAGCAGGCGAACATTCTGCGGACCTTCCTTCGCGGCGACACCTTCATTGCCGACAGAATCGAATTCGACAAACAGGTGATCCGTGATTTCTACCTGTCACGCGGTTATATCGATTTTCGCGTCAATAGTGCCAATGTCGAATTCACCCGCGAACGGGATGCATTCTTTCTGGTTATGAACGTCACAGAAGGACAGCGGTTCTCGTTCGGTCAGATTACGACCGTCAGTGAGATCCCGGGTGTGGACCCAGCGCCTTATCAGGCGGCTCTGAAAGTCAAACCAGGTGTAATTTACTCTCCGACGGTGCTTGAGAACTCGATCGCGCGGATGGAGCGTCTGGGGCTGAAAAACGGCGTTGATTTCCTGCGGGTCGAGCCCCGGGTAACGCGTAATCCCCGCGATCTGACGTTGGATGTCCAGTTCGTGCTAACCCGTGGCCCGCGTATCTTTGTGGAACGCATCGATATCGAGGGGAACACAACCACGCTAGACCGTGTGATCCGCCGTCAATTCGATACCGTTGAAGGCGACCCCTTCAATCCCCGTGAAATCCGCCAGAGCGCCGAACGTATTCGCGCCTTGGGTTTCTTCTCGGTCGCTGATGTGGAAACCCGCGAGGGATCGTCGCCAAGCCAGGTTATCGTGGACGTGGATGTCGAAGAACAACCAACCGGTTCGTTGAGCCTGGGTGGTAGCTACTCGGTCTCGGACGGTTTCGGGATCGCAATCGGATTGAATGAATCGAACTTCCTCGGCCGTGGGCAAAACCTGGGTATCACGTTGTCGACAGCTCAGGATTCTGAGCAGTACGTTATCAACTTTACCGAGCCTTATCTGCTGGGCCGTAAGCTACGCTTTGATCTTGGGCTTGGTCTGGCCAGCACCAATTCGAGCTTTGCCAGCTACGACACAAAAACAGTGTTCTTCCGCCCACAGCTGAGCTACGCGATTGGTGAATTGTCGGCGTTGCGTCTTCGCTATGGTTGGGATCGCAGCGAAATGACCCAGCAGAGCAATGAGCGGAACGGCGCTGTCATCTCATCAGAGATCGATCAGGGGAAACGAACCAGCAGTTCTCTGGGTGTGTCCTACGTATACGATAGCCGTATTGGTGGCCTGAACCCCACAGCGGGCGTCTTGTTCGAAGTCGGCGTGGATGCTGCTGGTCTTGGCGGGGACAATGAATTTTTCAAAACCACGGCACGGGCGATAGCCCAGAAACGCGTCCTCAACGAAGAAGTCGTATTGCGCGCGACGCTTGAACTGGGTGCGCTGAACTGGACCGGGGACGATTTCAGCCGCACGCTCGACCGGTTTGTTCTAGGTCCCAGCACATTCCGCGGGTTTGAGCCTGCTGGTATCGGGCCGCGTGACCTTTCGAACGGGCAGGATGATGCCATCGGCGGCAACTACTACTGGGTTGCTCGTTTCGAATCGGACTTCCCGCTGGGGCTGCCCGAAGAACTGGGGCTGCGTGGCGGCGTCTTCTACGATGTTGGCAACCTCTACAATCTCAACAACGTCAACACCGCTGGCGCTGATATTGTTGGTGAAAGCGGTTCGATCCGGCATGTTGTAGGGGTATCCGTACTGTGGGAAACACCGTTTGGTCCGCTTCGCTTCAACTTCTCGCAAGCCCTCAAGAAAGAGGACTTCGATAAAGAGCAAAGCTTTGACCTGACCGTTCAAGCCAGGTTCTGATCGCGAATGATCACCGAAGTTAAGAACATCCTGCAGGGCCCGCTAAGGGCCCTGTGCGTTTTGGTACTGCTAGCTGTAGCAATGCCGCTGGGTGCGCAGCAATTGGGCGTGCCACAAACAGACGTTCTGACAATCTCCAGTGAGCGTTTGTTTGCAGATTCCGCCTTTGGGCAGCGCGTCTTTCGCGAGATTGAAGCCGAAAGCACCCTTTTGGCTGAAGAAAACGAACGGATTGTGGCGCAGTTGAGCAAGGAAGAAAAAGATTTGACCGAAAAGAGGTCAGATCTTTCGGGGGACGAGTTTCGCCCGCTTGCCGAAGCTTTTGACGAGAAAGTTCAATCACACCGTGACGGCCAGCGCGCCAAACTGGACGCATTAGCGCGGCGCGGCGAAGAGGCGCGTGGTCAGTTTTTTGAAATGGCGCAACCGGTGCTGATCGAATTGCTGCGCGAATTTGGCGCCTCGATTGTGATCGAGCGGTCCAATGTGGTTCTAAGCACGGACGCCTCAGATATTACCAACGCTGCGATCGCCAGGATCGATGCCGCAATCGGCGACGGCGCTACACTTGAAAACAATAACAACGAATAGGCTGGCTTGCCCTTGGGTACGGGTATTGCTAACCACGCTTGAAAGAGACATCCAGAACAGGACATCCGCACCATGACCACGGAAACCAAGAGCGCCGACATTCAGCTGATTCAGCGTATATTGCCGCATCGCTATCCGTTTTTGCTGGTCGACAAGGTTGTGGATATCGATGGCTATCAATCAGCGGTGGGCATCAAGAATGTTACAATGAATGAGCCGCACTTTCAGGGCCATTTCCCCGGAACTCCGATCATGCCTGGCGTGACCATTGTCGAGGCGATGGCGCAGACTGCAGGGGTTATGCTGGGTGTCGGCATGGATGTAATCGACAGCGAGTTGCTGATCTATTTCATGAATATCGACAAATGCAAATTCCGCCGCAAGGTCGTACCTGGCGATGTTCTCGAAATGCATGTCGAAACTGTACGCGGTAAGAAAGGTGGCAAGATCTTCAAGTTCAGCGGCCGCGCGACAGTCGAGGGCGAGGTTGCTGCCGAAGCTGAATTTTCGGCCTATGTCGACTGGGACATGGAAAAAACAACATGAGCGGTATTCATCCCAGCGCCATTATCGAAGACGGTGCGCAGATCGGGCAGGGTTGTACGATTGGTCCATTCTGCCATATCGGTCCGCAGGTCCGTCTGGGCGATCGGGTCGAACTGAAATCCCATGTCGTAGTCACCGGCGATACGTCAATTGGTGATGACACAGTGATTTTCAGCTTTGCTGTTGTCGGGGAAATTCCGCAAGACAAGAAATTCGGTGGTGAGAACACACGCCTTGAAATCGGTGAACGCAATCGCATTCGCGAGCATGTGACCATCAACACCGGCACGGATGGCGGCGGTGGTATCACCCGGATTGGCGATGACTGCTTACTGATGGCCGGTGTCCACGTGGCGCATGATGTACAAATCGGCAACCGGGTCATTCTGGTGAATCACGCTGGCGCGGCTGGTCACTGTATTATCGAGGATGACGTCATCGTTGGCGGAATTTCGGGCTTACATCAGTTCGTGCGCGTAGGTCGCGGTGCCATCATTGGCGCGCTTACGATGGTCCCGAATGATGTGATCCCATATGGGCTTGTTCAGGCGCCTCGGGGCGAGCTGGATGGCTTGAATCTGGTCGGTTTGAAACGGCGTGGTGTAACGCGTGAGGATATCTCGGCATTGCGCGCGGCCTTCAAGGAACTGTCAGAAGGAGACGGCACCTTCATGGATCGCGCCACCCGGCTGGGCGAGGATGCAGACAACGAATATGTGCGCCAGATCGTCGAATTTGTGACGGGGCAAACAGACCGTTCGTTCCTGACCCCGAGGAAGTAGGCCAATGCTGGCATTGATCGCAGGAACTGGCGCTTTACCAGACGAGGTGGTCAATTGTCTGCCAAACCGCCCGCTGATCTGCGCTCTGGAAGGGTTTGAGCCCGATACACTGACCACCGACTTGGTTTTTCCATTGGAGCAACTGGGTAGCTTCGTCGCCGATCTCAAAGCCCGCGGCGTGACCGAGATTTGCATGGCAGGGGCAGTGCGTCGTCCGACTGTCAATCCAGCTCGCATTGATGCGGCGACGATGCCGCTGGTGCCGATCCTGCAAAAGGCCATCATGGCCGGTGACGACGGCGCATTGCGCGCGGTCATTGGTATATTTGAGGATGCCGGTTTGACGGTCCGTGCGGCGCATGAGATCGCACCGGATTTGCTGCCGCCTCTTGGCTCATTGACCGAAGCCCAACCTTCTGAAGCTGATCACGCCGACGCAGATCGAGCGGCAGGAATCCTGCGCAACATGGGGACGGCGGATATCGGTCAGGCTTGCGTAGTACTGAAATCCCAAGCGTTGGCGATCGAGGGCATCTATGGCACCGCATGGATGCTGCAATCCTTGACTCAGCGCCCCGACGCGGGCGGTGGCATTCTGTACAAGGGTCCAAAACCAGATCAGGATCGCCGCGCAGATATGCCTGCCATCGGACCCGACACCGTTTCGGGGGCTGTCGCGGCGGGCCTGTCGGGCATTGTCATCGAAAAGGGCGGCGTCATTGTTTTGCAGCGCGACCGCGTGATTGATGAATGCAATCGCCTTGGTTTGTTTCTTTATGTCCGCGAGCGCACGGTCTGATGCGCGTATTTCTGGTCGCCGGTGAACCCTCGGGCGACCGTTTGGGGGCCGCGTTGATGGAAGGTCTGCGTACCCTTTTGCCAGAGGTGCAGTTTGATGGGGTTGGCGGGCCGCTAATGCAGGCGCAGGGGCTGACCAGCCGATTTCCCATGTCCGAACTCAGCATTATGGGGTTGGTCGAGGTTCTGCCCAAGTTCTTTCACCTAAAACGCCGTATCGCTGAGACTGCTCAGGCAGTTCTAGACACGAAGCCTGATGTACTGATCACTATCGACAGCCCGGATTTCTCGTTGCGTGTGGCTAAGCTGGTAAAGGCCTCCAGCGAGATTCGCACGGTCCACTACGTTGCCCCCAGCGTCTGGGCCTGGAGACCGGGGCGCGCAGACAAGATGGCGAAAGTAATCGATCACGTCCTTGCGCTGTTACCCTTTGAACCGCCTTATATGGAGCGGGCAGGGATGGAGTGTGACTTTGTCGGCCATCCGGTTGTGAACGAACCCATTGCGTCCGATCAGGATATCCAGCGATTCCGCGCGGCTCACCATCTGGGCGACGCGCCCATCGTGCTGGCATTGCCCGGCTCCCGACGGGGTGAGGTCGAGCGGCTGGCTCCGATCTTTGGCGCTGCTTTGCAGGAATTTCTGAGAGACCGTCCCGGTATGCGCGTGGTCGTGCCCGCAGTTGCACATATGGTTGATGCGGTCGCCGAACAGGTTCGGAACTGGCCGGGGAATCCGATAGTTGTTGATCCGCAGGAATTGCCCTCGGACGACGCGCAAGCGCAGAAACGGGCAGCGTTTGCCGCAGCTGATCTTGCATTGGCTGCATCCGGCACGGTCTCATTGGAACTGGCCGCGCAGGCAACACCGATGGTGATCGCCTATAACCTCAACTGGCTGACCACGCTGATCGCAAAACGAATGGTTAAGCTGGACACCGTCACACTGGTCAATCTGGTCTCGGAGACACACGCAGTACCCGAATGTCTGCTGGATGAATGCCAACCGGACAAGATCGCTTCGGCGTTGGAACAGGTGGCCGCCACCCCCAACGCCCAACATCAAGCCATGGCGACGACGATGGAGCGTCTTGGTCGCGGTGGCGAAGCACCGGGTTTGCGTGCGGCAAGGGCCGTTTTGGACAGAATGAAATCGTGATGCTGGATCACACGATCTTCGCTGCTTCGGCCTTCATGGCGCAGGTTTTGACCAATCTCGACAACCTCGCAGCGCTTGTTGCGCTGATGATGGTGTCTGGCCCGCGCCGGACCGTTGCGGGCTTCCTGCTGGCGCAGATGTTAATCATCGCGGCCGCCTTATTGTTGGCCTTGGGTGTCGATGATGTTGTGCCACATTGGGCTGGATATCTGGGCGTGATACCACTTGGCCTCGGGCTAATCGGAGTTGTCCGCCAGTTCCGGGGATCGGAGACCGAGGAGGCCCCTCAAATATCCACGGGTGCTTCGACATTCGTCACCATGCTGCTGTTCATAAGCCTGTCGATGGACACGTTCGCTGTGCTTGCGCCGCTATTGGCAGACTCGGCCCCCAGCTATCGGATTGCGGGTGTCACCGGCGCGGTGGCAGCAGCGCTGACGCTGACCATGCTGGGGCTTTGGGGTGCACAATCCCCGATCATGACCGGCGGTTTCGCACGTCGGCTTGAGAAACTGGTGCCTTATGTAATGATTTGTGCCGGGATCTATATCCTCAGCAACTCGTGGACTGACGCGATTTAGTAACCGCGCCAGATCCAGCCGCCGCCAAAGATACGGCTGCCATCGGTTTCGTAGAACACACAAGCCTGACCCGGAGAGATACCTTCTTCGGGCGTCAGCAATTCAACCTCGGCTGTTGTTTCCGAAAGGGGGCGAATAATCGCCTCACGCGGGGGGCGGGTCGAGCGGACTTTGACCGAAACATGCCATTCGTTCTTTGACGTGAACGGTTCGTCACCCAGCCAATTGATCTCGCGCACGGGAACGGTTCTTGTGGCCAACATCTCTTTGGGGCCGACAACAACCTGTTTCTTGTCCACATCCAGCTTGACCACATACAAAGGTTCGCTGAGACCACCGATACCGAGCCCACGACGCTGACCGATCGTATAGTGAATCACCCCGTTATGCTGCGCCAGAACGCGGCCATCGGCGTGTACGATCTCACCGGGTTCTGCGGCTCCGGGGCGCAGTTTTTCGATCACGCTGGCATAGTTTCCGTTGGGCACAAAACAGATGTCCTGGCTGTCCGGCTTGTCTGCCACCGCCAGCCCGTATTGCGCGGCCATTTCGCGCGTGGCGTCCTTGGAGGGCAGGTGGCCTAGCGGGAAACGCAGGAAATCCAACTGTTCCGGTGTGGTCGAAAATAGGAAATAGGACTGATCGCGATTTGCATCCTCAGCACTATGCAATTCGGCCCCGTTTGCGCCCATCTTGCGCTGAATATAATGGCCCGTGGCCATGCAGTCGGCCTCAAGGTCCTTGGCGGTCTCAAGCAAGTCCTTGAACTTCACCCGTTCATTGCAACGGATGCAGGGCACCGGAGTCGCGCCGGCAAGATAGCTGTCGGCGAATTCGTCGATTACAGCGTCCTTGAAGATATTTTCATAGTCCAAGACGTAGTGAGGGAACCCGCGTTCTTCCGCCACGCGACGCGCATCGTGGATGTCGATCCCTGCACAGCACGCGCCTTTCTTGGCCAACGCCGCACCGTGATCGTAAAGCTGCAGAGTAACACCTACGACATCATAGCCTTGATCAGCGAGATGGGCCGCCACAACAGAGCTGTCCACACCGCCGGACATGGCCACGACAACCCGCGTTTCCGAGGGTGGTTTGGCAAAGCCAAGCGAGTTCAGCGGGGTCTCGGTATCGAGGGCCATAGGCGGTTCCTGTCCGGGTTAAGAAAGACCGGCAGAATATAAGAAAATTCTAGACACTCTCAAGGGGCGGTTTCACGCCCTTTTAAATAGGCTGGGTGCAGCTTTGTCGCAGCAGCAGAAGGTATGAGAGATGTATTTGCACAAAGTGGAAGGTCCAAGGTCGGTCACCCTGCCGGACGGGAGCGTGCTGACACGCGCCGATTTGCCTCCTGCGGATACGCGGCGCTGGGTGGCGTCGCGCAAGGTGATCGTCGTGCGCGGTGTACTTTATGGGTTGATTTCATTGTCTGAAGCCAAAAAGCGCTATGGCATCAGCGATGAAGAGTTCAACTCGTGGGTCTCAGCAGTTGCTGAACACGGGATCGATGCGTTGAAGGTGACGGCCTTAAAAAAATATCGACAACTTAAAGGTGAAAGTGAATAAGTGATTCAACGGTAACGTCAGATTAACCATTTTTATTCAGGCTCAAATCAGTTGAAGAATTTGACCTAAACTGGAGCAGTGAACATGCGCATACTTCTTGTCGAGGATGATCCAACCACGTCCAAAAGCATCGAACTGATGCTGACACACGCCAATCTCAACGTGTATGCGACGGACCTTGGCGAAGAAGGCATCGATCTGGCCAAGCTATATGATTACGACCTCATCCTGTTGGACTTGAATCTGCCGGATATGAACGGCCATGAAGTATTGCGCCAACTGCGCATAGCACGGGTAGAGACACCGATCCTGATTCTGTCGGGCGCTGATGACACCGAAAGCAAGATCAAGGGATTCGGATTTGGAGCAGACGATTATCTGACCAAGCCTTTCCATCGCGAAGAGCTGGTGGCGCGCATTCATGCGATTATCCGCCGCTCTAAGGGGCATTCTCAATCCGTGATTCACACCGGGCAGGTCGCCGTAAATCTGGATGCCAAAACCGTAGAGGTGAACGGAAAAACCGTACACCTGACAGGCAAGGAATATCAGATGCTGGAACTTCTGAGCCTGCGGAAAGGAACAACACTGACCAAAGAAATGTTCCTGAACCATCTCTACGGCGGCATGGATGAGCCCGAGCTCAAGATTATCGACGTCTTCATCTGCAAGTTACGCAAGAAACTCAGCAATGCGACCGGTGGTGAGAATTATATCGAGACGGTCTGGGGCCGTGGATATGTCCTGCGTGATCCGCAAGCCAACAACATGGGTGAAACCCGCATGGCCGTGGGCGCCTAATCTGATCTGATTGCTACCGTCAATGGTCCGGGGCGGTAAATCCACTCGCGTGTCAGCACAACACTGGACCTGACCATGGCCTCGTCCTATCACTGGTTTTCAAGACGATGTGACAGGGCGGGGCCATGAGCGATACCACAGCAATCGCAGATCTGACAGAAGATGAAGCACGGGAAGAATTGGCCCGGCTCGCCAAGGAATTGCTGCGGGCAAACCAGCTTTATCACACTGAAGATGCTCCAGAAATTTCGGATGCCGACTATGATGCTCTCAAGCGTCGCAATGCCGAGATCGAGGCGCGTTTCCCCGAACTGAAACGCTCCGACAGCCCTACTGAACGAGTGGGTGCACGCGTTTCAGACGGGTTTGCAAAAGTGACCCACGCCGTGCGTATGATGTCACTGGGCAATGCGTTTGATGACACGGATGTTGCCGATTTTGACCGCTCGATCCGCAAATATCTGGGACTGGGAGATGAGGCACCGCTCGCCTATACAGCTGAGCCCAAAATCGACGGCCTGTCATTATCCCTGCGGTATGAGCAGGGTGAACTGATGCAGGCTGCAACACGTGGTGATGGTGAGACCGGTGAAAACGTTACCGCAAATGCGCGTACGCTTTCCGATATTCCACACCGAATTGAGGGTGCACCAGACGTTCTCGAGGTCCGCGGCGAGGTATACATGTCTCACCATGATTTCGAGGCTTTGAACGCACGTCAGGTCGAAACAGGTGGAAAGACCTTTGCAAATCCGCGCAACGCTGCGGCTGGTTCGCTCCGTCAACTGGATTCCGAAATAACACGATCTCGCCCGCTGAAATTCTTTGCCTACGCCTGGGGTGAACTGTCTGCACCGCTGGCTGAGACTCAGTTGGGCGCAATTGATCACCTCAAAACCTTGGGGTTCAAGGTCAATGCGCTGACAAGGCGTTGCTCAACGACTAATGAGATGTTGGAACATTACCGTCAGATTGAAGCTCAGCGCGCGACCTTGGGCTATGACATTGATGGGGTCGTATACAAGGTCGATGATCTGAGTCTGCAGGCCCGGCTGGGTTTCCGATCTACCACGCCCCGCTGGGCGATTGCGCACAAGTTTCCCGCCGAACTGGCTTGGACGCGGCTTGAAGCCATCGACATTCAGGTGGGTCGTACGGGCGCGCTTAGCCCGGTAGCGCGCCTGCATCCGGTAACCGTTGGCGGGGTAGTTGTTTCGAACGCAACCCTACACAATGAAGATTATATTGCAGGGCGGGACGCCAAAGGCGGAGTCATTCGTGAGGGCAAGGATATTCGCGTTGGAGATTGGGTTCAGGTCTATCGGGCCGGGGATGTGATCCCGAAAATCTCGGATGTTGATCTGTCGAAACGACCCGATGATGCGCGGCCCTTCGCTTTCCCGACGAAATGCCCGGAATGTGACAGCGACGCGATCCGGGAAGAGGGGGATGCGGTCCGCCGCTGCACAGGGGGGCTGATATGTCCCGCTCAGGCGGTTGAAAAACTCAAACATTTCGTATCGCGCAAGGCGTTCGATATCGAAGGGCTTGGCGCAAAACAAATCGAGATGTTTTATGGCGATCCTCTTCTGCCAATAAACACACCCGCTGATATATTTACGTTGAAAGATCGCGACACCGAAAACCTGGCCCGGTTGAAAAACCGCGACGGCTGGGGCGAGACATCGGCAAGCAACCTGTTTTCAGCGATCGATGACAAGCGAACCATACCGTTTGCCCGTCTGTTGTTCGCTCTGGGGATTCGTCATGTGGGCGAAGTTGGTGCACGAGATTTGGCGTTGTTTTATCGGGAATGGGATGTAATGGCGGCCTCCATTGATACGGCCCGGCCTGCCGCGCTTGCGCAGCGTGCAGCCGATGAAGCGGAAGACGCCGAGAGAATCGCGGCTACTGCAGAAGCGAGACGCGCGAAAGTTAAAGAAGTTCGGGATGCGGCTTTCGTGCGAATGGATGTTTCGACAGATGCCGCCAGCGCCTGGGCAGATCTGATTGGTATCGACGGAATCGGCGCCACGCTCGGGTTGTCACTATCTGATGCGTTTGCCAATTCGGAGGAACGCCAAGCATTTGATGATCTGCGTAAACATCTGACGGTTGTTCCACCAGAGGCTCCTGCGTCAGACAGTCCGGTCGCAGGAAAAACCGTCGTGTTTACAGGAACGCTTGAAAAGATGACACGCGCCGAGGCCAAGGCCCGCGCCGAAGCGTTAGGGGCCAAAGTGTCCGGCTCAGTCAGCCAGAAAACCGATTTGCTGGTCGCGGGTCCGGGCGCAGGGTCCAAGGCGAAAAAAGCGGCTGATCTGGGCATCGAAACCTTGGATGAAGATAGCTGGCTTCAACTGATTGGCGATCTATGAGCGGTAGGCCTGAACAGCTCTTTCCGCTGTTTGCGGGTCTTGAAACACTAGATGGTGTGGGGCCGAAGACCGCGCAGCTTTTGGGCCAATTGGGGATCGATTCACCGCGCGATGTATTGTTTTCACTACCTTATGCGGTGATTGACCGGCGGCGACGCGATACGATTCAGGGCGCCGACCTTCCGACGACTCTGACTGTTGAGGTGACAATCGGCGCGCATCGAGCACCGCGGAACAAAGGGGGCGCATATCGCATTCATGTTGAAGACAGTCAGGCGGATTTCCAACTGGTGTTTTTTCATGCCCGAGGGGACTATCTGAAGAAGCTGTTGCCGGAGGGCGCACGCCGGGTGGTATCGGGAAAGCTTGAGCTGTTCGATGGCATGGCTCAGATGGTACACCCCGATCATATGGTCGCGCCTGAAAACGCAGGCGAATTGCCCGAGTTTGAGCCGGTTTATCATCTGACGCAGGGTGTGACGCAAAAAACTGCCTATAAAGCTGCTCAAAGTGCGTTGGCGCGAGTACCTGCATTGGCCGAATGGGCCGACCCCGCTCAGGTGGCACAACAGAATTGGCCAGATTGGACAACAGCAATTCACGCTGCGCATCACCCGCATGGGGCGGACGACGTAGCACCTTTTGCGCCTGCGCGGGAACGTCTGGCTTACGATGAGCTGCTCGCACATCAACTGACGCTGGCCCTGGCACGACAGCGTGAGCGTAAAGCGCGGGGGATCATCAGTCTCGGCACCGGCGTGTTGCAATCCAAGGTGCTGGCAAGCCTTCCATATCGACCGACCGGAGCGCAGACACGCGCGATCGAGGAAATCTCGGCAGATATGGCCGCTGAGACGCGGATGAACCGGTTGCTTCAGGGCGATGTGGGGGCAGGAAAGACTCTGGTAGCATTTGTTTCGCTACTTATAGCCGTCGAAGCTGGCGGGCAGGGGGTAATGATGGCCCCTACCGAAATCCTTGCCCGGCAGCATCTTGAAGGGCTGCGTCCATTGGCAGAAGAAGCCGGAGTTGTACTGGAAATCCTGACCGGGCGCGACAAGGGGGCTGAGCGTCGAGCGAAGCTGGCTGCGCTGAAGCAGGGAGATATTCAGATATTGGTCGGTACCCACGCGGTGTTTCAGGACGATGTTGAATTCAAAGCCCTAAGGCTGGCCATCGTTGATGAGCAGCACCGTTTTGGCGTCCGCCAACGCATGGAGCTGTCCGAAAAGGGCCAACGCGCTGATGTGCTGGTGATGACCGCTACGCCCATCCCGCGCAGTTTGGCGCTTGCGCAGTACGGCGATATGGACGTCTCGGTGCTGGATGAAAAGCCGCCGGGTCGTAAACCGATCAAGACCGCAGTCGTCAGCACGCAACGCATGGACGAAGTTGTGGCCCATCTGCGCGGTGCGATTGATGCAGGCAAACAATGCTATTGGGTGTGCCCATTAGTCGATGAATCCGAGGTCTCGGACCTGACTGCGGCTGAGGAGCGTTTCAAAAGGTTGCGCGCGATCTTGGGGGACGATGTGGTGGGCCTGGTACACGGCCAAATGCCGCCCGCCGATAAAGACGCGGCAATGGCGGCGTTTCAGAGTGGTAAGACCAAAGTCCTTGTCGCTACTACGGTGATCGAGGTTGGGGTGAACGTGCCGAACGCCACGATCATGGTGATTGAGCGGGCAGAGATTTTTGGTCTGGCGCAGTTGCATCAGCTTAGGGGCCGAGTTGGACGTGGTGAAGATGCCTCAACCTGTTTGTTGATGTATCAGACACCGCTTAGCGAGGGTGGTCGCAAACGGCTGGAGGTACTCCGAGAAACTGAAGACGGCTTCCGCATTGCCGAGACCGATCTGCAGATGCGCGGTGCGGGTGACTTGATCGGAACCGCACAATCTGGCCTGCCAAAGTTCCGGATAGCTGATCTTGAAAGGCAAGCTGGGCTGATGGCGGTGGCGCAATCAGATGCGCGCGCTTTGCTGTCCGCAGACCCCAAATTGACCTCGGATCGGGGGCAGGCTGCGCGTGTTCTTCTGTGGCTTATGAAGCAGGATCAGGCGATCCGTTTGATATCAGTGGGTTAGACCGAAAATCCCACTAAGTTCACAAATGTTCTCAAAAAGTTCTTTACCGACTCGTTAAAATATGAGAACAAAAGGTCAACAAAGGATTAAACCTGACCGGAGGTGAGACCATGCTGAGCCAGATCAAAACTGCCTTTACCCGTTCACAATCCACGATTTTGCAGGATGCAGCGGGCGCGGTTTCACTGGTTGTGATGCTGGTGGTTGCCCTTCACCTGCCAACCGGGTTCTGAGCCTTTCTGCCTGCGATCTCGTGCCGATCACACCGCGCTTGTCTCCCCGTCATAGTCAAGGGTGACCTGCCTGTCCCATTTCCCTTGAAGGGGCCTGCCTCGGCCCCGTGCGGTGATCCGGACCCTACATGAGAAACGCATGACTTGCCGCCGCCCTTTCCGCCCGGAAGGTGCGGCGGTTCTTTTTACAGCTGTCCGGTTTTGATGATTTCGATCGTGGCGGATAGAACTGAATTTACGGCGACGGATGCAAGGATCATCCCCATCACGCGGCTGATGATCGCCGCGCCGGAATGCCCGATCAACCGGATGATCGGCTCGGCCAGCAGCATCAGCACAAACGCTATGGCAATAACGACCAACATAACCAGTGCAGTGATGCTCTGATCGGCGACGCTGTATCGGTTGTTGTCCGTTAGAACCACTATCGCCAGCATCGCGCCCGGTGACGCAAGCGAAGGGACGGCCAAAGGGAATATGGCCGGATTGGTCTTGTGCATTTTGTCGTCCAAGTCTTCTTCGGCCTGGCGCTGCTCGATCACCTGTTTGCTTTCGCCAAAGATCATGGTCAGAGCGAAGAGAAACAGAATAATTCCGCCTGCAACCTGAAACGAGTTTAGGCCGATATCCAAAGCCTCGATCACAAGTTGCCCGAAGATCAGAAAGAACAGCAGAATGCCTGCGCTGACCAACGCGGCCAGTAAAGCAGTTTTACGACGCGCACCCGTCGCGATCCCAGCAGTGACAGCGATAAAGACGGGGATGGTGCCGATCGGGTCGATCACGACCCAGAGCGTCACAAAATGTTCCAGCAAATTGTTCACGTTAGCCCCCCCAATCATTGGGGGCACCCTATACGGCTTTGTATGGAAAAGCCAATCAGGCGCAGTTGGCTTGTTCGGCCTGCTCCATCGCCTCGGCGGTCGCGTCAAGCGCCAGCAGGATTGACGCGTGGCGGTTCTTGTAGTCCCGCGCGGGCATCAGAACTTCGAGCCCGTCAAAGGGCGCCTCGGGGGCAGGGCCGTCTTTCTTCAGCATTGCGGAAAGCTGATCACGTGCGGTTTCGACCTGCGACCGCGTCGCCCCGATCACGGCGCTGCCTACGACCGAAGCCGAGGCCTGACCCAACGCACAGGCCTTGACGTCTTGCCCAAAGTCCACGATCCGCCCATCTTCAAGCTTGACGTCTACAGTCACGGTCGATCCACACAAAGGGGCTCGTTTCTTTACCGTCGCATCGGGATTATCCAAGCGATCCAGATGCGGAATATCCGCAGCTAGCGCCAAGATGCGTCCGGAATAGAGCTTGATCAGATCGGTTTCGCCGCTCATGGCTTTCCCTCGTTGTCCATTCCCCATACATAATGGCGGGATTCTGGGATGCAAAAGGTTTTTGCGATGGCTGACGCAGTCTTGTTCGATCCGTCGACACTGAAATTCAACGAGGCGGGTTTGATCCCCGCGATCGCACAGGACGAAGCGACGGGCGAGGTTCTGATGATGGCCTGGATGAATGTCCAATCCATCGAGCGCACGTTGGGAACCGGACGGGTTACGTATTGGTCGCGGTCGCGACAGGCGTTCTGGATCAAGGGCGAAAGTTCAGGCCACTTTCAGGCCCTGGTGGATTTTCGCGTCGATTGCGACAGGGATTGCCTGCTGATTGTGGTGAACCAAACGGGGCCAGCCTGTCACACCAATCGGCGAAGTTGTTTCTACACGGCCGTCCGCGATGGGACCGAAGTCGAGCTCATGAAGCCGATGGAATAGTGGGGCCTCTGATGGTGGTCAGGTCAAATGCCCACCATCTCTCTGATTTCAGCAGGAGATGCTCCTTGTTCGCGATAAAGCGAGATGGCGCGTGCGTCGTCACGTTTTGCGAGGCGTTTGCCGTTGTTGTCCCGGATCAGACGGTGATGATGATAAACAGGTGTCGGCAACCCAAGCAGCCCTTGTAAAAGGACATGTATCTGCGTGGCATCGAACAAATCCTCGCCCCGGACCACATGGGAGATGTTCTGATCCGCATCATCAACCACGACGGACAGGTGATACGAACTGCCCATATTGCGCCGAACGAGAATGATATCGCCAACCGCGTTCAGGAGGTTGTGCGCATCAAGCTCATGCGTTCCCAAATACTTCGTACCAGTTTCACAAAATCCACGAAGTTCGGATGCCTTGATTGCCTTGTACATGTTCAGGCGCAGAACATCCCCAGCTGAAGCATCCGACAAAGGGCGTTCGCGGCACGTGCCTGGATAGATGCGCCCGTCAGGTCCGAACTGGGGTACACCTTCCTGCGGAGCACCGGCCGCAGATTCGATATCGGCACGATTGCAGCTGCAAGGGTAGACAAGGCCCATGTTTTTCAGAATTTCCAATGCCTCTCTGTATCGCGGCAGCCTGTCCGACTGGCGCATCGCCGGGTGCGGCCAGCGCAGTCCAAGCCAGTGCAGGTCGTCGTAGATCTGGGTTTCCCAATGGGACCTGGATCGCGATTGATCAATATCTTCGATCCGTAAAAGAAATGATCCACCCGCAGCCCGTGCCTGATCAAACGCAAGAAGCGCGGAATAGGCATGCCCCAAATGCAGCGGACCTGTTGGCGATGGCGCAAAACGCGTTGTGAATATCACGTTTTTTCAACAACATAAACGTCTGATTTCATGTCCATACCCGGTAGATGCGGACCGTATTCGCGGAATAACAGCCTTGCGTGACCCATGTCCAGCCAGTCGTTCAGCCGCCCGGTGTAAGTGCGGTCAGCCAAAGTGTGATCGTTGAAGGAAAACGCCAGATATCCGCCACGTGGCAGCGCGTTCATAAGTAGATCAAAGGTTTCAGGCGGCGCGGCACCAACGCCGATGACGCCAATGCATGTTATGGCTGAGTAAGCCTCGGCCTCAATGGGGTTGGGATCAGTAACTTCGAAGTTTATCAAGTTGCGATAAACCCCCTTGGCAGCGGCACCTTCCAGCATCTTTGGTGTTGGATCCATCCCATCGATGACACGAAAACCCGCCTTGCGAAGTGCCAAACCCGACAACCCGGTACCGCATCCGTAGTCCAGCACCGGCACATCAGCATCTGAGACAAAGGATTTCAATGCTGCCGCAACACGGTCCGGGGTGACATATCCGTGCTCACCGACCTCATCATCGTATGAGGCCGCCCATTTCTGGTAGTGATCGTGCGTTTCCTGGGCAGAATTCAGATTGTATGTGTCTTTCAGAAACTTATCGCTCATACCTTACATGTTAGGCGCAGGCTGGGGGCGACGTCCAGTCAACACTGCTTTACCCAATCGCTCCAGACTTCCTTGGCGCGATCGGTATAGGCCTTGTAGCGGTCCTTGCGGCCTCGGCGCCCCCCCTTCAGGCCGTCGACCGGGCGAAACAGACCGAAATTCACGTTCATCGGCTGGAAGGTCTTGGCTTCGGCGCCGCCCGTGATGTGGTGGATCAATGCGCCCATCGCACTGTCTTGCGGTACGTCGGGAAGGGATCGGCCTAGTATTTCGGCAGCGGCCAAACGGCCTGCCAAAAGGCCCATCGCTGCGCTTTCCACATAGCCTTCCACCCCCGTGATTTGCCCCGTAAAACGAATATTTGGCCTAGACTTGAGCCGCATCTGCGCGTCCAGCAAAGTCGGAGAGTTGATGAAAGTATTGCGGTGAATGCCACCCAATCGCGCAAAGCTGGCATTTTCCAGACCCGGTATCATACGAAATACCTCGGTTTGCGCACCGTATTTCATCTTGGTTTGGAAACCGACGATGTTGAACAACGTGCCCAAGGCATTGTCGCGCCGCAATTGGACGACGGCATAAGGTTTTACGTCCGGTTGATGCGGATTTGTCAGGCCAACAGGTTTCATCGGGCCATGGCGTAAAGTTTCACGACCGCGCTCGGCCATAACCTCGATCGGCAGACAGCCGTCGAAATAACCAGCGGTCTCTCCCTCGTGGAATTCGGTCTTATCTGCAGCCAGCAGCGCATCAATGAAGGCTTCGTGCTGATCACGATCCATCGGACAGTTGAGGTAGGCGGTACGCTCTTCCTCAGTCTCGCCCTTATCGTAGCGTGACTGCATCCAGGCTTTGCTCATATCAATGGTGTCTGCATAGACGATGGGGGCAATCGCGTCGAAAAAGGCCAGCGCCTCGGCGCCAGTTTCTAGGCGAATGGCTTCCCCCAATGCGGGCGAGGTCAACGGCCCGGTTGCAAAGATCCACTTTCCGTCTTGGGGTAGACTGGTAACTTCTTCCGCTGAGACCGAGACCCGTGGATGGGCCTTCAGCTTGGCAGTTACGGCTTCGGCAAAAGGATCACGGTCAACCGCAAGCGCGCCACCCGCAGGCAGGCGATGGCTATCTGCGGTCGTCATGATCAACCCGTTTGCCGCGCGCATTTCCCAATGCAGCAAGCCGACTGCGTTCTGTTCATCATCATCCGATCGGAATGAGTTCGAACACACCATCTCGGCCAGATTGCCGGTCTGGTGTGCAAACGTGCCCACATTAGGACGCATTTCGTGGATCACGACATCCACGCCCATTTCCGCTGCCTGCCAGGCGGCCTCGGACCCGGCCATGCCGCCGCCCACGATATGCAATGTCTCTGTCATGTGCTGCCAAATAGGGCAGAGCAGCGCCATGCGCAATGCGCAGTAATCGCTTTAGTTCTGAAGAGGATTCTTGGGGTCGCCGCTGCGGGAATGTCAACGCCGGTGAGAGAAACCAGCTTGGAGGGACCTTCCGCCCACGGCGACCCAAAAGTATGGTCAGGCCTTGGCCTTGACCCAGCTTTGCCACAGTGTCGCCCTTTTGAAAAGTGAAAAAATGCGAACAGTCGGCAAAAATGTATTAAATAATTGCGTTACTGGTGCCAATCAGGCGGGCGCTTTTCGATAAAGGCACTAATTCCTTCCTCAGTATTCCGGTCCATCATATTCTGTGCCATTACCTCGGCGGTATAATCGTATGCCTTATCAGTCCGCATTGTAATCTGTTGATAAAAAGCGGTTTTACCGATCTTCACCGCACTGCTGAGCTTGCCTGCCAACTTCTCGGCCAACGCATTGGTTTCATCTTCCAACAAGTTCTCGGGAACCGCTCGATTGATCAGACCCAGCTCAGCCGCGCGTTCGGCGGTGATAAAATCACCGGTCGTGAGCATTTCAAACGCCTGTTTCCGCGGTATATTCCGGCTGAGAGCCACCATCGGAGTGGAGCAGAACAAGCCGATATTGACACCATTTACGCCGAACCGTGTGCCCTCGGCCGCGATTGCCAGGTCACAGGTTGCTACAAGCTGACACCCTGCGGCAGTGGCGATCCCGTGCGCTTGGGCGATCACGGGTTGGGGCAGGGACTGAATGGACATCATCATCTTGGCACATCGGTCGAACAGATCCTGAAAATAGGAAAGCCCACCATCGGGTGCCTGCCGCCCCTGGGTCATCTGTTTCAGATCGTGCCCCGCGCAAAAGGCTTTCCCCGCACCGAAAAGAACAACAACACGAATCGACTTGTCTTCGCGCAGCGCATCGAACTCTGCCTGCAGTGCCGCCAGCATTTCATCGCTGAGGGCGTTCAACCGCTCAGGCGCGTTCATTCGAAGCCTTGCAATCGCACCTGTGTCGTTACGTTCCAGAATTGCCATCTTGCCCTCCCGCTGGCGTTCAGGCCAACTCTAGGCGGGCAGAGCGACGAGGGGAAGCATGTCATTAGCACTGAATAAACAAGAATTGACGGAATACCTGGCGCAGGTGTTTCCACAGGTTCATAACGACTTTGTCGTCGAGGATCTGACAGAAGCCAACATCACCATGCGCCTGAGGGTCGAAGACCGTCACCTGCGCCCCGGAGGCACAGTATCTGGTCCATCCATGTTCGGGCTGGCCGATGTCAGTGTATATGCAATGGTTTTGGCGCGGAAAGGTCGGCAATCTCTGGCTGTCACGACCAACAGTTCTCTGGATTTCTTGCACAAGCCCGAAGGCGGGGCGGACCTGATTGCTGAGTGTAGGTTGTTGAAATTAGGTCGAACACTGGCTGTCGGGGATGTGCTGATTTACTCGGAAGGCTCTGACAAGCCCGTCGCGCGGGCCAGCATGACCTATTCGCTTCCTCCAGAAGGCTCAGCCGCTGCTGCCTTTGGGTAAAAAAGGCCGGGGATAAACCCCGGCCAGGAAGAGGTCCCTTAGATGGGACTGGGGATAATCTATTTCATCCAGAAATAGCGGCTGACTTCTGCATCTGCCCGATGGCGGGTCAGCCCGACATCGCGGAGCAGCCTGTCATCCAGCTTACCTAAGTTTACCCGGCTGCGGCGGCGTTGTTCCCATTGTGTGACCGACGCCGCAAACCGCACGGCCAGCGCGGCGATCAGCGGCAGCCGGGGGCTGTCGTTCAGCAGCAAGAGGGCGGGGTTGTGCATTGCGCGTGTCATCTTGGGTATCCTTTCAAATTGTATTGACACAAAGTAAAAATGTTCGGTACACTACTTTGATACATTCAGCATTGTGTCGAAATCAAAGGAAGAATTGTAATGGATACAATTTGGCCAGAGGCGTTACCGAAATCCAAAGGTCCAAAATATACTCTGGTCGCTGACACGATCCGAAAAGCGATAGAAAACAAAACACTGGAGGTTGGAAAGAAACTACCTCCGGTGCGGGAACTGGCGTATCGATTAAAGATTACACCAGGCACAGTCGCGCGCGCCTATACGATCCTGACCGATGAAGGTTTGCTACAAGCCGAGGTCGGGCGTGGTACATTTGTAGCCCCGCCGAGATCGCCCATTCTGGACGATGTCTGGTCGCGGCAGTTACATCTGAGGGACGACAAATATGAATCCAACGTCAGTCTGTTCAGCCCACGCTTGCCAGATGTGGGGCAGGTGACATTAATCCGCGAATGCCTTGAAAAGGTTGCAAAAGGCGATCCGCGGATGTTTATGAACTATCCGACCCGAGATGCCTACCTACCCGTGCGCCAGGTTGTGGCCGACTGGTTGTCAGATCTTCCTCTGGGCTCATTGAATGCAGATGACATTGTACTGACACATGGTGGGCAAAGTGGCATTTGCGTTGTGTTCCAGACCGTTCTGAAAGATCCGAAACCCATCGTGTTGGTTGAGGACTTGTCTTATGCCGGGTTCAGACGGGCAGGTGAGTTGATGCGCGCCGAGGTTGTCGGGGTAAAAATGGACAAATGGGGCATAAGCCCCGATGCGCTGGACCACATCCTCAGGCAGACGAAGGCGCAGGCGATCTGCGTCTCACCCGAAGTGCAGAACCCAACGGGCGGGCATTCACCGTTGGAACGGCGCAAAGAAGTTGTCGAGATTGCGCGAAAGCATGAATTACAGATCATTGAAGACGATTGCTATCGCATGGGCGAGGCCCGCGCGCCCAGCTATCGTGCTTTGGCACCCGAACGGGGCTGGCATGTTTCGTCAATTTCGAAAACTCTCACACCAGCATTACGGGTAGGTTTCGCCATCGCACCGAAAGAGCAGAGCGTCGATCTGCGGCGTTCTGCAGAATACGGGTATTTCGGGCTCGCCCAGCCTTTGGCTGAGTTGACGCGGTTGCTGTTGGGACATCCAGAGGCGAGGCAACTTGCAAAAAACGTCCGTACCAAGATGGGCGAATATGTACGTGTGGCGGTAAACGCCCTGGGTGGCTTCGATCTAAACTGGGATTCGGAGATTCCCTTCGTCTGGCTTCATCTGCCTTCCGGTTGGCGGTCCGCTGCGTTCAGCCGTGCGGCCGAGCGGGAAGGTATTCAGCTGCGATCGGCCGATGAATTCGCGCTGCGGGATGGTCGCGCGCCAAATGCCGTTCGTATAGCGGTGAATGGGCATGTCTCGCTTGAGAAGTTCGAAGATGCCATGCTGCGTCTGCGCGCGCTGCTCGATAACCCACCCGAACAAATAAGCGTGTAGCCGCTATTGCACTGGGGCAGGGTCACCGAAAAAGCCCGACAAATGAGAAATCTTACCATCGGCATCGAGACGAATGAAATCATGTCCGGCCACCATAATGGAACCATCGGGAGCAACCATATGCCAGGTGAAGTGGACCACATCATGGTGTGAATTCGGCTCACTGGTCAGCTCAACGCGGCCCTTTGTATCACTCAGAACTGCTCCGATATGGGCATTGAGTTGATCTCTGCCGGAAACTTCTGCAGTTGGATCGACGTAACGACCAGTTTGTGCAAAACACTGCTCAAGAAGGCTCAGTCGCCTTTCGGGATCGGTCGACTGCCATGCCGCACCATAGGCAGCGATAACCTGTTCCAATTCTTGCATAGCCACCTCCGACATTGGATGATCTTGGTTGAGTCTAGCTTAACTAAGCTACGCAAAATTGGATATGCCGAAGAAATTTTGGGGTAAAATAATACCTATTTTATAAGTTATTGTTATTGATAGATATATTATACTTTGCCTGTATTGACCTGCATAACTAGTAGGTCTAAACCCCCTCCATCGAATTCGGGCCGCTCCGCCAAGGGGCGGTCTTTCACATCAAACAGGACTATCCTGCCATGAAAACCTTTTCTGCAACACCTGCAGACATCGACAAGAAATGGATCCTGATCGACGCCGAGGGCGTTGTTCTGGGCCGTCTTGCCTCGATCGTCGCCATGCGCCTGCGTGGCAAGCACAAAGCGTCGTTCACACCCAACATGGACATGGGCGACAATGTCATCGTGATCAACGCTGACAAAATCCAGATGACCGGCAAGAAGCGCGAAGAGAACTTCTACTGGCACACTGGCCACCCGGGCGGCATCAAGTCGCGCACCAAGCAGCAGATCCTTGAGGGTGCGCACCCCGAGCGCGTCGTGACCCAAGCGGTCAAGCGCATGCTGCCGGGCAACCGTCTGGCGCGTCAGCAGATGACCAACCTGCGCGTTTATGCTGGTGCCGAGCATCCTCATGAGGCGCAAGCGCCCGAAGTTCTGGACGTAAAGTCCATGAACAAGAAAAACACCCGGAGCTAATGACCGATGGCTGATCAGATCAATACTCTCGAAGAGCTGAGCGCCGTCGCAGGCGTTGAAACCGTGGCCGAAGAAGTTATCGTACGTGAACCCGTACGTGACGAGCTGGGTCGTTCCTACGCCACCGGCAAGCGTAAAGACGCTGTTGCCCGCGTCTGGATCAAGCCGGGTTCCGGCAAGGTCACCGTAAACGGCAAGGATCAGGACAAGTATTTTGCGCGTCCCGTTCTGCAGCTGATCCTGCGCCAGCCGTTCCAGGTTGCGGGTGTGGAAGGTGAGTTCGACGTTGTTGCAACCGTCAAAGGCGGTGGCCTGACCGGTCAGGCCGGTGCGGTCAAGCACGGCATCTCGAAAGCGCTGCAACTGTACGATCCCAACCTGCGTGGCGCTCTGAAAGCCGCTGGCTTCCTGACCCGCGACAGCCGCGTTGTGGAACGTAAGAAATACGGTAAGCGCAAAGCGCGTCGTTCGTTCCAGTTCTCGAAGCGTTAATCGCTACGGATACCGAATTGGAAAGGGCTCGCAACTGCGAGCCCTTTTTTCTTGGTCGGTTTATTCTTCGTAAACCAGTTTCCACGCACCATTTTCGACGACGCTGACAAATACAGTGTCAGCACCCTGATGGTCATCGGGCCCATATGTGATCTGGTTGCCGACCAACTCATCCATGTAATCCAGAGATTCCATCGCGGCAATGAAGCTATCATGCGTCAGATCAGGACCTGCAGCTTCAAGCGCTTTGACCATCATCTCGGCCGCTGAATAGCCCAGCATTGAAAATCCGACCGGGTCTTCGCCCGTAGCCTCTTTGTATTCAGCAATAAATGCTGCCGGGGCAGGCTCTTCGGCGCGCGCCCAGAGATCCAGCCACGAGGCCGCCGCATAGAAACCGTCGGTCACACCACCGGGCACCTGTGCGACCACGGTTAGGAAGCTGGCCGAGGTGCCGAGAAACTTCATGTCGGTCAGGCCCATTTTCTTGGCCGTTCCAACAACAGTGATTGCCTGACGCACGCCGAGCGCCATCGTGACGATGTCACAACCTTCTTCTTTAAGCTTGCTCAAGGACCCCACGAAATCCGTCTCGTCCGGTTTGTGGGTGGTCTCAGCGCCGAAAGTGATGCCAGCCTCTTCGGCTCCCGCTTTGCTGCCTTCCAGAATTTCCTCACCGAAATCAGTAGGCAGGTACATGGTGCAAACGGTTTGCGATCCAAATTCACCGTTCAGATACTTCACCCCAATCCGAGCTTGATCGTAATAGGTCGAGAATGAGGTGAACTTGTTCTTCATCGGCTCTTGCAGCATTTGCCGCGCGGCGGTCAGAGGGGCGACGTTGGGAATACCTTTCGGATCCAGCAGCTTGAACCCAGCAACATTCATCGGCGTACCCAGCGACTGCAACATCGCGAAAACCTTGTCACGGTTCAGCAGCTTGTTATAGCCCTGCATCGCGCGTGGCATCTGATAGCCGTTATCCTCGACGACAAAGCGGATCTTGCGGCCATGCACGCCACCCTCGGCGTTGACGCGATCAAAGACCACATTTGCGCCTTTGGTGGCCGGAACGCCCACGGCAGCGAAGATGCCGCTGAGGTCGTTGACTGAGCCAATGACGATCTCGTCATCTGTCACGCCTTGTGTTTGCGCCCAGCTGATCGTGGCGGATGCAGTCAATGCCGTCGCTGCCGCAAGGCCCTTAAATAAGTGTTTCATACTTCTCCTCCCTGTTGGGTCGCCCCTTAACTAATTGTACATATCTTCAATGAGATGTGCGTGTTTCTTTTCCACCAGACCACGTTTGAGTTTCATCGTCGCCGTCAGCTCCTCATCTTCGGCAGTGAGCAAAACGTCGATCAGCCGGAAATCCTTGATCTGTTCGACCCGCGCAAAGTCCTTATTGACCGCTGCGATTTCATTGCCGATCAGCTCCGTCACTTCGGACGCAGCACAAAGGGAAGAAAAGTTCGAGAAGGGGATCTTGCGCTCTTGTGCGAATTTTTCAACGTTTTCCTGATCGATCATGATTAGCGCCGTCAGGTACTTGCGCCGATCCCCGATGATCACCGCGTCCGAGATATACTGGCTGAACTTCAACCCGCTCTCGATCTCTGCGGGCGTGACGTTCTTACCGCCCGCAGTAATGATGATGTCCTTGAGGCGCCCTGTGATGGTGACAAAGCCTTCCTCGTCGATATGCCCCATATCCCCAGTGCGCAGCCAACCGTCGCAGGTGAAGCTTTCGGCTGTTTTGGCATTGTTGCGCCAGTAGCCCTGAAAGACGTTCAGGCCTTTGACCTGAATTTCTCCGTCTTCCGCGATGCGCAGGTCGTTGCCAGGAACAGGTTTTCCAATGGTGCCGATCTTGTTGGCCTCAAGCGTGTTCAGCGCTGCTATGCCGGCGGTTTCAGTCATACCGAAGCCCTCGACAATGGGCACACCAATTGCCCAATACCACCTGAGCAAATCGGGAGAGATCGGCGCTGCACCAGAGCCGCCTCGGCGGAGACGATCTAAGCCCAGCATCCGGCGCAGGTTACGCAGAACAAGCCGATCCCAAAGCCAGAACTGCATAGCGATCGGTGCTGGAACAGGTTTGCCTGCAAGGATAAATACAGCCCGCGCCATTCCAGACTTAAGCGCCTGTGCAAAGGCGAAACGCCCTGTGGGCGTTGCTTCTTTCGCCATGAACATGACCTGCGAGTAGATCTTCTCCCACACGCGCGGGACGGCAGTGAAGGTGGCAGGAGAGACCTCTTGCAGGTTGGAGAACACTGTCTCGGGGCTTTCAGCGAAATTCACAGTAGTCTTCATTGCAAGCGGGTAGTAGATCGACACGTCGCGTTCGAGGATATGACAGAGCGGCAAAAAACATAGCTGTTCGTCGGTTGATTGGGAGGGCAGGGAATGCGCCCCTGCCTCTATCGCGGCCATAATGTTCTCATGGCTCAGCATGGCGCCTTTGGGATTACCGGTGGTACCTGAAGTATATATGAGCAGGGCGGTGTCTTGTGACGTGGTTTCAGCGATTTCTGCTTCGAATGCGTCGGGTTCATCGACCTCAGCCTGCTGCCCCAGAGCATACAAGTCCTCGATCATCATGCAACGCGGATGATCCAGGTCGTGCAGGCCTTCATCCTCAAGGATAATGACCCTGAGCAGATCGGGCAGATCCGCCTCGACTTCGAGGAACTTGTCCAACTGCTCTTCATCTTCAACGAACAGAAACCGGCTGCCACTGTCATTGATCAGGTATTTTAACTGGCTGGCCGAATCTGTGGTGTAGACGCCCGAAGCAATCCCTCCGACACACTGGATGCCCATGTCGAACCACGCCCATTCCTTGCGGTCTTCGGACAGGATCGAGACAACCTCGCCACGTTGCAGACCCAGCTTGCGCAGGGCCAGCCCGATCCATTTGGCGTGTTGCCAGTAGTCGGCCCATGAGTAGGATTTCCAGATGCCGAAGTCCTTCTCGCGATGCGCCGTACGCTGTCCCAGTTCGGCACAGCGTTTCTGGAATAACTCGCATATCGTGACACAGCCATCGACTCGCAGGGGTCTCTGACCAGGCGTAGCGTTGAACTGCACACCGTTGATACTGGTCTGAGGGGGCAGGGGGCTTGCGTCCATCCAGCTCACCTCCACGTCTTTTTGCGTTTCCAGCGGCGGTTTTCTCGCGCGCCTTCTTCCTGAACGCCCAGATAGAAGTTCTGAATGTCCTCGGATTGCAGCAAGGTTTCAGCCGCACCATCCATAACGATCCGTCCGATTTCCATTACATAGCCATGATGGGCGAGTTCCAGTGCCGCGTTGGCGTTCTGCTCGACCAGCATCATTGTCATGCTCTGTTCGTCATTCAGGCGTTTGAGAATGCCAAAAATCTCTTGCACCAGCAGCGGCGATAGGCCCAGCGAGGGCTCATCCAGCAGCATGATACGCGGGTTAGCCATCAGGCCGCGCCCAATCGCCAGCATCTGCTGTTGCCCGCCGGACAGAGTGCCAGCCTCTTGATTGCGGCGGTCTTTCAACACAGGAAAGTAGGAAAACACCAGATCGCGGTCATGATCGATCTGTCCTTTATCCGAAAGGGTATAAGCCCCAAGGTTCAGGTTCTCGTCGACGGTCAAAAGTGGAAAGACCTCGCGTCCCTCGGGCACATGGACGATGCCTTTTTGCACGACCTTGTGAGGTTCCGATCCCTGTATTTGCTGACCGTCAAATGTGATTGAACCTTTTTCGGGATCCATCACGCCTGAGATTGTTTTCATCAGCGTTGTCTTGCCCGCGCCATTTGCGCCCAGGATTGAAACGACCTGCCCTCGATGCACGTCCAATGACACGCCACGAATGGCCATGATCGGGCCATAAAAGCTTTCAACATTGCGAATGCTAAGGATCGGTTGGTTCATGAAGCTTTGCCCAAATAGGCCTCTACCACAGCAGGATGAGATTGAACTTCGGCTGGGGTTCCAAGGGCAAGATTCGCTCCGTCGGCCATGGCAAGAACCCGGTCGGACACGCCCGAGACCAGACCCATATCGTGCTCTACCATAAGCACGGTAATGCCCATCTGACGCCGGATGTCATCGATCCACCAACGCATATCGGTGGTCTCTTCCACCGATAGGCCCGAGGCGGGTTCATCCAACAGCAGGAGTTTTGGATCGGTGGCCAACGCTCGGGCGACTTCGACCACCTTACGCACGCCATAGGGGAGGCCCGAGATCATCTTGTCACGAAAGGCCTGGAGGTCGAGGAAGTCGATGATCTCTTCAACCTTTTCTCGGTTCTCGATCTCCTGCCTGCGAGCTGAGGGCGAGAACAGAATTTCCGAGATCAGATTGGTTTTGCGGTGCCGGTGGCGCCCGACCAGGAGGTTCTGCAAAACGGTCGCATGTTCGAACAGTTCAATGTTCTGGAATGTCCGCGCGACGCCATAGGCCGCGACACCCGAGGGCTTGATACGCAGCAGATCATGCCCGTCAAAGTGGATCGCCCCTGCATAAGGATCATAGAAGCGCGAAATCAGGTTGAAGACCGTTGATTTGCCGGCGCCGTTGGGACCGACGATGGCGAACACCTCACCTTCTTGCACGTTGAAGGACAGATCATCCACAGCAGTCAGACCGCCGAATTTCAGGGTAACGTTTTCAAACTCCAGCAAGCTCATCTCAGACGCTCCGTCTTGAGATAGGACTTTTGTCTTTTGAACATGTCCTTGCGGTAGAAGGGGAACAGTTCGAACCACGTCCGGATTTTTAGCCATCGACCATACAAACCCATCGGTTCGAACAGGATGAAAGCGATCAGGATCATGCCAAAGATGCCGAATTCGAGCCCCGGAATGGCGACCGTATTGCCGCCAAACAGGGCTGCCGCGTATTCCTTTGAAATCGACAGAAACTGCGGCAGGAAACCGATCACGATTGCGCCCAAAAACGCGCCATGTATCGAACCCAGACCTCCGATAACGATCATCATCAGCAATTGGATGGAAATTACGACACTGAAGGTCTCGTTATTGAACGCCCCAGAGAACATACCCATCAATGCGCCTGCTAATCCGGTGACCGCGCAGGAGAGGGCGAAAGAGATCGTCTTGGTGCGCGCGATATCCACACCCATCGCCTGCGCTGAGACCTCAGAGTCTCGTACGGCGATGAAGCTGCGGCCCAAGGGCGCGCGCAATAGGTTGATATAGCCCAGTGTCACGATAACGGCGACGGCCAGCACCAGCCAGAAAAACGGGGCCGGGGTGGCCCAACGATCGACCAGATATCCGAAGATTTCGACACCACCCAGATATTTACCCGCGACGCCTCCGGTGACGGGTTCGGCCAGAACGATGATGTCGTCCATGAGCACAGAAAGAGCCAGGGTGAAGATCGCAAGATAGATGCCATGCAGGCGCAGGGCAGGAATAGCGACGGTTGCTCCGACGATGCCGGTCAACAGACCCGCCAGAGGGAAAGCGATGAGGAATGGTACTCCTGCCTCGATCAGGATGACATTGGCATAGCACCCAACGGCCAGAAAGGCGGCATGGCCAAGGCTGGCCTGCCCGGTGTGGCCGGTTAGGATCATCAAGCCCAAACCCGCGATGGCCCAGATCAGAACATTGGTCAGTTCGCCAAGATAAAAGTCATCCAACCACCACGGCGCAGCGGTTACGACCGCCAACAGGATCAGATAGAGGCTGAGCTGATAGCCATCCTTCCAAGGGCGAATGTCCTGCATATAGTTTGTTTTGAAAACAATCCGCATGCGATCAGACCTTCTTGACCCGCACCTGGCTGAACAGCCCATGCGGTCGAAAGATCAGAACTGCCAGCAACAGCGCATAAGGCGCGATCTGACTGTACCCGGCTGCGATATAGCGGCTGGCAAAGGGCTCGATTACGCCGACGATTAGCCCGCCGGCCAAAGCGCCGGGCAGGCTGCCGAATCCGCCTATCACAGCTGCTGCAAATGCCTTGATTCCCAGAAGCCCAGTTGTGGGATCGACCGAGCCTTTGGCCGCGAACAAAATTCCGGCAATCCCAGCGACAACTCCGGCCAATGCCCAGATTAAGCCCTGAACCCGCTTGACCGGGATCCCCATGTAATATGCCGCCAACTGGTTTTGAGACGCACCTTGCATGGCAAGCCCCAGCTTGGTCTTGCTGAAGAACACATAAAGACCCCAGGTCAGTAGGACGGTGACAACAATCACGGCCACGTCCTCCATCCCCAGCACAAGACCACCGAACCGGATTTCCTTACCAGCCAATGGGTTCTGCAGCGTTTGCGGCTCGTGCCCCCAGATCAGACCAGCTGCAAACCTGATCACAAAGCCCAAGGCGATGGTTAGGATCACCACGGCAGTCTGACTTTCGCCAAAGACGCGGCGGATGATCAGCCGATCGATCAGATACCCAAGTGCGCCCATAATCCCCAGTGAAATCGGTAGCGCCAGCCAGAAGGGCAACCCCATATATTCCGTATTCGTAAGGCCAATGGTGACAAACGCACCCAGCATCATGAAATCGCCCTGCGCAAAATTCACTGCCTCGGTGGCTTTGTAAATCAGTACAAAGCCAAGGGCGATCAGGCCGTAGACACAACCATTCGCCAGCCCGCTAATCAGCAGCTGTGCGTTATCCAATCTCACCCTCCCTAAGCCGGTTAAGTCCGGCGCTTTGTTCTACTATGGAGTGATTATCACCTTCCCGTCACTCTTTTTCAGAGCATCCGCCAGATTTGGCAGCACTTCTCGTAGCGAAAGCCGTGCGGAAACATCTGTGCGCCAGCGCCCATCTGCAAATCGCGCCTGCACTTCGCTGACAACTCGCATTTGATCAGCCGGGGGGGTGTCCATCATCCAGCGGGTCAGCCAGAAACCCTCGATCCGTTTGCTCATGAAGATCAACTGGCCCATCTGAGTCAACTTCGGCATTTCCGAACTGAGTTTCCCATAGCAAACCCACCGCGCGCCATTGGGCATCGCGCAGAACACCTGCTCTGACAGTTGGTCGGAAACCGCGTCGAGAAAAACACGAGGTTTCAGATCTGCACTGATCGTGGCAAACCGCGTCGGCGCATCCGTATCGCTAGTCACGACCACCTCTGCCGCACCCAGGCCTTTTAACATCTCGACCGTTTCGGCGCGCCGCACCAGAGCGATCGGTTTCAACCCAAGATCCCGTCCAAGGCTGCACATCAGCTTCCCAAGCTGGCTGGTGGCGGCAGAGACCACAAAAGCCTCGCCCTCAGCCCGTGCGATATCCACCATCGCCATTGCGGTTAGCGGGTTTACGATCTGCGCCGCCCCGTCTTCATCCGAGATTTCGGGGCGCAAGGGGATACACATCTGGGCCTGCGTCACAACATATTCGGCCCAAGCACCAGAGCCTGCTGCCACAAAGGCCACGCGCTGATCCAGCAGTGCGTCAGCCCCGGTACCGGTGGCAACAACATCTCCGCACCCCTCGAACCCTGCTGCGGCGCCTTTGACCCGCGGCTGACCATATTCCCCTTTGATGAAATGAATATCTGACGGGTTCACCGAGGCTGTGCGCAGTTTGATCAAAACCTGTCCCGCCTTGGGCACAGGCAAAGGCAGCTCGGCCTCCGCTAACCAGTCCGAGGCATTCTCCAGCGTCGGTCCCGTGGCTGTGCCGGAATATCCGTCCTGCGTCTGAACAACGGCAAACATGGTGTCGGGCAGGGTGGTCATCGTTCGATCCTTCTTTGATGCGAGTTCAGCACGAGGCCTTCGTCGTCACAATGTAACACACTGATAAAAGGTTTTATTTTTTAAAAACAATCTCAAGAAAGCAATCAAACACGGTGAGCTATGTCAATTGGGTAATGCCGTAATGTGACGCAAATTAAGTCGCATCCCGACCGGGTGAACCAGCCCTCTTGGGGCTAGTTCTGGAATTGATCACTGCTGCGTCATCAGATTGCGCAGATCCTGTATCTTCGCGACAACCAGCTCAGGCGACGCTTTGATCTCGTCGAGGATCTTCATAACCTGTGTTTTGATGTCCTGAGACAAGGCGCTTTCCTGAACCGACGTGACGATTGCGTCATAGTCGAAATTCTGCGCGGTCAGCATGCCGTCCTGAACCCACGAGTTGAACAGTTCCTGCCCCTGACCGGCAAGCGCTGCGACCTGATCGCCAGCTGCTGAGGCTGCATCATTGGCCTGCTCGGTCAAAGATGTAGCAGCGTCGCTGGCCTGTTCCGATACGGAAGATGCAGCTTCCGAGGCCTGATCCGCAATCGAGGACGCAGCCTCGGATGCTTGTTCAGTCGCCGCCTCAACGGCATCAGCAGCGCCCTCTTGTATTGCCGAGGCTGCTTCACCAACCGCCTCTGAGGCATCTTCAGCCGCCGATTGCAACTGCTCGGCAGGGGTTGGTTCAGGTTTTGTGGCGAAATAGTAAGCGCCTCCGCCGATAACGGCGATGGCTACGATAAGTAAAAGACGCGACATTGGATGTCTCCTTCAAATGATGTGTCGCTCAGATGGGGTTAAGGTACGTTAAAGCAAAGGGGAAAACACGTGAGTTTGCAGCATATTGCGGGTTTGAGCCACACTGCGCTGATTGACACTGCAGGCAGTGGCAACATCATGCCATCCATTGCAGGAATCGCAACACAAGCAAAGAAACAGCCTTGAAGGATGAATTGATTTATGGCGGAGAGACAGGGATTCGAACCCTGGGTGGGCTTGCACCCACAACGGTTTTCGAGACCGCCCCGTTCGACCACTCCGGCACCTCTCCGCGGGGGTCTGTGAGGGGGGGATTTAGTGGTGAACGGGCAGGGGTGCAAGCAGAAAGTTCCGGATTTTGACGATAGTGGGATTTTCCATTGCCAGAGGTAAGAAAACACCTAGGCTGATATGTATGACTTACTTTATACGCCAGTTCGCAATCAGCCTCATCCTTCCAATTTTCTCGCTTGGTGTCATGGCCTCGCCATCTCAGGCCGCCAGTCAGGATCAGATTGAGGCGTTTCTGACCACGACAGGGTTTGACGTTGCCTTGGAAAGCATAGCGCAGGCCTCTGCTTCGGCCCCGCAGATGCTGGGTATCGACCCTGACGGCTTCGGATCGGATTGGGCGCGTCTGACCGAAGAGGTGTTTGATACCGCTTTGATGCACGAAACGGCCGTCTCTATCCTTGAACAGACGCTTAGCGAAGAGGCGCTGGTCCACGCGGTCTCGTTTTATGCCTCGGAGTTGGGGCAAAGACTGGTCGTTGCTGAAAACGCCGCTCATATGGATGACGATGATGATGCCAAACAACTGGCCGGGCAGGAAATCGTCTCGAAGTTGATAAAAGAAGGCTCATCGCGCGTTGAAAGCCTGAAGCGCATGAACCGTGCGGTGGACGCCAGCGGAACCTCGCTGCGCGCGCTGCAAGAGATTCAGGTGCGGTTTTTACTGGCCGCAAGTGCGTCTGGCATTATCGACATGCAACTGAGCGGAGATGAACTGCGCGCGATGATCCAACGCAATGAAGGTGAGTTGCGTCGATCTCTGCAACTGTCAGCTTTGGCAGGGGCGGCTTACACCTACCAGGATTTCTCGGATGAGGATGTCGACGCCTATGTTGACGCTCTGGAACAGCCTCTGATGCAGGAGGTCTATGAGCTGTTGAATGCGATCCAATATGAAATCATGGCGATGCGGTTCGAAGTATTGGCCGCCCGCATGGCCGAATTGCGCCCGGCGCAGGATATCTGATGCGAGTTTTAGCTACGGCACTCTGTTTGACGATCTGGGCGCTGCCTCTGACCGCAAGCGAACGTGCTGAAAGACTGATGCAGGCGATGCATATTTTGGATTTTATGAAAATTCTTAGTGAAGAAGGCGTGGCGCAAGGGCATGCAATCAACGAGTCGATGCTGGGCAGCTCAGGAGGAGCCTATTTTTTGGCGCAAGTTGAGGATTTGTACGATCCGAGCACGATGCACCAACAACTTTCGCTGTCGGTTGGCGAGATGATGTCCGATGTGCAGCTAGAACAAGCTTCGATCTTTTTTGAAAGCGAACTGGGGCAAAGCATCGTTTCTCTGGAAAACTCGGCGCGCCGGGCCATTGCAGATGACGCGATCGAAGAGATGGCACGCAGCGCTTACGAACAGGCTGATCGCGAGGGCATGTTTTTTCGTCTTGTCGATGAATATGTGCAGGTCAACGACCTGATCGAGAAAAATGTGCAAGGCACCATCAGCGCCGATTATAGTTTTTACCAAGGACTTGCCTCTGGGCAAAGTGCCCTGTTCGACGATGCATCCGTGTTGCAGGAACTGCTATCTCAGCATGAGAACACCAGGGCGGAGACAACTGAATGGATGTACTCGTTCCTTTTATTGGCCTATCAGCCGTTGAACGAGTCTCAGATGCGAGAGAACATCGCCTTTTCCCGCACCGATGCGGGTCGGGCCTTAAATTCCGCCTTGTTCATGGGTTTTGATGAAATGCTAAACGGCATCTCTTACCAGCTTGGTCAAACCGTCGCGCAAGCCATGAAAGCGTCGGATCTCTGAGCCGCAGATTTTTGGTTGACTTTCTTCATGAATGCTTCGATAAGCGCGCATCCCGGCCGGCTTTCCGCGCCGGGTATCGTTATTCTTTGACCTGATGGCATGTGCCAAAGGTCATTCACACAGCCCGAAAAGGGCGCGCTGTTCGAGGTGGCGAAAGCCAGTAACACCCAATCGGGGACCACAGAACGCGGTTAGACAAAGGAAAGACGCATGTTTGCGGTCCTCAAGACTGGCGGCAAGCAGTACAAGGTTCAGGCGGGCGATGTGCTCCGTGTTGAAAAGCTGGCTGCCGACGCAGGTGAAAAAGTTCAATTCAACGATGTTCTGATGCTGGGCGGCGACGCACCGGTTGTTGGTGCACCTTTCGTTGAAGGGGCAGGCGTACAGGCCGAAGTGATCGAACAGATCAAAGGTGACAAGGTCATCAAGTTCGTCAAGCGCCGTCGTAAGCACAGCTCGAAGCGTACCGTTGGTCACCGTCAGAAACTGACTCTGGTCAAAATCACCGACATCCTGTCGTCGGGCGCTGACAAGTCGGGCATCAAAGCTGCAACCGGTTCGGCACCGGCTGGCGAAGCTGCTCCGGTAGCGAAAAAGCCTGCCAAGAAAGCTGAAGCCAAAGCAGAGGCACCCGCCGCAGCTGCTGCCGCTGACGATCTGACAGCTCTTAATGGTGTCGGCCCTGCCGCTGCCAAAAAGCTGGTTGAAGCTGGTATCGAAAGCTTTGCCGCTCTGGCCGCCTTGTCGGACGAGCAGATTGCTGCTATCGACACCATCAAAGTGAAACCCGAATGGGTTGAGCAAGCCAAAGAGCTGGCTCAGGGCTAAGGAGAGAGAGAATGGCACATAAGAAAGCTGGCGGTTCCTCCCGTAACGGTCGCGACTCAGCTGGTCGTCGCCTTGGCGTGAAACTGTATGGTGGCCAGGCCGCCATCGCAGGCAACATCATCGTGCGTCAGCGCGGCACCAAGTTCTGGCCGGGCGAAGGCGTAGGCATGGGCAAAGACCATACCATCTTTGCAACTGTCGATGGCGCCGTGAAGTTCCATAAGGGACTTAAAAACCGCACCTTTATTTCGGTCCTGCCAGTGGCGGAGGCCGCAGAGTAAGCCGAAACCCAGAAGGTTTAAGAAAAATTCATGGGGGACCGGCACAAAGTGCCGGTCCCTTTTTCGTTTTAACGCAGTCGTGATCACCAGAACCGATGACAGTCGCAACCACCAGTTTCCTGATTTTTGCCGCTTCGCAGGTCGGCACGCCGGGACCGGCCAATATGGTCCTGCTGGGAACAGGTGCGCGTTATGGCTTTCGGTCGGCTCTACCCTTTGTGGGCGGGGTCATTCTGGGCAAACAGCTGATCATCTGGCCGGTTGGTTTTGGCCTGATGCAACTGGCCGATCAGGTGCCGTTGGTGTTCGAGACACTCAAATATGCTTCTGCTGCATATATTTGCTGGCTCGCGTGGAAAATTGCCAATCTGCGGCTTTCCCGAGGTCAATCGGATAAGCAAGTGCCCGGTTTTCTGGCGGGGTTAATAGTGCATCCGCTTAACCCTAAGGCTTGGGCAATGATTATCGCAGGTTTCACCGGGTTTGTGGCAACAGGAACACCCAGTTTTGAGGCGACCCTCACGATCGCTCTCTGTTTGTTAATCTGCCAGATCGTATTGCACCCGATCTGGACATTTGCAGGAGATCGGATCGCCCATGCGGTTGAAGGTCGGCCTGCAGAAAAATATCTGATGTGGACGTTAGCCAGTTTGACAGTTGCGTCCGTACTTTTTGTGTTGTTCGGAGGAGGAACGCACTCATGAAGATTGAGGCAATAATAAATCAGCCGGTCATTGAAACCGAGCGGTTCGACCTTCGCCCTCTGCGTCGGTCGGATTTGGGTCTCATTGAGCATTACGCAGGCGATGAGCGTGTGGCGCGCATGACGACATCGATCCCGCATCCATTGCCACCCGGCTCGATTGAGGCGTTTGTGATGCGCGCGATGGCCGAAGACCGGGACGAGGATGTCTGGGCAATGGATGCCACAAAGGATGGTGGCCCGGAGCTGATCGGACTGATTTCATTGACTCGGCTGGATCGCAACCAGTCCGAGGTCGGCTATTGGGTCGCCCCGGTGTATTGGAACACCGGCATTGCATCGCTGGCCGTTGAAACGCTGGTCAACGCCAATCCGCTGGAAAACGCGACCATGTTCGCCAGCGTGTTCCAGGACAACCCGGCCTCGGCCCGGGTTCTGACCCATTGCGGATTCCAGTATCTTGGCGATGCGGAAACCTATTCGGTGGCGCGCGATGCGAATGTGCCCACCTGGACCTATACAAAGAAACTCTGACTTGTGGCCGATGGGGCCTTTGCAGTAGGGGACAGCTATGAAATTTCTCGATCTTGCAAAGGTCTACATCCGGTCCGGGGCCGGAGGTGGCGGCTGCGTCAGCTTTAGACGTGAAAAGTACATCGAATACGGCGGACCCGATGGTGGGGACGGCGGTAAGGGTGGGTCTGTTTGGGCCGAGGTTGTGGACGGGCTGAACACCCTGATCGACTTTCGCTATCAACAGCATTTCTTCGCCAAGAACGGCCAACCCGGTCGCGGTCAGCAACGCACCGGTAAGGATGGTGACGACATCATCCTGCGCGTTCCCGTCGGAACCGAGATTCTGGACGAAGACGAAGAGACCGTGATTTGTGACCTGACCGAGGTTGGTCAGAGATTTTTGCTGGCAAAAGGCGGCAACGGCGGCTTTGGCAACCTGCATTTCAAATCCGCGACCAATCAGGCCCCGCGCCGCGCCAATCCGGGGCAGGCGGGGATCGACCGCACCATCTGGCTGCGGCTGAAGCTGATTGCGGATGTGGGTCTTTTGGGCATGCCCAACGCCGGGAAATCAACTTTCTTGGCTGCCACATCCAATGCACGGCCCAAAATCGCCGACTATCCCTTTACTACGCTGCACCCCAATCTGGGCGTTGTCGGTGTCGATAACGTGGAGTTCGTCGTTGCCGACATTCCAGGTCTGATCGAAGGCGCACATGAGGGGCGTGGAATCGGTGACCGGTTTCTTGGCCACGTAGAACGCTGCGCGGTACTGTTGCATCTGGTCGACGGCACCTCGGAAACTGTGGTCGAAGACTATCGCACAATCATCACCGAGCTTGAGGCCTATGGCGGAGAGCTGGCGGATAAGCCGCGTATCACCGTATTGAACAAGATCGACGCTCTGGACGATGAGGAACGCGAACTGATCAAGGCCGAACTGGAAGATGCCGTTCGCGGCCCGGTCATGACCATGTCAGGCGTTGCGCATTTGGGCGTGACCGAGGTGCTGCGGTCCTTGCGGGCTCAGATCGATGAAAACCGCCTGCGCCAGAAACCCGCCGAGGAGGCCACGCCTTGGCAACCCTGACCCATGCCCGCCGCCTGGTGGTCAAGATCGGATCGGCCTTGTTGGTCGACCGGGATACGGGATTGCTCAGGTCGGATTGGCTGAAATCGCTGGCGCAGGACGTGGCTTGGCTGAAAGGGCAGGGGACAGATGTTGTTCTGGTCTCGTCCGGGTCAATCGCGTTGGGTCGAGGTGTACTTGGCCTGCCGATGCAGAATCTGCCGCTGGAACAGTCACAGGCCGCTGCGGCGGTTGGACAAATCCGGCTGGCCCGTGCGTATGAAGAAGCGTTGACGCCGCATGAGATCAAAACCGCTCAGGTGCTGGTCACGTTGGAAGACAGCGCGGATCGGCGGCGTTATCTGAATTCCCGTGCAACGCTGGAAACGCTGCTGAGCCTGGGTGTTGTTCCGATTGTCAACGAAAACGATACAGTCGCCACGGATGAGATACGGTATGGCGACAATGACCGGCTGGCAGCGCAAATCGCCGTGACCATCGGCGCGGATCAGTTGATCCTGCTTTCAGATGTCGACGGGTTCTATTCGGGCAATCCCAACGAGGACACGACAGCCACTCGATATGACGTGATCAAACAGATCACGCCCGAGATCGAGGCCATGGCAGGTGACGCGGGATCGGGGCTGTCAAAGGGCGGCATGAAGACCAAGCTGTTGGCTGCCAAGATGGCAACCGCTGCTGGCTGCGATATGGCGATAACTGAAGGATCACCCCTGAACCCGCTGAAAACGCTTGGAAATGGAGCGAGCTGCACTTGGTTCACGGCCACGCTCGATCCGCATGCAGCCCGGAAACGCTGGATTTCGGCGATGAAACCGCGCGGAGAGATCGTGATCGATGACGGCGCGGCAAGGGCGCTTTCCAATGGCAAAAGCCTGTTGCCCGCTGGCATTGTCGAGGTCACGGGTGATTTCGGTCGCGGCGATCCCGTCGCTGTTCTGGATGCGCAGGCGCGGAGGCTGGCACAGGGGCTAAGTCGCTATACCGCGCAAGAGGCGGATGCGATCAAAGGACGTAAATCGTCTGAAATCGAGGCGACGCTAGGCTATCCAGGCCGCGCGGCCCTGATCCACCGGGACGATCTGGCGCTATGAGGGCGTGATTTGATAAACTGAGACCGAAAGGCGCATGAGATGAAGGATTTCGACAACATTCCCGCAATGATGGCCGACCTTGGTGCGCGCGCCAAAGCAGCCTCGCAAGAGCTTGCCTTTGCCACCGCCGAACGCAAGCACGCCGCGCTGATCGTAGCCGCAGACGCCGTTTGGCACAAACGTGCCGACATTATCGAAGCGAACAAGAAGGATTTGGAGTTCGGGCGAGAAAAGGGTTTGAGCCCCGCGATGATGGACCGCTTGATGCTGGATGAAGCACGCGTTCAGGGCATGGTTGACGGGCTGCGCACCGTCGCCGATCAGACCGATCCTGTGGGTGAGGTGTTGGCCGAATGGGACATGGCCTCGGGCCTCAACATTCAGCGTGTGCGCACGCCTTTGGGTGTGATCGGCGTGATCTACGAAAGCCGTCCCAACGTGACGGCGGATGCGGGTGCATTGTGCCTGAAATCCGGAAACGCCGTGATCTTGCGAGGCGGGTCTGAGAGTTTTCATTCGTCAACCGCGATCCACGCCTGTCTGGTTGAGGGGCTAGCAGCTGCTAGCTTGCCCGAAGACGCCATTCAACTGGTGCCGACTCGCGACCGGGCTGCGGTGCAAGAGCTTTTGACCATGACTGATTATGTCGACGTCATCGTTCCCCGAGGTGGCAAAGGATTGGTGGGTCTTGTGCAACGCGAGGCGCGCGTGCCCGTCTTTGCGCATCTCGAAGGCATCGTTCATATTTATGTTGATAAAGCCGCCGATCCCCAGAAGACGCTGGATGTTGTGTTGAATGCCAAAACTCGGCGCACCGGTATCTGTGGCGCGGCAGAATGCTTGCTGATCCATCAAGACGTTGCAGAAACACTGGGCCGTGATCTAATCGCTGCTCTTCAAGCTGCGGGTGTTGAAGTGCATGCCGAAGGCGTTTTGGCCAATGAGAACACCATTCCTGCGTCGGATGATGACTGGGGCAAAGAGTACCTAGATAGTATCATCGCTGCACGGCCCGTCGCAGATATCGACGCCGCGATTGCGCATATCCGGCAGTTTGGCTCAAGCCACACCGATTGTATCATTACCGAGGATTCCGTGGCCACCGAGCACTTTTTCGAACGGCTTGACAGCGCAATCCTGATGCATAACGCCTCGACCCAATTCGCGGACGGCGGTGAGTTTGGCATGGGTGCTGAGATTGGTATCGCCACCGGCAAGATGCACGCGCGCGGTCCTGTCGGTGCCGCTCAGTTGACCAGTTTTAAGTATCTGGTACGCGGAAACGGGACCACGCGGCACTAAAACCGCAGTGTCACCTGGGTTGCGGTCGTTTCTACCGTGATTCTGCGACCCATCGTCGAGGCTGTATCCGGCAGCAGGGTAAATTGAACCTGCGCCGGGCTTAGTTTTTCGGTAAATCGCCCCGAGCCAATCCCTTTCCACAGTCCCGTATTGAGGTTCAGCTTGTCAGCAACGCCAGTCACCGTCCATGCGTCGCCCTGAGTTTCGATTTCCACTTCGCCGCCGAAGGGCATCGCACTTTCACAGCACATCACAGCCAGAAACGCGAGTTTAACCTGATTGCGCGGGACAGGTTCGGTCAGGTTCCAACTGATCCTCAGACGCCCGGCCTTTTCCACATCTTTAAGAAGCTCGACCACTTCGGTGCGACCCAATGGCTGATCGCTTGCTGATCCAAAGGCAACGCGGAAAAACCGGATGCGGGCGCCTGCACTGCCAACGCTGCCTGAAATCAGCTCCATTTCAGGGCCTTGGACTGCGCCAACCATCTCCAACAGCTCAAGCCCGTTGGTAATTGCCCCAATGGGGCTGATCAGATCATGACAGATCCGAGAGCCGATCAATTCGGCCAGGTTGACGTCTGACGCGCCCATGCGTACCTCCTGCTGCATCTGCCGCAGGACCCGGAGCCCAACATGACAGATTTGAATGCTATTCTTGCACCAGGCATGTATGTCCGCCACCCCGATTTCCCCGATTGGGGTGTTGGACAGGTGCAGTCCAATATCGGAGGCAAGATCACCGTTAACTTCCGCGAGCAGGGGAAAGTGGTGATCGACGGGACACGATTAGCCCTGATGCCAGTCTTTGATCCGTGAAACTGGTTTAGGAAAGGTTAACAACTTGCGCGAAAACCACGCTTGTTGCCTTTCTCTGGGCAAACGCGTTATCAGCGCGCAACCACAAACAGCGGACCAATTATTGATGCCGGACAAAGGCCCCTCATTCACCGTCAAACTTGCCGAAACCGAGGCTGAATTACATGCAGCTCAGCGTCTGCGGTATGACGTCTTTGTGCGTGAGTTGGGCGGCGGCGGTGAGATGGTCGATCACGAAGCCGGGCTCGAGAAAGACCGGTTTGATCCATTTTTTGACCATATGCTGGTCTATGATGATTCAACGAACGAAGTTGTCGGCGTCTACCGTTTGCTACCCGGTGAGCGGGCTGCTGAGTTGGGGCAGTTCTATTCCGAGGATGAATATGATCTAACGGTGCTCAAACAGAGCGGTCGCAAACTGTTGGAACTTGGGCGATCTTGCCTGCATCCAGACTATCGCGGCGGTACGGCGATGTACCACCTGTGGAGCGGGCTGGCGGCCTATGTGAACAAACGCGAAATCGAAGTGCTGTTCGGCGTGGCAAGTTTTCATGGAAACGATGTGCAAAAGTTGGCACAACCGCTGTCGATGCTGCATCACAATCATCTTGCTCCGCCGGATTTGCGGGTACGGGCACAGCCGGATGTTTTTCAATCCATGGATCTCTTGCCATCCGATGAGTTGGACCGGCGCTCGGCCATGATACAAGTACCGTCGCTGATTAAGGCCTATTTGCGCCTAGGCGGGTTCGTGGGCGAGGGGGCATTCATCGATAATGCCTTCAACACCACAGATGTTTGCCTGATCCTCGACACCGCCCGCATGAACGAACGTCAACGGCGCATTTACAGCGGAGCGTGACCAGGTGAGCGACCTATCTTGGCAAAGCGATGAAGCGCCTGATCCGATCAAGCTTGGTTTTCTCGGTTGGGTTCTGGTGATTCTACGCGGTGTCCCGTTGGCCATTCTGGTCTTTGGGGGTCTGATCATTCTGCTGACCGTACGCCTTTTCGAACGCCCGCTCTTCGGCGTCCGGCGGCCAATCACGCCGTTCATCGCGCAATTTGTGTGTCGCAACGCTTTCAGAATCCTCGGGATTGGATTTCGCACCTCGGGCGTGTTGATGCGGGAACGTGGGGCTGTGGTCGCCAACCACACTTCGTGGTTGGATATATTTGCCCTAAACGCCCGCAAACGCGTTTACTTCGTCTCTAAGGCTGAAGTGGCGAATTGGCCGGGGATTGGATGGCTTGCACGCGCGACAGGCACGGTCTTTATCGAACGCAATCCCAAGAAAGCGCGAGAGCAAACCAGAATTTTTGAAGACCGGCTGAAAGCCGGGCATAAGCTTCTGTTCTTCCCTGAAGGCACCTCAACCGATGGTTTGCGTGTTTTACCTTTTAAAACAACACTTTTCGCTGCATTCTTTACTGATGAACTGCGCGAGTTCATGTATGTCCAACCCGTCTCAGTGGTCTTCCATGCGCCCAAGGGTCAACCCGATCGGTTCTACGGCTGGTGGGGAGACATGGATTTTGGTCCGCACTTGCTGAAGACCCTCAGCGCGCGCAAACAGGGCTGGGTCGAGTTGATCTACCATTCGCCAGCCAAAGTCAGCGATTTTAAGAACCGAAAGGCGCTGGCAGCCCACTGTGAACAGGCCGTACGCCATGCGCACGAGTTGGCTCGGCTTGAAAAATAAGGGCGATTGGCCCTTGCACTACTTCAAAACCTGCCTTATACGCGCGCCATTCAAACCCGCAGGCGGGGTTTGGGCTATTTGAGGGAGACATCCTTATCTGGCCCGCCGGTTGGAGCATCCGCTTCTTTCACCCCCGCCGAGGCGTAAACCGGAAAAGGAAAGTAAAGCATGGCTCTTCCCGAGTTCACCATGCGTCAGCTGCTGGAAGCTGGCGTTCACTTTGGTCACCAGACACAGCGTTGGAATCCCCGCATGGGTCCGTTCATCTACGGCTCGCGCAATGGTATCCACATCATGGACCTGACCCAGACTGTTCCGATGCTGGATCAGGCGCTGCAGGCCGTTCGTGACACCGTCGCTAAAGGTGGCCGCGTTCTGTTCGTTGGTACCAAGCGTCAGGCAGCTCAGCCGATCGCAGATGCCGCTGAAAAGTCGGCTCAGTACTACATGAACCACCGCTGGCTAGGCGGCACGCTGACCAACTGGAAAACCGTTTCCCAGTCGATTAACCGTCTGAACCAGATCGACGAAGCGATGGAATCGGGCGCCGAAGGCCTGACCAAGAAAGAGCGTTTGGGCATGGAGCGTGACCAGCAGAAGCTGCAGGCTTCGTTGGGCGGTATCCGCGAGATGGGCGGCGTTCCTGATCTGCTGTTCGTCATCGACGTCAAGAAAGAAGCACTGGCCATCGCCGAAGCCAACAAGCTGGGTATCCCGGTTGTGGCTGTTGTCGACACCAACTGCTCGCCCGATGGCGTAGACTACATCATCCCCGGCAACGATGACGCAGCCCGTGCAATCGCGCTGTACTGCGATCTGGCCGCACGTGCCGCTCTGGACGGCATGACCGCTCAGATGGGTGCCGCTGGCGTTGATCTGGGTGCGTTCGAAGAAGCGCCAGTTGAAGAAGTGGTTGCCGAAGAAGCACCCACTGAAGAAGCCGCGCCGGAAGCCAAAGCCGAAGCGTAAGCTGCCCGTCACGTAAATGACATATGGGGCAGGGTAGACCTGCCCCAATTCCGTTTGAATTGAGGAGAGCCAAAAGATGGCAATCACAGCAGCAATGGTAAAAGAACTGCGCGACTCGACCGGCGCAGGCATGATGGACGCAAAAAAAGCGCTGACCGAAACCGGCGGCAACATGGACGAAGCCGTTGACTGGCTGCGCACCAAAGGCCTGGCCAAGGCGGCCAAGAAATCGGGCCGTACTGCAGCCGAAGGTCTGGTTGCTGTTCACGTCAACGGCGGCAACGGTGTTGCAGTCGAAGTGAACTCGGAAACCGACTTCGTTGCGAAAAACAGCGAATTCCAAGAGATGGTCGGCAAGATCACCTACGCAGCCGAAGGTGTTGATGACGTCGACGCGCTGCTGGCTGCCGATCTGGGCGGCAAGTCTGTTGCAGATACTCTGACCGACAAGATCGCCACCATTGGTGAAAACATGTCGGTCCGCCGCATGTCGAAACTGTCGGGCGATACTGTCGTTTCCTACGTTCACAACGCGGCGACAACCGGCATGGGCAAAATCGGCGTTCTGGTCGCTCTGTCCGGCGGTGATGAAGGCTTCGGCAAGCAGGTTGCAATGCACATTGCAGCTGTGAACCCAGCGGCCCTGTCCGAGGCGGACATGGACCCGGAAGTTGTCGAGAAAGAGAAGCAGGTCCAGATGGACATCGCCCGCGAATCCGGCAAGCCCGAGCAGGTGATCGAAAAGATGATCGTCGGTCGCATGAAGAAATTCGTCGCCGAAGCGACCCTGCTGAACCAGGACTTCGTTGTGAATCCTGATCTGACCGTCGAAGCGGCTGCCAAAGAAGCAGGTGCTACCATCACCGGTTTTGTCCGCATGGAAGTAGGCGAGGGCATCGTGGTCGAAAAAGAAGACTTCGCTGCCGAAGTTGCAAAGGCAGCCCAAGGCTAAAATCTTTTGCAGCTTCGGTTAGAGGCTGCAACAAATACCGAGCCCGGTTGCATAGCGCAGCCGGGTTTTTTTCATGTCAAAAGCCTGTGAACCGATGCTTGCGAAGATTGGTGAATTGAGGGGCCCTGCATGATGGGGATGGAAGGGCCCCTCAATAATCCCGACAAAGAGACGTGGACGAATAGACGCCTCGGTGTCAGAGCGATCAGAGAGCTTTGGTATTACAAAGATCCGATCAAAACGTTCCCTGGCTAAAGCCACCACTCACGGAACAATATCAATTTGCAATTTTATCGGGAGATTCGGAAAGTCATGTATTCCTTACCCTAGGTCAATTTGATGCTAATTAGCATCAAAATAGGGTCATGCTTCCATCACAAACATCTGATTCTGCAACGCGGCTTTCAATACGGCCTGAGCAGTTGTTTCAACCGAAAGCGCCTCACGCGCGAGTCTCAGGTGTTTTTCCACCGTTGCCGAAGTCAAACCCATCAATAGCGCGATGTCCTGCGTGGTCTTTCCGTCACCGACCCATTGCAAAGCTTCGCGCTGGCGTTTGGTCAGCGCGCGGTTCGGGGCATGATATGGCAAGGTCAGGATTTTGAGATGGGCAACATTGTTCATCAGAAGGATATCGTCGCCGTGCTCGTTCCAAACCTCGTCCATCTCCTCCTGGCTGTGATTACGTGCCGCAAGCGAAATCGCCCCTTTGGAACGCATCGACACCGAGTTGAAGCTGACCGTATAACCTACTGTAATATCACGCGACTTATTGAACTCAAAAACCCGAAGCTCTTCGTTCGACATGACCCCGCTGGACATCATGTCCTGTATCATGCTCCAACTTGCAGCGCCTTCGTTGTTCAGCGCCCATTTCAGCATGGGGGCGTGAAAATACAGGCCGGATTGAAGGAACCCTTCCAAGTAATCCGAGCAGTGATTGGTCAGGATTACAAAGTCTTCTGGATCGCCCAGCGAAGTCGCAGTTCGGTATTGCGTATACCCATACAACAGCCGGTCGAAGCCATACTTTTCCATCTGGCGGCAATGTGCATCCCAAAGCTCTTCCAGAGTTTTCGTGTAGCTCAGAAAATTCAGATACTCTTTGAGGGTCATCCTGTGTCCCTCTCAGCCAGATGCGCGGCAATCGCGTTCAGTGCAAGAACATAGCTTTGCGCGCCAAAACCACAGATCTGTCCAATCGCGACTGGTGCGATATGCGATTTGTGACGAAACGCCTCGCGCGCGTGAATGTTAGATAAATGAACTTCAACCACGGGTACTTCGGCCGAAGATATCGCATCCATCAGCGCAATCGATGTATGCGTGAATGCGCCTGCGTTCAGCACGATACCATCCTGAACGCCGCGTGCCGCGTGGATCGCATCAATCAGCGCGCCTTCGTGATTGGATTGGAGATGGGTTATGATTTGACCCAGCGTTTCACCATGCGCAACGCACAGGTCCTCGATCATCTGCAACGTCGTTGCGCCGTAGACCTCGGGTTGCCGTGTACCAAGCAAATTCAGGTTCGGACCATTCAGAACCAGGATATTGTGCATATTCAAACTGTCCCCATCTTCCTTTTTTCATAAACATGAATTTAAAGGTCGTCCAGCGACCTTCGCTCTTATGGGTAGAGCTTCATTGACGCATGCAGGTTGCTGGATCGGCTCAATCCCATCCTCTATTCAATTATCTTCCATCGTGACCACAACTTTACCGAGAGCCTCGCGCCGTTCGAGCATGCCAATTGCCTCTGCCGCCTGGGTTAGCGGAAATCGTGCACTGATACGGGGTGAAATCTTTCCCGAACCATATAGGCGGAACAACTCGGCCAGGTTTTTTGCGTGCCCCTTCGGGTCGCGAAGTACGGACGCGCCCCAGAACACCCCGACGATCTGACAGCCCTTGAGCAAAGCCAGGTTCAGCGGAATGCTGGGGATGCCGGCAGGAAAGCCAACAACCAGATAACGCCCGCCCCACGCCATACTTCGCAAGGCGGGCTCAGCGTAGTCTCCGCCGACCGCGTCGTAGACCACATCCACACCTTCGCCCCGGGCCAGTGCCTTTATCTCGGCGGACAGGGCCTTTTGCGCTTCGCGGTCCAAATCGCGTGGATAGATCAGCGTCTGGTCTGCACCAATATCTCTGCAAAACAATGCTTTGTCTTCAGACGAGACCGCCGCGATCACATGTGCCCCCATCGCTTTGGCTAGCTCGATCGCCGCAGACCCAACGCCACCGGCGGCCCCCAGAACAAGTACTTTTTCGCCGGGCTTAAGTAGCGTACGGTCCTTGAGGGCGTGGTATGAAGTGCCGAAGGTGAAGACAAAGCTAGCCGCATCTTCAAACGGCATCACGTCGGGTATCTTGACGGCAGTCGCTGGTTTGAGCTTCAGGTGCGTAGCGAACCCTCCGTGCCCTGTCAGCGCCAGAACCCGATCACCAGGCGCGAAGTCTGTGACGCCTTCTCCGACCGAGACAACTTCTCCGGCGATTTCACCACCTGGTGCAAAGGGGCGGGGTGGTTTTATCTGATAGAGGTCCCGGATCATCAGCGTATCAGGGAAGTTCACCCCGGCGGCGCGGATACGCAATACAATTTCATCTGACTCAGGGGTTGGATCGGGCAGGGTGGTCAGTTCCAAACTCTCGGGGCCGCCTGGTGTGACGCTGAGTAATGCCTGCATGTTTTTCAATTGCCTCTTGCTTCACCTGTTTTGAAATCGTTGGATTGTCAGCACGTATTGTCAAGAAGACCTCGCGCCAGAATCCCAGATCGCCTGAATGGAGTGCACATGACGCCCGAGACTTTGTTTTCGCTCAGTGGAAAGACGGCACTGGTAACTGGGGGTGCCACCGGTATCGGCCGAATGGCGGCCGAGGCGTTGGTACGTGCCGGGGCGCATGTGCTGATCGCTTCTCGCAAAGGCGAGGCATGCGAGGAGGTTGCAACAGAGTTGAACGCTCTGGACGCGCCAGGCTCGGCCGAAGGGTTTGCTGGCGACATCAGCAGTGAGGCGGGTATAGATGCGCTGGTAGATGAAGTCAAAAGTCGCACTCAAGCGATTGATATACTGATGAATAATGCAGGTGTGTCTTGGGGCGCGCCGATGGGGCAGTTCCCTCATTTCGCTTGGGACAAAGTCATGTCGGTTAATGTCGCAGGCGTATTTGATCTGACCCAAAAATTGCTGCCACTTCTGATGAAATCCGCAACCGACGAGGATCCTGCGCGGGTCATCAATGTAGGTTCGGTCATGGGTGAAGTTCCGATGGGTGACGGGGCCTACAGCTATTCCGCGTCCAAAGCGGCGGTTATTCACCTGTCCAAAATCATGGCTAAAGAATTGGCACCCTACAGAGTTACGGTGAATGCGCTGGCCCCGGGACCATTCGTATCGCGCATGACGGCCTTTGCTACCGAGGACGAAACCAAGCGCGCGCGGGTCGGCAAAGGTGTTCCACTGGGCCGGGTTGGCCAGGCCGAGGATATCGCTGGTTGCATGTTGTTTCTATGCGGTCGCGGAGGCAGCTATGTCACTGGCGCGGTCATCCCTGTCTCCGGCGGGATAAATGTGCAGACCGGTGGCAATATCTTTGCCGATGCCCTTTAGCCGTGGGTTCATACGCAGGCTGAATATATGACACACACTGAAAACACTCTGGATATCAAGTCCGTCGACGCTTATCTAAACACGCATCTTGTTGGGTATCATGGCCCTCTTGAGGCTACAAAATTCACCGTGGGTCAGTCGAACCCAACCTATCTGCTGCGTACGCCGGCCAAATCCTATGTTCTGAGACGCAAGCCGCCGGGCATATTGCTGAAATCCGCACATGCAGTGGATCGGGAATTTCGCGTACAAGCGGCGCTGGCTGGTAGCAAAGTGCCCGTCCCGCAAGTACATCTGCTTTGTGAAGATGACAGCGTCATAGGCTCTGCCTTTTACGTGATGGAGCATCTGAAAGGGCGCACATTTGTCGACCCTGTCATGAAAGGCGAAAACAATGCGACGCGCACGGGTGTACTGAAAGAGATGAACCGCGTACTGGCCGAACTGCACATGGTCGATATCGATGCGGTGGGTCTTTCGGATTTCGGACCTCCAGGCAACTATTTTGAGCGGCAAATTGCTCGCTGGACCAAACAATATCGCGCCTCTGAGACCGAAAAAATCGCCGAGATGGATCAGCTGATCGCCGAGCTTGAGCGCCAGATCCCCGAGGATGACAATCAAAGAACACTGGTTCATGGGGACTACCGAATCGACAATCTGATGTTCGAGGCGCATGGCACCGCCTGCATCGGAGTGCTGGATTGGGAGCTATCGACCATCGGTCACCCATATGCGGACCTGGCAGCCGTCATCATGCAATGGCAGCTGCCCCCGGGCAAGGAGGGTCGGGGGTTGGCTGGCGTAGATCGGTTAAGCCTTGGGCTACCGTCAGATCAGGACTTCATCGCCGAGTATTGCGCGCGCCGCGGCCTAACGGGGATTGAGAATTTTGGCTTCTACCTTGCTTTCAACTTCTTTCGGATGGCCGGCATTCTGCAAGGTGTCTACAAGCGGGCCTTGGATGGAAACGCATCAGACCCGGCACGCGCTAAGGCTTTCGGTGCCTATGTGCCGGTCTTCGCCCAACACGGATTATCTGCGCTGCAAAAAACGTAGGCAGTATTCTCGGCGCCCTTCAACAAATCCAGCAAAAATCAGCAGAATTCGCTGTTGCCTCGGATCTCACGAAGGCAAGATCGGCCTGATCAAGATGGAGTTGCCTCATGGGATTTGATCCGACCGCGCAGACCCACATCCGCCAATGGATGCACAGATATGTTGAGCAGCAGAAATACGCAGGCAGCGCCCTTCTGATCCACCAGAACGGGCAAGAGGCATTCTTTCACGCATTTGGCCGCCGCTGCATTGAAACCGACCTCGCGTTCCAACGCGATAGCCTGGTTCGGATCTATTCGATGACTAAGCCTGTGACGTCCGTTGCCTTGATGATGCTGGTGGAACAGGGGTTGTTTCATCTAGATGCCCCGGTTTCCGAATTCCTGCCAGAGTTTGCAACCATGCAAGCTTTGGTCCCGGGTGCAACGCAGTTGAACCAGACCAAGGACGCGCCGACACCCAGCCTGCATCAGTTGCTGACGCACACCAGCGGGCTGAGCTACCCGTTCAATCCCGGCCTTTTGCCAATGGCCATGGATGAGCTCGATCTGATCTTTTCCCCGAAACAAGGCCCGCTGGCGGGTCGGGTTAAAGTGCTGGCAGGGTTGCCGCTGGCTTTTCAGCCAGGTAGTCGCTGGGAGTACTCGGTCGGGATCGACGTGATTGGCCGCGTGATTGAAGTCGTATCAGGCAAACCGCTGGACGTGTTTCTAACCGAACACATCTTTCGACCACTTGGGATGAGTGAAACCGCGTTTTCAGTGCCTGAAGGGGCAGGGGACCGATTTGCGTCGCTCTACACCCCGCTCGAAGGCGATGCCATGGCGCTGAATGCCGCAAAATCGGGTGGAGAAACATTGCGGTTGGTGGATCGGGCCGGAGAGTCCCCGTTTGAGGCGGCAACGACCTTTTCTGGCGGTGGCGGATTGATCAGTACCATCGACGATTACAGCAAGTTCGCCGAGATGTTGCGAAACAAAGGAACCGCAAATGGCGCCAGACTACTCGGCCCCAAGACGGTAGAGTTCATGTTTCGCAATCACTTACCGGGCGATATTGCATCCATGGGTCCACAAAGCTTTGCAGAGCAACCCATGGAAGGCACAGGCTTTGGCATCGGAGGCGCGGTGGTACTGAACCCGGCGCGCACCCGCGCCCCAAGCTCGGTTGGCGACTATGGCTGGGGCGGGATGGCCTCGACCTACTTCTGGATCGATCCGGTCAACGCGCTGTCGACTGTGTTTTTTACACAGCTCTCGCCATCCAGCTCTTATCCATCCCGAGCCGAGTTAAAGGCGCTTGTTCACGCGGCGCTCGTTGAATGATCGATGTTTGAGTGATACCGGAAAAGGCCAAGACGCCGGAGAGCCCTGAATGACCGAAGCCGAACGCATATTGCTTGATCTGCTGAATATCGAACCGCTTGAGGTCGATTTGTTTCGCGGAACCGGTTCTGGTGGCGAGACACCAACGCGTATCTTCGGCGGGCAGGTGATCGCGCAAGCGCTTGCGGCAGCGTACAGGACGGTCGAGGATCGTCTATGCCATTCCTTGCATGCCTATTTCATAAGGCCCGGAGATCCGTCAATTCCGGTTATATATCAAGTGGATCGCGCGCGCGATGGTGGTTCTTTTACAACCCGCCGCGTGGTTGCGATCCAGCATGGCAAGCAAATTTTGAACATGTCGGCCTCGTTTCACAAGCAGGATGACGGATGGGAACATCAGCATCCGATTCCGGACGTTCAAGCGCCCGAGCACCATCCATCGCGTGACGAATTGCGCGAAAAATACCTGGATCGTGTTCCCGAAAAGCTGAAAGCTGAATTGCTGCGCGAGCGCCCGATCGAAGTGCGCGAAATCGATCCGCTGGACCTGTTTGCACCCGCAAAGGCAGATGACAAGAACCACGTCTGGTTTCGCATGGGCGCAGCGAACCACGCGGACACCGTTACACAACATCTTCTATTGGCCTATGCCTCGGATATGAGCTTGCTCAGTTCCGGAATGCGGCCCCATGGGCTGAGCTGGTTCACTGGTGAAATTGATGGGGCCAGTCTGGACCATGCAATCTGGTTTCATGCACCCGTGCAGTTTCAAAACTGGCATCTGTATTCGATGGAGTCGCCGTGGACAGGGCAGGGGCGCAGCTTCAATCGGGGTTCGATCTTTTCGCAGGATGGCAAACTGGTTGCGTCCGTCGCGCAGGAAGGCCTACTCAGACGACGGAAGCAACACTAAGTACTGCCAGCAAACCTTTGATTAAGCTTCATCATTCCACCTAACCATCGGTCGTAATCTTCTGTTTTTAAACGCATATAGTCAAGCACTTGTGGATGCGGAAGAATCAAGAAACGTTCATCCGCCAGCGCCTCGACACAGGCTTGGGAGACCTCATCAGGTTCAATTATTCCGTCAATCGCGGCAACCGAATCCTCATGTCCACGTATCATCTCGGACCGAACGGCCTGCGGACACAGAACCGAAACCCTGAGACCTTTATCGCCATAGGTCATCGCGATCCATTCAGCAAAACCCACAGCCGCATGTTTGGTTACGCCATAAGGGGCTGCGCCGGGTTGATTGAGCAATCCAGCCGCTGAAGCAGTGATCATCAAATAACCACCACCACGCGCAACCATCCTTGGGATCAGGTGCCGCGCGGTCCAGACATGAGACATCACGTTGATCTGCCAGATGCGGTCCCATTCAGCATCCGGCACTTCAAATCCACCTAAGGTGAGTATTCCCGCATTGGCACAGAATAAATCAATCGGAGCGATCGTATCCTCGACAGTCTCAATCAGATTTCGAATATCACTTTCCTTGGACACATCACAGCTGAGTGCATCACCGCCAATTTCCGCCGCCACGGCCTGCGCGCCGGCAAGGTCGATATCGGCGCAGACTACATGCGCACCTTCTTCTGAGAACCGCTTGGCAAGACCTTTACCTATGCCATTTGCAGCGCCAGTGATGACGACGGTCTTCCCAATCAGAACCATTGCATAGCTCGTGTCTTACTTCTCAAACACAGCGTAACATATTGGCATGCCACGACCAATGTGTGTTCTATAGTCGTGGCTCGCTTGCTACTTATTTTACATAATACCGATTATGCGAGTAACAGGTACAGCCTCAGTAAAATGCCTGTAACCCGGTTTGCGCCCGCCCCAGGATCAATGCATGAACGTCGTGCGTGCCCTCATAGGTGTTGACTGTTTCAAGATTGATCATGTGACGCACCACCTGGAACTCTAGTGAGATACCGTTGCCGCCGTGCATGTCACGCGACATCCGCGCAATGTCCAATGCCTTGCCGCAATTGTTACGTTTGATGATCGAGATCATCTCGGGCGCAGCTTCAGCCTGATCCATCAGACGGCCGACGCGCAAGCTTGCTTGCAGTCCCAAAGAGATTTCGGTCTGCATCTCTGCCAGTTTGCGTTGAAACAGCTGGGTCTGCGCAAGTGGTCGATTGAACTGTTTACGATCCAAGCCGTACTGACGCGCTGCGTGCCAGCAGCATTCCGCGGCCCCCATCGCACCCCAGCTGATACCATAGCGTGCGCGGTTCAGGCAGCCGAACGGCCCCTTGAGACCCTGAACATGTGGAAGCAAAGCGCCCTCGCCCACCTCAACGCCATCCATGACAATTTCACCTGTGATCGAAGTACGCAGGCTCAGCTTGTTCTCGATCTTCGGTGCACTCAGGCCCTTGGTGCCTTTATCCAGCACGAACCCACGAATCTTGCCGTCATGCGCATCTGACTTGGCCCAGACCACATAGACATCTGCGATCGGTGCGTTTGAAATCCACATCTTGCTGCCGGTCAGACGATACCCGCCATCAATCTTCTCGGCGCGGGTCTTCATCGCCGCCGGGTCCGAACCCGCATCCGGCTCTGTCAGGCCAAAACACCCAATCCATTCGCCACTTGCCAGTTTCGGCAGATATTTGCGACGCTGTTCTTCGCTGCCATAGGCGAAAATCGGGTACATCACCAACGAGCTTTGCACCGACATCATCGAGCGATAGCCGGAATCCACCCGTTCAACTTCCCGCGCCACAAGTCCATAAGATACGTAGCTTGCACCGATCCCACCATATTCTTCGGGGACTGTCGTGCCCAACAGGCCCATTTCACCCATTTCACGAAAGATCTCGGGATCGGTTTCTTCGTTTGCAAAAGCCTTGGTGACACGCGGCTGCAATTTCTCCTGGGCGTAAGCGCGCGCGCTGTCGGCAATCAGGCGTTCATCCTCTTCCAACTGGTCCGACAAGCGAAATGGGTCGTTCCAGTTGAAACGTCCAAGGTCAGGCGCATCTTTTGCGCGCAGGACAGGCTTTGTATCTGGAGCGTTCATTTTGCTTCTCCGAATTGAATAGGTTTGGGCAAGTATAATCTGAGAAATATTCAAAAAACAGCGAGACATTTGCATTGTTTCATGATCAAAACGCATAGATGGACACCAAGCGCCCTATCCTGCCGCCTATATCCGCGCTGCGCGCGCTTGAAGCTTTGGATCGCCTTGGATCAGCCTCGGCAGTCGCGGATGAAATGGCACTGACGCAGAGCGCGGTCAGTCGGCAACTGCAGACGCTTGAAGCGCATTTGGACGCAGAATTGGTCAGCCGTGATCGCAAGCGATTGTCACTGACAAAGGCTGGACAGGACTATGTACAAGAAGTTCGGCCAGCCTTGTCTCAGATCGCGCAGGCGGCGCTGAAACTGCACATTTCCCCTGTCGGTGGGACATTGAATCTGGCGATTCTGCCGACATTCGGAATGCGCTGGCTGGTACCGCGTCTGCCGGATTTCGCCCGCCGCCATCCGGATATCACAATCAACATGACCACGCGGTTGCGACCGTTTAGTTTTGCTTCGGAACCCTTTGATGCGGCTTTACATTTTGGGGAACCTGATTGGCCGGGAACTGATCGCTTGTTATTAAGTGTCGAGCGGGTTTTGCCTGTCTGCGCGCCCGAGCTTTTACCCAAAGGCACTCCGACGTCACCCCGCGATCTGCTAAAACTGCCGCTGCTGCATATCCAGACAAGACCGCGCGCCTGGCAGGACTGGTTTCAACAGATGGGTGTCACGCACCCGCATCCCCTGCCCGGCACCGTCCACGACCAGTTCAACACCATCAACCAAGCCGCGCTGCACGGCCTGGGTGTTGCCCTGTTGCCAAACTATCTGGTGGAACTAGACCTTGCGACAGGTAGGCTGGTTGCAGCCTTCCCTGACGCGATAGAGACGATGGGGGCATATTATCTGGTTTGGCCGCGCGAAAAATCGGATGACGCATCATTGCGAGAGTTTCGACACTGGCTTGCTTCTCAGGCCCAGACCGAAGAAGCACTGCCACGTTAGCCGAGCGCATACCCTGCCCCGCGCACCGTTCGCACCGGATCTTCGCCGCCATGTTGGGTCAACGCTTTGCGCAGACGACCGATATGAACATCAACAGTACGCGTGTCGACGTAGATATCGCGGCCCCAGACGCGGTCAAGCAACTGCTCTCGGCTCCAGACCCGGCCGGGCTTTTCCATGAATGTGCTCAGCAACCGGAACTCGGTCGGGCCCAGTTTTAACAGCTTGTTGTCGCGGCTGACCTTGTGGGTCTCAGAGTCCAGTATGATATCGTCAAACTCCAACCGGATGCCCACGGTCGCTGGACGGACTCTGCGCAATTGTGTCCGTACACGTGCCATCAATTCGACAACCGAGTAAGGCTTAACCACATAATCATCGGCACCGGTTTCAAGGCCGCGCACTTTATCAACCTCTTCCGAGCGCGCCGACAGCATGATGATCGGAATTGATCGGGTGTCCGGCCGCGTTTTCAGGCGGCGGCAGACCTCGATACCGCTGAGATTGGGCATCATCCAATCCAAAACGATGATATCCGGGCGGTCTTCTTCGACCAGCAACAAAGCTTCGTCGCCATTAGCGGCACGGATTACCCGGAACCCTTCGGCGTCCAGATTATAGGCCAGCACCTCTCTCTGGGCCAACTCATCCTCAACAACCAGCACCGTCGGTTGATCAGCGGACATGACTGAGATCTCCTAGATCGTTTGCGACGTGTTGTCGGCTTTGGGGCGCGCTTCGCTGGGTCTCTCGCCGGTGACGAGATAGACGACCTGCTCGGCAATGGCGGTGACGTGATCGCCCATGCGTTCGATATTTTTTGCGATGAAATGCAGGTGCATACACGATGAGATGTTGCGCGGATCCTCCGCCATGAAGGTCAGGAACTCGCGAAACAGGCCGTTATACATCTGGTCCACTTCCAGATCCCGCTCGATCACGTCCTGCGCCAGCTCAGCATCACGCTGGATATAGGCATCCAGCGCGTCGCGCAGCATCCGCTCGACCTCGCGCGCCATTCGGCGCAGAGCGGCGGCACTGCCGTTGATTTCGCCGGCATTCACCAGAACGGTCGTTCGCTTGGCGATGTTCTTGGAGTAATCTCCAATCCGTTCAAGGTTGGTCGCAACCTTCAGAACGGACAGCACCAGCCGCAAATCGCTGGCCGTCGGTGCACGCAAGGCAATCAGGCGCGCGGTCTCTTCATCAATCAGTTCTTCCAGTGCGTCGATGGCCTTGTCGCCTTGACGCACTTCATTTGCCAGTTCTTCGTCGCGGGTCTCCAGCGACCGGGCCGCGCCCATAATGGCGGCTTCGACCAGTCCACCCATCTTCATGATGTGTGCTTGGATGGCCTCAAGGTCGCGGTCGAACGCGGATGCAATATGTTGTTCGCTCATTGCAGTTATCCTGTGCTCAGCCAATCCGGCCGGTGATGTAACTTTCGGTTCGGGGATCTTCGGGGTTGGTGAAGATCTGCCCGGTTTCGCCAAACTCAACCAAGTTGCCCAAATGGAAAAACGCCGTCTTCTGGCTGACCCGCGCAGCCTGCTGCATCGAGTGGGTCACGATCACCACTGAATAGCGTGAACGCAGTTCGTCAATCAGTTCCTCGACCTGCGCGGTTGCAATTGGGTCCAGGGCCGAACACGGCTCGTCCATCAATAGCACCTCAGGCTCGGTGGCTACGGCGCGCGCGATGCAAAGACGCTGTTGCTGACCACCAGAAAGGCCGGTACCGGGAGCATCCAGACGGTCCTTGACCTCATCCCAGATCGCACCACGACGCAGAGATTTCTCTACGATTTCATCCAGTTCTGCCTTATTCTTGGCAAGGCCGTGGATACGCGGACCGTAAGCCACGTTGTCATAGATCGATTTGGGGAACGGGTTCGGTTTTTGAAAAACCATGCCGACCTTGGCACGCAACTGTACCGGATCGACGCGCTTGTCGTAAATGTCTTCACCGTCCAGCAGGATATCACCCTGCACCCGGCAAATGTCGATTGTGTCGTTCATCCGGTTCAGACAGCGTAAGAAGGTGGATTTACCGCAGCCAGAGGGACCGATGAAAGCCGTCACAGTCTTGTCTTCGATATCGACGCTCACGTCCTTGATAGCGTGGGTCTCACCGTAGTAGACCTGAACCTGCTTGGCGTTGATCTTGATGTCTTTGGAGTCCACGGTTCTCTCCACTCGTGTCATATCGTTCATTTTAAACCCCTCCTACCAGCGGCGTTCAAAGCGGCGGCGCAGGATGATAGCGATGATATTCATGGTCAGCAGGAACATCAAAAGGATGATGATGCCGCCCCAGGCTTTCTCGTAAAAACCCACATCGGCACGCGCGGCCCAGGTGTAGATCTGTGCCGGCATGGCCGAGTTCGGCTCGGTGAAGCCCGCCAAAAAGCCATCGGGATAGCCTCGGGCGACAAAACCCACCATGCCGATCAACAGCAACGGAGCAGTTTCACCCAGCGCCTGCGCCAAACCAATGATGGTACCAGTCAGGATACCGGGCGCGGCCAACGGCAGCACGTGGTGGAAGACGGCCTGCATCTTCGAGGCCCCTACCCCCAACGCCGCGTCGCGGATAGACGGGGGAACCGCCTTTAGCGAGGCTCGGGTCGAGATGATGATCGTTGGCAGGGTCATCAGCGTCAGCACCAGACCACCCACCAGCGGTGCCGACTGCGGCAGGTGCATGAATTGAATGAACACTGCAAGCCCCAGGATACCGAAGACGATGGACGGAACGGCGGCCAGGTTCGAGATATTCACCTCGATCAGGTCGGTAAATTTGTTCTGCGGCGCAAACTCTTCCAGATAGATCGAGGCGGCGACCCCAATGGGCAGCGATAGGCACAGCACCACCAGCATCATGAAGAACGAGCCAACAACTGAGGCACCAATACCCGCGCCACCGGGGTTATCCACGCCCGAGTCCGCACCAGTGATGAACGGCCAGTTGAAAGCCTGCTTAATGATCCCCGCTTCTTTCAGTGCGTCCACCAGATCCAGATCGCTGAGTTGCAGGAAGCGGCTGTCCTGCAGTGTTTCACGAGACACCCGACCCTTGAAGTAGCCATCCACACGGCTTGAAGCCGCCAGATCGAACATGATCGGCTCACCCAGCTTGCTAGGATTATCGGCATAGAAGGTTCGGATCGTACCCCCGATTTTGCCCAACAGACGCTCGATGGCATCCTGATCGAAATCCACGGTGATGCCACTTTCGGCCAGTTGTTCATTCAGTTCCGCAATGAACAGATTGGAGTAGGCCTTTGTCTTGAACATCGTGCCTTCGGCTTCATCGCGCTGCGCTTCGCTCAGCGTGAATTCTAAACTGATAACTGTGCGCTGGAAGGCCGGGATGCCTTGCGACAGGATTGAGGCAAACAGCACAATCAGAAAGAACAGTCCGGTCGCGATGGCGACGATCCCATAGGCGCGAAAACGCTTTTCGGCAGCCGCGCGTTTTTTGGTCCGGGCATCGGATGCAGTCAGCGAGGTCGAGGTGTTTTGCATGCTGGCGTCGGTCATTCGTACTGCTCCCGATACTTGCGCACGATATAAAGGGCGAAAACGTTCAGCCCCAGCGTGAGAATGAACAGTGTCATGCCAAGCGCGAAGGCGACGAGGGCCTCGGGCGAGGCGAAATCGGCGTCGCCCGTCAGCTGGCTGACGATCTTGGCGGTGACGGTGGTCATGGCCTCGAACGGGTTCAGGTCCAGACGCGCGGCGGCCCCTGCCCCCAGAACCACGATCATGGTCTCACCGATGGCGCGCGATGCCGCCAGCAGGATCGCTCCCACGATCCCGGGCAAGGCTGCGGGCAAAACGACCTGCCGGATGGTCTCGGATTGTGTGGCCCCCAGCCCGTAAGAGCCATCACGCATGGCCTGAGGCACCGCGTTGATGATGTCGTCGGAAAGCGACGAAACGAATGGGATTAGCATGATGCCCATGACAAGACCGGCGGTCATCACTGCCGTACCGGCTTTCATCCAGCCCAATCCGTCATCCCCGAACACGCTCAGCAACAGCGGGCCAACGGTCAGCAGAGCGAAAAGGCCGTAAACGATGGTCGGGATACCGGCCAGCACCTCAAGCATCGGTTTGGCGATCGAGCGCACGCGCGAAGAAGCGTACTCGCTGAGATAAATCGCAGCGAAAAGACCGATTGGCACGGCCACCAACAACGCCACCAACGAGATATAGAACGTGCCCCACAGCAATGGGATGATACCCAGATCTGATGCCCCGCCACGGCCCGAGAAACTGGGCGCCCAGGTAGTACCGAAAAAGAACTCTGATGCCGGGTAAAGCTTGAAGAACTCCCACGTATTGAAAACCAGCGAAAGGACGATGCCGACCGTTGTCAGGATCGCAATCGACGCAGCCGCCAGCAGCATCACACGAATTCCCTGCTCAACCACATTGCGGGCACGATATTCAGAATGCGTCTGGAACCAACTGAACGCAGCACCGGCCAAGGCGACCAGTATCACAGCGACGGACATTATCGCGTAACCGGTTGAATTTATCGCCCGATAGACTTGAGCTGCATGCAAAACCGTCTGCGTGATGTCCGAGGTTACGACTTGACCCGCGTCCTTCAACTTTTGGGTCATCTCGGAAATATCCGCCCGCGCATCCTGTGCGAGCGTTTCGGTGAGATGTCCCTGGGCAACGGCACTGTCCAGACCATTTGCGGTCCGACGCACCTCGGCCATAACAAGACTGCGCGACGATCCTTCCTTGATCGCCGTTTCGGGAACCATCTCCGAGACCTGAGAGTTAACGTAGAGCGGCTGAACCAGCAGCCAGACGATCAACAAGCCTAAGGCGGGAACTATGACTTTCAGTGCGACGTTCGCGCCATAAAACGAGGGAAGAGAATGCAGATTGCGGCTGTCCCCTCCGGCACTTTGCAAGGCGCGCATTCGCCCCAAAACATATCCGACTGCCGCGATCGCAAGCACGATCAGAATGAGCCAAAGAATTGGCATGACGCCCCCATAGGTCTTGATCGGGATTAGGGAAAAATTGGGGGCGACAGAAAACGCCGCCCCCAGTCAATTCAATCGGGGTGAGGGATTAGCTGCCCGAACCCAAGGTTACTTCGTTGGCAATCGCGTCCTGCGTTTTTGCCAGTTCAGGATCGGCAACCAGACCGTAGTTGGCCAGCGGGCCCGAGGGACCAGCAATTTCTTCATGAGTGAAGAACTGGGCGTATTCTTTCAGACCGGGGATCACGCCGATATGCGCTTTCTTGACGTAGAAAAACAGCGGGCGCGAGACGGGGTATTCACCCGACGCGATGCTCTCGGTCGACGGTGCGATACCACCCATCGTAGCCACTTTCAGCTTGTCGGTGTTGTTCTCGTAGAACGCCAGACCAAACACGCCGATACCATTGGTGTTGGTGTCGATGCGGGCCAGAGTTTCGGTGTAGTCACCGTCGATATCGACCGATTTGCCGTCGGTGCGCACGTCCAGGCATGCATCTTCGGCGTCATCTTCGCTTAGGCCGCCCGCGACCATGGCTTCCATCGCGCCCGTCGCTTCGCAACCTGCCAGCAGAACCTTGTCTTCGAACACTTCGCGGGTACCGTGCTTGGTGCCCGGGATGAACATTGCGATTTCCACATCCGGCAGGTCAGCGTTGAACTCGGCCCAGCTGTTGAAGCTGTTGTCGACCAGCGCGCCATCTTTCATCACTTTCGATCCGATGGCATTGTAAATATCCGCAGGTTCAAACGCCGTGAAGGCAGGACCCGACTGCTGGCTTGCAAATACGATGCCGTCATAACCGATGCGGACTTCCATGATGTCGGTCACACCGTTTTCGGCGCATGCTTTAATCTCTTTTTCACGGATGGCACGCGATGCGTTTGCAACGTCGATCGTGTTTTCACCGACGCCTTCGCAGAAGCGTTTCAGACCGGCGGACGAGCCGCCTGATTCAACAACCGGTGTGGGGAAGTCGGTATTTTCACCGAACAGTTCTGCAACGATTGACGCATAAGGCAGAACGGTGGAAGAGCCAGCAACTTGAACGTTGTCACGCGCAGCAGCAGTGGTTGCCGAGACGGCAGCGATAGCCAGCGCAGAAGCCGACAGTTTTACAAAGGACATTTCAGTCTCCTTGAAAAGGATGGGTACTGATCATCCCCATGATGATCTGAGCGCAGCACTATGACGCCTGCGTAAGCCTTTTGTGACAGGTATGTAACGGTTTCATGACAACTCATGAATTTCTCAGAAATTCTTAACTTGACGAAGCGTCACCCCAGTAAAGCCTGCGTTTGGCACGACCTCAGCGTGGTAGAATGACCGTAAACGTCGCGCCCTGCCCCGGCTCACTTTCCACCCGCAACCTGCCCCGATGGCGATTGACGATATGCTTCACGATTGCAAGCCCCAGTCCGGTTCCGCCCAACTCGCGCGAGCGGTGACTGTCTGCGCGGTAGAACCGTTCGGTCAACCTGGGCAGGTGTTTGGCATCAATACCGGGCCCTTGATCAATGATCTTGATACGTACCGCAGGACCGCGCATCGCCGTATCCCGCTCAGACAGGGTTACGACCACACCGACCTTGCCACCGCTGCCCCCGTATTTGATCGCGTTTTCAACGAGATTGGTTATCACCTGACGAAGCTGATCGCTGTCTCCGACCATCTCGATCGACTCGTTTGGGGCATCCAACGAAACAACAACACTGGCATCATCCGCCAGCGGTCGCAGAGTGTTTAAGGTCGATTGAATCAGACCTGTCAGTTCCAATGGCTCTTTGGGTCTGACCCGTTCTTCACTTTCCACTCGATTCAGCGACAGCAAATCCCCCACAAGCCGGTTCATCCGATTGGCCTCATCCGCCATGATCTGAAGAAAGCGGTCGCGGGCGGCGGTGTCATCGCGGGCGGGGCCTCGCAATGTTTCGATAAACCCCAACAAGGCCGTTAGCGGCGTGCGCAATTCATGGCTGACATTGGCCACAAAATCGCGCCGCATCTGACCTGCCTGTTCCAGATGCGTGATATCTTGAAATACCGCCAATACCGCCTCGGTCCCACCGACGAATCTGCACTGCACCTCAAACGTCGTATCCTGAGCACCATCATTGGAAAGATGCCGCGCTTTGCCGGGCTGCTTCGAGCGCAGGCATTGTTCGACGGCATCGATGACCTGAGGCTGGCGCAGGATCGTGGCAAAATGCCTGCCTTCGATTGCGTGCCCCAAAAGCGTCCGCGCCTCGCTATTTGCGGCGACAATACGCTCGGTCTGACCGACCAGCACCGCGGGCATCGGAATGGCTGAAACCAATTCGGCAAGCAGGGTATCCGTCATGCGCGTTTAGACCGGACGCAATGTTTGGCGAAACTTGCGCATGTTGTCCTGATAGTGCAGCGCACTCAGCGTTAGTTTCTGGGCCGCCGCCTCATCAAGCTGCCGCACAACTTTGCCGGGCGATCCCATAACCAGCGAATTATCGGGGATTTCTTTGCCTTCGGTGATCAGCGCCCCCGCCCCGATCAGACAGTTCTTTCCGATATTCGCCCCGTTTAGAACGATAGCCCCCATACCGATCAGCGTATTGTCTCCGATCGTGCAACCATGCAGCATGACCTTGTGACCAATTGTGCAGTTCTTCCCAATGGTCAGCGGATAGCCCGCATCGATGTGCATCACGCAGTTTTCCTGCACATTGCTGCCTGCGCCCACACGGATTTCTTCGTGATCGGCCCGGATGGTGCACCCGAACCAGACCGAAGCGCCTTGTTCCAGGACCACTTTACCGATCAAGTTGGCGTCGGGGGCTACCCAGGTGTCTTCGTGAATTTGCGGCGAGTGATCGCCCAAAGCATAGATGGTCATGACAAGCCCTCGAACTCGGTCTGCAACGAGCGGATGTGGTTCTGCAGGCTGGGCTGTTGGATGCGACGCATGCGTTCTGCGCTGACGATGGTTTTTAGCCTTTCCTCGGTGGTATCCAAATCATCGTTGATCAGAACATAGTCGTAGTAGCCCCAATGGCTGATCTCATCCCAGCTTTTCAACATACGCTTGGCGATCACGTCTTCGCTGTCCTGCCCACGCCCTTCCAGCCTGCGCCGAAGCTCGCGGATCGAGGGCGGGAGGATGAAAATCGACAACGCATGCTTGCCCAGATCCGAATTGCGGATCTGCACTTCTCCCTGCCAATCGACATCAAAAAGCACATCGCGCCCCTGTGTGATGGACTCGCGGACCGGTCCAGCAGGAGAGCCGTAGAAGTTGCCGAACACATGCGCGTGTTCCAGCATCTGCCCATCCGCCACCTGCTGTTTGAACTCGTCCTCGGATAGGAAGTAGTACTCCCGGCCATGCTCCTCACCCGGGCGCGGAGCGCGGGTGGTGGCCGAGATCGAGAATTCCAAACCGACATCCCACCGCATCAAACGGCGGGCCAGAGTGGATTTACCTGCACCCGAAGGCGAGGACAGAATGATTAATAGACCGCGGCGATCCGCCATGTGATGTTCCCGTCCTTATTCCACGTTCTGCACTTGCTCGCGCATCTGATCGATGACCGCTTTCAGCTCCAACCCAACCGCCGTCAGTTCGGCATTCTGCGATTTCGAGCAAAGCGTATTGGCCTCACGATTGAACTCCTGCATCAGGAAATCCAGCTTACGCCCAACCGGGCCGTCTTGCGTTAAAAGGGAACGCGCCGCAGTGACATGGGCCTTCAACCGGTCAATTTCTTCGGTAATATCGGCCTTGACCGCGATCAGGGCCAGTTCTTGTGCAACGCGATCAGGGTCCGCACCTTGCGTATTGTCGAGAACGCGCGTCAGATTTTCGCGCATGTTTTGCGCCATTTCCACGCGGCGACGCTCGGCCAGATCAGCGGCCTGATCCGTCAGCTTTGCGACTTGGTCGAGTTGTCCCGCAAGAATGCCTGACAGCGCTTCACCTTCGGAACCGCGCATCTCAATGAATGAAGCAAGCAAGCCACCGAACTCAGATTTCAGGTGCTCGACAAGTTGGGCTGGATCATCCGCGTCAGCTCCGGCTTCCAACATCCCTTTCAACGCAAGAAGATCACTGGCTTTGGACGGAGCCAACAATACGCCCCGCGCGCCTGCAAGCGCTTCGGTCTGGGCCAGTGCATCCAGCGCAGCTTCCATCGCTGGGGTGTTCAACCGGACATCCGCGGCGGATTCTTCCCGTCCCATCCGAAGGGACAGCGTGATGTTCCCTCGGTTGACCTGCTTCGACAGATCGCCTCTCAGCGCGGCCTCTAACCCTGTCAACCAATCGGGAAGCCGCAGACGTAAATCCAGCCCCTTGCCATTGACGCTGCGCAATTCCCAAGTCCAGCTATGGGGACCAAACGCCCCCTTGCCCGAGGCGAAACCGGTCATGGATTTGATCATGCCTGCCCTTTCCGTCAAATTCACTGGTCGCACCTAATGCCATTGACCAGCAAGGGGCAAGACCTTGCTCATTCCCCAATCAATGCCAAGAGGTTAACCATTCGTTAAAGAATTGCTCCAAAATTGTATTAACCCGTGTCAATCTGACAGTCAGAAAAGCTGGCGGATCGCAGCTTTGCCCATTAGATGGCATTTTAGGAAAATCGCGAGTGATTGACGGTAGGGTGATGAAATGAAAACCTTTTTCGGGACTGGTTCCGGCTCAGAACTTGGAAAGATCATCGCAATGGACCGATTTGACAGCGGGCGAAGCCTTTCTCCCATCCGTCAGGCCGAAGCCTATTGGACCGCCTTGCTGACAGGTGAAGGCGTTCCGATGCGCTCGCAGATCGATCCGCGCGGCCTGGAGAATATTCTCGAATACACATTCATACTGGAACGCATCGCGCCGGGTTTGGCCCGGTTTCGGCTGGCGGGAAGTCACCTGAACAATCTGGCGGGCATGGAAGTTCGCGGTATGCCTCTAACGGCTTTTTTCGAACCGAGCGCCCGCGATGATGTCAAATCCATTCTGGACCAAGTCCTCACCGGCCCCGCAGTTGCTGAACTGGGCTTGCTTTCGAAAGGCAAGCTCGGACGAACCAGCCTTCAGGCCCGCATGATCCTGCTGCCGCTTAAAAGCGATCTGGGCGACGTCAGCCGCATTCTTGGGGTTATGGTCAGCGACGGAACCATCGGGGCGACACCGCGTCGCTTCATCGTCTCGGATCGCCGCGTCAACACGATCTCTGATTTGCAACAGCCTCCGAGGCCTATCCAACAGCAAGCAGAGGGGTTCGCTGAAGACCAGACCGCGTTCAAAGGGGCACCGCACCTAAGGTTGGTATCATCACGTGACGACTAAATGAAAACGGCGGGCATGAGGCCCGCCGTCTTACTAATTCAGGATGTATTCGAAGTCAGCTTGCAGCGCGCTTGCTGCGGTCACGACGTAGGTTGGTCAGTTCTTCCGCGACAAGGAATGCAAGTTCCAGCGACTGCGAGGCGTTCAGGCGCGGGTCGCAAGCTGTGTGATAGCGATCCGAAAGATCCTCTTCGGTCACCGCGCGCACACCTCCGGTGCATTCGGTGACATCCAGCCCTGTCATTTCGAAATGAACACCACCGGGGATCGTGCCTTCAGCCTGATGTACGCCAAAGAAATCGCGTACTTCGCGCAGCACGGAATCAAACGGCCGGGTCTTGTAGCCGGTCGCGGATTTGATCGTGTTGCCATGCATCGGATCGCAGACCCAAGTAACCTGTACGCCCTCTTCCTTCACGGCTTTGACCAGACGCGGCAGATGCTCACCCGCTTTACCTGCACCAAAGCGCGCGATCAGAGTCAGACGCCCCTCTTCGTTTTCGGGATTCAACTTGGACATCAGAACCTTGAGGTCTTCGGCACTAGTTGTCGGGCCACATTTCAGACCAATCGGGTTCAGAACACCCCGGCAGAACTCGACATGCGCGCCGTCGGGCTGACGGGTCCGATCGCCGATCCAGATCATGTGCCCAGAACCGGCCAACCAATTGCCCGAGGTCGAATCCAGACGGGTCAACGCCTCTTCGTACTCAAGCAACAGGCTCTCGTGGCTGGTATAAAACTCCACCGATGAGAATTCGTGGGTGGTGTCGGCGGTGATGCCTGCAGCCCCCATGAAGTCAATCGAATCCTGAATGCGGTCGGCGATCTCAGAGTATTTCTGAACGTCTTGCCCGTCAGCAAAACCCAGCGTCCACGAATGCACGTGGCTCATATCCGCAAAACCACCGGTCGAGAACGCCCGCAGCAGGTTCAGTGTAGCCGCCGCCTGTGTATAGGCCTGAAGCATCTTGTCGGGATTCGGAATGCGTGCCTCGGGTGTAAAGGCCAGCTCATTGATGATGTCGCCGCGGTAGCTGGGCAGCTCCACACCGTCCACAACCTCGGTTGGCGCACTGCGCGGTTTTGCAAACTGGCCCGCCATGCGGCCAACTTTAACCACGGGAACCTTGGCGCCGTAAGTTAGCACCATTGCCATCTGCAGCATCACCTTGAACGTGTCACGGATCGCATCCGCGCTGAACTGCTCAAAGCTTTCAGCGCAATCCCCGCCTTGCAACAGGAACGCTTCGCCACGGCCCGCGGCTCCCAGATGCTGCTTCAGCCGTCGCGCTTCACCCGCAAAAACCAGCGGGGGATACTGCGAAAGCTGCGCCTCGACTTTGGCCAGCGCGGCCGCGTCGGTATAGTCTGGCATCTGAACCCGGGGCTTGTTGCGCCAGTTCGTTTTTTGCCATTCAGTCATAGCTTTTATCTCCGCTGAAGTATTTCAGGTGGCCTCTATACAAAATGCATGAATGAGAGGCCATATCCCTTTTGCGCCTCTTGACGCCATAATCAAGCTTTGAGCATGGTGACTGGCATATCCGCCACCGTGGAAATCCCGGTGCGCGCCGAATCAAGGACAGTTCGCCATGCAAGAGCAACGCCAAGTTGTCACTGTGGATCATAGCACAGGCAAGCCGCATAACTTTGTATTTGTGCTCTTGGACAAGTTTTCCCTTCTGTCATTCGCTTCGGCTTTGGACAGTCTGCGGATCGCCAATCGAATGGCCAACCGAGAGCTTTATACCTGGACCTTGACGGGCGAAGGCGGTGAAACAGTGACTTGTTCAGCCGGAACTTCTTTCAATCTTGATTCTGATCTAACCGAATTGCAGCGTGACGACGTCGTCCTGATCTGCGGGGGGGTCGATGTACAAGCGGCAACCACCAAACGAATCCTGAACTGGGTACGCCGCGAAGCGCGTAAAGGGTTGAAAATCGGCGGTCTTTGCACCGCGGCCTATACGCTGGCCAAAGCCGGTTTGCTGGAAGGCAAGCGCGCAACGATCCATTGGGAAAACTCAGACAGTTTTGCCGAAGAATTCGACACAGTAGAGCTGACCAAGTCGGTGTTTTTGGTTGATGGCAACCGAATGACAACTGCCGGCGGCACATCCTCGATTGACCTGATGCTCAAGCTGATTGCCGAAGATTACGGAGAAGATCTGGCCAACGCGGTCGCTGATCAGATGATCTATTCTTCGATACGTACGGATCAGGACACGCAACGTTTGTCGACACCTACACGGATCGGCGTGCGCCACCCCAAGCTCAGTCAGGTTATCCTGATGATGGAAAAGAACATAGAAGAGCCAATCTCGCCTTCTATTCTTGCCAAGGACGTAGGCATGTCGACGCGCCAGCTAGAACGTCTGTTCCGCCGCTATCTAAGCCGCTCGCCCAAGCGCTACTATATGGAGTTGCGCCTACATAAAGCGCGGAACTTGCTGATGCAGACCGATATGAGCGTCATCAATGTGGCGCTGGCTTGCGGCTTTGCCAGCCCGTCGCATTTCTCTAAATGCTACCGGGCGCATTACAACACCACGCCTTATCGCGAACGCGGTGCACAGAGCGGTCGGTTGTCTGTTTAATCCAAAGCCGCAGGGAAACCTTACAAATCTTTCGCAAAGTAGTGCAGGTGCGGCCGTAACATCGGTTGATCCAGATAGGTCGTGGTTTCGATTGGTGAGTCCAGTTCAACAAAACCAAGTTTGGGGTACAGGTCGCGCATTTCGACATTCGGTGTAAGCGTATCGGCGATGAGGCGTTTCAAACCCATATCACGCGCGGCCTGTTCCCGGGCTTCGATCAAGGCACGCCCGGCACCGGTCCCCCGTGCCTCCTCGGTCACAAAAACCCGCTTAAGTTCACCGGTTTGGTGATCAAATCGTTTCAGCATCCCACATCCAATGATATCTCCGGCATCGTTTCGCGCCACCACAAGACATCCATTCGGGGGTAGGTAATCCTCTGTATGCGCCCAAAACTCCGCCAATGCGCTTTCGGGGGCCGCTGGATCAATCTCAAAGCCCATATCCTGCATTCGTTGCACGATAAGCGCGTAATACTGTGCCAGAATCGTATTCAATTCGCGCTTTGGCGGCATTGTTTCACAAAGCTCGATTACAAAATCACTCATTCAAATCTCCTGATCACCCTGAAGCCCGGAACAGATACACCGTGACCGAATGGCATAGAAGCAAACGCCCTAACCCCGTTTAATACCGTCAGAGGGGCGTCATTCGGTAAACCGCGCCTTGCCCAACGGAAATGAACCAGATCGACCCATCTGGTGCTTCGGCGATGTCGCGAACACGTTCGGTCTCGGGGCCTTCGATCTGCTCAACCTCACGCAGTGGATCGCCCGCCAAACGTGCAATGTAGTCGAATTTCAAAGAGCCAACGAACAGATTCCCCTTCCATTCCGGCCAAAGTTTACCGGAATAGACCATCAAGCCAGAGGGTGCGATGGAAGGATCCCAATAGTGCTCGGGCTGTTCCATTCCTTGCTTCGACGTGCCTTCACCGATCTTCTGACCCGAATAATGAACGCCATATGAAATCACTGGCCAGCCATAATTGGCACCGGGTCTGATCAGATTAACCTCATCCCCGCCTTTTGCCCCGTGTTCCGAAACCCAAAGCCGGCCCTGCAGATCCAAATTGGCACCCTGAGGGTTTCTGTGACCAAACGACCAGATCTCGGGGCGGACACCGGGATTGCCCACAAACGGGTTATCACTGGGAACTGAACCATCACGGTTGATCCGAATGACCGTACCCATGTGGTTCGTTCGATCCTGCGCAGCCGGGCGATCACCTCGGTCACCGATAGTGACGAACAACGTGCCATCATTCGCTTCAACGACGCGAGAACCAAAGTGGCGCCCGCCTGAGCCACCGGGAGAGGCCTCGAATATCACGCGCAGATTGGTCAGACGTTCCCTGTTTTCCGATAAACGAGCGACAGCGACAGCGGTGCCTGCACCGCCTCGTTGCGATTTGGAGAAAGTCAGAAAAAGCTCGCGGGTCTGATTAAAGTCACGCGCGATGGTGACATCTAGCAAACCGCCCTGCCCGTTCGCGACCACTTTTGGCAGACCCTTGATGCGCTTCGCCTCACCTCCGGCAACGTACAAAAGCTCGCCATCTCGCTCAGTGACAACAAAGCTGCCATCCGGAAGAATGCCAATCGCCCAAGGTGTATCAAGGCCTCTAACCACCTGAGTAACCTGAACCGGCCCGCCGGTTGTGTTGATGACATCGGACCAGCCTGCAATCGACCAGCACGACAGAATGAGAATCGCAAAAGTTCTGATCATATCGACCCAATCCCTAGTGGTGCACCGCAACAAACTGACCTAGCCTAACAAAACAGATAGGATTGCTGCTTTCAAAAGCACTTTTTTGTTAGGACTTTTCTTTTTCGGACAGCTTGCCTAGGGTCATGCCCAGAACGACGACGTTCAAACGATAAATAGGGAGTAACCTAATGAAAAAGCTGCTTACCGCTACTGCAGCAACCGCTCTGCTGGCGGGTACCGCTATGGCCGAGGACGTGAAGCTGGGCGTGCTGTTCGGCTTTACAGGCCCGATTGAATCGCTGGCCCCGGCCATGGGTTCGGGCGCTGAAATGGCGATGGCCGAGGTCACCGAATCCGGCAAACTGCTGGACGGCGCAAGCGTGACCGGAACCCGCGCCGATACCGGCTGTATCGACAATGGTCTGGCCACCTCGAACGGCGAACGTATGATTGCCGATGGCGTTGCCGGTATCATCGGCGGCGACTGCTCGGGCGTCACTGGCGCAATCCTGCAGAACGTCGCGATCCCGAACGGCATGGTCATGATCTCGCCGTCGGCCACGTCTCCGGGTCTGTCGACCATGGAAGACAACGGCCTGTTCTTCCGCACCGCGCCGTCGGATGCGCGTGAAGGTCAAGTAATGGCAGACATCCTGAATGACCGTGGCATCAGCTCGATTGCTCTGACATACACCAACAACGACTATGGCAAGGGTCTGGCGGACGCAATCCAGTCCTCGTTCGAGGCTTCGGGTGGCGAAGTCACCATCGTTGCCGCGCACGAAGACGGCAAGGCCGACTATTCGGCCGAAGTTGGCGCGCTGGCCTCGGCCGGTGGCGATATTCTCGTGGTCGCAGGATATCTGGACCAAGGTGGTTTGGGCATCATCCAGTCGGCTCTGGACAGCGGAGCGTTTGACACGTTCGGTCTGCCGGGCGGCATGATCGGTGACTCACTGCCGGCAAACGTTGGTCCCGACCTGAACGGCTCGTTCGGTCAGATCGCTGGCTCGGGCGGTGAAGGTGCCGAGAAGTACTTTGCCATGGCTGAAGCTGCGGGCTTTGACGGTTCGTCGCCCTACTCGCCGGAAAGCTATGACGCCGCCGCGCTGTTCATGCTGGCGATGCAGGCCGCAGGTTCGACCAACCCCGCTGAATACGGCGCGAAAATCATGGATGTCGCCAACGCTCCGGGTGAGCAAATCTTCCCCGGAGAACTGGCTAAAGGTCTGGAGCTGTTGGCTGCCGGTCAGGACATCGATTATGTCGGCGCATCGGGCGTTGAACTGATCGGCCCTGGTGAAAGCGCAGGTTCCTATCGCGAGATCGAGGTGACCGACGGCGAAAACAAGACCGTCAACTTCCGTTGATCCAAGGTTAAAAGTCATAAAAACAAGCAGCCCGGCCCTTGTGTCCGGGCTGTTTCAATGAAAAAAGGCCGCACTCCGGTTAACGGGGATGGTAAAAACGCCGAAAACGGCGGCTAGGGGAAAAGATGATCGTCGTCGATGACGTGCACAAGCATTTCGGCGGGTTTCATGCGGTGGACGGGGCATCGCTGGAAATCCAAAAGGGCTCGATCACCGGTCTGATCGGACCGAACGGGGCCGGAAAAACCACGCTATTCAACGTGATCGCGGGCGTACTTCCACCGACCAGCGGTAAGGTACACATGGACGGTGAGGATATCACTGGCCTGCCCCCGCACGAGCTGTTTCATAAGGGCCTGCTGCGCACCTTCCAGATCGCGCATGAGTTTTCGTCGATGAGTTGCCGTGAAAACCTGATGATGGTGCCCGGCGCACAATCCGGGGAATCGCTGTGGAACACATGGTTCGGGCGTAAGCGTATCGCGGATGAGGAACGCGCACTTAGGGCGAAAGCCGATGAGGTGCTGGAGTTCCTGACAATCGAACATCTCGCCGATCACAAGGCCGGTCAGGTCTCGGGCGGTCAGAAGAAGTTGCTGGAACTTGGCCGAACCATGATGGTCGATGCCAAGATCGTGTTTTTGGACGAGGTCGGCGCTGGTGTGAACCGCACCCTCCTGATGACCATCGCCGACACGATCCTGCGCCTGAACAAGGAACGCGGCTATACCTTCGTCGTTATCGAGCACGACATGGATTTCATTGGCAGGATTTGCGACCCGGTCATATGCATGGCCGAGGGCAAGGTGCTTGCCGAAGGTACTCTGGACGAGATCAAGGCCAATGAGCACGTGATCGAAGCTTACCTAGGCACCGGCCTTAAGAACAAAGACAAGCTGGAGGCGGGCGCATGAGCGACAACCCCTACCAGGACGATAAGGGCAACAAGGACGCCTCGATCACCAATACGCATGGTGTCGGCACCATGACTCCAGCGCATCGCAAAAGCGGTGAAACGCATCGGGTCGAGGGCGGTCCTTTCCTGATTGGCGACACTATGACTGGTGGCTATGGCAAAGGGCCAGACATCCTGCATGACTGCACCATCGCCGTTGATAAGGGCGAGATCGCGGTGATCGTCGGCCCCAACGGCGCGGGCAAATCCACCGCAATGAAAGCTGTGTTTGGCATGCTGGACGTACGCCAAGGGTCTGTGCGGCTGGATGGCGAAGATATCACCAATCTCAGCCCGCAAGACCGCGTGGTACGCGGCATGGGCTTTGTCCCGCAGACCTCGAACATTTTTACGTCGATGACAGTGGAAGAGAACCTTGAGATGGGTGCCTTCATCCGGCGCGACGACATCAGCCAGACAATGGAACAGGTCTATGACCTCTTCCCCATCCTGCGCGACAAGCGCAACCAGGCCGCCGGAGAGCTGTCGGGCGGCCAGCGCCAACAGGTCGCTGTGGGCCGTGCGCTGATGACTCAGCCCAAGGTGTTGATGCTGGACGAACCCACCGCCGGTGTCTCACCAATCGTGATGGATGAGCTGTTCGACCGGATCATCGAAGTTTCGCGCACCGGCCTGCCGATCCTTATGGTCGAACAGAATGCCCGTCAAGCGCTGGAGATTGCGGACAAGGGATATGTACTGGTCCAGGGTCGCAATGCCTATACCGGGACAGGCAAGGAGCTGTTGGCCGATCCAGAAGTTCGCAAGAGTTTCTTGGGGGGATGACGCCAGTGACAGCTACTCTCGTGTTTGATCACTCTGAAATCAGGTCGAAAAGACGTACGAACTTGGAAAATGAGGTAACGAACTAATGGACTTCCTCAACGCCCTTGTGGCGCTCTCCAACTTCGTTCTTGTTCCCGCAATCGCCTATGGCAGCCAGTTGGCGCTGGGCGCTTTGGGGGTGACGCTGATCTACGGCATCCTGCGGTTTTCGAACTTTGCCCATGGCGATACGATGGCCTTTGGCGCGATGATCGCCGTGCTGGTCACATGGGGTCTGCAGGCCGCTGGGGTCAGCTTCGGGCCGTTACCGACCGCTCTGCTGGCCCTGCCCTTTGCCATTCTGGGCTGTATCGTTCTGGTGCTGATCACCGACCGGTTGGTCTATCGGTTCTATCGGGAACAGAAGGCCAAACCGGTCATTCTGGTGATCGTCTCGATGGGCGTGATGTTCATCATGAACGGGCTGGTTCGTTTCATCATCGGTCCGGATGACCAAAGGTTCTCGGACGGAGCGCGTTTCATCGTCTCGGCGCGAGATTTCAAGGCGATGACTGGGCTGCGTGAAGGGCTGGCTATCAAGACCTCCCAGGGCATCACGGTGATCGTGGCGGTTGTCGCCGTGGCGCTGTTGTTCTGGTTCCTGAACAAAACGCGCACCGGCAAATCAATGCGGGCCTATTCTGACAATGAGGATCTTGCGTTGCTGTCCGGTATCAACCCCGAGCGCGTGGTGATGATCACATGGATCATCGTTGCCGCGCTGGCGACCACTGCGGGCGTGCTTTACGGCCTCGACAAAAGCTTCAAGCCATTTGTCTATTTCCAGCTTTTGCTGCCGATCTTTGCCTCGGCTATCGTGGGTGGCCTCGGAAACCCTCTGGGAGCCATCGCAGGCGGTTTCATCATCGCGTTTTCTGAGGTGACGATCACCTACGCGTGGAAGAAAGTGCTCACCTATCTGGCACCTGAAAATCTGGAGCCGTCAGGTTTGGTGCAGTTCCTGTCCACCGATTACAAATTCGCTGTCAGCTTTGCCATTTTGCTGATCGTACTTCTGTTTAAGCCAACCGGCTTGTTCAAAGGAAAAGTGATATGAGCGAGCCCGTCAAAAACACGCTGCTTTTTGTGGTCGTCGGCGCACTCATCCTGTTGACCGGATTCACCCAAAGCTGGAACGCCGCAATCCTGATCCTGAACATGGGCTTGATCTCGGCCATCATGTCGATTGGCGTGAATCTGCAATGGGGCTTTGCTGGCCTCTTCAACGTTGGTGTCATGGGCTTTGTCGCGCTGGGCGGGCTGGCGGTTGTGCTGGTCTCGACACCCCCAACCCCCGGCGCCTGGTCTGGTGGCGGGTATGGCGTCATCCTGTCGCTTTTGATGGGCGCGGCAACCGTGGTTGCAGCTGTGATGGTGGCCCAAAAAATGCCCAAGGGACGCCCACAAACCTTTGCAATCATCGGTATTCTGGTCGTAGGTTTTTTTGTTTACCGCGCAATTTTTGATCCCAACGTAGCTGCGATCGAAGCGATTGATCCTGCTGTCGCAGGTAATATCGGCGGTTTGAACCTTCCTGTCCTATTCGCTTGGCCTGCCGGGGGACTTTTGGCGGCGGGCGCAGCATGGCTGATCGGAAAAACGGCGCTGGGCCTGCGCTCGGACTATTTGGCAATTGCCACACTTGGTATCGCCGAGATCATCATCGCCGTCATGAAAAACGAGGACTGGCTGGCACGTGGGGTCAAGAACGTCTACGGCATTCCACGCCCCTCACCGGTGGTTGGCTACGAAGTTGAATTGCAGCAAGACCCAACTTTCCTTGCAAGGGCCGAGTGGTTCGGGCTGGATCCGGTTACTGCCTCGACGCTTTCCGTCAAGCTGGGCTACTCTTTGCTGTTCCTGATCGTGCTACTGGTGCTGCTGTGGATGGCTCAGATGGCGTTGAAAAGCCCTTGGGGCCGCATGATGCGCGCCATCCGCGACAACGAGGTTGCCGCCGAGGCGATGGGCAAGGATGTCACCCGCCGCCATCTACAGATCTTTGTTCTGGGCTCAGCCATCTGCGGCATCGCCGGTGCGATGATGACCACTTTGGACGGGCAGCTGACGCCGGGCACTTACAACCCGCTTCGCTTTACCTTCCTTGTCTGGGTCATGGTGATCGTCGGCGGGTCGGGCAACAATTTCGGAGCCGTACTGGGAGCGTTCCTGATCTGGTTCCTGTGGGTTCAGGTTGAACCCATGGGCCTGTGGCTGATGAACCTGATAACCTCAGGCATGCCTGACGGCAGCGCACTTAAGACGCATCTGATAGATAGCGCCGCACATATGCGCCTGTTCACCATGGGGCTGATTCTTTTGATTGTTCTCAGATTCAGTCCAAGAGGGCTGATCCCCGAGAAATAAGCAAAATTTCTTGCGAAATTCCCCTAACGCACCGTTAATCGGTGCGTTTTATTGTGCGGCGAGTCAGAACGCTCTAAATCGGTGTATCGTGATCCACCACATCGCGCTGTGCCCCATACCATGTTTGTTTGGTGCGGAGTTGTAACGATCTGACAGTTAACCAAGATGAGAGCACCGTAGTCGCAATGATTAAACCACTCAGAGTTTTCGCAATCGGGATCCCGCTGATGGCAACGCTATCAGCGTGTATTCCCTCACCCGAACAGTTGGAGACCACCCCGGTCAAGGTCCAGACGCCCAAAGGAGTTGTGACCTGTCAGCTTTACCGCCAGGACCGCGTCACCTGGGACCGCGCAATCGATTTTCCGGCCACCAAAATGTCGGTGCCCGAGGCGGATAATTATTGCAGACAGGAAGGCCTGCGCCGGCTTAATCGATAACAATATGGGCGCGCGACTGGTTCGGCGCGCGCTGCGCTCCGGATTCTATCGATTGCGGAACAAGCCGCCCAGTATGCCCCTGACGATGCGGCGGCCAGTTGTTCCTTTCAGCTCTTTGATCACGGCCTCGCTCATGGCCGTGGCGAAGGTATCCTTTTTGCGCGAAAGACGAGATGACGATCGCCCAACGCGGTTGCCCGAATACCTTCGGGCCGAGGCGTATTCGCGTTCTGCCGGGCTCTGCTGTTCCAGAACTTCGTCGGATTCCGCCTGTTCCGCCGCATTCGCAGCGGCATCCGCGCGCGCCTGCAGAATCTCAAACGCCGATTTGCGGTCGATACGCTTGCCGTATTTTGCATCCATCGGCGAAGCTTTGATCACCGACTGACGCTCAGCTTTGGTAATCGGACCAAGTTGGGAGCCCGGTGGCCGGATCAAAGTGCGCTCGACCACGCCCGGTACACCCTTCTTTTGCAGCATCGACGTCACGGCCTCGCCCACGCCCACCTCTCGGATTGCGGTCTCAGTATCGAAAGCTGGGTTTTCACGATAGGTCTCAGCAGCAAGTCGCAGATTCTTGCGGTCGCGCGCTGTGAAGGCCCGCAGCGCATGTTGGACCCGGTTGCCCAGCTGACCCAGAATATCTTCCGGGATGTCCGCCGGATTCTGCGAGATGAAATAAACGCCAACGCCCTTTGATCGGATCAGGCGCGCCACCTGCTCGACCTTGTCCACCAGCACTTTGGGGGCGTCCTCGAACAGCAAGTGCGCTTCATCAAAGAAGAACACCAGTTTCGGTTTTTCAGGGTCCCCCACTTCGGGCAGTTCTTCAAACAATTCGCTAAGCAGCCACAACAGGAAAGTCGCGTACAGACGCGGAGAGCCCATCAGCTTGTCAGAGGCCAGAATGTTCACCATCCCTTGCCCGTTCGCATCTGTCCGCATCAGGTCGGCCAGGTCCAACGCAGGCTCGCCAAACAGATTGGTACCGCCCTGATTTTCCAGAACCAGCAAGCGGCGTTGAATAGCACCGATCGAAGATGTCGAGACATTGCCATAGCGCAGCGATAGTTGGGCACGTTTCTCGCCTATCCAGACCAGCAATGCCTGCAGGTCTTTCAGGTCAAGCAGCGGCATGCCTTCTTCGTCTGCGACCCGAAAGGCGATGTTCAGAATGCCTTCCTGCGCCTCGCTCAGCTCCATCAGTCGCGATAGTAGCAGTGGGCCCATCTCTGTCACTGTGGTTCGGACCGGATGCCCCTGCTCGCCAAACAGATCCCAGAACGTGACTGGACACGCGGCGTAAGAGAATGTGCCGAACCCGATCTTCGCGGCCCGATCCAAAAAAGCCTGGTGTAATTTGTGGGTTTCGCTTCCAGGCAGCGCCAGCCCCGACAAGTCACCTTTCACATCGGCCAGAAACACTGGAACCCCTGCCTGTGAGAAGCCTTCAGCCAGAATTTGCAGCGTAACCGTTTTGCCCGTACCGGTCGCACCAGCAATCAGGCCATGGCGGTTCGCATATTTCAGCGACAGCCCCTGTGCCACTGAATAGCTGTCGCCACCACCGCCTACGAAGATCTTGTTGTCCATTGAAAATCTGTCCCGAATTCTACCGATCTGCTGCAAGCATACAAAGTTAACCTTTCGCTGCGAGAGTAAATGTTGCTTCTCGTGGCCTGGCTGCGGGGGCAAACTTCCTCCCTGTCGACTGGCCGTGCCTTTGGGCACGGCTTTTTTTTTAATTTCTACGAAAACCGAAAGACGCAAGAATAGTTTTTTAGGGTTAGGAGTTGACCAACGGGTTCCCCTTTCGTAACGTCTGCGCATAACTAAGTCGGCCAGTCCGACGGGGAGAAAATATTCAGGAAGGGAGCCGCTCCACCGGCTCCCTTTTTCGTTGCAGATCGCGGTGTTTCCCACGCATTTCGGCAAAAAACGATCAATTCCCGGTCTGGAATTCGGATTTACCCTGACACCACTGAATTGCGGTGATAGAGGAAACAAAAAACTGGATCAGTTAGATGAGGCATTCATGATCAGGAAACTTGTCCCTTTTAATGTGGCGGCCGCAGCACTGTTATGCGGAACAGCATTTGCGCAGGAAACCACACAGCAACCTGAAGCCGGTGCTGAAGCCGAAGTTGGCAGCGATCTGGATCTGGGTGAATCCGGTCCCCGTGTTGGCGAGCAATACGTCAAAGAACAAACGGGTGAATGGAATATTTCCTGCATCAAAACCGAAGGCGAAGACGATCCCTGCGCGATGGTTCAGATCCTCAATAACCAACAGGGTGATCCGATTGCCGAAGTTTCGATCGGAAAACTGCCCGAAGGCGGTGCCGCTGTTGCTTGGGCGAATGTCGTTGTACCGCTCGAAACCCTGCTGCAGGCGCAATTGGCTATGTCGATCGATGGGGCACCGCGCAAGCTTTACAATTATCACCACTGCATTCCGGTTGGCTGCGTGGCGCAACTGGGTTTGACTCAGGGTGATATCGACGCGATGAAATCAGGCCAAAAGGCGGTGCTGTCGCTGGTTCCTGCGCGCCTGCCAGATCAGGTTCTGAATATGGACATGTCTTTGTCTGGCTTCACAGCAGGCTTTGACGGGCTGAATGTTTCCATAAACTAAGCCCCGCAAAAACATCGAATAAGAAAGCCGCCGTGATAACACGGCGGTTTCTTCATATACGCTTCAACGCAAGAACGGCGTTCAGCCCACCAAAGGCGAAAGCATTGCTAAGGGCGACATTAACTTTCGCCTCACGCGACTCGTTTGGCACCACATCCAGCGCGCATTCGGGGTCGGGCTCTTCATAGCCAATGGTCGGGGCGATCACCCCGTCGCGCAGGGCCATGATACAGGCTAATAGCTCAACTGCGCCGGTACCGCCGATCAGGTGTCCGTGCATGGACTTTGTTGACGAAATCATCAGATCGTCGGCGTGTGGACCAAACACACCAGCAACGGCTGCACATTCGGTTTTGTCATTTGCAGCCGTGCCGGTCCCATGGGCATTTATGTAACCCACATCGCTTGCATTCAGCCGTGCATCCGATAACGCCCCGGCCATGGCCCGTGCTGCCCCTTGTTTGCTGGGCATAACTATGTCGGCCGCGTCCGAGGACATGGCAAAGCCCACGACCTCGCACAGGATATCTGCTCCGCGCGCGCGCGCGTGTTCGTATTCTTCGAACACAAAAACACCCGCACCTTCGCCTTGCACCATCCCGTTTCGGTTTGCGCTAAAGGGCCGACAGGCATCTTTTGACATGACGCGAAGCCCTTCCCATGCCTTGACGCCCCCAAAGCACAGCATCGACTCCGAGCCACCGGTCACCATTGCGGGCGCTGCCCCGCTGCGCACCATCTGAAATGCCTGCGCCATCGCATGGTTCGAAGACGCACACGCTGTTGATACTGTAAAGCTAGGGCCTTTGAGGTTGTGCTCCATCGAAACGTGGCTGGCCGCCGCGTTGTTCATCAGCTTGGGCACGACAAAAGGATGCACGCGATTTTTACCATCCTCGTAAACCGAGCGGTAGTTGTCATCCCAGGTGGAGACGCCACCACCGGCCGTTCCCAGCACCACCCCCGACCGCGCGGCTGTGTCACCCGAGAATACGATACCGGATTGATCGATCGCTTCTTTGGCGGCGGTTAACGTGAACTGCGTGAACCGATCATACAGCGTCATCTGTTGGCGGTTGAAACGGCCCTCGGCCTCAAAACCCCGGACTTGACCGCCGATCTTGATCGACAGGCGATCCACATCACGAAACTCAAGGTCGGAGATACCACAACGACCCTCGCGCATGGCTTCCAGAGTGTCGGGGACGGAATGGCCCAACGCGTTAATGGTGCCAGCACCCGTAATGACGACGCGTTTCATACCAGCGGTCAGACCTTTTCAGACACGAGTTTTTCGATACCCGCAATGATCGCTGTCACATTCGAAATGTCGAAATCGCCGGATGTGGGCTCGTTTGCGTTGAAGGGCACGGTGATATCGAACTCTTCCTCGATGGCAAAGATACTCTCAACAAGACCCAGGCTATCGATGCCCAATTCTTCGAGCGTACTGTCGGGCGTCACATCCGAAGGCTCAAGCACGGCCTGTTCGGCAATGATTGCTATGACGCGGTCGCTGATGCTCATCTCGATCCCCTGATTTTCGCCTTGGGGATGATTTAATCACTTGAAGGCTGTTTGAAAACAGCCTTTTTCAACGCCTCGACGTCGCGCGACAATCGGGGCAGACGACGTTGGGCTTTATATATCTCGGTATGGCTTTCCATTTTAATGCCCGGGTAGCCCATGATTACGCGACCAGCAGGAACATTTGACAGAATCTTGGTGCCGCCACCGGCAATCACGCCATCACCGATGAAAATATTATCGACAACACCAGTCTGACCACCCAGTACTACGTTATTACCAATCTCGACCGAACCAGAAACGCCGGTTTGCCCACATAACAAACAATCCTGCCCGACTCGGGTGTTGTGTCCCACGTGGACAAGATTATCCAGTTTCGATCCACTACCGATTACAGTATTGCGTATGGTCCCGTTGTCGACAGTGCAGTTCGAGCCGACCTCGACATCGTCGCCAATCTCGACCGCACCCAGCGAATGGATGCGCAACCAGCTTTGCGCCTTTGCATCCCCCTGATCACCCAGAGTTTTCCGCGCATTTTCGGCACCCGAGACTTCTGGTGTGACATAGCTGAAACCGTCCCCGCCGATACGGGCACCCGGCTGCGCGATAAAGCGATCACCGATTTGAGCCCGCGCACCGATGCTGACCATTTCGCGCAGCAGCGCGTTTTCACCAAGCGACGCATCCATACCGATCACGCAATGCGGGCCGATAACCGAACCCGCGCCGACGCGCGCGCGCGCACCGATAACAGCAAGCGGGCCGAGCGATACGTCAACCCCGATCTCGGCGGTTTCATCAATGACAGCCGATGGATGAATTCCCGGCGCAATCCCCTGCCCGCGATCCAGCATCGCGGTGATCCCTGCCATCGCCATGCGGGGGCGTTGCACAAAAATGGCGGCCTCAAGCCCCAGTGCTTTCCAGTCCGCGCCATCCCACAAAACCGCGGCCCGTGCTGTACCGGTCTCCAAGGCTTCAGCATATTTTGGCGACATCGCCATGGCCAGATCGGTTGGCCCGGCATCTCCCGGCTCGGCTGCCCGCAAGATGGTCAGACCAGTCTGGCCTTCTGCGACGACCCCCAGGGAATCGGCGATTTGTTGAACGGTAAACTGCATGTCGGGCGTCCTCGTGGCGGGATTTGCCTCGTGATTACCCTTGAACGTCCGGCAGGACCACCCCTGCCTTTTGCAGCGCTTCCCAGATCTTGCGATCCCGGTCATACACGTCGCGGCGATACTGCACCTCGCCTTTGGGGCCAATATAGGCCGTGCGATAAATCAGATGCACCGGAATTTTTTTATCCAGTTCAACCTTCGTTTCTTTGCCCGTGTTCAGAACGCGGTGGAAAAACGCCTTAGGATCCTCTTCCTGCTTGGCCAGCAGCTTATAGGCAAACTCGAACGGTTGCGCCAAACGGATGCATCCATGAGAGAATGCCCGAACCTCGCGTGCGAACAGAGATTTCTGAGGCGTATCATGCAGATAGATGTTGTACTTATTAGGGAACATGAACTTCACCAGCCCAAGTGCGTTGCTTTTGCTCGGGGGCTGACGCATGGAAAACGGGAAATTACGCGCAGTGAACTGGGTAAAGTCAACCGCTCCACGATTTACCTGACGGCCACGGCGGTCGGTGATCTGGATATGGCCGACAGCATTTGGATTGGCCCGTAATTGCGGCAGATATTCCTTCGTGATGATCGAGCGTGGCACATACCAACTTGGGTTGATCACCATATGCTCCATCTCATCCGAGAACTCTGGGCTACGGCGATCATGTGTGTTTTTGCCGATCACGGCACGAGTCTCAAACGTGACCTGCCCGTCATCGACGATCTTGGCAGAAAAATCGGCCAGATTCACCAGAATATGCCGCTCACCACGGTCTTTGGGTAACCAGCGCTCCCGTTCAAGCGCAACGTAAACAGCTTTCAAGCGGTCTGAAACTGGGCGATTGATCTCGGAAATAGTGCCTTTGCCAGCTACGCCATCCGCCTCAAGACCATGAGCAGCCTGAAAGGATTGCACCGCCGCAAACAGCGCATCATCATAGTTTGGGCTGGCAGTAGGCTTCAGATAACCCATCGCGACAAGTCGATTGCGCAGCCTGATGACACTGTTCCCTGTGTCCCCAAGCTCAAGCTTGGAGACAGGAACGGTCTCGCCCCAGCCACCTTGTGTCATCAGCGCTTCCAGCGCCTTCTTCTGTTTCAACAGCGCAAGATACTGGCGCGATTGAGGCATCATATCCCTGAAATAGGTATCACCCTGGCTGGAAACGAGCAGTTCAAGATGCTCTGCGGCGCTGTGTCGTTCCACCGCCCGCACTAGGCCGGGATCAATCTGCGAAGGCGTTACAGAACCGGAATGCAAGTCTCTGGCATATTTGACAAAAACCCGAGTCAGCTCGGCCTCGAGCATGCCCAGATCACGGGTGTTGCGCGCGTCCTGCATCTTTGTCTTCAAAGTCTGGACGTCGTAACGTGCCCCAGGCAATCCATGCAGATCGGTCGTCGAAAGCGCTTCGATCAGGGCTTTGCGTCGTGCAGAATGTTCGGGCGTATCGCCAACCCAAACCGGATCAAACCCGTTTGTGCGATAAAACTCAGCAATTGCCGGGCTGTTGGACACACTTTCCGCAACGGCCATTTGAAACGCTGTGCCATCCGTCCCCGCCTGCGCGACTGAGGCCGAAGCCACAAGGAAAGCGGCGATAAAAACACTTGAACGAGCACGGGTAACAAATGACATAGGATGGCCCTGTTTCTTCAATGACTTGTCACGCCCTATAAGCGGCGTCTGAAAATAATGTTTTGCTGAGCGCCTGATGTCTATTCACAAATTCATCACCAGACCGCTTCTTTGACCCCTGGTGCGCGTTTGCATCGCCGACGCGCGAACTGCGCCAAAAGCAAGCATACTTGCATCAGTTGCGCAAAAAACTGCCGAAATTTCCCCCTTGATTTGACTGCGACCAAAGATTTCTTGGCTGTTGATTCCTACTGTGCCATAAATCCCGCATCTGGGATGGGAAAAAATTAATACGGCGCGCGTAACATCGTGTGCAGGCAGGAACAGTACGGGACGAAACAAAAAATGACCAAGAGCAGTACCTCGGGCCTGACCCGGCGTGCCCTATTGGGCGCATTCGCCGCAACCGCAGTTGTTGCAGCCCCCACATATTCCAACGCAGCTGGTTTCCTTCGCGGCGGAGGTGATATTCGCCGTATCCGCATGTATTCCGGCCGTACCGGTGAACGTATCGATATGGTCTATTGGGTTGATGGCAAATACATCAAAGACGCAGTGAAAGAGGTCAACCACTTCATGCGCGACTGGCGCAGCGATCAAGTCAAGTCCGTGGACCTGAGGACCATCGACATCATGGCGGCCACTCATAACCTTCTGGATGTCAGCGAGCCATACATGCTGCTGTCGGGTTACCGCTCGCCGCAAACCAACGCAATGCTGCGCCGCCGCTCGCGGGGTGTTGCCAAGAATTCGCTTCATATGAAGGGTCAGGCTGCTGATCTGCGACTGTCATCACGCTCGGTCTCGCAAATGGGCAAAGCAGCGATGGCCTGCCGTGCCGGTGGCGTTGGACAGTACTATCGTTCGAATTTCGTTCACATGGATTGCGGTGTCATCCGCTCGTGGCGCGGCTAATCGAGCATTTCATCTTTCGCTGTTGCACAACCCCCATCAGATAGTTCTGGCGGGGGTTTTGTTTTGCTTGGAAAAACAGGTTCGTGCACCGTCAGTTCTGCGTAATATGACGACTAGCAAAGGTGAAATGGCGCACCTGAGAGGATTCGAACCTCTGGCCTCTGCCTTCGGAGGGCAGCGCTCTATCCAGCTGAGCTACAGGTGCCTTGGCCGTTAGCTACCCTCGTTCCAATCCGGGTGCAACTGCAAATCCGCAGTACGATCAGGCAAACAGATCGTGGGCAAGCTCCAACGCATCGATCAAAGTGTCGACCTCATCCGTCGTGTTATAAAGCCCAAAGCTGGCACGACAGGTAGCAGTGACCCCCAAATGGTCCATCAGCGGCCCGGCGCAATGGTGCCCTGCGCGCACTGCGACACCCTTTTTGTCCAGAATGGTAGAAACATCATGGGCATGCCCTGCCCCATCCAGAGTAAAGCTGAATATCGCGGCTTTGTTCGCTGTGGTGCCTTGAACCTGCAGCCAGTTCAATCCATTCAACCGTTGCATCGCATAGTCGCGCAAGCCGGCCTCATGCGATGCGATGCTCTCAATGCCAAGGTCCATCATATAGTCAAGCGCCACACCCAACCCGATGGTCTGCACGATGCCGGGGGTTCCGGCCTCGAACTTCATTGGAGGATCGTTGTAGATCACCTGATCCTTTGAAACCTCTTTGATCATGTCACCGCCACCTATAAAGGGGCGCATTTCAGCCATGCGGTCCGATTTGATAAAAATTGCGCCAGAACCGGACGGGCCGTACAGTTTATGACCCGTGATGGCATAGAAGTCACATCCGATGTCATCGACATTGACGGGCATATGAACCGCGCCCTGGCTGCCATCCACCAGAACCGGAACGCCTTTGGCGTGGGCGCCTTGCGTGATTGCTTTGACATCAACCACAGTGCCCAGCACGTTCGAGCACTGGGTCACCGCAACCAGCTTTGTCTTGGGGCCAATGGCGTCGATTACCGCCTGAGGGTCAAGATGGCCGGTCGCATCGACATCGACCCATTTCAGCACCACGCCCTGCCGTTCGCGCAGGAAGTGCCACGGTACGATGTTGGCGTGATGTTCCATCACGCTGAGGACAATCTCGTCCCCCGCCTGCAGGCGTGGCATTGCCCAACCGTAGGCGACCAAATTGATTCCCTCGGTCGTACCCGAATTCAGGACAATCTCATTCTCGTTTGATACGCCCAGAAACCGCGCAACCGTGCCACGGACGGCCTCATATTTCTCGGTCGCGAGATTTGACAGATAGTGAAGCCCTCGATGCACGTTCGAATATTCGAGCGCATAGGCCTGCGTGATCGCGTCGATCACCACCTGGGGTTTCTGCGCGGAGGCCCCGTTGTCTAGATAAGTCAGCGGCTTTCCGTTGACCTGACGTGACAGGATCGGAAAATCTGCGCGGATTTTTTGTACGTCATACATAGACAGGACTTCCCTATACAGACCCGGCGGGGATCAGCCAAAGAACAAACGGGACGGCCACAAGACCAGAGATCAGGATCACAACAAACGACTTTCCCAACGACTTAAATCGATGCGCCTCGTTGAGAAAATGCAGGGTGATGTAAAGGCTAAGACCCAGCATCGCCAGACTGGCCGGTAAGAATAGAAACGGCAGCGCTGCAACCAGCGCTAGAATGATTGCTTGCCCCGCAATTTGCAGGATTTGCAACCAGACAATCAGCGTCATGAAGTCATTGAACGTTCCCGTTCCACCCAGGACGCGGCCCACTAATAGGAACGTCACGACGCTGATCATGATTGCCGCAACGGAAACAAAAAGCGTCCTTGATAGTGGCTCAGCCAGTTGCTGAACATCCGGACTGATAAGCGGCAGGACGAAGCTGGACGCAGACTGGACCAGAGCGTTCAGGATCACCGCGAGAGAGAAGGCGAGCCACAGTACATCCGTACCCAGCCGCAACGCGAGCAATCGTCTTGCGGCTTCGGCTGGATTGGACAGGGTCAGAACGACCAGGTTGAGCAGTGCGGTGGAATTCATTTAGCAGCCTTTTGCGATTGCTTGAGGCCCGACAACCAGAACCAGAGAAAAACCGCAACCCATAACAGCCCCACAAGTGTTTGCGCTGACCCGGGGCCGATGAAACCGGACACCAGCCCATTCAGCAACACCAAAGGCGCTGACGCGAGAAGCGCCCAGAACAAGGCTAGCCGCGCGCCGAAACCATCACCTTTTCCACCCAAAATCCGGGCCACTAGATGTGTAAGCCCGGCAAGTAGGTAAAGCACAAGCGGCATACAGATCACCCAGGCAAATAGACCGCCTGCCAGCAAAGCGTTCAGTTCTTGCCCCGTAGCATGAGCCTCGCGGGCCAGTCGCGGGGTGTCTGCGATGAACACAATGGTGCAGGCGATCATGACGATGGCCAATGCGCGATCCTCGCGCGGCCCCATATCAAGCAGCCGACGCACCACACGCCCCGGTCCGCGATACGTGGCCACGATATCAGTTGTGACAGGCATCAGCGGCGGCGTGCCAGCCAATCTTGCAATCGGGACACGATATCAGCTGCCAGATCCTCGTCCTCGATTTCATCAACGGCTTCAGCCAGGAAGGCCAGTGTCAACATGTCGGTTGCTTCTGCCGTTGGGACGCCACGGGAGCGCAGGTAGAACAAAGCCGTTTCATCAATGGCGCCCGAGGTCGAACCGTGCGAACACGCCACGTCATCGGCGTAAATCTCAAGCTCGGGTTTGGCGAGGAACTGACTGTCATCGTCCAGAAGCAGCGACTGGCTGATCTGGTAACCGTCGGTTTTCTGAGCACCTTCCTTCACCAAGATCTTGCCCTGAAAAACACCCGTCGCACCATTGCGAAGCACCTTCTTGAACACTTGGCGGCTCTCGCAATTCACCGCATCATGGGTGACAAAGACCGTGTCATCATGGAGAAAATCACCGTCTCCAACACACGCACCCGCCACGTGAGCGACCGCATCGTCACCCGTCAGTTCGACGACTTGCTCGTTTCGCGTCAAAACTCCGTTCACGGTCAGCGTGAAGGATTTATAAACGGATTCTTTGCCAAGCCGCGAGAACATATGAGTCGCCGCACGGCGTTGATGATCCCTGCCCTGCGCACGGATATGATGCAGCGTGCCATTGTCGGCGATATCGATCTCCATGCATTTGTTGAAGCGCGACGCTGCGGGTCCGTTTTCAAGGATCGTGACTTCGGCACCGCTTTCAACCCGAACGACGTGATGCAGGATCGCATCCGACGTTTCAGATTCATGGCGATAAATCAGGTTAATCGGTTTGCTCGGCTTGCCGGATACATGAATGGCAACTCCATCTGACGCATAGGCCGTGTTCAGCGCCGCCAAGGGACGCGCCACTGGATCTTGGCCTTTTGCTTCAAGAACGCCGTATAACTCTTTGGCCCAATGGATATCTTTGCAACAGATATCTTCCAGCCGATCGATCGTTACACCCTCCAGAGACAGATCATCAGACTCTTCCGGGCTGAATACGCCATCAATGAAAACGATCTTCAGTCGGTCGAGCGCGTGGAACAGAGCCGGTTCATCCGTTTTGAACAAAGCAGCACTGGGAGCTTCCGCAGAGACCAGAGTGTCTGGACGGGTATATTTCCAGTATTCATCTCGACGACTGGGCAAACCCATCGCGCGTACACGTGCAATTGCGGCTTCGCGCGCTTTGCGTGTGCATCCCGCATCCGGCATGGTCAGCGCTGCCAGCCGTTCCTCGGTCGCCGTTTGTTTTGCTTGGGGCAAAGCCATCAGTTCACCTCAGCCAGTATGTCGGCATAGCCGTTGTTTTCAACTTCCAGCGCCAGTTCGGGACCACCGGATTTCACGATACGACCATCCGCCATGATGTGAACCACGTCAGGTTTGATGTGATCGAGAAGCCGCTGATAGTGCGTGATAACAAGGAAACCCCGCCCTTCATCGCGCAGGGCGTTCACACCCTCGGCCACCAGTTTCATCGCGTCCACGTCAAGGCCCGAGTCTGTCTCATCCAGGATGCACATCTTCGGCTCAAGCATCGCCATTTGCAGGATTTCGTTGCGCTTTTTCTCACCACCCGAAAAGCCAACATTGACCGGACGTTTCAACATTTCAGCGTCGATTTTCAGCGCCTTGGCCTTGGCACGAACCTCTTTCAAAAAATCCGTCGCCGACAGCTCTTCCTCGCCACGTGCTTTGCGCTGCGCATTCACGGCGGTGCGCAGGAAGGTCATGTTGCCCACACCGGGAATCTCGACCGGGTACTGGAACGCCAGAAACACACCTGCGGCTGCACGTTCTTCCGGTTCCATCTCAAGCAGATCCTCGCCATCAAGCGTCGCGCCGCCCTCGGTCACCTCATAGCCATCACGACCAGACAACACGTAGCTGAGCGTTGATTTGCCCGAGCCATTGGGCCCCATGATCGCATGCACCTTGCCAGGCTCGACCGTCAGGTCGACCCCCTTAAGAATTTGCTTGTCTTCTTCCTCAAGTTTGACGTGCAGGTTATTGATTTCCAGCATTTTCTGTCCTTTAGCATCTCGCAAGGGGCGCATTGCGACCCCGATAAGTTCTTATCCCAGCACCTTGCGGATCACGCGGGCGATGATCCATCCAAGCAACGCGCCTGCGCCCACTGCCCAAACCGGGTTTATGAAGTCCATGTACTTGGTATTGACGTAAGCAACCCCCAACAGGCCGCCGAGCACCGGCAACGCATAGCCAAGCACGGTCAGGACATCGTCCTTTCGGATTCGCTGTTGGGGTTTTGGTGTCATCAGCCGACTGATCCCTCAAGGCTGATTGCCACAAGCTGTTGCGCTTCCATCGCAAATTCCATCGGCAGCGCCTGCAGAACGTCCTTGCAAAACCCGTTGACGACCAAGGCCACGGCTTCTTCCTCGTCCATGCCACGCTGACGGCAATAGAACAGCTGATCGTCATCCACTTTTGATGTCGTCGCCTCGTGCTCGACCCGAGATGAGTTGTTCTTCACCTCGATATACGGAACCGTATGCGCCCCGCATTTGTCGCCAATAAGCAAGCTGTCGCACTGCGTATAGTTGCGGCTATCCTTGGCCTTTGGATGCATCGACACCAGACCACGATAGGTGTTCTGCGCCTTACCGGCACTGATCCCTTTCGATACGATCCGCGACTTGGTGTTCTTGCCCAGATGAACCATCTTGGTGCCGGTATCGGCCTGCTGCATGTTGTTGGTGATCGCGATCGAGTAGAACTCACCCTGGCTATCGTCGCCACGCAGGATGCAAGACGGGTATTTCCAGGTTACGGCTGAGCCGGTTTCGACCTGCGTCCACATCACCTTGGAGCGATCACCCCGACAATCGGCGCGCTTGGTCACGAAGTTGTAGATACCGCCCTTGCCATTCTCATCTCCGGGGAACCAGTTCTGAACGGTCGAGTATTTCACCTCGGCATCTTCTTCGACGATGATCTCGACAACCGCCGCGTGCAACTGAGCGGTGTCGCGCTGGGGCGCGGTGCAGCCTTCCAGATATGAGACGTAAGAGCCCTTGTCGGCGATGATCAGCGTGCGCTCAAACTGGCCGGTATTTTCAGCATTGATGCGGAAATATGTGCTCAGTTCCATCGGGCAGCGTACGCCCGGCGGGACGTAGACGAATGAACCATCCGAGAATACAGCCGAGTTGAGCGTGGCATAGAAATTGTCCGAGACCGGTACGACCGTCCCCAGGTATTTCTTGACGAGTTCCGGATGCTCTTTGATCGCCTCGGAAATCGAGCAGAAGATAACGCCGGCTTTCTTCAACTCTTCCTGAAAAGTCGTCCCGACCGAAACCGAGTCAAATACTGCATCAACAGCAACCTTACGGCCTTCTGCCGGTGCATTCTCAGCGCCCTCGACACCTGCCAGGATCATCTGTTCTTTCAGAGGGATACCCAGCTTTTCGTAAGTCGCCAGAAGTTTGGGATCGACCTCATCAAGAGATTTGGGTTTATCTTCCATCGATTTCGGACGGGCATAATAATACTGGTCCTGAAAGTCGATCGGCGGGTAGTGCACCATCGCCCATTTAGGCTCTTCCATCTGGGTCCAGCGCTCGAACGCGGCCAGACGCCATTCGGTCATCCACTCAGGTTCATCATTTTTGTCCGAGATCAGACGAACGATATCGGGATTCACGCCTTTTGGCGCATACTCCATCTCGATATCAGTTTCCCAGCCGTATTTATAAGTGCTGACCTCGCGAACCGCGTCTACGGTTTCCTGATCGACACCCTCTTTCACCTGGGTCTGGTCCAAAGCGGCCATAATTCACCCTCCGTCAGATCACGCGGCCCGCGCGCGATGCTTTTTCTCTTTTTCAAGCCACGTTTCCGCGAAACGCAGCACATCTTCTTCCGTCGTTTCTGGCCCCAGCGATACGCGGATTGCGCTGGAGGCCGTCATCTCATCAAATCCCATGGCCGTCAGTACGGCGCTTGCGCGAACCTTGCCGCTGGAACAGGCCGAGCCTGCGCTGATCGCAAATCCCGACAAATCCATCTGCATGACCTGGGTCTCACCCTTCCAGCCCGGTGTGGCGAAGCACAGAGTGTTGGGGAGTCGCCCTTGGTCTTTCCCGACAAAAATAGTAGCTTTCGTACCAGCCTCAAGAGCGTTTTCTAGAATATTTCTAAGTTCTGCAACGTTTTCCCAAACGCCATTTGCTAAATCACGGGACGCGGCTTCAGCTGCTGCTCCGAACCCCGCAATTCCAGTGACATTTTCTGTACCCGAGCGACGCCCCATCTCCTGCCCGCCGCCCTTGATTTGCGCAGCAAGATCGGTGCCGCGTTTCATCACCAACGCCCCGATCCCTTTTGGCCCGCCAAGTTTGTGGGCTGAAATCAGCGCCATCTCAGCCCCCAGCCAGTTGAAGGCTATCGGCAACTTACCAAAAGCCTGAGTCGCGTCGGTGACCGCAAGACCGGCAGGCAAAGTTTGAACAATTCCAGTTTCCGAATTGGCCAGTTGTAGCGTGGATCGGGAAGCGTCCGGCACGTCAACGTAACCGCCTTGGGAGACAGGCAGAACCTCATTAATCCAAGCTCTTACCGCGTCATGTTCAATCGCTGCACCTTGAAGATCGCGCCCCGCCATGGCCAAAGCCGCTGCCTCCGTCGCACCAGAAGTAAACACGATGTCGGCACCATCGGCCCCAAACGCTGTTGCGATTTGAGCCCGCGCTTTCTCGACCACCGCTTTTGCGGCGCGCCCTTCGGCATGGACCGAGGACGGATTGCCCACCAAATCCATCGCCGCGATCATTGCATCGCGGGCCTCGGGCCTCAGAGCGGCGGTTGCGTTATGGTCGAGATAAACCCGTTTCATAGATGTATCTTTTCCAAGATGGGTTTTGACGGAACACAGAAAAACGTCATCAGATCAATCGTCCACGACTGCGAACAAGCTAGGAACAGCGGGACACGGTGCAAGATCATTCCGAATTACATCCGACAGCCGCGTTTGATGCAGGAATACGTAAACATTCGCGCTCAGGCTTTCCCACAACCGATTGGTCAGTGACTGCGCCCGGCTGCCCGAAGACGCGCCCGAGGCACCTGCCCCCTTGTGCATCGCATCCACCGTCTCATCAACCGCGGCCAGTATCTCGACCACACGGATTTCCGAGGCAGGTCGCGCCAGGCGATAGCCCCCACCCGGTCCGCGTACTGAACTGACCAGATCAGCTCGGCGCAGTTTCACGAAAAGCTGCTCCAAATACGGCAGTGAAATATCCTGACGTTCGGAAATCTCGCCCAACGTGACGAGTTTGTCCGAGGACTGAAGTGCGATATCCGCCAGCGCAACCATCGCATAGCGGCCTTTGGTCGACAGCTTCATTTTGTTTCCTTCAGGCAAGAACTGCGCGAAAACATTGACGTCGCCCGAGCCAGTGCGTATCTCCCACTGACAGCGTTTTCACGCGACACAATGTAATTAGAACCGTTCTAAGGTACCTGAGGATTACCGTCAAGATAATCTCGGGGCCGACGCGTCAAAAAACAGGACCAAAGCACACATGCCCGAGGTGATTTTTCCCGGACCCGAAGGCCGCCTGGAAGGCCGCTACCACCCGCAAAAGGAAAAAGACGCACCGATCGCTATCGTGCTTCACCCGCATCCACAATTTGGCGGGACCATGAACAACAAGGTGGTCTATAACCTGCATTACGCCTTTTACAACATGGGCTTCACGGTTCTGCGTTTTAACTTTCGCGGCGTTGGTCGCAGCCAGGGTGAGTATGACCAGGGTGTAGGTGAGCTGAGCGATGCAGCATCAGCGCTGGATTACCTTCAGTCGATGAACAACAACTCCAAGCATTGCTGGGTCGCTGGGTTCTCGTTCGGTGCTTGGATCGGAATGCAGCTTCTGATGCGCCGCCCCGAGATCACTGGCTTCATCAGTGTATCGCCGCCCGCAAACATGTACGACTTTTCGTTCCTGGCCCCCTGCCCGTCTTCTGGCTTGATCATCAACGGATTGGCGGACCGTGTGGCACCGCCTGCAGACACTGCGTCTCTGGTCGGAAAGCTGCATGAACAAAAGGGTATCACCATCACCCATAATGAGGTGGAAGGTGCCGATCACTTCTTCCAAGACCGCCACATGGACACGCTGATGACAGATGTGACGGATTACGTGAAACGCCGCCTGACAGAGAATACGCGCTGATGTCCGATACCATCACTACCCTCGCCGCCAGATTGGCCGAGGACACGATGAAGGTTATGGACGAGACAGGCGAGGATCGATTCTTTGTGGAGGTTGGAGACGTTCTCGGTGCAGCCTCGCAATCCCTGGAAGAAGCGTTCTTGACCGAAATCCGGGTTAGGCTGGCGGAACGCAAGGCGCGTCAATTCGTGGTGAAAAGACTGTCTGAACATCGATCCAAGCTGAAAGCGATCGAAAAGCAGTAAAGATTGCTTAGCGTCTGAAGAAAAGAAAAGGAGCCCGAAAGCTCCTTTTCGAGGATATCGCTCGGTGGGCGCCTAAACCGGAAAACCTGTGAACCGCTCAACATTCTGGGCTGCATCAATGTCGACGGACCCCCCGTCTGCAAGCCACCCCAACGCCACAATCAATACCGAAGCGATAATGACCGATTTTGCAAAAGTCGTCATCTTATCAAACTCATTAAAAACACACTAAAAACAATCGAGTGTTTAGCACATATGCAAAAGCCCGAATAGTCGGGTTTACCTGACCTTTGGTAAAGTTAGGGTTTTGATCATCTGCATCTGAATCCCCTTGCCCAAATGATCGCAAGTATGCTCAACCTTTCGCGATAATTCAGAGAGGCATCGCTCGTGCCAAAGACCTACCTAATCCTAATGTTGGCTGTTATCGCGGAAACCATCGGCACGACTGCGTTGCAGGCTAGCCATCAGTTTACGCGATTTTGGCCGTCGGCTCTTGTCGTGGTTGGCTATGGGTCGGCCTTTTATCTTATGGCCCTCACGTTAAAGGTCATGCCTGTGGGCATTGTCTATGCAATCTGGTCGGGCCTTGGTATTGCCCTGATCGCACTGATTGGATTTCTGGTTTTTGGCCAAAAACTCGATTGGCCCGCAGTCTTGGGTCTGGGCATGATTTTGAGCGGCATTCTGATCATCCACCTGTTTTCAGCTACAGCGGGCCACTGACCGCCGGTTAGGGCTGGTATATTTTGTCGCGCCGCGTTATGCGCGCGGCAACTTCCCGTTCAAAGGCTGACCTCTCATGGACCTGCGCAACATCGCAATCATCGCTCACGTGGACCACGGCAAGACGACCCTGGTGGATGAGCTGCTTAAACAATCCGGCGCGTTCCGGGAAAACCAGGCCGTGGCAGAACGCGCCATGGACAGCAACGACCTGGAACGCGAACGCGGCATTACCATCCTGGCCAAAGCCACCAGCGTTGAGTGGAAGGATACCCGCATTAACATCGTCGACACCCCCGGCCACGCTGATTTCGGTGGGGAAGTCGAACGTATTCTCAGCATGGTCGACGGCGTTGTACTGCTGGTCGATGCCGCCGAAGGCCCGATGCCGCAAACCAAATTCGTGACCTCAAAGGCGCTGGCTTTGGGCCTGCGCCCGATTGTCGTGCTGAACAAGGTCGACAAACCCGATGCCGAGCCTGATCGCGCGCTGGACGAATGTTTCGACCTTTTCGCCAACTTGGGCGCCGATGACGATCAGCTGGACTTCCCGGCCATGTATGCTTCGGGCCGGTCCGGCTGGGCCGATATGGAGCTTGACGGTCCGCGCAAGGACTTGACCGCCCTGTTCGATCTGATCGTTGATCACGTCCCCGCCCCCAAGCAGATCGAGAAAAAGGACGAACCGTTCAGGATGCTCGCCACCACTTTGGGCAGCGATCCATTCATCGGTCGCATTCTGACCGGTCGCGTGGAAAGTGGAACTCTGAAAGCAGGTGACAGCCTCAAGGCACTCAGCCGAGACGGCACCCAGATTGAAAGCTTCCGCGCGTCGAAAATACTGGCATTCCGTGGATTAGCTCAACAACCCATCGACGTCGCCGAAGCAGGCGACATTGTCACGATTGCGGGTATGAGCAAAGCCACCGTGGCAGATTCCCTTGTATCACCGCAAGTCGAAGAGGCCCTGCCTGCCCAGCCTATCGATCCGCCAACCATCACAGTGACCTTCGGCATAAACGATTCCCCGCTGGCCGGTCGTGACGGCAAAAAGGTTCAGTCTCGGGTCATTCGTGATCGCCTGATGAAAGAAGCCGAATCGAACGTAGCCATCCGCATCAGCGACACGCCCGGCGGTGAGGCTTTCGAGGTTGCTGGTCGCGGCGAATTGCAGATGGGTGTTCTGATCGAAAACATGCGCCGCGAAGGATTCGAACTCAGCATCTCGCGCCCACAGGTTTTGTTCCGCGAGGAGGACGGCCAGCGCCTTGAACCTATCGAAGAAGTCACGATCGATGTGGATGATGAATATTCTGGCGCGGTGATCGAGAAAATCACTGGTGCGCGCAAAGGTGAACTGGCTGAAATGCGCCCTGCAGGGGCAGGCAAGACCCGGATCATCGCCCACGTGCCGTCTCGTGGCCTGATCGGCTATCACGGAGAGTTCCTGACCGACACACGTGGAACTGGTGTTTTGAACCGGGTCTTCCACGGCTGGGCAGCCCATAAAGGGCAGATTCCTGGTCGACGTGCGGGTGTTCTGATCTCGATGGAAAACGGTCAGGCGGTCGCCTATGCGCTGTGGAATTTGGAAGAGCGTGGCCGCATGTTTGTTGGACCGCAAACTGATGTCTATCAGGGCATGGTGATCGGTGAACATTCGCGAGACAATGATCTGGAAGTGAATCCGCTGAAAGGTAAAAAGCTAACTAACGTGCGTGCCAGTGGATCGGACGACGCAGTAAGGCTGACCCCTCATATTCAGTTCTCGCTTGAAGAGGCAATCGCCTATATCGACGACGATGAACTGGTCGAGGTGACGCCTAATGCGATCCGGCTTCGCAAACGTTATCTGGATCCGCACGAGCGTAAACGGATGTCAAAATCAGCCTGATCAATGCTGTGAACTTGTTCACGTTTTGGAAACATTGCCACATTCGTGACATTTTTGCGTCAGGCTAGAAACAACATAGAAAAAGAAGACCTGGTGCAACAGCAGGTCTTCTTTTTGTTTTTTATGGATTAATCGTGTTTGAGTGAGCTGGATCACAGAAATCCAACAGAAAGTTTGCTTGAAAATAGGCGATAGAAAGAGGACTTTGTGTTCAAAGTGTGACGCCGTTTGAGTATACGGCAATTTAGTTAACGAGTGCTTAAGGAGCGTGCGATGCGCATTAGATCCAAACTGTTATCGATTGCTTTTGCTTCTGCAATCTTACCCTTCACCTTCGGAAATTCCGCTCAGGCAGCTGGTACGTGCACTGTGAGCACGGCCAAACAGTCTGTTTCTTCGAACACTCTTTGTGCGTGTGACGTGGTTACTTCGGGCATGCTCCGGTATATCCAGCGACGCGCCGACTTCGAGTCGATCCTGGAGCGTACAATTCTTGATTGCCCGCGATTTGCAGCTGTTTTGACTGACTTGCCTACGGCGAGCATCGGCATTAACCCGCAGCGCACGGGTGACGGTGCCTCAGACGAAAGAACCGAGCGAGATAGGCCTGATACCCCGGTCACACCCGATACGCCTGACACACCTGATACGCCTGACACACCCGATACGCCTGAGAAGCCAAACGGCGACGACGAAAAAGCCAAGGAAGAAAGAAAAAAGGCAAAGGAAAACAGGAAAAAGGCGAAAGAAGAGCGTGAAAAGGCAAGGGAATACAGGGAAAGAGTCAAAGATAAAAGAAAGACAATCAAGCAGCACCGGCAAACGGCTAAAGACTATTCTGAAAAAGCCAAGCAACTACGTGACGCTGGCGATAAAAAGGGTGCGAAGCAGGCAAGGGAACAAGCGCGACTGTTTGCTGGGTGGGCCAAAGAAAGCCAAGCTTGGGCTAATGAGCAACGTGCCTACGCACAACAACATGCCGCTAACGCCAAGATGTACCGGGAAAGTGCCCGGCAGTCGCAAGAGCGTTTGGGAAAACTGTCAATAGCCGAAGCCAAACGGGTCAAAGACAGGGCCAAATCCCAAGAACGCAGAGCTGAGCGCGAAAAAGAGGATGATCGCGGTCATTAATTCCTTCGATCAGGGTTGGGCGCGACCATGGCGCCACTGACGAGAATAGCGGATGGGCGGCGTGCAGATGCACCCGCCCACTCTAGTTGAGGTCGAAGAACTCAGCTTTTTCCATAAACTCCCAGCCATCTGGCGGGCTGCTTAGGATCTTGCATCCTCAGGAACAGATAGCGCGTCGCCTTCCAAGGCTTGATCTGATTGGTCAAATTATCCAGAACCAGATCGCCGTCGCTTGACCGATAGACCAAAACAGCATGAGAGTTTCTGCGCGTATCCAACACTGTCGCGAGCAGTAGTTTACGAGGGTCGAAACCGGCCTGGATCAAGTCTCTTTTCTTTAGAAGCGCAAAATCTTCGCAGTCACCACCGCGCGACGTTGGAAGCGCCCAAAGTTCACTGGTTTTGTATTGCGACTGATCCGTGACCTCTCGCGTGGATCGATTAACGCGGCGGTTGATCTCTTTGACAAGTTTCAATTCTTGGCTGGTGGATAAGGAACCGATACCTTTTTGCGCACATGCCCAGGAATATTTACCGCAAAGCTGACGCGCACCGGAGGGTGGTGGCGAGGCAGCGATACTCGGGATAAACGCGGCATCTTTCGCCGATGCTTCAGTCCCAAACAACAGCGAACCGTTAATCAGGGTAGCCAAACCAAACAGCCCGCCAAGCTTGGCAGCGCTCTTTAAGTGGGCGTCTAAGGTCGTACCAAAGAATTTCATGCCTGTCCCTCGAGTCCTATTAGTCCCTGCAAACTGCGTGGATCAGAACCCATCTGTACACCGGACCATATCCGCAAACCGTGGTTGTCACGCAATCAAATCCGAGATTGAGCGGAAAAAACGGCGGAAATTCGTCACTTTTCGTGACCATTTCCGCGCAAGAAAGTGGCGCGAAGTGCCACAATCGGACAGAGAAATGTGTTCAAAGCCAACCGGAAGTATGCACAACCCATTGTAATAATGTGTATAAATTCAGAGCGATCGTGAAGAGCCGCCCACGCTAAAATGCATGGCAGGTCGCACGGCTCTGGGCCGGGCAGAATTTGCAAATTTCATGCGAAGGTAGTTTGAGCCTGATTCTCAGTCGGTAATTTCAACGACCACCAGCTCTCGTTCGCTAGCGCCACGGGCATGATCCAATGCCTGCTGATATGCAGGAGAATTGTAGCACTCTACCGCAGCCTCGACGGTTGGGAAGCGGGCGACCACATTGCGTGGTCGCTCTTTGCCCTCTAACTGCACGTAACGTGCCGCGCGGGCGATGAATTCACCCCCATGCGCCGCAATTGCCGGCCCTGCAAGCTCGGCGTATTTTCCATAAGCATCGGCGTCTGTCACAGTGACGTGTGCGATCCAAAGTGCTGGCATCTTATCCTCCCAAAACCTGTTCAGCGGCCTTGATTGCAGCCTCTGCATTCGAGGCATCCTTGCCCCCACCCTGTGCCATGTCAGGCCGTCCACCACCGCCCTTGCCGCCAAGTTCAGTCACCGCCGCGCGGACCAGATCCACCGCAGATACCGTGTCTGTCAGGTCCGAAGTGACACCCGCTGCGACAGCCGCTTTGCCCCCAGTATCAGCAATCAATAATACTGCGCCCGTACCCAGACGGCTTTTGTGCTCATCAATCAACGCAGGCAGGTCCTTTCCGGAAACACCCGTGAGCGACTGCGCAAAGAACGCCACACCGTTCACATCGCGCGCTTCAGCGCCACTGCCCTGTCCCGCACCTCCGGCCATCGCCAGATCGCGGCGCAACTGCGCAACTTCGTTCTGCAGCGATTTACGCTCGTCCAACAGAGTCTTCACACGTGCCACAACGTCATCCGGCTGGGCTTTCAACTCAAGCGCAATCGCTGAAAGGCGATGGTCCTGTTTCGACAGATACTTAAACGCGTCATCACCGGTCAAAGCCTCGATCCGCCGCACGCCCGCACTGCTGGCACTGTCGCCCAGCACGACAAAGGTTCCGATATCACCGGTCTGGCGCACATGGGTGCCGCCACACAGTTCAATCGACCATGTCTGACCATCCTGGCCTTTGCCGGTGGGTGCTTTGCCCATCGAAACCACACGCACCTCATCCCCGTATTTCTCACCGAACAGAGCTTGAGCACCCAGTTCACGGGCGTCATCAGGTGTCATAATCCTAGTTTCCACGGTTGAGTTTTGCCGGATGAATGCGTTCACCTCTCGCTCAACTTTCTGCACTTCTTCCAGTGTCAGAGCCTTGGAATGGCTAAAATCGAACCGCAAACGATCTGATGCGTTAAGCGACCCGCGCTGCGCCACGTGGTCACCCAATGTCTCACGCAGAGCTTCATGCAGAAGGTGCGTCGCGGAGTGGTTGGCACGAATGGCCGTGCGGCGCGCGTGATCGACTTCCAGCTCAACTGCGTCACCTTTTGAGATCGCCCCATGATCAATCGTGACCTTGTGAGCATAGACTTTGCCATCAGCAAACTTTCTGGTGTCTTCAACGCGGGCGATATCGTCGCGCTCATCCAGCCTGCGAATTTCACCGGTGTCGCCGACCTGGCCGCCGGCCTCGCCATAGAACGGTGTCTGATTGACTACGACCCAGCCGGTACCACCCTTCTCGATCTTGTCGACCAATACACCATCGACCACCAACGCAGCGACCTGCCCTTCGGCCTTTTCAGTATCGTAGCCAAGGAAATCGGTCGCACCGGCCGCATCCAGCACATCGAACCAAACCACCTGATCGGCAGATTCGCCAGACCCGGCCCACGCCGCGCGAGCCTTGGCTTTTTGTTCGGCCATGGCCACGTCAAATCCATCGGTGTCGACGGTTCGACCTTTCTCGCGCAGCGCATCCTGCGTCAGATCGAGCGGGAAACCATAGGTATCATACAGTTTGAACGCCGCGTCTCCGGGTAGTGGATCGCCTTCAGGTAAGCCCGAGACTTCCTCATCCAACAGCTTCAGACCGCGATCCAAAGTTTGCTTGAACCGAGTTTCCTCAAGCAGCAGTGTCTCTTCGATCAGTGGCTGCGCCTGACCAAGCTCTGAATATTGCGCACCCATCAATTGCACCAGCGTGGGTACCAGGCGGTGCATCACCGGATCTTTGGCCCCCAACAGATGCGCATGGCGCATCGCGCGGCGCATGATACGGCGCAGAACATACCCTCGCCCATCATTTGACGGCATCACACCATCCGCGATCAGGAACGAAGTTGAACGCAAGTGGTCCGCAATCACGCGATGATGCACGTTTTGATCCCCATAAGGATCAACACCGGTCGCATCCGCGGAGGCTTCGATCAGCGTTTTGAACAGATCGGTGTCATAATTGTCGTGGCTGCCTTGCAGCAACGCTCCAATGCGTTCCAATCCCATGCCGGTGTCGATCGACTGCATGTCGAGTTCGACCATCGAGCCGTCTTCGAACTGTTCGTTCTGCATGAAAACGATGTTCCAGATTTCGATGAACCGATCACCATCTTCCTCAGCCGAACCCGGAGGCCCACCCCAGATGTGATCACCGTGGTCATAGAAAATCTCGGTGCACGGGCCGCAGGGGCCGGTAGGGCCCATTTGCCAGAAATTGTCATTGGTAGCGATGCGGATGATCCGGTCTTCAGGGACACCAACCTTTTTCCAGATTTCAAATGCCTCATCATCGGTGTGATAAACAGTGGCCAACAGACGGTTCTTATCGATACCAAACTCTTTGGTGATCAGTTCCCAAGCGAACGGTATCGCCTCATGCTTAAAGTAATCCCCGAATGAGAAATTCCCCAGCATTTCAAAGAACGTATGGTGGCGAGCGGTATAGCCCACATTGTCCAGATCGTTGTGTTTGCCGCCTGCACGCACGCATTTCTGTGCAGTGGTAGCACGGCTGTAGTCGCGGGTTTCAACGCCAGTAAACAGATTCTTGAACTGAACCATACCCGAGTTGACGAACATCAGTGTCGGATCATTGCGCGGAACCAGCGGGCTGGACGCAACCACTTCGTGCCCCTGCTTGGCAAAGTAGTTCAGGAAGGTAGATCGAATGTCGTTCAGCGTTGGCATAAGGCTCTCTCGGCGCGCAGTCGTTATGGTCAGCAAAGGTTTAGCCCCACCCCCCGAGAGTGTCCACAGCATTGGCCCATCCGAAACGAAACAAGGCGGCCCCGAGGGGCCACCCTGTTCCAGATATTTTAGCACTACCGGGGTGCCGGGGGATTTCTTCGGTTCCCCCTCAGGCACGCTTTAAGCTTCGAGGATGTCATCCTCTTCCGTTTCGGGTGGCATTTCAAAGTCTAACCCATGCGCGGCACGTATTTTGTCTTCGATCTCGAGCGCCGCACGGGAATTGTCACGCAGATATTGCTTGGCATTCTCACGCCCCTGCCCGATCCGCTCATCACCATAGCTAAACCACGAACCCGACTTTTCGACCACACCGGCCTTGACGCCCAGATCCAGAAGCTCACCCATTTTGCTGATGCCTTCGCCATACATGATGTCGAATTCCACCTGCTTGAACGGCGGTGCCACCTTGTTCTTGACGACCTTGACGCGGGTCTGGTTGCCCACAACTTCGTCCCGATCCTTGATCGCACCGATACGGCGAATATCCAGACGGACCGAGCTGTAGAATTTCAACGCATTACCACCGGTAGTGGTTTCCGGGCTGCCAAACATCACACCGATCTTCATCCTGATCTGGTTTATGAAGATCACCATGCAGTTCGAGCGATTGATCGAGCCGGTCAGCTTGCGCATCGCCTGGCTCATCAGCCGGGCCTGAACACCCACGCTGCTGTCACCCATGTCGCCTTCCAACTCGGATTTCGGCGTCAGCGCCGCAACCGAGTCGACCACGACCATGTTCACGGCCCCCGACCGCACCAAGGTGTCGGTGATCTCAAGTGCCTGCTCGCCGGTGTCGGGCTGAGAGATCAGCAATTCATCCAGATCCACACCCAGCTTGCGCGCATATTGAGGGTCCAGTGCATGTTCTGCGTCGACGAACGCGCAGACTCCGCCGCGTTTTTGCTGTTCAGCGATGCAGTGCAGCGTCAGCGTGGTCTTACCCGAGCTTTCCGGGCCATAAATCTCGACGATCCGGCCCATCGGCAAGCCGCCGATCCCCAGAGCGATATCCAAGCCCAGCGATCCGGTCGAACTCGCATCGATATCCTGCTTGGAATCTTCGCCCAACTTCATGATCGAGCCTTTGCCGAACTGCCGTTCGATCTGGGCCAATGCGCTGTCGAGCGCCTTTTGCTTGTCTGCGTTTTTCTTGTCGCTCATCGTCAGAAGATCCGCCATTGTCCTGTCGCCTTCTCTTTTGTCACACCCTTGATCGGGCGGCAATCGCTGCTTTGTTCGCCTCTTGTTCCTTATGAGACCAAAAAGAGAACATTTCAACTAAAACTTATGAAAACTACTTTTCAGCAATTGTGTTAAAGAGTCGTTTACGACAATCTGAGACATGAAAGGCATTGAAGAGAAAAGATAAATGCTTGTTTTCTATGAAAAGCGGCTGGCGCTTCTGTCTGTTCCAAAGACCGGCAGCACAGCGTATCAGTCGGCCTTGCGCGACCGGGCTGACATCGTCGTGTCCGGCCCAACTGACCTGAAACATGCGAACATGCGTCGCTATGATCGCTTCTTCCAGACAATGTTCCGAAAGATGTGTGATACCGAAATGGACGTCATGGCCATTGTGCGCGAACCCATCGATTGGCTGGGAAGCTGGTATCGATATCGAACGCGCCCTGAATTGGCCGATCATGCGCATTCCACGAAGGATATTAGCTTCGAGGCGTTCCTGAACGCCTATATGCAGAATCCCCGCCCGGCCTTCGCAGATGTGGGATGCCAGACCGAGTTTCTGCAACCCCGCAGCAACGGCGCGGGCGTGACCCATATCTTCAAATATGACAACCAGCAGAAGATACTGGAATTCCTTCAGAATCGGCTGGAATGCGATATCGAACTGTCGCGTGAGAATGTCTCACCCACCTGCCCGATGAACATTTCAAATCAGACCGAACACCGGTTCCAGACGTTGAACGCCGCTGAATACGCGTTGTATCAATCCGCCGAATAGTGGTTTCAGTTCATTTGCTGAAACACCGCTTCGGTCAGTTGGGTCAGCGAAAACGGCTTGGGCAGGAAAGTGGAGTTTTCGATCTGGGGGCCAGATTCGCCAAACGCCCCTTCTGTATAGCCTGACATGAAGACCACCCGCACGTCTGGGCGCGCTTTCATCGCCTCGCGCACCCAGGTCGGGCCGTCCATTCCGGGCATGACGACATCGGTAACAAAAACATCCACCAGCAAATTGGGGTCGTCCAACAATTGCAGCGCATCTTCGGCTGATTCAGCTTCAAGCACAGTGTAGCCTTTCAAGCGAAGCGCCCGCGTCGCGAAGGCGCGCACCGGGGCTTCGTCTTCGACCAACAAAACCACGCCTTCACCCAATCGGGAACTTTGCACCTCTGACGTATCGGGGGCCTCAGGCTCCGATTCTTGGACCCGGGAACTCACAGGCAAGAGCACGGTGAATTCCGTTCCCCGGTCCTGCACACTGTCGACAAATATGAAACCACCAGTCTGTTTTACGATCCCGTAAACAGTCGATAGCCCCAGCCCCGTCCCCTCGCCTGTGCGTTTGGTCGTATAAAATGGCTCAAACACTTTTTGCAGTTTGTCTGCAGGAATCCCGATGCCGCTGTCGATGACTTTGACCGTAACATATTCCCCCGGCTGTACCGTAGCCCGATCGCGCGTGATCGATTGATCCAATGTCACTACTTCGGTCTCGATCCGAATCTCCCCACCCTCGGGCATCGCATCACGCGCATTGACGACCAGGTTCATCAAGACCTGCTCTAACTGGCGCTTGTCCGCGCAGACGGATTTGAGCACCGGATCATGACTGAGCGTCAGGCGGACCTTCTCGCCCACAAGACGGTTTAGCAAATGGATAAGGTCTGAAATTGTATCTCGCAGATCCAGAACCTCGGGCCGGAGCGTTTGTTTGCGCGAAAAGGCCAGAAGCTGGCTGACCAACGCTGCAGCACGGTTGGCGTTCTGATTGATCTGTACAAGATCGCCGTAATTCGGGTCATCTTGGTCATGGCGCAACAGCAACAGATCACAATGCCCCGAAATCGCCGTCAGCAAGTTATTGAAATCATGTGCGACCCCGCCAGCCAATTGCCCAACGGCTTGCATCTTCTGGCCTTGGACAAACTGCGCCTCCATCGTTTTCAGTTCGGTGGCATCGTTCAGAACCGCAATAAGACAAACCTGACCATCCCTGAGAATCCGTGACAGCGTAACTTGCACAAACACCTCTTTGTCCTTGCGCACCAAACGCAGGAATTCAGACCGCGGTGCTGCGCCTTGTTCGGCAGCACTCGCCAGCCAGTCCCTGATCGGATAGCCGAGCCCCTGCATCATGCTTTCGATATTCGTCCGCCCCGGTTGGATCTCACCGACCAATTCAACCGCGAGGTGGTTTGCTTCGCTAACATCTCCATCGGGAGACATGCACATGATCGCAACTGGCAAATCTGCAAATGATGTCGTGTGCTGCGGTCCTTCGGCGTGCTGCAGCGGCGTTAAAAGCAACTCACGCACAATACCGCTGTGCCTGAGCGTTGTGACAGTGAATGATGCTTCGGTTTCCCCGGTTTTAATCTGTATGATGCTACCATCAACTGCACCGCCAGCCTGAACCATCGGCTTGAGGCAGGTGGGAATCTGACCAAAAAGTTCGATTGCTGCATCATTGGCATCCAGCACCACGTCATTTCGTCCGACCGTCAGAACCGGCCGCTGCACGCTGCGCCAGATCTGAGGTGCATCTATTCTAAAACGCCAGCAAAACCGATTTTCACCCAGCTTTGAAACAGACACGGGTATTGTTTGTCCGCGCGTGACAACATCTTCTTCCCAAAAGCCCCGTTTCAGGGCATGAGACTGCAAACGCAACAGCACCGCCGACGGGTTTGCAAATACGGTACGCAGAGACTCATCTAGTCGCGTACCCGCGTTCCGAATAAGACGTGCATTGGCCTGAGCGTTTGCAACTAGCACCTCGCCCATCGCATCCGAAATGACACAGGCATCGGTTTCTTGCTCTAGAAAGCCCGTCATCGCAGCGTATGTTTGCGCTTCGATCTGATTCAATATCCAAGCACGCGCCAATGCAAAGACCACTACTACCAGGAAGGACAAGCCAACGGCTGCGACCCCGGCACTTAACCGTGGCGGCAAGACGTCAAAGAAGGAAAGTACGCTCAATAAAATGGCGATCAATGCCAGTGAGGCATAGCGCCCACGATCAATGCCCCATCCACTTGATCGAGAGGGGGTAAATTCAGATTGAATAGACATAAACAGCCCGGATTATTACAATTTCTGATCAATATCTGCCTGCAATGGTTAATTGCTGCTTAATGATCAGTGACATAAACTTCTTAAGGTTGTGTTTTAAAGTTTATATTCGCGTCAAGTGTGCTGTAAAAAATCCATCGGTCCCGTGTGAAACCAGCCACGTTTTGCGGTATCCGCTCTGCCATTCGGGATTGCTGGCAAAGAATCCATCAATAATGCCGTCGTTTTCAATCGTCAGCATCGAGCAGGTCGCATAGGCAAGCACGCCTTTGGGCGCAACGAGAGGTGATACGTCTCGTAGAATAGCGGCCTGAATCTGCGTCAGCTCGTCCAAGCGCTCCGGTGTAAGCGCCCATTTCCCTGCCGGTGCGCGGCGCCACGATCCGCTGCCGGAACATGGCACATCTGTCAAAACCACATCGAACGGGGCCTGACCGGTGATTTGGCCTGTGGTCAGGATCTTGACATCCGCGCCCGCCCTTGCCGCGCGCGCTGGCAAGTCGCGCATACGGTTGGGATTGGCATCATGGGCAAAGACCTGAACACCCATATCCGTAGCCGCTAAAGCAAGGGACTTGCCTCCGCCACCCGCACAATAGTCCAGGACACGCATGTCTGGCTGTAAATCAAGCGCGGCAACAACCGCCTGGCTTGCGGCATCCTGCAACTCAACCAGCCCATCTGTATACGGACCGCTCTGAGATATCTTGCGTGCGCCCTCGGTAACTTCCAATGCGGTGTCGCAAGCCGAATGTGGATGCGCCGTAATCCCATCGGCAGCCAATCGCTGAATGGCCGAGGGTCGGTCAGTTTTCAGCAGGTTGACCCTCAGATGAATCGGAGCGCGCGATTGTAGCGCGGCTGCGGCAAGTTCAGCTTCGTCCTTCAACGCGGCCTGAAATTGAGGCCACAACCATTCGGGGATATCCAGACGTTCTGCGTCGCTCTGAAATGACCTGGGTTGGTCAGCTTCGGTTACCTCTGCAGGTGCATACCGCGCACCCGAAAATAATGACGTTAGGTCTGAGTCCAAGGATCGGGCGGCACCGATCATCAGGCCGCGCCCCGTCTCGGACCCACCGAGCGCCGAGAAGGATCGTTTGCACCGCAATGCATCAAACACATGATCCCGGATCGCAGCGCGATCCTTAGATCCCGCGAACCGACTGCGTCGAGCCCAGCCGGTCAACGCCTTCTCGACCGGTGCACCGGCAAGAATGTCATCGAGGATCTCGATCGAGGCCTGAACCCGAGCAGCAGGTGTCATCGCGTTTTCCGTTCGTCTACACGATCAATTTCGAGAGACCCCCTGAAGGGTCTCACAAACTTACATCACGCGATAATTGGGGCTTTCCCGTGTGATCTGAACGTCATGCACATGGCTTTCCTTCAAACCTGCGCCAGTGATTTTGACAAAGTTGCAGTTCTGGCGCATCTCATCGACGGTGGCACAACCGGTATAGCCCATCGCCGCGCGCAAACCTCCAACCAGTTGGTGCACAACAGCGCTTGCGGACCCTTTGTACGGCACCTGTCCTTCGATCCCTTCAGGCACCAGCTTGTCATTCGCGGCGTCCTTCTGGAAATAGCGATCCGCCGAGCCGCGCGCCATCGCACCCAGGCTGCCCATGCCGCGATACGATTTGAACGAGCGGCCTTGATAGAGGATCACCTCGCCCGGGCTTTCATCCGTGCCCGCAATCATCGAACCGACCATAGCGCAAGACGCACCTGCCGCAATCGCCTTGGCGAAATCGCCCGAGAATTTAATGCCACCATCCGCAATGACCGGAACCTCCCCCGCCGAAGCGGAGCAATCCATGATTGCCGTCAACTGAGGCACACCAACACCCGCGACCATCCGTGTGGTACAGATCGAGCCGGGCCCGATGCCCACTTTGATCGCGTCTGCACCTGCATCGATCAGCGCTTTGGTGGCCTCGGCAGTGGCGACGTTACCGGCGATGATCTGAACCTCGTTCGACAGCGTCTTGGCACGTTTCACCGCATCCAGAACACCTTGCGAATGACCATGTGCGGTATCCACAACAATGATATCGACCCCGGAATCGACCAACTGCTCTGACCGCTCAAACCCCGCGTCTCCGACCGAGGTCGCAGCAGCCACCCGCAGTCGGCCCAACCGGTCCTTGCAGGCTGTAGGGTTCAGCACGGCCTGCTCGGTATCTTTCAGCGTCAGTAAGCCTGTCAGCTTGCCCTCGCCATCGACGACCAGCAACTTTTCGATCCGACGCGCACGCATAAGGCTTTTGGCCTCTTCCAGATCGGCGGGCTCTTGCAGCATCGCCAGATTGTCAGAGGTCATCATCGCTTTGATCGGCGTGTCATCCGAGGTCGCAAAGCGCATATCTCGGTTGGTGACAATGCCGACGACACGACCGCTTTCTTCAACGACCGGGAAGCCGGTGAAGTTGTAGCGCTCTACCAAAGCCTGAGCATCTGCCAATGTTTGATCCGCGCGCAGCGTGACCGGGTTATAGACGATACCGGATTCGAACCGCTTAACCCGACGCACTTCGCGGGCCTGTTCCTCGACCGAGAGGTTTTTGTGCACCACGCCGATGCCCCCAGCCTGCGCCATGGCGATAGCCATACGCGCCTCGGTCACCGTGTCCATCGCCGAGCTTAGCAGCGGGATGTTCATCGTAATCTCACGCGTCACGCGCGTGGTGGTATCAGCGGTTGCCGGCAGCACAGAAGATGCGCCCGGAACCAGAAGAACGTCGTCGAAGGTGAGTGCCTCACGAATCTGCATTTGATAACCCCATGCAAAAGCCCGTTTGACGGTGACCCTATTGCATGGATTTCACCAGAGGGAAAGCCCCGAACCCAAGTTGTTTTCCCCTGCGGGCTTCTGCCACGCCCGAAAACGACGCAAGCAATGCAAAACGTGCCGCTGAATGCCCTTTCCCTTTGCGTTCAAACCCATATGTTCGCCGGCATACGCGCGAATACAAAGGCAGGCCATTCATGACCACCGATCCTCTTGTCGTTTTTACCCCGTCCGGCAAACGCGGACACTTTCCCGTTGGCACGCCAATCCTGACGGCAGCGCGCCAGTTGGGTGTCGATCTTGATTCAGTCTGCGGTGGACGCGGTATTTGTTCGAAATGTCAGATCACCCCCAGCTATGGCGAGTTTCCCAAGCATGGCGTGACCGTCTCGGAGGACGCGCTGAGCGAATGGAACGCGGTTGAACAGCGTTATGACGACAAACGAGGCTTGAAACCCGGGCGCCGTTTGGGCTGTCAGGCCTCGGTTCAGGGTGACGTGGTGATCGACGTGCCTCCTGAAAGCCAGGTTCACCGTCAGGTGGTCCGCAAGGCCGCCGCCGCCCGCGCCATCACCATGGACCCTGCAACACGCCTGTATTTCGTGGTGGTGGAAGAACCCGACATGCACTCGCCCACAGGCGATCTGGAACGGTTAGAACGCGCCTTGCGCGAACAATGGAAGATCGATGCGATTACCGCCGATCTGTCGCTGATGTCCAAGCTGCAGCCAGTGCTTCGCAAAGGGAAATGGGAGGTCACGGTCGCCGTCCACAAAGGCCACAAGGACAACGTGGCCCTTATCGTCGAAATTTGGCCCGGCCTGCACGAACATGGGCTTTACGGTCTGGCTATCGACCTCGGCTCGACCACCATCGCTGCGCACCTGACCGATCTGGAAACAGGTGAAGTCAAGGCTTCTTCCGGCCTGATGAACCCGCAAATTCGTTTCGGCGAAGACCTGATGAGCCGCGTGTCTTACGCCATGATGAATCCCGGTGGTGACAAGGAAATGACCCGGGCCGTGCGCGAAGCGATCAACGATCTGACCACTTCAATCGCTGATGAGGCCGGGATCGATGCCGCTTTGATCGTCGAAACGGTGTTCGTCTGCAATCCGGTCATGCACCATCTTTTGCTGGGTCTGGACCCAGTCGAACTGGGTCAGGCGCCATTTGCGCTCGCGACGTCCGAAAGCATGTCCCTGCCTGCGCATGAGATGGACCTGACCACGATGAATCCACGCGCGCAGGTCTACATCCTGCCGTGTATTGCGGGCCATGTGGGTGCGGACTGCGCTGCCGTTGCCCTATCCGAGGAACCCGGCAAGTCCGACGATCTGGTACTGATCGTGGATGTGGGTACCAATGCGGAAATCTTGCTGGGCAACACCCACCGCGTTCTGGCCTGTTCGTCACCCACCGGCCCCGCATTTGAGGGTGCCCAGATTAGCTCGGGCCAGAGAGCCGCGCCCGGTGCGATTGAACGAATCGAAATCGATCCTGTCACCAAAGAACCGCGTTTCCGCGTGATCGGGTCCGAAAAATGGTCGAATGACGAAGGCTTTGATCAGGACATTGCCACCACGGGCATCACCGGTATCTGCGGCTCAGGCATTATCGAGGCCGTGGCCGAGATGCGCATTGCAGGTCTTCTGGACGAAAGCGGGCTGATCGGCTCGGCCGCGCAGACGGGCACACCGCGTTGCGTTCCCGAAGGCCGCACCAACTCCTATCTGATCCACGACGCCAGCGCCGAGGGCGGTCCGCGTATCACGGTAACTCAGGGTGATATCCGTGCCATCCAGTTGGCTAAATCCGCGCTCTACGCCGGAGCGCGTCTCCTAATGGATGAGATGGAGGTTGACCGTGTGGATCGCGTGGTACTTGCCGGTGCCTTCGGCGCGCATATTTCGACCAAACACGCGATGGTGCTGGGTATGATCCCTGATGCACCGCTCGAGAAGGTCTCCAGCGCGGGTAATGCCGCTGGAACCGGTGCCCGGATCGCGCTGTGTAACATCGGATCGCGGGCCGAGATCGAACGCGTGGTGCGCGAGATCACCAAGGTCGAAACGGCAATCGAACCCAAGTTTCAAGACCATTTCGTCGCCGCCAATGCGATCCCGCACAAAACCGATCCGTTCCCTGAATTGGCCCAGGTCGTCACCCTGCCCGCTCCGTCCTTCAATACCGGCGGCGGGGATGAGGAAAAATCTGGCCGCCGACGCCGCCGGAGGTCATAGTCGCCCCATCCACAGGAGGCGAATATGACATCAGAGAACGAGGAACAGGCGGAATTCTGGGGAAACTCGGAACAAGGCACCAAATGGCTGACCTATGAGGATCAGCTTGACCACGCCTTCGCGCCCGTTCTTGATCTCGTTCTGGACCGGGCCGCCCTGTCGGCGGGTATGCAAGTGTTGGATATCGGATGCGGCACAGGCGTCAGTGCAATCGCAGCGGCGCGCGCGGTTGGGGCCGAAGGACACGTATTGGCGGCCGATATATCGCAGCCGTTTCTGGACCGCGCAGCCAAACGTGCTGAAAGCAACGGGATACAGACTATCACTTTTCAGCACGCGGATGCGCAAACCTACGCGTTTGAACCCGGACAAATGGATGCCGCAATCTCCCGGTTTGGTGTCATGTTCTTTAGCGACTCGATCGCAGCATTCCGAAACATCGCCTCGGCACTGAAACCAGGTGGGCAAATGACGTTCGCTTCCTGGGGGCCATTGGACGTCAACCCGTGGTTCAAGATACCCCATGTCGCCGCCGTTCGGCGAATGGGTCAACCGCCCCGCGTAGACCGCTATGCGCCCGGGCCGCTGGCGTTCCACGACATCGACCATGTCAAAGGTCTGATGACCCAAGCGGGGCTGTCTGAAATAACCGGCGACGCGATCACAGTGAACCTGACGGGTTTTGGCGGCGTTGAAGGCACGGCGAGGCTGGTGACACGTGTTGGTCCTGCGGGCCGTGTTGTTGCTCATTTCGAAGGGAGTGAGGCTGATACTGACGCTATTCAAGAAGCGGTCGCAAAAGAGTTCCGACAGTATAAGTCTGGTTCGGAGATCCTCATCCCGGCGATGATCAACCTCTATCAGGCCCGACGCGCAGAATGATTGGAGCGGGTAGCGGGAATCGAACCCGCGCGTTCAGCTTGGGAAGCTGACAGGCTACCATTACATCATACCCGCCGCTGGGCATTGATTAGCACTGCTCTTTACTGGGGTTCAAGGGTCAACAAACGCTGACGAATCGAAAAGGCCGGATCAAAAAATCCGGCCCAATCCATTGTTTTATTTACCTTAAGCGCGGCGACGACGACCACCGCCACGACGTCCGCGTGCACCCTCGCCTTCGGCTCCGGCCTCGGCGGGTGGTTTGTTGAACCTGATCCACTCACCGCCATGTGCGTCGTTGTTGGTCAGCAGGTTGGCGGCGCGGATGGCCTCCATCTCTTTGCCCGCACGCGGAAGGGTCGAACCCAGACCGAACATCTGTACAAAGGTTTCGTCGTCCATATCCTCGGGCAGAATGATACCGGCGGCAGCGACGGCCTCTTTCTTTTCGGCAATCTTCTTCTGCGTCACCGGCAGAGCCACCGGGTTCATGATCGCTGAAGTCATTCCAGCACCCATTGCCATCGGCAGGAAGGCGTTGTTGATACCGTGACGGTTCGGCAGGCCGAACGAGATGTTGGACGCACCGCATGTGGTGTTCACGCCCAGCTCTTCCCGCAGACGACGGACCAGAGCAAACACCTGCTGGCCAGCTGTTGCCATCGCACCAATCGGCATGACCAGCGGATCGACCACGATGTCATGAGCCGGGATGCCGTGATCGGCTGCACGCTCAACGATGGTTTTGGCGACGGCAAAACGCACATCAGGGTCTTCCGAGATTCCGGTGTCATCGTTCGAGATCGCCACAACGGGTACGTTGTATTTCTTGACCAGTGGCAGAACCAGTTCCAGACGCTCTTCTTCACCGGTGACCGAGTTCAACAGCGGACGACCTTCCGCCGCCTCAAGACCGGCTTCCAAAGCGCCCGGAACCGAGGAATCGATGCAAAGCGGTACATCAACAAGCCCCTGCACCAGCTCGACGATCTTGGTCATCAGCGGCGGCTCGGTCTCGTTCGGGTTGGGGTTCGAGTTGTAGACGACACCTGCGTTGATATCCAGAACGGTCGCGCCTGCAGCGACCTGCGCCAGAGCATCCTTTTCGACTGTCGAGAAATCGCCTGCTTCCAATTCGGCAGCCAGTTTCTTACGGCCCGTTGGGTTGATCCGCTCACCGATAACGCAGAACGGTTCGTCAAAGCCCAGAACGGCAGTTTTTGTTTTTGATTCTACGACTGTACGGGTCATGTCCGTTCCTTAGGAGTTAACCGGCTTTGCCGAAGCGCCGCCGTTGTTGATCGCCCAGTTGGCGTTGGTCTTGATCCCGCCCAGCGGGAAGAAGTGTACCTTGGTGATATTGAAATCCGGGTTGGCTGCCTTGTGATTGGCCAGTTCGGTGACCACATCGGTTGGCTCGTAAGGCAACAGCAGCTTGGACACGTCCATGGCGCGCTTCTGCAGGACTTTCAGCGATGGACCAACGCCGCAGGCGATAGCGAATTTGATCAGCGTCTGCAGCTTCGCCGGGCCCGCGATACCGATATGGATCGGCAGATCAATACCCGCTTCTTTCAGGCTATCTGCCCAAGCAATGATCGGCTTGGCGTCGAACGCAAACTGAGTGGCCAGCGCCATTTCGGCGTCGGTGGTTTCCGAAAACTTCTGCTTCCAGCGCAGCGCGTCATCGACATTCTTGGTCGAGCCGTCGGGATCGATATCCTTGTTACCTTCGGGGTGACCGGCTACGTGCAGTCGCTTGAACCCCGCCCTGTCGAACAGTCCGGTTTCCAGCAGCTGCATCGAGCTGTCGAAATCACCATGCGGTTTGGCGACACCACCAGCCAGCAGAAGCGCCTGCTCGACGCCCGCTTCACCCTGATACATGGAAATCCAGTTTTCCAGTGTCGCGGCATCCTTGATGATCCGTGCCGGGAAATGCGGCATGACAGGGTAACCTTCGGCCGCGATGCGCTTGGCGGTTTTGACCATGTCTTCGATTGGCGTGCCCTCGATATGGGCGATGTAGACACGGGTGCCTTCTGGCAGCAGCGCGCGGAAATCTTCGACCTTTTCTGCAGTGCGCGGCATCACCTCGATCGAGTAGCCCTGCAAAAAGGCTTCGACGGTCGGGTTCACAGGGCCGTTTTCGACCGCATCACGTTTCTTGAAGTTCAGCAAAGCCATAGCGGCCTCCCATAAAGATCTGGGGCTCATGCCCAACCGTCATTGGCGATCAGGGTCTTGATACGGTCCTGATCGTACTCTGTTTCCAAACGCGCGGCCTCGGCCTCGGCAATTTCGGACGGGTCGCCCTCAACTGCGAAAGGCTCGGCTTTGCGCCACTCGGCCAGATAGGCATCACTATCCTTGGCGTTCACCTTCATTGCTGCCCGGTCGATGGCTTGTTCAAACCGCTCTTCCAACTGCCGCTTAGCGCCACGACGGCCCTTGCCGACGATGACTTGGGCGGGAATATCGCGCCAATATACGATGGTGACGTCAGGCATTACCGTGATTCCTCCTAACCAGATGGACCGGTTCTAAACTTCAATGTGGGTCCAAGTCGGTCGATTTTCGACATACGGCGTATTTGCAGCGACCTTTTTGCCCACGGCTGCATACCGCAGCTTTTAAAGCCTTGGTGGCCAAAACCGAACATCAAAATCCTAATGACTTTAATGAGCGTCTTGCGTGATCCAATTGCGCGACCTATGGTCGGAATAACTCGAAAATCGGAGGGCGTTTAAGATGGCGCCCAAGCGTCCCAGAGGTGCGGGCGCGTTCCCGAAAGCGGTCGAAAGCCCCGCGCCGGCAAGACCCGATCCAGATGCGTTATATGCGGCACTGGATTTGGGGACAAATAGCTGCCGCATGTTGATCGCCCAGCCCAAGGGCAGTGGATTTCATGTGGTGGACAGCTTCTCCAAATCGGTGCAGTTGGGTGCCGGTCTGGAACGCACCGGGCGGTTGTCGCGGGCGTCCATGGCACGTACCGTACAGGCGCTGCGGATTTGTCAGCAAAAACTCAAGCGTAACAAGGTCAAGCGCATGCGCTTGATCGCAACCGAGGCCTGCCGTCGCGCCAAGAATTCACGCGATTTCATCCGGCAAGTTAAACGCGAAACCGGCCTGACGCTCGACATCATCCAGCCCGAGGAAGAAGCACGTCTGGCTGTGATTTCCTGTGCACCGCTAGTGTCGACCAAGACCGAGCAATTGTTGGTCGTCGATATCGGCGGCGGCTCAACCGAATTGGTCTGGATCGACATCTCCTCTGTTCCTCGTCGGGATCGGCCTGCCGCGATTATGAGATTGCATAACGGGTTCCACACACCAGAAAGCCCTTTCCCTGCGGCCAAGGTGGTCGATTGGATCAGCGTCCCGCTGGGCGTGGCAACATTGCGTGATCAGTTCAACGACGTCGAAGACGATGCCGCGCGTTTTGCGCTAATGAGCTGGTTTTTTGAAGAAAACCTGGCCGATTTCGCGCCTTACAAGGATGAACAGGCCCGCGAAGGGTTCCAAATCGTGGGCACCAGTGGAACGGTGACCACCGTCGCCGCCTCGCATCTTGGGCTCAAGCGCTATGACCGGACGAAGGTGGACGGATTGCGGATGACCAGCGATCAGATTGACAAGGTGATACGAGGCTATCTAGAACTCGGCCCTCGTGGGCGCCGCCGTGATCCCCGGATCGGAGAAGATCGGCAGGCCCTGATCATGTCCGGCTCGGCCATCTTGCAGGCCCTGTTGCGCTGCTGGCCCACCGATCGCCTTTCTGTGGCGGACCGTGGGCTGCGCGAGGGTTTGCTTTATGCGCAAATGAGTGCGGACGGTGTATTGGAAGACGGACCGTTCTGATGGCGAAGACACCAACTGGCAAAAGCAACTCGGGTCGCGGACAACGCGACCTGAAGGTGAAGGTCAAGACAGCGCGCGGGCGCAAGCTCAGCTCGACCCGCTGGTTAGAACGGCAGTTGAACGACCCCTATGTCAAACGCGCGCAGGTCGAAGGCTATCGCGGACGCGCGGCATTCAAGATACTTGAGTTGGACGACAAGTTCCGGTTTCTCGTACCCGGCGCGCGCGTGGTCGATCTGGGATGTGCGCCCGGTGGCTGGCTGCAAGTCGCTGTGAAACGCGTCAATGCACTCGGCGAGAAAAGCGGCAAGCGCATCGGCACCGTCCTGGGGGTTGACCTTCAAGAGGTTGAGCCCGTCGCCGGTGCCACCGCGCATGTCCTTGATTTCATGGAAGATGACGCCGATCAGAAGGTCAAGGACTGGCTGGGTGGCAAAGCGGACGTGGTCATGTCTGATATGGCGGCTGCATCCTCGGGCCACAAACAGACTGACCACCTGCGGATCATGGCCTTGTGCGAAACGGCGGCTTATTTCGCGTTCGACGTGCTGGAAGAGGGCGGCACCTTCGTTGCCAAGGTGCTTGCTGGCGGGGCTGAGGGGGACCTTCAGAAACTGCTCAAGCAGAAATTCAACAAGGTTGCCAATGTGAAGCCTCCGGCCTCACGTTCTGATAGTTCCGAGAAGTTTGTTGTCGCCACCGGCTTCCGGGGTTAAGCGGCGTTAATCCAGATCGATCTTTCCCGGCGCTATACTCTGTTTCCGCAGAGACGCTGCAGCTATGCCTTGCAGCAATAGTGCTTCGCCATGATTGATATCGACAGGCTTGCGCGCGCGCAGCTCTTCAATACGCTGGTCAAGCGTCGTTTTACGGGCCGCCGTCAGCGGCTTTGCGAGGGTTGCGGTGCGATCCGGCATACATCACCTGTAGCAATCCGAGTGCTTATACCGGTTGGCTAACCGCAGAATGCGCCGTGAAGATGGCGCAAATCTGCCAGTTCCATGCCAGTTATCTCCCGAGTTCCTGCGCCAGTTGCATTAAGTTTGGATCATCGGGAAGAACTAACAAGGCCTCGTCCAATGTCGCCAACGCAGCCTGAACACCGCGATTGATGTGGGCAAGTTGAACCAGCATCGGCCAAGCCTCAACGCGCTGCGGGTCGAGCGTTACAACCTCGCGGAATGCACGTTCTGCAGCCGACGCGTTTCTGAGCGTAAGCGCCCAACCACCCAACACCAAATGGGTCTCAGGAAAGTCCAAACGATTGGAAATGCTACGTTGCCAATCCGCCATGCCCTGCTGCGCGCTTGCGCGTTGGTCTTGCGTCATGGCCTGCGCTGGGATCGATAAGAACTCTTTCGCAGCCGAGATGCGTACATTGCGCATGGGGTCGGATAACAACGGCTCTAACCGCGAAGCGCGCAACTGGGCAGGAACCTGACGCTGCAGTACCGGTCCATTGGCCCGTATCAGTGGGTCCGGATCGGCCAGCAACGGTGCTAGACGCTCGGCAAGATCAGGCGTTGCAAAAGGTTGCAACAAATACAGAGCGGTTGCGCGAACGATACCTGCCTGCCCTTCATCCAGAGCGATCGCGACCAGCGTTTCAGGGTCGTCCAATTGACCACTGCCTGCTGCTGCAAATGTCGTGCCATAATGCGCCACTCTATAGGATGATTCCGGGAACCAGAGTTCAATCTGCTGCGCCGCCCAAGACTGATCTTCATCCGCATGGCAATCGGTGCAGGCATCAGTTCCGAGCCTCAGATCAGGGCGGGGAATGCGGAAGCTGTGATCGCGCCTGCCATCTACCCCCATATAGACACGCTCGATCATGTGGCAGTTCTTGCATTGGGCACCCGCAGAATTTTCAGCATGTTGGTGATGCGCGGGCGTGTCATATTCGGCCAGCCGAAGGGTCGGGAAATCCGGGTTGCCAGCGGGGGAGTGGCATTGGGTACACAACCCATTACCCTCGGCTTTCACCTCAGCCCGGTGCGGATCGTGGCAATTCATGCAACCCACCCCTTCTGCATACATGCGCGACTGCAGGAATGAGCCATAAACATAGACCTCGTCCAAAATCTGGCCATCTGGGTGATACAAACCCGGTCGCAGCAACGCCAGGTTATAGGCGTCGTGATACGGCTTGCCGGGAAGCGGATTACCATCTTCTAACGCCTCGCGCCGGGAATGACAGCCGGCGCATTGCTGAATTTCCGCTTCTGTCTGCCCCCTGCCCCATGTCGTAGGGAATCCGAACTCGCTCAAACCGTCTTGCAACACTTTTCCGGTCGTCCACTCCAAATGCGCAGAACCCGGCCCGTGGCAAGCCTCGCACCCGACACCAATTTCGACCTGTGTCGAGGCATAGCGCCTTTCCTCAGAGTCGTAGTTCTTCACATAACCGGTCGCATGACACTCGGCACAGCGGGCGTTCCAGTTTTTGTACGGACCGGTCCAGTGCAGCCCATCATTCGGAGGCAGATCCTGATCCGGGTAAAGGTGGAACCAACGGCCCTTTTCGACGTCCCAAACCACATCAAAACTCTGCAATCGGCCGGGCTCGGTTTCGAAAAGATATTGCTGTAGCGGCGCGATACCGACAACGGAATGGACCGGATAGGTCGTTGTAACGCCGTCCTTTTCGGTGACCTGCGCCGTAAGAGCTCCATCTTGATCCGCAAAGGCCACGCTCATTCCATCATGCGAGAATCGTGTTCCATCGAAATCAGCCTGAACGTGGCCGTCCTCCACCTCGGTCCAGGCAAGCGCATGGTATGAGCTTTCCCAGGCTTCGGTTTCTTCCTTATGACAATCCGAGCACGCGTCTGATCCAACATAGTCCTGCGCCTGCGACTGCTGCGCGGTCGCCCAAAAGATCGCGGTCATCACGATAGCGCGGAGATACATCATTGCCCCTCTTCGTTTTGCAAATCGATCAGCGCACCGTTGTATTCGGCCCCGAGGATCAGCATGGCCGAGCATAAGTACAGGAAAATCAGCGCTGCCATTGCCCCTGCAAGCCCGGCATACGTCGCGCTATAGGTCGCAAACTTGGCGATGTAGATTGAAAAGCCCCATCCACCTGCAGCCCACAAAGCCAATGTCAGGATTACGCCCGGCAAGATTTGTAGTAGGCTGTGCCGTCGGGTGGGCAAGATCAGATGGGCCAAAAGAACGGTGCCAGCGGGGACAGCCACGGTAAAGGTCCATCGCAGACGATCCACCGACAGCCAGTTGTCCACATCCACTGCCGTCTTTTCCGAAACCAAACGGGTATAGACCGGCAGAACGACTTCGACCGCCGCGATGGCCAGAATGGCAGCACCGCCGATTATGACCAGCACAAAGCACAGCAGTCGGGTCTTCCAGAAGGGCCAATTGTCCGTGTCGTGATAGGCCTGCGCCATCGCCTTTCGCACAGCGGCGACTCCGTTCGAGGCAAAGTAGATCGCCAACAAGCCACCCAAAGTGATCACGCCCGAGCCTGCACCGGCCAGAACAGCACGCAGTTCTGAAACGATGGGATCGGCCACGTCTTTGGGCCAGGCGCCAAATATCAGTTCGATCAGTTCATCGGTCACATAGCCCTGTGACAAGGCCCCTGCCAACGCGACCGTGAACAGAACGAATGGAAAAAGGGCCATCATCAACGACATGGCGACGTGGCTGCTCATGACGAAGCCGTTTTTGTCATTAAATCGGCGCACAGCAAGCCAGAGCGCACGCAGGAATTGGCCGAACGAGGGAATCAAAACAGTTGGCATTGCGCTAGCCTAGCCTGCCTTTTCCTTTGGCAGAACCGTCAATCGGATCAGGCCACCGATTTCATGCGTATAACCTTCTGTATGGATTGCATAAACCCGCCAGCCTGTGCAGGATCAATCAAAACACATCCAGGCAGCACTCAGACCAAGGCCATCTTATGACCTCTGACCCAGAAAACAGCCCTTCCCGTGCGCGTCCGCAACTGAGCGTATTGCGGGATGTTGCGATCGTGGCCACGCTAATGGTGCTTGGCCTCTATGCAGGGGCAAACTTTCTGGTGCCGTTGACCATGGCGTTACTGGTCAACGTGCTGATCCTGGCCCTTAGCGACCGGGTCATTGCAGTGACGCGGGTGCCAATCTGGTTGGCGAATGTCGCGGGAGTAACAGTTGTATTGGCCGGTTTGTTCATGATCATGTACATTCTGGGCAGTCAGGCCACGCAGTTTGCACGCTCGATCAACACCTACGAAAGCCAGTTTGACGGGGCTGTTCATAGAATTACCGGGTTGGTCGGCAACGATGTCACAAGTTTTATCCGAGACAATCTGGTCAGCATCGATATGTCCTATGTCGCTCGGATATTGCTGGGCAGCGCCACATCGCTGCTTAACCAGTTCTTCCTTATAAGCCTCTATGTCGCCTTTCTGATGGCCGAGCGGTTGGCCTTTCGCAAGAAAATCCAGCTTGCCGCCGGCAACCCGCGGCTGGGGGCTGACCTGGCCTTGGTTCTGGATGCGATTTCGTACAGCCTGCAGCGATATGTCGGCGTGAAAACCTTTATCAGTCTGATCACCGCCACCATCAGCTACGCCGTATTCAAAGCGCTGGGTCTGGAATATGCTGAAACCTGGGCCGTGCTGACTTTCGCCCTGAATTTCATCCCGTCAATCGGTTCGATCATCGCTGTCATCTTTCCCGCAATGATCGCTCTGGTTCAGTTTGAGACGATCGGGCCATTTCTCGTGATCGTTCTGGGGTGCGGCACACTACAGTTTCTAATCGGCAACTTTCTGGATCCGGCCATGCTGGGCCGATCGCTGAACATGTCGACCTTCCTAGTGATTTTGGCGTTGACCTTCTGGACTACGGTCTGGGGTCTGATCGGAGCGTTCCTGAGTGTGCCTTTGACCGTCTGCATCCTGATCATCTTCAGCCACATCCCCGCGCTGCGCCCTGTCGCGATCTTGATGTCTTTGGATGGAAGGCTCGGTGAGGATGATCGGTCGTCAACCGAACATTAGGCTTGAAGGTCCGTCAACTTTGACAGCTAGCGACGAGGGCGCGTCGATCTTTCAACCTCAGCCGACCATACCCGCCTTCGATCAAGTCTAATTCGATAAGCCTGTGTAATGCTCGGTGAAGCGTTGGCGCAGAGACTGCAATCATAGCCGCCAGCTCTTCCTGCGAAACCGGTATCCAACCCTCTGCATCGGATGTCACCTCATCCAGATGCAGCAGCCTCAAAACCAGCCGTTTCTCGGTGCCGGTCACCGCAAGATTGGCAACGATACGCAGGGCTTTTTGCATGTTTTCATGACTTAAGGCGTAGAAATCCCGAACAAAGTCAGGAGAATCCTGCACCAAGCGTTCTAACCGCGGGGCCGGAAAGAAAAGCGTCTCGGTTGGCCGAGTCGCTACCACGCTGATCAGCCGATGCGCAGTCGCAAACAACGCGAGATCGCCGATCCAAAAGCCACGTCCTTCTTGGTGTATGACAAATTCCTGACCGTCATCTGCGGGGACGGTGATCTTAACACTACCATCCAAAACAGCGTGGATCCCGTTGGCGGGATCACCCTGGACAAACAAAGCTTCGTCAGCACCGTAAGTTCGGCGCACGGCACTGCGTAAAAGAGCACCCTGAAAGGCGGGAGATCTGGTATTGAACCAGGAACTTTCCTGCAGCGAGTCTAGATCAGTTTCAATTAATGCCATCTATATATTTAAACTTCATCATATGATAAATTTCAATCAGGCTCACTGGCCTACATTACTTACACACGAATCCCGCAATCTGGCTATTTTCGCGGGATATCCAATGCTTAACGACTGCAACTAATCCTATTCTGGACACAAGTCTCAGATAGTTCACAGGGACAAATTGTCCACAAGTTCAGGAGTAAAACATGTTAACTACAACCCGGTTCTTGGAAAGCTGGCGTATCGGACTGCGCCGTACCGCAGCAGCGTCGATTGCCGTTCTGGTCGCACTGCCCGCATGGGCGCAGGATCAAAAACCCAACATTTTGGTCATTTGGGGCGATGACATCGGCCAATCCAACATTTCGGCCTACACAATGGGCCTTATGGGATACCAGACCCCCAATATCGACAGGGTCGCCGATGAAGGCATGATCTTCACCGATTATTATGGCGAGCAATCCTGCACAGCTGGCCGCTCATCTTACATCATGGGCCAATCGGTGTTCCGGACTGGACTGTCCAAGGTTGGCTTGCCTGGCGCTAAAGAAGGGATGCAGATCGAAGACCCCACGATTGCAGGGTTGCTTAAGGATCATGGGTACGTGACCGGCCAGTTTGGCAAGAACCACCTGGGCGACAGGGATGAGCACCTGCCGACAAATCACGGATTTGATGAGTTTTTTGGGAATCTCTATCACCTCAATGCCGAAGAAGAACCCGAGCATGAAGATTATCCCGGGGACGCGGTTCTGCCCGACGGGCGCACGTTCCGCGAGGCCTATGGTCCGCGCGGTGTGATCAAGTCCAGCGCAGGCGGCCCCATCGAAGACACCGGTCCACTGACACGCAAACGCATGGAAACAGTGGATCAGGAAACCCTGGAAGCTGCCGTTGAGTTCATTCGTGAGGCCAACCAGAACGGCACACCATTCTATGTCTGGTGGAATGGCACACGGATGCATTTCCGCACCCATGTCGGGGAAGAAATGCGCGAAACAGCCAACGAAATCCTAGGTAGTCCGGCCGATGAATACACGGCGGGCATGATCGAACACGACATTCAGGTCGGCCAACTGCTTGATCTGCTGGACGAACTCGGCATCGCCGACAACACTATCGTTCACTATTCCACCGATAACGGCCCGCATTACAACACATGGCCGGATGCCGCTTCGACACCGTTCTGGGGCGAAAAGAATACCAACTGGGAAGGCGGCTGGCGCGTACCATCCATGGTGCGTTGGCCCGGCAAGATCGAAGCGGGTTCGATCTCGAACGAAATCGTGCATCACATGGACTGGCTGCCCACCTATCTGGCGGTCGCTGGCGACCCCGAAATCAAGGAAAAGCTGAAAGCCGGCTATTCCTCACCTGCCATGGGTCGCGACTACAAAGTGCATCTGGATGGCTACAACATATTGCCACTGCTGACCGGTGAGACCACTGAAAGCCCCCGCCGTGAAATCTTTTATTTCACGGATGACGGCGACCTGTCCGCTTTGCGTTTTGACGACTGGAAGCTGATCTTTTTGGAGCAAAAAGCATGGGCCACCCTGCGCGCATGGATGGAACCATTCACGGAGCTGCGCGTGCCGATCATCGTGAATCTGCGCCGCGACCCTTATGAGCGTGGATACCGGACATCCAACACATACTATGACTGGATGATTGACCGGGTGTATTTCCTAGTACCGGCGCAGCAATATGTGGCGAGTTTCCTGAGTACTTTCCAAGAGTTCCCACCACGCCAGAAGGCGGCAAGCTTCAGCCTGGATCAGGTGATGCAGAAATTGGCCACACCAACTTCGAACTAGAAAACAAGACAGGGGCCGCCGTAAAGCGCGGCCCCTTTTTCCAGTATCAGAGGCTATTACATGAGATTTCTCAAACTCACGGCGTTTATAGCCACCGTCCCCCTAGTGGCGTTCGCAGACCCCCTGCCCAGCTGGACCGACTCGGCATCAAAACAGCTGATCATCGACTTTGTTGACGCGGTCAGCGACCCGGCGAATGAACTATATGTCACTCCCGCCGACCGGATTGCGGTGTTTGACAATGACGGCACGCTTTGGGCTGAACAACCGGTCTATTTTCAGTTCATATTTGCCATGGACCAACTGGCAGAGCTTGCTAAACAAGACCCATCAATCTTATCGAGCCCAGCCCTGAAAGCGGCTGCCGAGGGTGATCTGAAAACCATTCTGGAAGGCGGGCACGACGCTCTGATCGAAGTGGTCAACGCATCGCATTCCGGCAGCAGCGTTGAAGTATTTCAGGCGTCGGTGGCGGATTGGCTGGACACTGCACGACATCCCGAGACCGATCTGCCCTACGACCAGATGACCTATCAGCCGATGGTCGAGCTGTTGCGCTACCTGCGGGATGAGGATTTCAAAACCTATATCGTATCGGGCGGCGGTCTGCATTTCATGCGTGTCTTTGCCGAACAGGCCTATGGCATCCCGCCCGAACAGATTCTGGGCACCTATGGTGAGACCACCTATGACAGCGAAAACAGCACACCTGTGATCAACAAGGCCCCCGGCATCGCCTTCATCGATGACAAAGAAGGCAAACCTATCAATATCGAGCGCACCATCGGCAAGCGCCCCATATTCGCCGGGGGAAACTCGGACGGGGATTTTGCCATGCTTGAATGGACCACCGCAGGCGACGGGCCACGGCTGGGCGTTTTGATCCATCACACGGACGCGGACCGCGAATGGGCCTATGACCGCGAAAGCCCGATCGGACGGCTGGTCGACGGGTTGGACAAGGGCCCTGAAATGGGATGGGTCATTGTTGATATGGCCAACGACTGGTCCCGCATCTACACTGGGGCAAACTAAGCAACCCGGACCGCTGCGCACTGATGTGGACAATACTCGTCTCGTTTTTTCTGTTTGCCCTCTATTGCGTAGCGATCGTCTTTGCAGTTCGGGCTGCGCAGACTGCGCGCACACCACAAGGGGCGGTTGGCTGGGTTGTGTTCCTGCTGTCGGCCCCGATGTTTGGCGTGCCGCTGTACCTGTTCCTAGGGCACCATCGGTTTCGGGGATATAGGATCGCGCGACAACAAAGTGAGCGCGTCGTCGAAGGTATCAAAACTTTTGCTGATTTCTCGAAACCCGACCCTGAGACGATGCGGGTCAATCCCCGACCGTTCGAGGCGCTGGCCCATCTGCCCGTGTCACGCGGCAACGGAGCCGAGTTACTGATCGACGGAGAGGCCACATTTGATGCCATTCTCGACGCCATCGACCGGGCCAAAAACTATGTTCTGATCCAGTTTTATATCGTCCGCGATGATGATCTGGGGCGAAAGGTGCGGGACCGGCTGATCGCGGCGGTCAAGCGTGGCGTACATGTTCGGTTCATGACCGATGCGGTGGGCAGCTATGGCCTGCCGTCCAGCTATTTTGAAACTCTGCGCCAGGCCGGAGTGGATGTTGCAGACCCCCGCGAACAACGCGGACCAAATTTCCGTTTTCAACTGAATTATCGCAATCACCGAAAAACTGTGATCGTGGATGGCGATGTCGGCTTTATCGGTGGTCATAACATTGGGGTCGAGTATCTGGGGCAAAGCCCTCGGTTCGGTCGTTGGCGGGATACGCATATCAAGATGACCGGTCACGTGGTTCGGCAATTGCAACTGATCTTCACCGAAGACTGGCACTGGGCGCGCAACGAAGACCTGATCGACCAACTCGATTGGGCTGGAACTGAATCTGATCAGGACATGAATGCGCTGCTGGTGGCAACGGGCCCGGGCGACGAAACAGAAACCGGCGCAATGATGTTCTTTGCGGCCATTTCTGAGGCGAAAGAACGGCTTTGGATCGCCTCGCCCTATTTTGTGCCCGACATCGACATCATGACCGCGCTACAGCACGCGGCGTTGCGTGGTGTGGATGTACGAATACTCGTGCCGGATGTCATCGACCATCGTCTGCCCTGGCTGGCCGCTTTTGCCTATTTCGACGAAATCCGAGACTGTGGCGCCCGTGTGTTTCGCTATACCGACGGCTTCATGCATCAAAAAGCGTTTGTTGTAGACGATACCTTGGCCGCCGTTGGCACCACCAATCTGGACAACCGATCTTTCCGTCTGAACTTTGAAGCGATGGCCCTGTTCTTTGACCGTCGCGCAGCAGAGGCCGTCGCCGCAATGCTGGAAACCGATTTTGAAGCAAGTTACGAATTGACCCGCAATTTGCCCCAGCAACCGTTCCACATCCGTTTTGGTGCGCCGCTTGCACGGTTGTTTGCACCGATCCTCTAGTTCAGGAACCGTTCTTCAAACACCCGCGTCATGAGGGCCACAAGGAACGCGGTTGACAGCCCAAAGGCCAGTAGGCCCGTGACCGATGCAAACGCTCCGAAGATGCGCAGCCCTTCGCCCAAGACGATGTCGCCGTAACCCAGCGTTGTGAACGTCACCAATGAGAAATAGAGGGCCGAATTCCAATCCGGCAGCACATCACCCCACACCCAGACAATCGCCCAGATCCAGACCTGAACCGTATGGGTCAGTACGATAAACACCAGCGCCACGCTGATCGGGCCTGCGGTTGCAAGGATAGTGCTGCGTGTCTCCCATTTCGCGACCAGTTTTCGGATGACCAGAACGCACCATGTCAGCAGCATGATTTCGATCAGAAAACAAATACCCAGATAGAAGCTGCCCCAAATGATTTGTTGCGACAATGTCATGTAAACGGCCTTTGTTCTGATCGCTGAAAACTGTGCCAGCATGGGGGTTTCGCGCGTTGCCGACAACCCCATGCGATGCGTAAGGCTGCGGCGAATAGAACCGATCTCGGCTCTGGACACTGGCGCGCCGCGTTGCACATTGTGACGGGACCAGATGAGAGTTTGCATGTTGCTATCAATTGATCACGTTCGAAAATCCTATCCCGGTGGGCGACCTGTCCTGACCGATGTTTCATTGACGCTGGAACAGGGGCAGACCTTGGCGCTGACCGGAGAAAGTGGCAGTGGCAAAAGCACATTATTGCATCTGGTGGCGGCGCTGGATGGGTTTGATGGCGGAGAGATTACTCTGGACGGGCGCGCCATGTCGGCCCTGAATGATGCGGAACGCGCCGAATTGCGTCGCGGCACCCTGTCTCTGGTCTTTCAGCAGTTCAACCTGATCCCGTCGCTGACCGTTGCCCAGAACCTCTCGATCCATGCGCGACTTGCGGGTCGGGACGACCCGGATTGGGTTGTCCACCTGACCGAGCGCCTTGGCCTGAGCGAATTGCAAGACCGCTACCCCGAGAACCTTTCGGGCGGACAGCAGCAGCGGGTTGCCATCGGACGCGCCATGGCGATCCGACCACGATTGCTGCTAGCGGATGAGCCGACGGGCAATCTGGACGAAACAGCAAGTGCGGTGGTGCTGGACCTGATGCTTTCATTGGTTGCCGATACCGGCGCTGCGCTCCTGCTGGTCACCCACTCGAATGACATCGCCAGCCGTCTCGACCGACGTGCCCACCTGACGGGCGGGCATATCGCATGACACGCGCTGCGGTCCTGGCGCTGGTGTCCCATTGGCGGATGCACCCATTGCAATTGATGACGCTTCTGACGGGTATCGCGCTGGCAACTTGTCTGTGGTCGGCCGTGCAAGCCATCAATGCCGAAGCGCGCGCGAGCTATGAACGCGCCAGCACCCAGCTTGCCATCGGACAATTCGACGAATTGCGCGCCTCCGGTTCCACGATCCCTCTTTCCCGCTACGCCGAGCTCAGGCGCGCAGGTTGGCAAGTGGCGGCCGTCTTAGAAGGCACGCTGCGCATCAAGGACCGTTCCGTACGTCTGATGGGGGTGGATTTGGTGGCCTACCCTGTCCTGCCCGCGATCACCCAGATCGAGCAAGGCGCGGATGCCCCCGACCCAGCTGATATGCTGACAGCTCCGGGGCGGCTGCTGATGTCACCCGCCCTGGCCCCGCTGTTTCAATCTAGTGACGACTTCCCACCGGTGCTTTCCAGCACCGCGCTGCCACCTGATCTGGTGCTCACCGATATTGGAGTGGCCGAGCGCCTTCTGAACCGTCCCGGTCAGATTTCCCGTCTGGTGATCTTGCCCAATCAGCCCCGTGGGGTCCCATCTCTGTCAGAACTTGCGCCTGAACTTCAACGAATTAGCCCCTCGGCCCAGTTGGATACCGCGCAACTTACCGACAGCTTTCACCTGAACCTCTCAGCCTTCGGCTTGCTGTCTTTCGCCGTCGGCCTGTTCATCGTTCACGGAACGGTCGGCCTCGCCTTCGCGCAGAGGCGTGGCACTATCCGTACATTAAGGGCTTTGGGCCTTCCCATGCGGGGCCTGATCTGGATCGTTCTGGGTGAATTACTTCTCTTGGCCCTGATCGGTGGCCTGTTCGGGTTAATCCTGGGGTATTTTCTGGCTGGAGCCTTGTTGCCTGATGTCGCCGCCACGTTGCGCGGCCTCTACGGGGCAACAATCGACGGGCAGATGTCATTACGCCCCCAATGGGTCGCCGCAGGTCTTGCGATGGCAACAGGCGGCACGTTGGCGGCCAGTGGCCACGCTCTTTGGCGACTTTCGCGCATGCCCATCCTCGCAGGGCCGGGCTTACAAGCTTGGCGTGGCAGTAAAGCCTCGGCCCAGATTACAGGCGCATGTGGCCTAGCCCTGCTAGCAGTGGGCTTTATCGCATATTTCACAATCGGCGGACTTATCGCAGGATTTGCCTTGCTTGCCGGGATGCTGACCGGAGCGGCCTTGTTGCTGCCGCTCGCACTGTCAGGGATATTGACCTTGTGCCTACGCCGGGCCCGCACGCCTGTTGGTCAATGGGTGCTCGCGGACATGCGGGCGCAATTGCCCGGTCTGTCACTTGCGCTGATGGCCTTGCTGCTGGCGCTCGCCGCGAATATCGGCGTGGGCACAATGGTTTCAAGCTTCCGCCTCACCTTTACTGGCTGGCTCGATCAACGGCTGACCTCCGAACTTTACGTGACCGCAGCCGACAATGCACAAGGCGCAGCCCTTATCGATTGGCTCGCCCCAAGGGCGTCAGCTGTCCTACCCATTCGCAGCACCGAATTGCTGCACGAGACCGGGCCGTTGTTTCTGTACGGGATTGTTGATCACGATAGCTATCGCAACAACTGGCCACTGATCGCCAAGGATCCCGACGTCTGGGACAACGTCCTGTATCGCGGCGCCGTACTCATCAACGAGCAACTCGCACGACGCGCGGATCTGTGGCCCGGAGATACCGTCGCGATCACACCCGAGCACAGCTTGCCGATTGCAGGTGTCTATTCCGACTACGGGAACCCGACAGGTCAGGCCATCGTCGCAATGCCGATGCTGGATCAGATTGCCCCGGATACGGATACACGCCGCTTTGGCATTCGCATCGCACCGGATCAGGCCTCGGAGCTGGCACAGGCGTTGCGTGACCAATTTGACCTGCCTCCATCGGCAGTTGTGCAGCAGGCCGCTATGAAAGCGCAATCGATGGCTGTTTTTGAAAAAACTTTCGTCGTCACCTCAGCGCTGAATGTGCTGACACTGGGCGTTGCGGGGTTCGCGATACTCACCAGTTTGCTGACATTGTGGACCCAGCGCCTGCCTCAGGTCGCACCGGTCTGGGCGCTGGGTCTAACGCGCGCGCAACTGGCCAAGCTAGAGCTTCTGCGCAGTGTCCTGCTTGCGGTGATGACCGCTTGCTTTGCCCTTCCATTGGGCCTTGTATTGGCATGGGTGCTGCTGGCCGTGATCAACGTGCAGGCCTTCGGATGGCGCTTGCCCATGTATTTGTTCCCAACTGACTGGCTGAGCCTGTTCCTGCTGACTCTGGTTGCCGCCGTGCTCGCAGCAGCCCTACCCGCATTACGATTGCTCCGCCTGCCACCTGCTGCGCTGTTGAGGGTTTTTGCCAATGAACGTTAAAGCCTTCATTCTGTTCATCCTCCTTCCAATTACCGGTTGGGCGCAGGGTTATGCCGGGTTGGGCGGCAATGCGGATGGCTTTACGCGTCCTGAACCGGACTACAGCTTTCAGTTTCCGCAAGATCACGGCGCCCATCCTGATTATCGGATTGAATGGTGGTATCTGACGGCAAACCTCAAAGACGCAGAGGGCCGCGACTATGGCATACAATGGACCCTGTTCCGTTCGGCACTGAAACCATCCGAAGCTGACGGCTGGCAAAACCCACAGATCTGGATGGGCCATGCCGCGCTCACAACCCCAGAAACACACTATTTCGCCGAACGACTCTCTCGTGGCGGTGTCGGACAGGCTGGCGTTACGGCCCATCCGTTTGAGGCATGGATCGATGAATGGCACATGCGCGGCGATGATTTGGAAACCCTCAGCCTGACAGCAAACGGATCAGACTTTGGTTATGATCTGACTCTAAAGGCCCAAGGCCCATTGGTGTTTCACGGGGCCGAGGGGTATTCGGTGAAATCCGCCGATGGTCAGGCAAGCTACTACTATTCACAACCCTTCTACTCGGTCGAGGGCACGCTCCACCTGCCCAACGAAGATGTCGAAGTCGCCGGCCAGGGTTGGCTGGATCGCGAATGGTCTTCGCAACCCTTGGCCGAAGATCAAAGCGGCTGGGACTGGTTCTCGCTCAGCTTTGACGACGGTGACAAGCTGATGGCCTTCCGCCTACGCGGGGATCGAGGGGATTTCACGGCCGCTACGTGGATTGAGCCTGATGGGCAAACGACCCCCCTACCTGACGGCTCAGTCCTGCTAGAACCCCTTGAAACCGCCCGCGTGGCACAACGTGACGTTCCGATCAAATGGCAGGTGTCGTTGCCGGATCGCGGGATCGATGTTGAAGTCGATGCCATAAGCCCGAAGGCTTGGATGGGAACCCGGTTCGAATACTGGGAAGGCCCAATCACCATCACAGGTAGCCACACAGGACGCGGATATCTTGAGATGACGGGGTATTGAAGTTGAACTTCAGCAATATATTCAGAATTGCTGTGGTGCCCAAGGAGAGACTCGAACTCTCACGCCCGTGAAGGCGGGGGATTTTGAATCCCCTGCGTCTACCATTCCGCCACTTGGGCCACGAACACTGGATTAGCGCTCTACCGAGAGAAGGTCCAGAGGCAAAAAACAACCACTGCCCTGAATGTTTCATCGAAGGAGGTTGACGGTCAGTCGGGTGCATGGTTTGGCTTGCCGCAGCGGTTACCAGGATACTTATTCTTCATGTTGCGATCCCTTTATGACTGGACCATTCGTCTGGCCGAACATCCTCATGCGCTCTGGGCGCTGGCTGTTGTGGCTTTTGTCGAAAGTTCGTTTTTTCCGATCCCACCCGATGTTTTGATGATTCCCATGATCCTTGCACGTCCGTCGCGGGCCTGGCTGATCGCGACGGTCGCCTTGGTTGCCTCGGTGCTGGGTGGGATATTGGGTTATGCAATTGGGGCATTCTTTTACGAAAGCCTTGGGCAGCCTGTTCTGGAAGCCATGGGCAAAGCCCACGCAATGGAAGAGTTCAATACCCGCTTCAATGATTTCGGCTTCTGGGCCGTGCTGGCGGCTGGTGTGACGCCTTTCCCATATAAGGTCATCACCATCATGTCGGGCTGGACCGGGATGCCGATTGGGACGTTCATAGCCACCTCGATCCTGGCGCGCGCCTTGCGCTTCTTTCTTGTGGCAGGGCTGCTGTGGAAATTTGGGGAACCAATCCGTGACTTCATCGAAAAACGGTTGGGTTTGATGTTTACCCTATTCATAATCCTACTGTTTGGCGGCTTTCTTGTGGTGAAATACTTATGACGCGCAAAAGACTTTTGGTTCTGGTTGCCGCATCCGGCTCGGCCGCGTTGCTACTTGGGGCTTGGGGCTTTCAATACATTGGTGGGCTCGCGCCGTGCAAAATGTGCATCTGGCAGCGGTATCCTCATGGTGTCGCAGTGATTCTTGGTGCTCTAGCCTTTACCTTCCCGGGCGTCCGCCCCCTGCCCCTAATAGGCGCTCTGGCGGCGGCCACAACGGCGGGAATAGGGTTTTACCATGCTGGGGTCGAGCAAGGCTGGTGGGAGGGCCCATCGACCTGCACATCTGGTGATATCGGCGGTCTGAGTGCAGAAGAGTTAATGAATCAAATCATGTCCGCACCGCTCGTCCGTTGCGATGACATCCCGTGGGAGATGTTCGGGATTTCCATGGCGGGCTGGAATGGATTGATTTCGACGGGTCTGGTCCTGATCTGGATCGCAGCCTGGCGCGCGCGCTAGGGTTTATAGCTGATCCAGTTCGGCATCCCAGTAGAGGAAGTCGATCCAGCTTTCGTGCAGATGGTTCGGGGGGAACTTCCGACCGATATTGCGCAAAGCCTCAGCATCCGGCTGACGCGGCGGTTTATTCAGTGACATTCTGGCCTGTCGCAGGGATTTTGAGCCCTTGCGCAGATTGCACGGGCTGCACGCTGCAACGACATTCTGCCAACTTGTGACCCCGCCCGCAGCGCGCGGTACAACATGATCAAAGGTCAGGTTTTCACGGCTGCCGCAGTACTGGCATTTGAATTCGTCCCGCAAAAATAAATTAAAGCGCGTGAAGGCCACGCGCTTTCTGGGTTTTACATAGTCTTTCAGGACAACCACCGAGGGTATTCGGATCTCGGTACTGGGACTGCGGACAACCTCGTCATATTCCGCAACAATATCCACCCTGTCCAGCCAGGCAGCTTTGATCGCCTCCTGCCACGGCCATAAAGACAACGGGTAGTAGGAAAGAGGTCTGTAATCGGCGTTCAAAACCAATGCCGGATGATGCTTGAGAGCACCGGTTTCCCTGACAAATTCGGTCCTGAAGTCTCCGTCCATAACAGAATCGCTCCTCGCTCTGTACTGCCCGTTTGTGACAACAGAGCGGGGAACACCCGCCCCGGCCTTAAGTTAACTATATATCGTGTTAAATCTCTGACAAGTGCCGAGTTCACACAACATCTCGGGTATTGGTTAGGCCGAATACGTAACAGATAAGTGACACTTATCCACAGGTTGCGCAGATGTGGTCTGCAAGCTATGGCGGGGCATGTCCTGGTTCATCCGTTTCAACAAACCTTACGATGTATTGCCGCAGTTCACCGACCGCGCCAATTCTGACTCGCCCCGCAGCACGCTCTCGGAATTCATCGACCTGCCCGGTGTCTATCCTGCGGGACGCTTGGACCGGGATAGCGAGGGTTTGATGCTGCTGACTGATAATGGGCGATTGCAGGCGCAGATATCAGACCCCAAGCACAAGATGCCTAAGACATACTGGGTTCAGGTCGAAGGCATTCCCGATACAGCGGCACTAAAGGCGTTGCGGGAAGGTGTTGAACTTAAGGATGGTTTGACGCGCCTCGCCAAGGCGCGGCTGATTGACGAACCCGAATGGCTGTGGCCACGCACCCCGCCGATCCGGGTTCGCCAAACGGTGCCCGACAGTTGGATTGAACTGACGATTAAAGAGGGCCGCAACCGTCAGGTTCGCCGGATGACAGCCGCAGTCGGGCACCCAACTCTGCGCCTGATCCGAGCCCGTGTTGGAGATTGGTCTTTGGACGGCCTTGACCCCGGTCAGTGGGAAAGCCTGCCGATGCCAGCTGTTGACGCAGCACCGTCGCGCAAGCGGGACCGCCGCCCGCGCCGGTGACAAAAACTGCGTGATGTGATAGGCTTAGGGCATGAAGGTAACACCGGATATCCCTGCCCCGTCTGCCATCCTGGAAGCCGCGCTGTATGTCGACGATCTAGATGCGGCCGAGGATTTCTATGGTCAGATATTGGGGCTAGAGAAAATCCAGCGCGTCACCGACCGCCATGTGTTCTATCGGATCGGCGGGTCCGTCCTGTTGCTGTTCAATGCCAGCGAAACCGAGAAACCGCCAGGCAACCCTGATCTGCCGGTCCCACCGCATGGGGCGCGCGGTCCCAGCCATGTTTGCCTTGTCCTAACCCGAGATGAAATCACCGTGATGCGCAAGCATCTGTTGGACTGGAACATCCCTGTCGATGCCGAGTTCGACTGGCCCAACGGAGCCCGGTCGCTCTATGTACGAGACCCTGCAGGCAACTCGGTCGAATTCTCGGAAGGAAGGCTTTGGGAGTGATCGATCAGCGAAGCGGCTGCTTCTCGCCCCCGATCACACGGTAGATTTCGCTAGAGACAACGCCGACCTCACCAAGTGCCGCCTGAAAAGCAGCCATATGAGGGGTCGCGAAATGGGCCTCAAGCGCGGCCTGATCCTGCCATTCCTCATAGACCCGAAAGCGGGTCGCCTGACCCAGGATTTGACTGAATTCATAGATCAGGCATCCGGGTTCTTTCAGAGTTTCCGCAACCATTTCCTGCGCGGCAGCAATGGCTTTCTCGACCGCTGCATCTGAAACTTCGACCACTCCTGTCACGATCAGCATCATGCTCTCCTTAGATCGCCCCGCAAGTCAGAGGCTCAGCTTATCCCGCATGAAGGCCAGCGCAACACTCAAGCCATCCGGAGCAATCCCGTGGCCGGTGCCCTTCATTATATGGGCATAAACCTCTTTGAACCCAGCCGCCTGAAGTGCCTCAGCTGCTTCTGGCAACGATTGCGGCGGTACAACGTCATCAGCATCGCCATGCACCAGCAGGATTGGCATGCGACTGACGGTTTCGTCCGGCAGCAAATCAGGTTCCAGCAAACGTCCCGAGAACGCTACGATCCCCGCCACTGGGTCCTCGCGGCGCGGGGCTACATGTAAGCTCATCATCGTGCCCTGGCTGAAACCGAACAGCACTACCTGCTCTGGCAGGACATCCTCATCCACCATCAGCGCATCAAGGAACGCGTTGAAATCCTCAACTGCCATTTCCATACCCCGTCGGGCTTCCTCCTCGGATGAGCCATCAATCCACGGGATCGGGAACCACTGGAAACCGTTGGGCATACCGATGATCTGTTCAGGCGCGTCCGGAGCTACAAACAACGTATCCGGGAGATGCTCGCCCAACGGATCAGCCAGCCCCAAAAGATCGGCCCCGTTTGCACCATAACCATGCACAAACACCACGACCGAGCGTGTGTCGCCTGAAACCGGCTCTTTCCTGAGCGCGTTCAAAACCCGTGTCATCTGATCCCTTCTCTGTCTTTTGCGACCCGGTAATAGGCCCACAGCACCCGCGCCGCAACCGATCGCCACGGCGACCATGCTTCAGCCATCTGGCGTAACTCTTTGTCTTTTGGTCGTTCTGGCAATTCATAGAGGATGCGTGCAGCTTCCTGTAAGGCCAGATCGCCCGGTGCAATCACATCGGCGCGACCCAGCGAAAACATCGCATAAATCTCGGCAGTCCAGACACCGATTCCCGGTACCTCGGTCAGAATTGCGACCACTTCGTCATCTGGCGCATCACGCAACGCTTTGTAATCGATCCGCGCCTCAGCCAAGGCGCGGGCATAGCGAATTTTCTGACGGCTGAGACCCACAGCGCGCAGATCATCATCAGTGGCCCACATAATCTTGCGCGGACCGGTCAGTTTTGCGTCCTGCAGCCTCTTCCAGATTGCGTTTGCCGAGGCCACGCTGACCTGCTGACTGACAATCGCGCTGAGCAATTGGGCGAACCCGTCAGGCTTGCGCCTGAGTGGCAGGGGGCCGGTTTGCTCCATCGCATAAGCCATCCGGGGGCAGGCCTCAGCCAACCACTCGGCCCCTTCGGTAACGCAGTCCGGTGTTTCGATGATGCGTCCGACGGACATGCGCTCTCCGATAAGTGATCCTTGTCCGCACGTTAGGCGGATGTGCCGCATATGCAACCCGCTTGTGCCGAGTCTCAATCGTAGATAACCATTCGCCCATGACAATGATCGCTGCCACCCCCGACGATAGTCAGGCCAAACGCAACGTCGCCGTTTTGGTGGCGGCGCAGGCGATTTTAGGCGCGCAGATGCCGATGATGTTCATCGTCGGCGGGCTGGCAGGCCAATCGCTGGCCAGCAACGCTTGCCTTGCGACGCTGCCGATTTCACTGATCGTTCTGGGTTCAATGCTGGCGGCAACGCCGATTTCAGCCATCATGCAACGCTGGGGACGCCGTGCCGGGTTTCTTGTGGGATCAACCGCAGGTGCCGCAGGGGGCGTTATCGGGGCTTACGGCCTTTATCTCGGCTCGTTCCCGATCTTCCTGATCGGCAGCTTCCTGACCGGCATATACATGAGCGCACATGGCTTTTATCGCTTTGCAGCAGCAGACACCGCCTCTGATGCATTTCGGCCCAAGGCGATCTCATACGTCATGGCCGGAGGGCTTGCGGCGGCGATCATCGGCCCTCAGATCGTCAAGCTGACCTCGCAGGCGTATGTGGTCCCGTTTTTGGGCACTTATCTGGCGGTGATCGCGATCAACGTAATCGGCTCAGCCCTGTTCTTCTTTCTCGACATCCCTACTCCGCCGAAACCGACCGAAGATGAACCCAAAGGTCGCACACGGCTGGAGTTGCTGAAAACTCCACGCATCGCAGTGGCGATCATCTGCTCAATGGTTTCCTACGCGCTGATGAACCTTGTAATGACGTCTACACCTTTGGCCGTCGTCGGGTGCGGATATACCGAAGGAGATGCCGCGGATATCGTCACCAGCCACGTACTGGCGATGTACATTCCCAGCTTCTTCACCGGCCACCTGATCGCGCGGTTTGGGGTCGAAAAGATCGTAGCTCTCGGTTTGGCGATCCTTGGCGGTGCAGGCATTGTCGCCCTGCAAGGTGTTGATCTAGGTAACTTTTTCGTCGCCCTGATCCTGCTTGGCATCGGATGGAACTTTGGCTTCATTGGCGCCACCAGCATGTTGGCAGACTCGCATGAAGTGCACGAACGCGGGCGAATGCAGGGCCTGAATGACTTGCTGGTGTTTGGCGGCGTGACTTTGGCCTCGCTTGCCTCTGGCGGATTGATGAACTGCTCGGGCGGTTCAGCGGTCGAGGGTTGGACGGCCGTAAACCTCGCCATGATCCCGCTGCTGACCCTTGCAGGTGGCGCGCTGCTGTGGCTGGTTCTGAGGCCTTCGGACCCACAAACCGTCTGACGTTACCAGCGCCCGGTCGCTGCCGTTTTCATCAGGGTAAACCGACGTCGGATTTCACCCTGAGCCAACGCACCTGCGGCCACCCGGTCCGGTCTGGCCAATGCAGTCCGCAACACCCATTCCGTCTGCCACCCCGCATAGAGCGCAGGCCGTGCTTGTGCCGAGATCTCGTTGCGGGTGGACCGCGCTTGCGCCAATCGGTCCAAAGCCTTCTGCGCCAGCGCCCGAACCCCGTCATGGGTTCCGTCCAGCAAAGGAATGCGCCCACGTGCCTCAAGCTCGGGAATTGCGCGCAGCCAATTCGCGATCCCCGCTGCATATCCGAATTCACGCAGAACAGTTTCATCCGCCGAACCCAAAGCCTGCGCCGACACCACCATTAATGTTCCAGCGCTATGGGCAATATAGGCGTCAAAATGCGCCTCATCCTCGAACGGATCACGATAGATATCCCAACGCCTTACGGCCACATATTCATCCAGCAGCGCTGCCAGATGCGGAGAAATCACGCGCGACACAGGTGTGACAACCTCGTGCCGACGAACAGATGGACCTTCGGCAATCTCTTGCAAGGCATCGCGCCACCATTGCAGCCGCATCTCAGCGATCATGCTCTCTTGCGTCACCCACGGGGCACGGGCCACCTCGACGTTCAGCGCATAAATCGGGAACAAAACTGCCCGTGCCTCAACTGGCGCGGCCATGGCAGCCATAAAGCGATCGGGATCGGCCCGATGAACCAGCGCAGCACAAGCCTTGATGTCGTCGTCGAACTCCACCTTATTCGGCGGCCGCTGACTGCGGGGCGCAATCGCTCACCAGTTTCCACTGAATCGCATCCAGCAGCGCTTCGAACGAGGCATCAATTATGTTCGCACTCACCCCAACCGTAGACCAGCGCCGCCCTTGCCCGTCTTCGCTGTCAATGATCACGCGCGTGACCGCCTCGGTCCCGCCCTGAGTGATGCGCACCTTGAAGTCGACCAGCCGCATATCCGACAGTATCTGCGAATACTGCCCCAAATCCTTGGCCAGAGCTTTGGCGAGCGCGTTCACCGGACCGCGATCACTACCGCTTTCGTCCAGCGACTCACTTACCGACAGCTTCTTCTCGCCATCCACTTTCACAACAACAACCGCCTCAGACAGGCTGACCATCTTGTTGTATTTGTTCTTCCGGCGCTCAACGGTCACCTTATAGCGCTTGACCTCAAAGAATTCGGGTAACTGCCCCAATTCATCCCGCGCCAGCAGCTCAAAACTAGCCTGCGCGGTGTCGTAGGAATACCCCTCGGCCTCGCGCAGTTTTATCCGCTCAAGGATACGTCCCAACGCCGGATCGCCCGCTTCTACGGCCAATCCCGCATCGGTCAGACGTTTGCGCAGGTTCGATTGCCCAGCCTGGTTCGACATCGGAATGATGCGCGCATTTCCAACACTTGCCGGATCGATATGCTCATAGGTTGTCGGGTCCTTGAGGATCGCGCTGGCATGCAGCCCGGCCTTATGCGCAAAAGCCGACGCGCCTACATAGGCGCTCTGCTTGCTGGGCACTCGGTTCAGGATATCATCCAACATCCGGCTGATGCGCGTCAGCCCGGCCAGCGCCTCGGGCATCACTCCGATCTCATAGCACGAGGCATAGGGTTCTTTCAGCATCAGCGTTGGGATCAAAGCGGTCAGGTTGGCATTGCCACAGCGCTCTCCCAACCCATTCAACGTACCTTGAATTTGCCGCGCCCCCGCATCGACTGCAGCCAGCGAGCACGCCACTGCGTTCTCGGTGTCGTTATGCGTATGAATGCCCAGCCGATCCCCCGGCAGACCGGCCGCAATCACCTCGGATACGATCCGCCCGACCTCTGCCGGCAATGCTCCGCCATTGGTGTCACACAGAACCACCCACCGTGCCCCTGCATCGAGCGCAGCGCGGCAGACTTCAACCGCATATTCCGGGTTGTCCTTGTAGCCATCAAAAAAATGCTCGGCATCAAACAGAGCCTCCCGCCCCTGCGCCACGATATGCGCGACCGAGGCGCGAACGTTCTCGGTGTTTTCCTCCAGCGTGATACCAAGTGCGTGGGTCACGTGGTAATCGTGCGATTTCCCAACCAGACAAACGGCTGGTGTTCCCGCGTTCATTACAGCCGCCAGAACGTCATCATTCTCAGCCGACCTGCCCGAGCGTTTGGTCATTCCAAACGCCGTCATACAGGCCGACGTCTCAGGCGCGCTTTCAAAAAACGCACTGTCGGTCGGGTTCGCTCCGGGCCAACCCCCTTCGATGTAATCAATCCCCAGCGAATCCAACGCCTGCGCGATCTGCACCTTCTCGGCTGTCGAGAACTGCACACCCTGAGTTTGCTGCCCGTCGCGCAACGTGGTGTCGTAGAGGTAAAGGCGTTCCTTGGTCATTCGACCCCCTCCAGCTTGGCGGCGTCGAATCCGGCGCCGGGCACCAATTCCACACCATCCTTGCTCATCCGAACCTCAAGCCCGGCGGCGATATATGCCGCCTTTAGACGATCAACCTCAGAGAAATCCTTGCTCTGCATCGCAAACGCGCGCGCAGCGGCCAGCTTTTCTGCATGAGACGACAGATTAGCCGAAGCGGTCTCGGCCCAAGCGCCCATATCGTCCCCCAACAGTCCAACCAGCTGCGCACTTGCCAGCAAAGCCGAAGCATCACCATCTGCAGCCAAACGATGCAGTTCCGCGATGGCACCTGCCGTGTTCAGATCATCCGCAAGCGCATCGATGACCGCAGGTGCCGCGGTGGCGGCGGGCTCGATGCCCGCTGTCAACGCCCGCCACTTGCGCAATGTTGCCTCGGCTTCGCGCGCCTTCTTCTCGGTCCAGTCCATCGGCTTGCGATAATGGGTCTGCAGGAACACAAACCGGATCACTTCACCCGGCACACCCTGCTCAAGCAGATCATGAACGGTGAAGAAATTGCCCAGCGATTTGGACATTTTCTTGCCCTCGACCTGCAGCATCTCATTATGCATCCAGACACGCGCGAATTCGCCATGCGGATGGGCACATTTGCTCTGAGCAATCTCGTTCTCGTGGTGCGGGAACATCAGATCGTTGCCGCCACCGTGAATATCAAAGCTCTCGCCCAGCAATTCATAGCTCATGGCCGAGCATTCGATATGCCACCCCGGACGCCCCCGGCCCCATGGGCTGTCCCAGCCGGGCAACTCATCGGTCGACGGCTTCCACAGCACAAAATCCATCGGGTTCTTCTTGTAAGGCGCGACCTCGACCCGCGCCCCGGCGATCATGTCATCAACCGACCGCCCCGACAGCGCACCGTAGTGTTCCTTCCAGCTGTCCACCGCGAACAACACGTGACCCTCGGCGGCATAGGCATGCCCCTTGTCCATCAGGTCTTCGATCATCGCAATCATCTGCGCGATATACTCTGTGGCGCGCGGCATCGCGTTGGGTTCCAACGCCCCCAGCGCGCCCATGTCGTGCAGATACCAGCCGATGGTTTCGTCCGAACGTTCCTGCACCAACTGTTCCAAAGACCCGTCAGCCCCAGCCTTCTTGCGCGACAATGCGGTGGCGTTGATCTTGTCATCCACGTCGGTGAAATTGCGCACATAGGTCACGTGATCAGCACCGTATACATGCCGCAACAAACGATAGAGCACGTCGAACACAACCACAGGCCGTGCGTTCCCCAGATGCGCCCTATCATAGACCGTCGGACCACAGACATACATCCGCACATTATCGGGATCGATCGGCGCGAAATCCTCTTTCGTCCGTGTCCTTGTGTTGTGCAGTTTGATCGTCGTCATCGGGTCGTGCTCCTGAAACAGCATATACGTCACGCGTTGGCGCGGGCTTAGCAACTTGTCTCAGAGATGAAAACGAAAGAAACCGGCCCGCTTGAGAAATCAGCAGGTAATGCAGCAGATAATGATGCAAGTTTTCCGGTTCATGCGCTTTGCCTAGCACGGCTACCGCTCTGAGCCAAGTCTTGAGTTTTACAATCCGCGGCGGCACTCTGCCCGCCATGAGCCGTGAATTCGTTAACACTATTTGCGCTGACCTGCCCGGAGCCGAACTCTCGGATCCTTGGGGCGGAGGCCACGACGCATGGAAAGTGGGCGGCAAGATGTTTGCCTGCGTCGGCTCGGTCGGGGATGGTGTATCGGTCAAGACAACCGACATTGAGACCGCGCAGATGTTGATCGACGCAGGGATTGGCACCAAGGCCCCGTATTTTCACCGCAGCTGGGTTCGCCTGCCGTGGGAAACCGCCGCCGACGAGATGCAACATCGCCTGATCACCTCATACGATATCGTCCGTGCATCGCTGCCCAAGAAGATACAGGCGAGTTTGCCACCGCGAAGCTGATTGACAAAATTGCTGTGCTTTGCCCCATTCGGCGTCATAGCCGGTCGGGAGAATCCCTTGAAACTATCGCATCGCATTACGCATCTGACCGAGGGTGGATCAGACGGCTGGGAGGTGTTCATCCGCGCGCGTCGGATGATTGCCGAAGGCCATGCCGTTACCGAGTTGACGATCGGCGAGCATGACATTCGGACCGATCAGTCAATATTGTCGGCCATGGAAAGTTCGGCCCGCAGCGGGCACACAGGATACGCGATGGTTCCGGGCACTGATCTGCTGCGTGATACTGTGGCCGCCCGTGTCCAAATGCGAACAGGTGTAGCGACCACACGCAACAACGTTATCATCACCCCTGGCGGTCAGGCCGCATTGTTTGCGGCACACACCGCGCTTTGCGATCCGGGCGATATCGCGCTCTACCTGGATCCGTATTATGCCACCTACCCCGGCACGATCCGTGGCGTTGGAGCGGTAGCCAAACGCATAGAAACACGCGCCGAAGATTTGTTCCAACCTCGCGCTTCCGATATCGATGGCGCGGCAGGCGGGGCGGTGTCGCTGCTGATAAACTCCCCAAACAATCCAACTGGTGTGGTCTATTCCGCCGAAACACTTTCTGCCATCGCCGAGGTTTGTCAGCGCCGCGATCTATGGCTGATTTCCGATGAAGTCTACGATACGCAGGTTTGGGAGGGTGAACACCTGTCACCTCGCGCTCTACCCGGCATGGCTGAGCGCACTCTGGTCGTGGGTTCAATGTCGAAATCTCATGCCATGACTGGCTCGCGTTGTGGGTGGATCGTTGCTCCGGAAGGCGTGATCGACCACCTGATCAACTTGGCAACACACACAACCTATGGTGTGCCCGGCTTTATACAGGATGCGGCCAACTATGCGCTGAGCGTGGGACAACCTCTCGAAGACAAAATCGCCGCGCCGTTTCGCCGCCGCCGCGCTCTGGCGATTGAAGTGCTGGCTGCGCAGCAGGTCGTCACCTTAATACCGGCGCAAGGCGCGATGTATCTGATGCTGGATATCCGGGCTACGGGTCTTAGCGGCGATGTGTTCGCAAATGCGCTGCTGGACACGCATGCCATCGCTGTGATGCCCGGTGAAAGCTTTGGTTCTGCCGCAGCAGGTCACATCCGCGTGGCCATGACAATCGATGACGAGAAATTCGTCACATCGCTACAGACCCTATGCGAATTTGCCGCTCAATTGGCAGAGGGATGACAATCGACCACCGAGTTTCAGAAGCGGAATGTGGTGCGCAAGTTGAACACATTTGCGTCGAGGCTTCGACCAGACTCCGGTATATCATCGAAGTTCTGCCGCAGCGCTTCGCCACTGATTACAAACCGATCGCCAAGCGGATAGGCAACACCGATCCCGTAAACGGCTGCCGTATCACTGTCACCCGACGTACTGGCCCGCGCGGTTCCCAAGACAACATAGCCAAGGGCTGATCCAAAGTCGTAGCCGCCGCGCAACTTCAATCGCGACATACTATCAAGGCTTCCTTCGGATTGTCCCAGATCAAGATTCAGGCGGTTATATTCCAACTCACCGCCAAGCACGAAATTTCCAAAATCATAGTCGTATCCGATCAGCGGGCCAAAACTGCCCCCGCTTCCGCCTGCCCCTCCGGACCCATCAACATCTGCATAACCAAAGCTGAAACCAGCGTACGCGCCTGTCCAGTCTTCTGCCACAACCTGCCCTGCACCTGTTATCAGTGCTGCGGCGAGTGCGGCCAGTAATGACTTCATGCAGACCTCCAAACATCCGTTGCCGGTTTGGGCGCATCCCCGAGGCAGCGATCTGCTGATCAGCCAACCCCAGTATTTACTTAAACCTAAGGTACAAATCCAAATAACTACGTGCAGATTAACAGATTCTTACCGCTATTGGAAAAAAACATTTAGTCACGAGGATTTGCGCCCAGTTCATTTTGACTGACGACCCAATAAAATTAGTCCAAAGTCGCAAACAGAACAGATTGTCCAGTAGTGCATTGAAACAATGGGCGCATCAGACTGAGGAAGTTGATGCATAACGAAGTTTGGAAGATTCGGCTGGTCAGCCGCACCATTGGTGCGGATCGCGGTCGTGCGGCACGAGGACGGCCAGCACTGGTCTAGGTACACTCACCCACAACGTACTTTTTTGACCGGACACACACATGAACGAACAAACCCGAAACTCATCCCGCAGCGGTGGCCGCGCCGCGCGTCGTGCCGCCCGTGCGTCAGCTCTTCCGGAACATCTTCGCCCGATTCGGCCTGGTATGGAGGGCGGAACCCTGAAGGTTCTGACCCAAGCACAGATCGAACGCATCCACGAGGCCGCTCTGACCGCACTAGAAACCATCGGCCTTGCTGATGCGCCACAAAGTGGGATCGACTATCTCGTGGCTGCGGGATGCACCTTGGGCGACGATGGCCGCATCCGCTTTCCGCGCGCATTGGTCGAGGACACAATCGCCAAGGCCAACCGCTCGATCACGCTACACAGCCGGGATGGCAAGTCGGATTTGGAGCTATCAGGGACACGTGTCCATTATGGCACCGCAGGCGCAGCGGTCAGCATGGTCGACGTGCATGGACAGGAATATCGCGACTCGACCCTGCAGGACCTGCATGACGCGACTCGCATCTGTGAACAGCTTGAAAACATTCACTTTGTTCAACGCCCCATGGTGTGCCGAGATATCGCCGACAACCTTGAGATGGACCTGAACACGGTCTACGCCACCACCTCAGGCACGTTCAAACATATCGGTACGTCGTTCACGGAGCCCAGCCATGTGGCCCCCGCCATCGAGATGCTGCACATGATCGCGGGCGGAGAGGACAAGTGGCGTAAGCGGCCCTTCATGTCCAACTCCAACTGCTTCGTTGTGCCCCCGATGAAATTCGCCACCGAAAGCTGCGAGGTGATGGAAGAATGCATCAAGGCCGGAATGCCGGTTTTGTTGCTTTCTGCGGGCATGGCAGGAGCTACCGCACCCTCGACCGTTGCCGGAGCGATCACACAAGCCTCCGCCGAATGTCTGGCGGGTTTGGTTTATGTAAACGCCGTAAAGCCCGGTGCTCCTGCGATTTTTGGCACTTGGCCTTTTGGTCTGGACCTGCGCACGGGTGCAATGTCCATCGGCTCGGGTGAACAAGCTCTGCTAACCGCTGGCTGCGCGCAAATGCACCAGTTCTACGATCTGCCCGGTGGTGCCGCAGCTGGTGCATCGGACGCGAAATTGCCCGACATGCAGGCCGGTTGGGAACAAATGTGTTCGAACGTCATGGCTGGGCTGTCGGGCCTGAACATGGTGTATGAAGCGGCAGGCATGCATGCCTCGTTGCTGGGGTTCTGCCACGAGAGCCTGATCCTGAGCGATGACCTGATCGGACAGGCACAGCGCTGTGTGCGCGGAATCGAGGTAACGGACGAGACGCTGGCACTGGATCAGATGGCCGAAGTCTGCATGGGTGGTCCTGGGCATTATCTTGGCACCGATGCGACGCTAGGCCGTATGCAGGCAGATTACGTCTATCCTACCTTTGGTGACCGATCATCTCCGAAGGAATGGGTTGAGCTTGGCAAACCAGATCTGATCGAAAAGGCAGTGAAGCGGAAGGAAGAGATCCTCGCCGTGCCTTCCCCGGCCAGATTCGACCCGCTTCTGGACGCGGAAATTCGTGGCAAGTTCAACATTTACTTACCCGCGTAAGACACTGAAAAATAAGCGGCCCGGAGCTTCCGGGCCGCCAGTACTCCTGCTATATCAGCCGTTGGACGACGGCAGCAGGCCCGCTTGTTCAGCGATGGTGATCTCATCCTGATCTAGCGCACCGTCGCCGTTTGCGTCCATCTGCGCAAAGCCTTCGGCATCAACGTCAGGCACGACGGCCTGAACTTCATCGATCGTCAGTACTCCGTCGCCGTTGGTATCGGCGGCGCTTTGGCCGACGGCCAATGTCGGCAGGCCAAGTGCGAAGGTTGAGATAAGGGCCAGAATTTGCGGTTTCATGTTATGCCTCCTGATTGCGTTTTCTTGAGTGTTTGCGTCCGGACAAGCGCCAAAAAAAGGCCATCCTGAAGGCGTGTCACCCGCTCAGATTGATATGGCCGCTTTCAAGCCAATCTCTGCGTGTTTGACTGAGTCGCATTTGCGGAGGCTTGCCGGGCGAAATGGCCAGGACAGGTTTCGGCAACTCTTGCCCGATCCAAACAGGATGATCCGGCGAAGCCCTGCTCAGATCCGCGACTCGGGGTTGAAAAAAGAAAGGGGGCCGAAGCCCCCTGTCAGTTTCGCCTTCCAGGCTCATTTCGTTGACCGCCCGGTGTTTTTTTGCCTGCGGCCTGGACTGCGCATGGGACGAGCGCACCCGTCCCGTGAGAGAGTGGGAGGGAGCAAATATTCCGCCCCACCCTGTTCCCGGCCGACACGGGCATGTCGGCCGAGTGAAACAAGGCATCGATGGTAAGTCTCAGCGCCTTGCTTCGTATTCGTCGGGGCCGGTTACTGTGGCAGCATCCGACCCCTGCACCCCGGGTTGCCGGGGCGCTAAACTCAGCTACACCCGCTAGTTGCGCCGCAGGTGTTGCATTTCATGCAGGTGCCGTTGCGCACCAGCGTGTAGTTTCCGCATTCGCCGCATGGATCGCCCTCGTACCCTTGCATCTTGGCTTTGGTACGGGCGTCCATTCCGGTCGCAACCGCCGTCTCAGCGGGTGCTTCGAATGTCGCTGCGGTTTCGGCCATACCGGACACGTCGGCTTGACCACCATTGAAGACCATCAGATCCTGCGGTAGCCGCTTGCGCAGATACCCAGTCGAGCTGATTTGTTTCAGCACTTCCAGAGATTTGGTTGCCGCGCTTTCACTGATTTCCGATACGTTGGACAGACCATCCTCTTCGCCGCGACCCAGATCGTCGAAGGTCGCACCTTCGGGTTTCACATGGGCCAGATCGGTGCGGTCCAGATAGGAAACGGCCAGTTCGCGGAAGATATAATCCAAGATCGACGTCGCGTTCTTGATCGAGTCGTTGCCCTGCACCATCCCAGCCGGTTCGAACTTGGTGAAGGTGAACGCATCGACGAACTCTTCCAGCGGCACACCGTATTGCAGGCCGACCGACACGGCGATGGCAAAATTGTTCATCATCGCCCGGAAGCCAGCGCCTTCCTTATGCATGTCGATGAAAATCTCGCCCAATTTGCCGTCTTCGAACTCGCCAGTCCGCAGATAGACCTTGTGGCCGCCAACGATCGCCTTTTGGGTATAGCCCTTGCGGCGATGCGGCAGTTTCTCGCGGTGGCTGCGGATCATTTCCTTGACCACAACCTTCTCGATCACCTTCTCGGCCAGAACGACGGCTTTTTCTTGCGTCGAACCGCTTTCTAGTACTTCGGCTGCCTCATCGTCATCTTCGACCAGCGCCGCCGCCAGAGGCTGCGACAGTTTCGAGCCGTCGCGGTACAGCGCGTTCGCCTTCACACCCAGCGACCAGCTGAGTTCGTATGCCTTCTGGCAGTCCTCGATGGTCGCGTCATTGGGCATGTTGATCGTCTTTGAGATCGCGCCCGAGATAAAGCTTTGCGCTGCAGCCATCATGGTAATGTGGCTATCAACCCCAAGGAAACGCTTGCCTTTCTTGCCGCACGGGTTGGCGCAGTCGAAGATCGAATAGTGCTCTTCCTTCAGATGCGGCGCACCTTCCAGCGTCATGGTTCCGCAAACATGGTCGTTGGCCGCGTCGATATCCGCCTTGGTAAAGCCCAGATGGCGCAGCAAATCGAAAGTCGGGTCATTCAGCTTGGTCGCCGGGATGCCCAGAACGCCGGTGCAGAAGTCTTCACCCAGCGTCCACTGGTTGAAGACGAACCGGATGTCGAACGCGCTTTCCAGTGCGGCATCTACTTTTGCCAACTCGTTCGGGCCAAAACCATGACCGGTCAGCGAGGTGTGGTTGATCCCCGGCGCGTTGCCGATGGTGCCATGACCAACCGCATAACCCACGATCTCTTCGATCTGAGCCGAGGAATAGCCCAGCTTTTCCAGCGCCGAAGGCACCGAGCGGTTGATGATCTTGAAGTAACCACCGCCGGCCAACTTCTTGAACTTGACCAGAGCAAAGTCCGGTTCGATCCCGGTCGTGTCGCAATCCATCACCAGACCGATGGTGCCGGTTGGTGCGATAACTGTGGCCTGCGCGTTGCGATAACCGTTCTTTTCGCCGAGGCTCAGCGCTTCATCCCAAGCTGACATGGCCAGATCGATCAAACGCTTATCCGGGCAATTGTCGTGATCCAGAGGCACCGGCTTAACAGCCAGTTTTTCATAACCATCGGTCACTCCTTGCGACGCACGACGGTGGTTGCGGATGACGCGCAGCATGTGTTCTGCGTTGCGCTCATATCCTTTGAACGGGCCAAGCTCGCCTGCAATCTCTGCCGAGGTCGCATAGGCCACACCGGTCATGATCGCGGTCAGCGCGCCACAGATCGAACGCCCCTCATCCGAGTCGTAGCTGTAACCCATGTTCATCAACAGGCCGCCGATGTTAGCGTATCCCAGACCCAAGGTGCGGAAGTCGTAAGAGAGTTTCGCAATTTCCTTAGACGGGAACTGCGCCATGGTCACCGAGATTTCCAGCGTCAGCGTCCAAAGCCGTGAGGCGTGCATGTAATCCGCCGCCTGGAACTCACCGTCCTTGAAAAAGGTCAGCAAGTTCATCGACGCCAGGTTACAGGCAGTGTCATCGAGGAACATGTATTCCGAACACGGGTTCGAACCGCGGATTTCACCGTCTTCGGGGCAAGTGTGCCATTCGTTGACAGTATCATGGAACTGGATGCCAGGATCGGCACAGGCCCATGCGGCGTGGCCTACCTTTTCCCACAAATCACGTGCTTTGACTGTACGAGCAACCTTGCCGTCGGTGCGGTTGATCAGTTCCCAATCCGCGTCTTTTTCAACTGCGGTCAGGAACGCATTGGTCACCCGGATCGAGTTATTCGAGTTTTGGCCCGAGACCGAGCTATAAGCCTCCGAATCCCAGTCCGTATCGTAGGTCGGGAATTCAATGCTGTCGTGACCCTGCTTGGCGTAGTCCAGAACGCGCTTGATGTAAGTCTCTGGGATCGCAACCTTTTTCGCTTCGCGAACCGCATTTTTTAGGGCGTCGTTTGCGTTTGGATTATAGGCATCATCGGCAGAGCCGTCCCAAGACCGGATGGCCTCGAAAATACCGTTCAGCATCTTCTCGTGCATCTTCGATCCGGCAACGATCGAGGCCACCTTCTGCTCTTCGATCACTTTCCATTCGATGAATTGCTCGATGTCCGGGTGATCTGCATCGACGATTACCATCTTTGCTGCCCGACGGGTTGTACCGCCTGATTTGATCGCGCCAGCGGCGCGGTCGCCGATCTTGAGAAATCCCATGAGGCCCGAAGACTTGCCGCCACCCGAAAGCGCTTCACCCTCTGCACGCAGATGGCTGAAGTTGGTTCCGGTGCCCGAGCCATACTTAAACAGGCGCGCCTCACGCACCCACAAGTCCATGATGCCGCCTTCGTTGACCAGATCATCGTCGACCGACTGGATGAAGCACGCATGCGGTTGCGGATGCTCATAAGCGGATTTCGATTTGGTTAGCTTGCCGGTTTTGTAGTCAACATAGTGGTGCCCCTGCGCCGGGCCATCGATCCCATATGCCCAGTGCAGACCGGTGTTGAACCACTGCGGCGAGTTCGGAGCTGCACGCTGGGTCGCCAGCATATAGCGCATCTCGTCAAAATAGGCGCTCGCGTCCTCTTCAGTCGAGAAATAGCCGCCCTTCCAGCCCCAATAAGCCCACGCGCCGGCCAGACGATCAAAAACCTGTTTCGATGAGGTTTCGCCATCAAATTCAGCATCTTCCGCAGGAACCGATCGCCACAGGAATTCGGGAACGTCCTTTTCCTTAACCTTCTTCAGCTTGGAAGGAACACCGGCCTTGCGGAAGTACTTCTGTGCGATGACATCGCTAGCCACCTGGCTCCATTTTGCAGGCACTTCGATCTCGTCCAGACGGAACACGATTGTGCCATCCGGATTGCGAATCTCGGATGTTGCGGACACAAAATCCAGATCGGCATATGCATCCAGTCCCGGTTTGGTGAATTTTCTTTCAATCTTCATGTCCGCTGCCCCAGCTTCGATCTGTCCAAATTTCAAGTCCCGGCACTAAATCTTGATGCTGCGGGGTGCCGCCCGCACTACCGACGAATTTGAGACGCAAGGGACCGGACGCTGCCTAGAACAGCGCAGAACCGCGAATACGGTCTACGTCATAGTGGTATGCTTTCCGTCCCTCGCCCGATGCCTTTTCTGGTCATTGCCTACCAGATTTAGTGGCTCGTCTTTCGGCCCATACAATCTGACGTATATTCCCATAGTTGGTCAACGGGCTTTTTCGGTCATTTTTGGAATCTTTTAGCTTGACCTGTTTTGCTGAACCGGCGGAATTTCGCCGCATCGCGATTCCTCCACAGACATGTCCCGGACGAGCAGCCCATTCCGCCTTGATGTGTCAGAGTGATTTCTCGTGTTTTCCGCCACAGTTAGAGGTCATTGATCAACCGATCCCGCGTTAAGGACATGCTCAGAGAATCATCGTCACGACATCGCAGCGCGTGCCATACTTGAAATCACAAGACATTTCTGGATGGGAAATCTACTCTACATGCGTTTGATTTCATTGTTAACTATTGTGGCGCTAATCGTGTCCTGCACATCACAGGAAGCACCACCTGCATCTCGCAGCGCGCAATTCGACGGTTATCCGCAGAACCTTTTCAATTCCTTCAGGACCGACTGCGCGGGGCCGGGCGACAAGTATATCAAGACCACCGCAAGCATCTTTGAATGCCGCGAGACCTTGCCGCCCGAGGCAACGGCGTATTTGATTCTCAGCTTCAACGGTTATCCGCAGAACTTGCCGCAGATCGTAACGCGGCTGAGCTCGACCAAGAATCAGGCCGGGTATCGCGTGGACGCAGAGTTGTACTTTCTGGTTCCGCAGAAAGATGGTTCAACTCTTAGAATACCTATTGAAAGCAAAGATTTGGACAGGGATTTTTCCAAGCTCTACACCGATTATGGCGGAACGCCAGTGTAGAGGAAAAATGGTCGGGGCGGCAGGATTCGAACCTACGACCCCCTGTACCCAAAACAGGTGCGCTACCAGACTGCGCCACGCCCCGGACCGTGCGCCTTCCTAAACGTGCCGATCTGATTTGAAAAGCCCTAACAGGGCCAAATTGCAGGACCTTGCGAAAAAACTTCGTGGCGCATCTGCGATCCAGGCCGAATGGCGTAACGCTCGGCTAGGCCAGCGTTGATTTCCAGGACTGCATAAACCGAATCGCCGCCTTCGATTGGGCTCAGATCCCCCGGAATTGCACCTTCGTGCACACGCGTCACAGTGCCCGCGCGATCAACAAAGATCATATCAAGCGGAATCAGGGTATTCTTCATCCAGAACGCAACAGGTTGAGGGGGATCAAAAACAAACAACATTCCAGATCTGTTGGGCATGCTTTCGCGAAACATCAATCCGCGCGATCGCTCTTTCGGTGTGATGGCCAGTTCAACGTCGAAGCGAACCTCTGCCAGATCATTTCGAAGCTCGACACGATCCGGACGGCATTCTGCCCGCGCGATCCCGCCAATCAAAAAACTCAGGAGCGCCAGTACGAAAGCCGTTCTCATCATTCAGAACCTAGTCGTTCAGGGCCGCTTCCCAGGCCAGAACCTGCGCGGCCATTCTTCCGCGCTTGCCATCAATGACCCGCATGGCCAGCGCTTCGCCCGGTTGCAGATCTGCCAACCCAGAACGACGTAGCACCTCGATATGCAGGAATACGTCTTCACTGCTGCCGAAAACATTGGCAAAGCCAAACCCTTTGCCCTTGTCGAACCATTTGACGCGCGCAGCCTCAAGCGGAGCGCTGCCGATCACGGTTGGATCAAGCTCGGCAAAATCGGCCAACATCATGGTTTCCGCGCGAACAGGCGGGTCAACACTGATCACTTCGACCGCTTGAACACCGCGATCAGTTTTGTGGGTCATGATCTCGATGCCGGCGCCATCCGCGACCGAGCTTTGCCCGAAGTTTCGCAGCACGTTGACGTGCAACAGAATGTCCGGGCCGCCTTCGTCAGACACAACAAATCCGTATCCCTTGGCGGGATCGAACCATTTTACGTGTCCACGGACGCGGTACATGCTGTTCAGATCTTCTGGCACTGTTTTCCCATTACGATAGGCAAGTCGTTAAGGGTTTCTTGTTTATGTTTTGGCTCGCAAATTCAAGCTGAAAAAAGCTATTGTCTGCAAACAGTTGCATTTCACGCAACGCGAACGTCATGGATTTAACCTCAGCACTTGCCAGTCGGAATCGACATTTTGTCGCTTCCACTGAAACCTGTCATGCAACCGGAAGGCACCATCGGCCCAGAACTCGACTTCGACAGGTGTTACACGGTATCCCCCCCAAAATTCAGGGCGAGGCGGGTTGGTACCCAACTTTGCGGTCACTTTAGCCACTTCGGCCATCAGGGATGCACGACTTTCCAGCGGTTGCGACTGGTGTGACGCCCAAGCACCCAAGCGGCTTTTGAGCGAGCGCGAGGCGTAGTATGCGTCCGCCTGCGGCCCATCTTCCTTGGTGATTGTACCACGAACACGGATTTGTCGCCGCAAAGATTTCCAATGCATCACAAAAGCCGCTTTGTGGGCGCTGTCCAACTCCTGAGCCTTTGCGCTGTGATAGTTCGTATAGAAAACAAACGCGTCCTTCTCGATTTCCTTCAGCAGAACCATACGGGCATTCGGCAAACCTTCCGGGTCCACGGTTGCCAAAGCAATCGCATTAGGATCATTCGGTTCGGTCTTTTCTGCCTCGGCCAGCCACCGATCCGCGATTTCAAACGGATCAGCCCCGGCGAAGATGCCATTATGCTCGTTCATTTCCATCCCCAGGAAACAATTAACATGACCCTAAGGCGAGAACCCGCTGCGGGCAAGAGCGCATGGCCTTGAAGCAGGACAATCAATGGCATAAACCAACCGAACACAATGCGACGACAGGCGGAGAACCGAAGATGTCAAATCAGTTGATGGCCGGAAAACGCGGCCTCATCATGGGACTGGCCAATGACAAATCAATCGCATGGGGTATCGCCCGCGCCTTGTCCGACGCCGGGGCCGAGTTGGCCTTTTCCTATCAGGGGGACGCCCTAAAAAAACGCGTCGATCCATTGGCGGCGCAGTTGGGCAGCGAGATCGTTTTGCCCTGTGACGTCAGCGATGAAGAATCAATTAATGAACTCTTCAGCGCGCTCGAAAAGAAATGGGGTAAACTGGATTTCGTCGTCCACGCCATTGGCTTTTCTGACAAGAACGAATTGCGCGGGCGCTACGTCGACACATCGCGCGCGAACTTTAACCTGACGATGGATGTTTCGGTCTACTCTTTCACCGCCGTTATGCAGCGCGCGGAAAAAATGATGAACGAAGGCGGCAGTGCGATCACCCTCACCTACTACGGCGCCGAACAGGTCATGCCACACTACAATGTAATGGGTGTTGCCAAAGCCGCCCTTGAGGCGTCCGTAAAGTATCTGGCCGAGGATTTGGGCAAAGACGGCATTCGCGTGAATTCAATCTCGGCAGGCCCGATCAAAACGCTCGCGGCCAGCGGCATCGGCGATTTCCGTTACATCATGAAGTGGAACGAGTATAACTCGCCCCTGCGCCGGAATGTGACCATCGATGATGTTGGTAAATCGGCCCTGTATCTGCTGTCTGATCTCAGCAGCGGAGTGACAGGTGAGAATCTGCACGTGGATTCAGGCTATCACATCGTCGGCATGAAGGCCGTCGACGCGCCGGACGTTGAAAAAGGATAACAGACCATGAGCGCCAAGGACCGCCTGCCACACGAAAAAGGCTTCCACATCAGCTGGGATCAAATTCATCGCGACTCGCGCGCTCTTGCGTGGCGTCTGGATGGGCAAGGACCAGATGACGGCGCTTGGCGTGCAGTCGTGGCAATTACACGTGGCGGCATGGCCCCCGCGATGATCGTCAGCCGCGAACTGGATATCCGTACGGTCGATACTGTCAGCGTGAAATCCTATCATCATCAGGCGCAGGGCGAAGCAGAAATTCTCAAAGCGCCCAATGCTGATCTGATGGGTGATGGCACCGGTATTCTGATCATCGACGATCTGGTCGATAGCGGCAAAACGCTGGAACTGGTGCGCGAGATGTTCCCCAAAGCGCATTTCGCGACCGTATACGCCAAGCCCAAGGGCCGTCCGATGGTCGACACCTTCATTACCGAGGTCAGTCAGGACACATGGATTTTCTTCCCATGGGACATGGCGCTGCAATATGTCGAACCCTATCGGGGCACCGATTAATCAAGCGTTTTTCATAAGCGCTGAAATCACGGACTCACCATGACAATGACCCGCACTGCCGCCACCTTTGCCCCTCCGGTGATGGAGGCACGCCGTTGGCTGGACGGGGTCGAGTTCGCGGTTGACCGTCCGTTGATCAATGTCAGTCAGGCGGCCCCGGTCGATCCGCCCCCGTTAGCGCTGCGGCAAGCAATGGCCGAATTCGCAGTCGAGCAGGACAGCGCACATCTTTACGGCCCGGTTCTGGGCAACGATGACCTGCGGTCCGAGCTCGCGGCTCAGATCAGCGCACATTATGTGGCTGAGGTAACGGCGAATCAGATCGCAATCACCTCGGGCTGCAATCAGGCCTTTTCAGCCGTGATTTCGGCAATTACCGATCAGGGGGATGAGGTGATCCTTCCGACTCCTTGGTATTTCAATCACAAGATGTGGCTGGATATGGCTGGGGTAAAAACCGTTGATTTGCCCACAGACGATGATTTGCTTCCCGATCCGGAACGCGCCCGCGCCCTTATCACCGAAAAGACACGGGCGATTTCGTTGGTGACGCCGAACAATCCCGGTGGTGTCGAATACCCTGCGGACTTGGTGCGCCGCTTCTTTGATCTTGCGCGGGAAACGGGGCTTCGTCTTTTGGTTGACGAAACCTATCGCGATTTCGACAGTCGATCAGGCGCGCCTCATGACCTGTTCCAGCAATCGGGTTGGGACGATACGTTTGTCCATCTCTACTCGTTCTCAAAAGCCTATCGCCTGACCGGTCACCGTGTCGGCGCGATTTCAACCAGCCCCGCCCTGTTGGCGGAGATCGAAAAATTTCTGGACACGGTCGCGATCTGCCCCGGCCAGATCGGCCAGTTTGCCGCGCTTTGGGGCATGCGGAACTTGACCCAATGGGTTGCGGGTGAACGAGATGAAATTCTCGACCGAAGAGCCGCCATTGCAGAAGGAATGCCACGCCTTGAAGACAAAGGCTGGCGTCTTTTGGGACTTGGCGCTTACTTTGCCTACCTCGAACATCCCTTTGGCATCGCTTCCGACGAATTGGCCCGACGGCTGGTACCCGAGGCAGGTATACTGCTTTTGCCGGGTACCATGTTCATGCCAGAGGGCGATTCCGCGGGAAAGCGGCAGGTTCGTGTAGCATTTGCCAACCTCGACCGCGCCGGTATCGCGCAATTGTTCGACCGATTGCAGGGCTTGTCCTTCTAAGCTTGCCCCCCGGCTGCACGCATCGTATTCAGGGCCGCAACCGACTGGGCAGACATTTGCCGACAAAACCAAGAGGGCACCATGGCCGCAGGCATGAAAAACCTATCCAAAACCTTTGTCTGGATTCTCATGGGTCTTTTGATGCTGGGCCTTGCGGGCTTTGGCGCCACCAGCCTGACCGGAACCGTGCGTACGGTTGCGCAGGTCGGTGATGAAAGCATTTCGGTCGACGCGTATTTTCGTGAGCTTCAGCGCGAGATCCGGGCCGTCGAAGCACAAACCGGACAGGCAATGCAGATTTCGCAGGCACATGATCTTGGCCTCGATCAACTTGCCCTTTCGCGCCTGATCGCGCTGGCCGCAATCGATAACGAGGTCGGACAGCTTGGCATTTCGATCGGTGACGAGAACCTGCAGGACGAGATTGTACAGATACCGGCGTTCCAAGGTGTAAACGGTACATTCGACCGCGAAGCCTATCGCTTTCAGCTGGAACAGGTCGGAATGACCGATTCCGAATTCGAATCGGATCTGCGCAAAGAATCTTCACGCACCATCGTTCAGGGTGCGGTCATGAGCGGTGTTGAAATGCCCCGTACGCTGACCGAGGCTTTGTCGAACTATGTGCTGGCCCGCCGCAGCTTTACCGTGGCGACCCTGTCAGCCGACCTTCTCGAAACGCCCGTGGCCCAACCCACAGACGCGCAGATTCAGACATATTACGATGAGAATACCGATCAGTTCACCCTGCCCCGCACCAAGCAACTGACCTACGCCATTCTGTCGCCCGACATGCTGCTCGACACGATCGAAGTGGACGAAGATTCTCTGCGCCGTCTATACGACCAACGCGCTGACGAATTTTTCCAACCCGAGCGCCGCTTGGTCGAGCGTCTGCCCTATCCCAGCGAAGAATCCGCAACCGAGGCGCTGGCACAACTTGAAGTTGGCGGGGCCGATTTCGAACAGTTGGTCCGCGAACGTCAGCTTGAGCTGAGCGATGTTGATCTGGGCGATGTCACACGTGAAGATCTGGGCGATGCAGCCGACGCCGTGTTTGCCGCCGAGATCGACGATGTGGTCGGCCCGCTTCCTACGGTTTTCGGCCCTGCCCTGTTCCGGATCAATGGATCGCTGGCCGAGAACAATGTCAGTTTCGAAGACGCCGAACCCGAACTTCGTGCAGAACTCGCCGCCGACCGAGCGCGCCGTCAGATCGAAGCACAGGCCGAAGACATCAACGACCTGCTTGCAGGCGGCGCAACACTGGAAGAACTGGCCGGTGAGACCGAGATGGAACTGGGTCAGATCGACTGGACCCAGCAAAGCGACGATGGCGTCGCCGCGTATGACGGCTTCCGCGCAGTGGCTGAGGCTGTGCAAGAAGGTGATTTCCCAGAGGTCGCGTTCCTTGAAGATGGTTCGATCTTTGCGCTGCGCTTGAATGAAGTGCTAGAGCCGCGCCCGGAACCTCTGGAAAGCGCCCGTGACCGTGTCGCCGAGGCATGGCTGCAGGTAGAAACTGCGAAAGCGCTGCAAAACCAGGGCAACATGGTTCTGACCCAGCTGGCAACAGATGGCGACTTTACCGCCACTGGCCTGCCCTTCCGCGTCGAAAATGCGCTGACACGTACCGCATTCCTCGAGGATGTTCCCGTGGACTTCATGACTCAGGTGTTTGAAATGGACCCTGGTGAGCTGCGTGTCATTCCCGGAAACGGTAACGCCCTGATCGTGCGTCTGGATGAAGAGCTGCCTCCGGCGGAAACCGATGAGCAACGCCAGATGCAGGATGCACTGGCTGCGCAATTGAGCCAGGCGCTGGCGCAGAACATCTTTGACATCTATGTGCGCAATGCCCAGACACGCGCACGCCCTGTGCTGGATCAGCAAGCGCTGAACGCGGTACGGGCCAGTTACTAAAAGAGACAGAACATGGCCCTGACCCCGGATTTCGAAAGTTTCGCGCGCGCTTATGATGCGGGCGAAAATCAGGTCGTCTATACCCGCCTCGCCGCTGATCTGGATACGCCGGTTTCACTGATGCTGAAACTGACAGGCGCTCAGAAAGACGCCTTCATGCTCGAGTCGGTAACCGGGGGTGAAGTGCGTGGGCGCTATTCGATCATCGGAATGAAGCCCGATCTGATTTGGCGCTGTCAAGGCGAGACATCGGCCTTGAACCGATCAGCCCGCTTCGATGCCGAGGCGTTCGAGCCACAGGATGGCAACCCGATGGACAACTTGCGCGCCTTGTTGGCTGAAAGCCGCATCGCGCTTCCCGATGACCTGCCGCAGGCCGCCGCTGGCCTGTTTGGCTATCTGGGCTACGACATGGTCCGGTTGGTGGAATACCTGCCGGATGTGAACCTTGACCCGTTGGGCCTGCCCGATGCGATCATGCTGCGCCCCTCGGTCATTGCTGTGTTGGACGGCGTCAAAGGCGAGGTTACCGTGGTGTCGCCCGCCTGGGTCAGCGAGGGGCAAACCGCCAAAGCCGCCTATGCGCAGGCTGCCGAGCGTGTGATGGATGCCGTGCGTGATCTTGAGCGTGCCATGCCGGCCGAGACGCGCGATCTGGGTGACGCAATTGAAGTAGGGGCTCCTGTCTCTAACTTCACCAAATCGGGCTATATGGAAGCCGTTGAAAAGGCCAAGGAATATATCCGTGCGGGTGATATCTTTCAGGTCGTCCCGGCCCAACGCTGGACACAGGATTTTCCACAACCGCCATTTGCCCTCTACCGCTCGCTGCGGCGTACCAACCCATCGCCATTCATGTTCTATTTCAACTTCGGCGGCTTTCAGGTCGTAGGCGCAAGCCCAGAAATTCTGGTGCGCGTCTTCGGCAATGAGGTCACGATCCGCCCAATCGCGGGTACCCGCCCGCGTGGCGCGACGCCCGAAGAAGACAAGGCCAACGAAATCGACCTGCTGGCCGACAAGAAAGAACTGGCCGAGCACCTCATGTTGCTGGACCTGGGCCGCAATGACACCGGGCGTGTTTCTAAGATTGGAACCGTGCGTCCTACCGAAGAGTTCATCATCGAGCGCTACAGCCACGTGATGCACATCGTATCAAACGTGGTCGGTGAACTGGCCGAAGACAAGGACGCATTGGACGCGTTCTTTGCCGGAATGCCCGCAGGCACGGTATCAGGCGCGCCCAAAGTGCGCGCGATGGAGATCATCGACGAGTTGGAGCCTGAAAAGCGCGGCATCTACGGTGGCGGTGTCGGGTATTTCAGCGCAGGCGGCGACATGGATATGTGCATCGCGCTGCGGACGGCCATTGTGAAAGACCACAAACTGTATATCCAAGCTGGAGGCGGCGTTGTCTATGACAGCGACCCAGAAGCGGAATACATGGAGACCGTCCATAAATCGAACGCCATTCGCCGCGCGGCTGCGGATGCGGCGCGGTTTACAGGCAGCGGAAACAGCTAGAGGGGTGGCGGATGGTCGCTGCCATCACCCGTCCGTCAGCGATCCGGCAACGCCCTGCTGGACTTCTTTCATCATCACGGCAGAAATTGGGGCCATCGCCACGCGGCTGCCGCGATCCTCAAGCCCCCACAGCAACAGGGCCGAGATCGTCTCGGGACGCAGACGACCCAGCATCACCACGGCACCTTCCTGTCCGGCGCGGAAGGCTGCCTGATCCAGAAAACGCCGCATGATCTTGGGGTCCTGTTTGGCACCATCGAAATCGCGGAACACTACGCTGGATGGAATGCCGTTGCGCGCTGCAAGCTTTTGCGCAGTGTTTAGACCATTGTCCTGCGTCACCAGCCCGCGCCCGGTATCTCCGGCAATCGCCGCAACCTGATCAGCCAGCTTTCGGTTGCCCTGAATGCCGCTTCCGACACCTTCCAGAATGCCAACGGTTTGAGGCAATTGATCCAACCACACCGACAACGACACCTCAGCGTCCTGAGCACTGGCGGCTTCGTGCATGTCAACCAAGGCCAATACTTCAAATCCAGCCTCGCGATGACGGGCCATTTTTTCCGTTGCATTCGGGTCAGACGGGCTGACGGCAAAACTTAGCGGGTATGGGAAATCCTTCAACGCCTCGGCCCCAAAAGCCCCTTCATCATCGATCAGAATGATCGACATCAATGGCTTGGATTCTGGGTTTTCGAAGGTGGCAGCATGTGCTTCGATGGGCTTGGCCACCACTTCTGGAGTAATCACGGCTTGTTCGACGGGCGGGTCATCCCTCTCGGTTAGGGGCACGACACGCTTGCCGATCAACGAACCGGAACCTGTGGCCCCCTCTCCGCCAATTTGCGGCAGGGTCAATACGCGCGGCTGACGTACAGGGCGGGTATCTTCTTCACCCTCAACCGCGATTGGATTTTCATCAGGCACGGGTTCCGCTTCCTCAGCCTCTGGCGCGGCATCCGGCACTTCGACGGTCTCAGGCTGCAGGGCTGCGACCTGAGGGACCTCCTTGGGCGTTTCTTCCGCAACCTGCGGTTCCGGGGCTTCCTCGGGCGCAGGCGCTGCTGGAGCGTCCGCGAGCGCTGCCGGTTCGGCTTCCTGTTGTGGCGAGGTCGGTTCGGCAAGTGGATTTGGCGGTGCCGCGGGCGCTTCGGTTTGAACGGTCACGTCAGAAGATGAGATCGCTGCAGGTGCCTCGGCTACGGTCGGTGCTCCACCCGCCTCAGGACGGGCACCGGGCTCAAGCTCGATACCTGCCAGGCCATCCAGCGAATCTGACGATAGATCGGGGGTTTCAGGGCCGGATGGTGGCAACTCAACCAGATCGGCATCGGCATTGCTTTCTTCAACTTTCGCAGCCTCCAAGGGCTGCGGAGTATCAGCCACTTCGGGCGCGGTTGCCGTCACATCTGGTTTACGTGACAAAGGAGTTGTCAGCGAAAGAACCGCGCCTAGTGCCAATACCGAGACCGCCCCGGCGATCACTCCACCGTAAAATCCGCTCATCGAAATCTCGCCTCTCGCGTTGTTTCGTGCCTCATCTGCCCAGACGCCATCTTCCGCGACGCTCACCTGCACGGTGTCAAGTTGGGTATGTCCTCTTGACGCTGCCGCACAAGCCTGAGCATGTATGTCCCGACATTATACCGCGCTCAGGGACTGCATCGCCAGCCCGAAATGCCCATAGGAAGATAAGTGCCCAAATGCTGCTGCTGATCGACAACTATGACTCGTTTACCTACAACCTCGTTCATTATCTGGGTGAGCTCGGGGCTGAGATGGTTGTGCGCCGGAATGACGCGCTGGATGTGCAGGAAGCAATGGCGATGAACCCGGCTGGTATTCTGCTCAGCCCCGGCCCTTGTGATCCCGATCAGGCGGGCATCTGTCTGGCCCTGACCGAAGCCGCGGCCGAGACGCAAACACCGCTGATGGGGGTCTGTCTGGGGCATCAAACCATCGGACAGGCATTTGGCGGCAAGGTTGTGCGCTGTCATGAGATCGTGCACGGGAAAATGGGCACGATGAAACACACCGGCAAAGGTGTATTCGCTGGCCTGCCCTCGCCCTTCGAGGCCACCCGGTATCATTCGCTTGTCGTAGAACGCGAAAGCCTGCCCGATTGCCTTGAGATCACGGCCGAGCTTGAGGATGGCACGATTATGGGTCTGCAGCACAAAGAACTGCCGATCCACGGCGTCCAGTTTCACCCGGAATCCATCGCGTCCGAGCATGGTCACGCCCTGCTCAAGAACTTCCTGAACGAAATGAAAGTCCCCGCATGAGCGACGCTCTGAAACCTCTGATCGGTGCTGCGGCCGATCGACCTTTGACCCGTGCCGAGGCTGAACAGGCCTTTGGCATCCTCTTTGATGGGGCCGCCACGCCCAGCCAGATCGGCGGGTTGCTGATGGCAATGCGCACGCGCGGCGAGACGGTCGAGGAGTACGCCGCCGCCGCCGCCGTAATGCGCGCGAAATGCAATGCAGTGAAAGCTCCCGCTGGCGCGATGGACATCGTTGGCACGGGGGGCGACGGCAAAGGTACACTCAATATCTCGACAGCCACGGCTTTTGTGACGGCTGGCGCCGGTGTCACCGTTGCAAAACACGGTAATCGGAATCTGAGCTCGAAATCCGGCGCAGCAGATGCTCTTGGGCAGCTTGGTATTAACGTTATGGTTGGCCCGGAAGTTGTTGAAAAAGCGCTGAAAGAAGTCGGTATCGGTTTCATGATGGCCCCGATGCACCACCCGGCGATCGCCCATGTCATGCCCTCGCGGCAAGAACTGGGTACGCGCACGATTTTCAACATTCTGGGGCCCCTGACCAACCCCGCCGGAGTGAAGCGCCAACTGACCGGTGCGTTCAGCCGCGACCTGATCCGCCCGATGGCCGAAACTCTGGGTCTGCTTGGGGCTGAACATGCCTGGCTAGTCCACGGCTCAGACGGTACGGATGAGCTTACGATCACCGGGGTCAGCTGGGTCGCATCAGTTGAGGACGGCGTTGTCAAAGAGGTCGAGCTTCACCCCGAAGATGCAGGCCTTCCGGTGCATCCGTTCGAAGATATCATCGGCGGCACGCCCGAAGAGAACGCGGTCGCCTTCCGCGCCCTGCTGGATGGGGCACCTTCAGCCTACCGCGACGCGGTGTTGCTAAACTCGGCAGCGGCGCTGGTCGTTGCAGATGCGGCACGCGATCTGCGCGAGGGCGTTTCGATGGCCACAGAAAGCATTGATAGCGGCAAGGCCCGTGAAAAGATCACCGCGCTGGCGCGCATTACACAGGAAGCCGCATGACCGAGACCGTTCTGGACAAAATCAAAGCGTACAAGCTGGAAGAGATCGCTGCGGATAAGGCGCATAAGCCTCTGGAAACACTAGAATCTGAGGCACGGAACGCACCCGAGGTACGCGGTTTTGCCGAAGCCCTGCATTCGGCTATGCGCAAGGGGTACGGATTGATCGCCGAGGTCAAAAAGGCCAGCCCGTCCAAAGGTCTGATCCGCGCTGATTTCGATCCGCCCGCGCTTGCCAAAGCTTATGAAGAGGGCGGCGCGGCTTGCCTGTCGGTTCTGACGGACACGCCTAGCTTTCAGGGTGACAAGTCCTTTCTGACCGAAGCGCGCGCGGCCTGTTCGTTGCCAGCATTGCGGAAGGACTTCATGTACGACCCCTATCAGGTGGTCGAAGCGCGTGCATTGGGTGCGGATTGCATCCTGATCATCATGGCATCGGTCAGCGATGCACAGGCCGCCGAGCTTGAGCAAACCGCGTTTGACTGGGGCATGGATGTTCTGATCGAGGTCCATGACGCAGACGAGCTTGAGCGGGCATCGCAGCTGAAAAGCCCGCTGATCGGGATAAACAACCGCAATCTCAAGACCTTCGAGACGACTCTTGATACAACTCGTCATCTGTCAAAGCTGGTTCCAGCGGATCGCACGATCGTCTGCGAGAGCGGCCTTAGCACTCCGGCGGACCTCGCAGATATCGCCCGCTACGGTGCGCGCTGTTTCCTTATTGGTGAAAGCCTGATGCGTCAGGATGATGTAGCTTCGGCAACTCGAGCACTGCTCGCCAACCCGCTCATTCCCGGAGTGATGTGATGCCGCTGACCCATTTTGATGCCAAAGGTGAGGCCCATATGGTGGACGTGTCCGACAAGGCTGTCACCGACCGGGTTGCGGTTGCATCTGGATACATCAAGATGGCGAAGGAAACCTTTGATATCATTTCAGAAGGACGCGCTAAGAAAGGCGATGTTCTTGGTGTTGCCAGACTTGCGGGCATAATGGGCGCCAAGAAAACGCCTGACCTGATACCTCTGTGTCATCCGCTACCCGTGACCAAAGTCGCCATTGAACTGAGCTTAGACCCGGACCTTCCCGGCGTTCAGATTGAAGCGACAGTAAAGACTTCCGGCCAGACCGGCGTAGAGATGGAAGCGCTGACAGCAGTCTCGACAACCGCACTGACGGTTTATGATATGGCGAAGGCCGTGGACAAATCGATGGAGATCGGCGGCATTCGTGTTCTACTGAAAGACGGCGGAAAATCAGGGCGTTACGAGGCATCATGATCTCGGTTGAAGAAGCGCGGGCTCTGCTGTTCGATCTGGTCTCACCGCTGCCCGCAGAAACGGTTGCCCTTGCCGAGGCTGCCGGTCGTATCCTGGCAGAAAACGTTGCAGCAACGCGTGATCAGCCGCCCTTTGCTGCGTCATCGATGGATGGGTACGCCGTCAAGGCGGCCGAAGTCGAACTGCACGCAATGTTCAAAGTGGTTGGCGAAGCAGCGGCCGGACGTCGCTTTGCTGGAAGCGTCGGACCCGGCCAAGCTGTGCGTATATTCACTGGTGCGCCTGTGCCGGATGGTGCAGATTTCATCGTCATACAGGAAGATGTCGACCGACGCGGTGATCTGATCACCATAACCGACGCCCCCGGTGAAAAGGCCAATATCCGCCCTGCGGGGATCGATTTCAGCATCGGTACGCAGATCACGGCCCCGCGCCAGCTCAGACCCGAAGATGTCGCATTAATGGCAGCGATGAACATCGCTTCGGTCCCTGTGACCCGCAAACCCGTGGTTGCACTAATCTCAACCGGTGACGAACTGGTGATGCCCGGAGAAACACCCGGCCCCGATCAGATCATCGCCTCAAATACCTTTGGTCTTAAGGCGTTACTGGAAAACGCTGGCGCACAAGTTCGTGTACTTCCTATCGCACAAGATACCTTAGCGTCATTAGAAACAGCTTTTTGCTTGGCACAGGGCGCTGACCTTGTGGTGACAATCGGAGGGGCGTCGGTTGGCGAGTACGACCTGGTTGCGGATGTCTCGGAAGGTCTTGGGCTGAAGCAATCGTTCTACAAGATACGCATGCGACCGGGTAAACCACTGATGGCCGGGCGGCTTGGGCATGCTGCGATGGTCGGTCTACCCGGAAACCCGGTCAGTGCCATGGTGTGCGGCTATCTGTTTCTTATCCCGATGGTGCGCCGCATGTCGGGGATCGAAAGGGTCCTGAACCCGTTCAAGCGCGCCCGCCTTTCTGCCCCGCTCGGAAAAAATGGCCCGCGTGAGCATTATATGCGGGCGGTGTTGGACAGCGGCGGCATCCGCGCCTGTGATGATCAGGACAGCTCGCTGCTAAGTGTTTTGGCGCAAGCCAATGCACTATTGGTACGCCAACCCCACGATCCCGCGCGCGAGGCCGGGGATGAGGTCCTTTACCTGCCGATCTAGCAAATCCGTTGACACAAAACGTGAACATGCGTAGAACAAAAGAAAACGCATGAGCGACGAGGTATGAGCAATGCTGACCAAGAAGCAATTGGATTTGCTGGAATTCATCCACAAACGCGTGCAAGCGGACGGTGTTCCGCCCAGTTTTGATGAGATGAAGGCCGCGTTGGATCTACGGTCAAAATCCGGGATTCATCGACTGATCACCGCGCTGGAAGAACGTGGCTTTATCCGCCGCCTTGCCCATCGAGCCCGTGCCATCGAAATTGTCAAGCTGCCAGAAAGCCTTGGGGGAGAGCCCACGGCAGGTTTCAAACCGCGTGTGATTGAAGGCGATCGCCCTGAAGGTCCACGCCCCGCGAACTTTGAACCCGTCACAGTTGATGCGATGGAATTGCCTGTTATGGGCCGGATTGCTGCCGGTGTACCGATCGAAGCGATCAGCCATGTTTCGCACCGCGTTGCGGTACCGGGCTCGATGGTTTCGGGCCGTGGTGAACATTATGCGCTTGAGGTTCGTGGCGACTCGATGATCGACGCCGGTATCAACGATGGCGATGTCGTGGTGATCCGCGAAACAACGGCCGCTGACAACGGTGACATCGTGGTGGCATTGGTGGAAGATCAGGAAGCCACGCTGAAACGGTTTTTCCGCCGAGGTCAGGCCATTGCGCTGGAAGCGGCAAATCCGGCCTATGAGACCCGCGTGCTGCCAGAGGACAAGGTGAAAGTTCAGGGCCGCCTGGTAGGCTTGATCCGAAGCTACTGAGGCAGCTTGGGGGACCAGAGGCGGCGGCCTGAGATATCAGAACTCGCGAACAAACGCCCCTTGGACAACGCAAGACTGCCTGTCTTCTGCAGAAATTCCGTATCGTAAACGCTGCATTCACCGGTCAAAGTCAACGACACCGGGGCGACAATGATCTGATCTTTCCTGCATTCCTGAAAGGCGCTCGCAGCCCGCTTGCCAGTCAAGTGGACAAGCTCTTTGTCTCCCAGCAGAAAACGTTGAATTCCCGCTGATGCCTCTGGCCATCGCAAAGCGGCCTTTGGTTGATCTGCCCCGTCCCCGTCATTTTCCAGCCAAACCGACGCGATAAATCCGCTGCCTTTCGGTTTGCTCAGCGCGCGCCCGTGTTCAGTCATCACTCCGACCAGCCCGCCGGTATCGGCGATCAGCACGTCTGGGCGGCTTCCCTGACCCCACAGCGCTATCGCCAATGCTGCCGGGGCGATGCCGAGCCACCGTGCGTGCCCTTGCCACAGCATTAGCCACAGAAGAGACAGAGCCAGAACAGGCAATACGAAATAGTCTGGGCTTACTACGTACCCGCGCGCGCCCTCCAGTCCCGCGACCCAATTGGCAACGGTAAGGATCCATCTCAGCCCAAGACCCATGACGTGCAATGCAATCGCTTCAAGCCCAAAAGGTGCAAGAAGGGCGGCGACCACCGCACTTGGAACGACCAGCGTTCCCATGACGGGCACGGAGACGAGATTTGCCAACAACCCGTAGTGTGAAATAGCGTTGAAGTGCGCCGCCCCGATCGGAGCTGTCGCGATCCCCGCGATCGCCGAGGATGTCAACAAGGCCAGCACAGGCCGCAGCCATTTTGGGCCTGGCATTGGGCCATAGTCCCGCAACGCGCCAAACCCTGCTACCAAGGCGGTTGTGGCTGCAAAAGACATCTGAAATCCGGGGCTCAAAAGAGTTTCTGGACGAAAGGTAAGAACAATCAGCGCAGCCACGGCCACCGCCCGCAATGAAATCGCGCGCCGGTCCAGCAATACGGCCCCCAGCATAACGCAGACCATCACAAAGGCGCGCTCAGTCGCGACGTTCCCACCAGACAGAAGCAGGTAGATTGTCGACGCGAATAACGCACAGAGCGCGGCCACCTTGCGTACGGGCATGCGAAGCGCGATGACAGGTACCATTGAGAACCCCATGCGGCACGCCACAAAAACGAAACCGGTCAACAAACCCATGTGAAGGCCCGAAATCGCCAGAAGATGAGCAAGGTTGGACGCGCGCAACGCCTCTAACGAGGCCTGCCCCATCCCGCTGCGATCACCGGTAGTTACGGCGGCGGCAAAGCCCCCGACTTCGCCCGGCAGGATCGTGCGCACCCGATCCGAGATCTCCATGCGCCAGGCCGTGATACGCACTCCGTCCAAACCATCTTGCACCGCAGCCGACGTCAAGACCGGAACCCGAGTGTATCCAACAGCGCCGAGTTGCTGGAACCAGGCGTGGCGGCGAAAATCAAAACCTCCGGGTTCAACTGGCCCTTGCGGCGGCGAAAGATGTGCTGTGGTCATAATCCGCAGACCCGGGGACAGCGCAACTGACTCCCCGTGAATAGACAGCCGGATGCGCCGGGGTCTTTGATCAGCAGGAACGTCCCCGATCCGCACCTGATCCAATGTCACCCTCAGCGCATCCGACGCAGAGCGGTCCAGCGCTACGACCCTCCCCTCGACCGGGCCATAGTAACGCCATTGCAGGACCGGCTCCGCAACCATATGTGCCCGCGCCCCGGCCAGAGCGAACCCCATCGCGATCAGGGCTAAGCCAGTGGCCAGCGGTGACCACGCGGCCCCCATCCAACGGGTGGAGGCAAGCGCCAGCAAGGCAAGCGCCAGAACGCCGACATAGAGCTCAACCTCGGGTTCGAACCTGAGGCTGAAATACCAACCAATCCCGACCGCCAGGCAGATCGGGGACCACGGAAACAAGTGTCCCCGCTGGGTCAGCAATGCGGTCTCGACCCGTGTCAGAACACGCATGGTTGCCCCCGTCCTTCGGGCTGGGTAGATAGTCGCCAAACTATGCCCGCTAAGGTTACCAAAAGGTTAATCCACACCATGTCCGATCAGGTCGTCACCCGTTTTGCCCCCTCTCCCACCGGATTTCTGCATATCGGTGGCGCCCGCACTGCGCTGTTCAACTGGCTTTATGCGCGGGGTCGCGGCGGCAAGTTCCTGTTGCGGATCGAGGATACCGATCGGGAACGTTCCACGCCGGAAGCAACAGCGGCCATACTGCAAGGCATGGACTGGCTAGGGCTTGATCATGACGGTGAGGTCGTCAGCCAATTCGAGGGTGCCCCTCGACATGCAGAGGTCGCGCATCAATTGCTGTCCGACGGCAAGGCATACAAGTGCTTTTCGACGCAGGAAGAAATCGCTGCATTCCGTGAACAGGCGCGGGCCGAGGGGCAGTCGACCCTGTTTCGCAGCCCGTGGCGCGAGGCTGACCCTGCCACACATCCCGACGCACCTTACGTGATCCGCATCAAGGCTCCGCAAGACGGTGCCACTGTGATCCGCGATCAGGTGCAGGGCGATGTCACCATTCGCAACGATCAGTTGGATGACATGATCCTGCTGCGTTCGGATGGGACTCCGGTCTATATGCTGGCCGTTGTGGTTGACGATCATGATATGGGCGTGACTCATGTGATCCGGGGCGACGATCACCTCAACAACGCCGCCCGTCAGATGATGATCTACGAGGCGATGGGTTGGGATGTACCAGTCTGGGCGCATATCCCTTTGATCCATGGACCCGATGGGAAAAAGCTCAGCAAACGTCACGGTGCGTTGGGGGCGCAAGAATATAAGGCCATGGGATATCCGGCATCCGGAATGCGCAACTATCTGGCTCGGCTGGGCTGGAGCCATGGGGATGATGAGTTCTTTACCGATGCCCAAGCTAAAGAGTGGTTCGATCTGGATGGCATTGGCAAAAGCCCGGCGCGGTTTGATGTGAAGAAGCTTGAAAACCTTTGTGGACAACATATTGCCGTCGGGGGAGATGCCGCGCTGCAGCATGAAATTCAGGGATATCTGAAGTCAGCTGGTTTGCCGCCGCTTTCCGAAACACAATCCAGTGATTTGATCCGTGCGATGTATTGCCTCAAGGACCGCGCACGCACGTTCCCGGAACTCATTGAAAAAGCTCATTTTGTGCTTACGTCGCGACCTATCCAGCCAGATGAAAAGGCCGCAAAGGCGCTGGCATCTGTATCCGACGGTATACTGAAAGAATTGACGCCGCAGCTGCAAAATGCTAGCTGGTCCCGGAACGAACTGGAGGAGACCCTGAATTCGTTCGCAGAGGCGAATGGGGTTAAGTTCGGCAAATTGGCTGGTCCGCTGCGGGCGGCACTAGCGGGCCGGGCAGTTACACCTTCGGTATTTGACATGATGCTTGTGCTTGGGCGCGATGAAACCCTGGCGCGGCTTTCTGATGCAGCGAACCCGGCCTGATTTCACATAAGGGTAACGCTGCTCCGCTAAGAACGGACTGCGCGACGGATCGCAGTCGTTGCCTGCTTTGTCGGACAGCGATCCGGCATGCGCACGAATGAAGAAGGGACAAACATGACCGAGAGCAAAAAATCAGCCAAACTGACTGTCCACGGCGAAAGCTATGATCTGCCGGTGTTTTCTCCGACCGCTGGGCCCGATGTGATCGATATTCGCAAGCTCTATGGTCAGGCTGGCGTCTTTACTTATGATCCGGGTTTCACGTCCACCGCAAGCTGTGACAGCACCATTACATTCATCGACGGTGACAAGGGTGAGTTGCTGCATCGCGGTTATCCGATCGAACAGATCGCCTCGAAGTCGCATTTCCTCGAACTCAGCTATCTGCTGCTGTATGGCGAGCTGCCTTCGGCGAAGGATCTGGAGAACTTCGAGACCACAATCACCCGGCACACGATGCTGCACGAGCAGATGCAGTATTTCTATCGCGGCTTCCGCCGGGATGCGCATCCGATGGCCATCATGGTGGGTGTGGTTGGTGCCATGTCCGCGTTCTATCACGATTCGACCGACATCGCGGACCCGCGTCAGCGTGAAGTAGCTTCGCACCGTTTGATCGCAAAAATGCCGACCATCGCGGCCTGGGCCTACAAATACCATATTGGTCAGCCGTTCGTGTATCCGCGCAACGACCTGGACTATGCGTCAAACTTCCTGCGCATGTGTTTTGCCGTTCCTGCCGAAGATTACGAGGTGAACCCGATTCTGGCACGCGCCATGGATCGTATCTTCATGCTGCAGGCGGATCACGAACAGAACGCCTCGACTTCGACGGTGCGTCTGGCATCTTCTTCGGGTGCAAACCCATTCGCCTGTATCGCGGCCGGTATCGCCTGTCTCTGGGGTCCGGCCCATGGTGGTGCGAACCAGGCTTGCCTTGAAATGCTGGAAGAGATTGGCAGCGTGGACCGCATCCCCGAGTTTATCGAGCGCGCCAAAGACAAAGATGACCCGTTCCGTCTGATGGGCTTTGGCCACCGCGTCTACAAGAACTTCGATCCACGCGCGAAAGTGATGAAGCAATCGGCAGACGAAGTACTTGACCTGCTGGGCGTAGAAAACAATCCCAAACTACAGGTCGCGAAGGCGCTGGAAAAACAGGCTCTGGAAGATCCGTATTTCATCGAAAAGAAACTGTTCCCGAATGTCGACTTTTATTCGGGCATCGTGATGGAAGCGATGGGCTTCCCGACCTCGATGTTCACGCCAATCTTCGCGTTGTCACGCACCGTTGGCTGGGTTAGCCAGTGGAAAGAAATGATTGCCGATCCACAGAATAAGATCGGACGCCCACGTCAGCTTTATCTGGGCGCGACCAACCGCGATTACGTGGACATCGAAAACCGCTGATCCACACACAATATCGATGTTAAGACCCCGGTTATCCGGGGTCTTTTTTTCCGTAGCGTTACCAAAATGAGACCGTTCGAAACCAAACGTAAATGACTGTTTCGATGCATCTTTCCGCACTGCCTCAGTCCGCCTAATGTTGCCGCGTCCGGCGAATAGTGTTTGGTTCTCATGCGTTTAATCCTCTTGTTCATTATGTTGCTACTTGCGCAATCGGCATCCGCTCAAAGCGTGCTGGAACGTGCTTTTGAGAAGCAGCAGCAGGAAAACGCCGCCGGGTCGCTGGCAATCTTAGGGCTAGCAGGCATCCCGGACGATTCTGCCAGCGCAATCTCGCTGCAGTCAAATACAGACAATCGCGACTACGATTTCAAATCCGCCCAGCTGGGCGGCGGGTTTCGCCTTGCTGAGGGCGTGCCGATCTATCTTGAGGGCTATATAGGCTACGCGCGCTATGACCCCGTTCTGACCTTCAGCGGCACCGGAGATACCACGCGTATTCCGCTGAAATGGACCAGCCTCGCCCTGACCGGCGGTGTCGGCTATCAGTTCGACATCGGCGAGTATTGGAAAATGACCCCGATGGCCCATATCTCGGTCGGACGTACGCAATCCGACGCATCTGTCGGTGCGCAAGCCATCGCCAACCGCCTGGGGCTTGATCGAGACTTTCTCGAAAGCGGCGGCATCTGGGCTGGTGGCGCAGGCGGATCGATGACGGTCTCGTACGAGAAAGCCCTGTCCAACGACCGGGAATTCGAGGCAAGCCTGCGCTATACCCATATCGAATACTGGCCTATCGGAGACAACGAGGACCTGCTGGTTGAATCAACTGCCGCAAATGCAGTTCTGTGGTCACGCTACCGCTTTCCAACTGGAAAACGCATGTTCGGTCGCCCGGTCCGCTGGGTGGGCGATCTGTCCCTGTCCTATCTGATCGGGGATCAGTCACTTGTATTGGGCACCGACTGGCTGGCCCGCGTAGGTGGCGGGATCGAGGTTGATCTGTCCGACACATGGGTGCCTTGGGTATCAACGACACGGTTTATGGTCCGCTACTACGGCAGCGATACCGTCAACGGCTTCTCGGCCGGTATTGGCATTAGTTTCTGAACCAAGGCTTTAAAACAAAGCCAGTTGATCACCGGGCTGGGGTGGAGGTGCAAACGCCGCACAGTTCAGTGGCGGCATGTCTGTCGACAGCCCGAGACGTTTGACTGCGGCCTTGAACCGTTGCGCAATCATCTCGGCATAGGTCCCCTCGCCCCGCATGCGGTGGCCCCACCGGGGGTCATATTCCCTACCCCCATGCATTTCGCGCAGCCGTGCCATCACCTTCTCAGCCCTGCCCGGCTGATGTTCGATCAGCCACTCGCGCCAAAGCCCGGATACTTCACGCGGTAGCCGCAGCATGATCCAGCTTGCAGCATCGGCGCCAGCCTGCTTTCCGGCCTCCAACAGGTTTTCCAATTCATGATCGGTTAAACCGGGAATCACCGGAGACGTCATAACGCGCACTGGCACGCCAGCCTCGGTCAGGTTGCGGATCATTCCGAGCCTGCGCTGCGGCGAAGGTGCTCGTGGTTCCATCCGCCGGGAAAGATCCCGGTCCAATGTGGTCAGCGAAATGCCAACCCGGACAAGGCCATTGCGGGCCATCGGTGCCAGAATATCAAGATCACGCTCGATCAGAGCCCCCTTGGTCACAATACCGACCGGATGTTGAAAATCTCTCAGAACCTTTAGACAGCTTCTTGTTATCTTGCGGTTTTTTTCGATCGGTTGATAAGGATCGGTGTTGGTGCCCAGTGCAATCGTGGCCACCTTGTAAGAACGTGCCGAGAGTTCGCGACGCAATAGCTCAGCCGCATTGGGTCGCGCAACAAGGCGGGTTTCGAAATCCAAACCCGGAGACAGCCCCAGATACGCATGCGTTGGCCGAGCAAAGCAATACACGCATCCATGCTCGCAGCCCCGATATGGGTTTATGGATCTGTCAAAAGGTAGGTCCGGCGACTTGTTATAGGTAATCAGATTGCGCGCCATTTCTTCCCGAACTTCGGTCCGCAAAGGGGGCAGTTCGTCTGGCAAATCCCAGCCATCTTCGGTCAACTCGGTTGTAAACCTCTCGAATCGACCTGCTTCGTTTGAGGTTGCTCCGCGCCCAGGGCTTTTGATGGCAGCAGTCATTTGTTCGCCTTTTGTTCCTATCACTAGATGTAATTAAAACCAGTTTCACTGGCAAGATTCATGTTTCGATTCCCAAAAATCATCAGATGCTCGAAACCGGCGACGCATTAGACTGCGGGTGAATTTACCGTGGCTAATGAAACCAATGCAGGATGATCTTGCAAAATTCGATGTCGCTGAGTGCGAATATTCGGCCTATAGGTCGGTCTCAGAACGACCTAGGTCGCAATCGTCACAGTAGACCTGCGACGAAATGGCCAAAACGGTGAAAATGCCACCACGGGCCGCAGGCCCGCACAGCTCAGGGAAATACCCATGTCTGATGAAGAAGACATCGTCCTGTCCGAACTGAATGACGACGAACTCGTCGAACAGATGTTCGATGACCTTTATGACGGCCTGAAGGAAGAGATCGAAGAAGGTGTGAACATCCTGCTCGAGCGCGGATGGCAACCCTATGACATCCTGACCAAAGCGCTGGTTGGCGGCATGACAATTGTCGGCCATGACTTCCGCGACGGCATCCTGTTCGTGCCTGAGGTTCTGCTGGCGGCCAACGCCATGAAAGGCGGTATGGCGATCCTGAAGCCTCTGCTGGCTGAAACTGGTGCTCCGCGCGTTGGCAAGATGGTGATCGGCACCGTAAAGGGTGACATCCATGACATCGGCAAGAACCTTGTTGCGATGATGATGGAAGGCGCCGGGTTCGAAGTTGTCGATATCGGCATCAACAACCCGGTCGAGAACTACCTCGAAGCGCTGGAAAACGAACAGCCCGACATTCTGGGCATGTCCGCTCTGCTGACGACGACGATGCCTTATATGAAGGTCGTAATCGACACGTTGGTCGAACAAGGCCTGCGTGATGAGTACACCGTTCTGGTTGGCGGCGCTCCGCTGAACGAAGAGTTCGGCAAGGCGATCGGCGCTGACGGCTATTGCCGCGACGCAGCCGTGGCGGTGGAAATGGCCAAGGACTTCATGTCGCGCAAGCACAACCAACTGGCCGGCTAAGGCGCGAGATCATATCGTTAGACAGGCCGTCCTTTTTGGGGCGGCCTTTTTTGTCCGAACCTCGGGCACATATATAGCTAAAGACCAGCCAGAGAGATCAGATGACCGGCTCACAGATCCCAGACGATGACAGCCTGACCCGTCAAGGCTATGTCGCACCGCACAGCGCCGAGTCGATTCTTCTGATCGCATGCGGTGCACTGGCCCGCGAGATTCTGGACCTGAAAGAACGGAACGGCTGGGATCACATGGCCCTGACTTGCCTGCCCGCCATTTTGCATGTGCACCCGGAAAAGATCACACAGGCGGTCGAGGATGCGGTTGCCAAGCATCGGGGCTCATACGACCGCATCTACGTTGTCTATGCCGATTGTGGAACCGGTGGCTTGTTACAGGCAGCATGCGAGCGGCTGGGGGTCGAGATGATCCAAGGGCCCCATTGCTATTCTTTCTTCGAGGGCAATTTGGCCTTTGCCGCGCATGGCGACGATGAAACCACCGCTTTTTATCTGACAGATTTCCTTGCGCGGCAGTTTGATGCGTTTGTCTGGAAACCGCTGGGTCTGGACCGGCATCCTGAATTGCGTGAGATGTATTTCGGCAATTACACCAAGCTCGTTTATCAGGCGCAAACCGATGATCCCGACTTGACCCGTCGCGCGCAGGAGTGCGCTGATCGGATGGGGCTGGAGTTCGAGCGTCGGCAAACCGGCTATGGCGATTTGGAAACCACGCTTGCTGACTGGGCAGCGCGCAAATCCACCTAAAAGTCAGGCGCTTGCCAATGCCACTTCGCGAATACGTTCTATCATAGCGCGTAACCCGTTTGAACGTTGGGCAGACAAATGATCCTGCAACCCCAGACGCGCGAGTTCTCCACCGGCATCAACACCGGGCACCTCGGCCACCGGCAAGCCGTTATACAGGCTACGCAGAACCGCAATCAGGCCCCGAACAATCAGGGCATCGCTGTCACCGTCAAAGCGGAATTGACCGCCCTCAATGGTTGGATGCAGCCAGACCTGACTGGCGCAACCATTCACCTTGGTCGCAGGGACTTTGAATGCATCATCCAGAGGCTCCATCGCTTTGCCCTGCTCGATCACATGGCGATAGCGGTCTTCCCAGTCCTCCAGGAACTCGAAATCCTCGACTATCTCTTCGAAGGCTGGCGTTGCCATATCGGGTCCGTCCTTGCATTACGCATTCACAATTGTGAACTATGCTCAGCGCTACCAACTGTCCAGTCCCCAGCGTGGCTTTTCAAACGATCGAATTTGCGTTAACCCGATGCAGGTAAAGTTGCACAAAGTACTGGGTCCATGCACAAAACTCTGCCTGTTCTGATGATCTCCACAATGGCTCTGTCCGCTTGTAGCAACTGGAGCAACTCAAGCGCGAATCCATCGAACTGGTTTGGCAGCAGCACACCCAGCCCATCCGAAGTATCAGCCGATGACGCTAATGCCTTGGTTCCCGAAAATGCCGACAAAAAAGGCCTGTTCGAGCGTCCGGACGCCGAGGATAACAGCGTTCCAATCGCCGTGATCAACGAATTGCGGATCGACCCAACCTCGACGGGCGCAATCATCTATGCGGCTGGCACAGCCATTCGACAGGGTGCGTTCAACGCACAGCTCGCGCGCGTAAGATCCGAAGAACTCAGCAAAAATGGCGTTATGGAGTTCACCTTCCGCGTGGATTACCCGGACTACGCCACTGCGCAGGGCACCGAACGGTCGCGGATGGTTTCAGAGGCCGTCAATGTAAGCCGGAAAGAACTGGAAGGCATTCGTCTGGTTCGGGTCAAGGGCCAGCAGAACGCGTTGGAATCTCGTCGCCGTTAAAGCGAGACAACTTGCACGGCCTGTCCCTTGGCGGCCAAAGCAATCTTGCCTTCGCAAAGCTTCAGCGCGTCCTCGCCAAAAACCTCGAACCGCCAACCGGACATGGCGGGAACTTCTCGTTCGCCTGCAGCGATCTGATCCAGTTCCGCGCTGGAGGCGATCAATTTTGCGGCAACGCCTGCGCTTTCGGTCTTTGATTTCAAAAGAACGCGCAGCAAATCTGCAAGCGCCGGGTTGACCTTCAGCTTGTCGCGGCTGTTGTCAATCTTCGGCAACCGGTCATGCGGGCAACCTACGCCCCGTTTTACCGCCTCCAGAATGCCTTCTGCGATCGCCCCTTTGCGCGCTTCGCGCAGTAACAAGCGCGACCCGCCCAGATCAGAGGGCGTCTTGGGCTTGGTCGAGGCCATCTCGATCAACGCATCGTCTTTGAACACACGGCTTCGTGGCACATTGTTCTCTTGCGCATAGGCTTCACGGAACTGCGCCAGCTCTCGAACCACGGCCAGAAACTTGGCAGAGTTGGTCCGCGTTTTGACCCGCCGCCACGCCTCTTCCGGGCGAATGTCATATGTCTCGGGTCGGGTCAGTATGCGAAGCTCTTCTGCGACCCAGTGATCCCGGCGCGACTTCTTAAGTTCTGCAGCCAGATGCTCATAGATTTTCCGAAGATGGGTTACATCTGCCAGTGCGTATGTTTTCTGCGCATCCGTCAGAGGGCGCCGTGACCAGTCGGTGAAGCGAGAAGTTTTATCGACCCCTTCCTTGCAGATCTTCCGGACCAGAGTTTCATAGCCAACCTGTTCACCAAAACCGCAGACCATCGCAGCGACCTGAGTATCAAACAACGGAGTCGGAAAGACACCCGCGTCGACCCAAAAAATTTCAAGATCCTGCCGCGCGGCGTGGAAAACCTTGACCACGCTTTCGTCGCTGAACAGCTGGTACAAAGGCTCCAGCGACATGCCGTCAGCCAATGGATCAACCAGAACGGCGCTGTCTTCATCTTCCGATGGCACCGCAAGCTGCACCAGACAGAGTTTCGAATAATAGGTCCGTTCGCGCAGAAATTCGGTATCTACAGTGACATAAGGATATTGTGCAGCAGCCGAGCAGAATGCGGCCAGCTCTTGCGTCGTCGTCAGGGTTTTCATGCGCGGTGCTGTTCTTGCTTTTGGTTATTGTGACTGCCCGTGCCGTCCTCGTCCCGAGCGATATGCGACCATAAGACGAATAACCTTTGCGTGTAAATCACCCCGCCGCGTTAGGGCAGAAGAACTGGGTCTTTGTTGCCCATACAAGAACGGCGAAGCACGGCAGGGTAGAGTTTGTGCTCCCAGGTCAACACGCGGGCGGCGAGCTCCTCAGGCGTGTCCCCTACCCGTACACCCACGCGCGCCTGGCCCAGAATCGGCCCGTCATCCAATGCTGCAGTAACTTCGTGAACGGTGCAGCCATGTTCGGCGTCGCCTGCTTCAATGGCGCGGGCATGGGTGTTCAAACCCTTGTACTTAGGCAAAAGCGATGGGTGGATGTTCAGCATCCGGCCCTGGAAACGCGATACAAATTCACCCGTCAATACACGCATGAAACCGGCAAGACAGACAACATCCGGCTGGGCTGCCATAAGCGGTTTAAGCAGTTCTGCCTCAAACGCAGCGCGATCTTTGCCAAAGGGCTTGTGGTCGACGGCTGCGGTCGGAATTCCGCGCTGTGCAGCTTTCTTCAGCCCTCCGGCATTTGCGTCGTTCGACAATACCAGACATGGTCGGCCTGGATGATCGCCATTCATGCTGTCGACCAGCGACAGCATGTTCGATCCGCCCCCGGAGATCAGGATCGCGACGCGCTTGTGGCTCACAGCAATTTGCCTGAATAGGCCACACCCGGCGCTGCGGTGACCGTTCCGATGCGCGCAACGGATTCGCCTGCCTCTGCAAGCAGTGTTGTAAGATCATCTGCCTGATCTGCAGCGCAGACAACAATCATGCCGATGCCGCAGTTGAAGGTCTTCAACATCTCGGACTCGGCGATGCCACCGGTCTCGGCCATCCATTTGAACACAGGCGGCAAGTCCCAAGCATTCAAATCAATCTCGGCCCCGAGCCCTTCGGGCAATACTCGTGGCAAATTTTCGGTGAGGCCTCCACCGGTTATATGGGCAAGCGCGTGAACGCCGCCGGCCCGGATCGCTTGCAGTGCTGGTTTCACATATAGCCGCGTGGGGGTCAGCAGAGCCTCACCCAATGTTCCGCCACCGAAAGGCGACTCTGCCTCCCAGCCCAACCCCGAGATCTCGACCAGCTTGCGCACTAGCGAATAGCCGTTGGAATGCACCCCGTTCGAAGCCAGCCCCAGCAGGACATCACCCTGTTCAACGCCCTCGGGCAATGCGGTCCCGCGTTCCATGGCGCCAACCGAGAAACCGGCCAGATCGAAATCGCCGTCAGGGTACATACCCGGCATCTCGGCGGTTTCACCACCAATCAGGGCGCAGCCAGATTGGACACACCCCTCGGCAATTCCTTCGATAATCCGCGCGGCAGTATCGGTGTCCAGCTTACCGGTGGCAAAATAATCCAGGAAAAACAGCGGCTCAGCACCTTGGCAGATCAGATCGTTGACGCACATCGCCACCAGATCGATTCCCACGCCATCGACAACGCCGGTATCAATTGCGATCCGCAGCTTGGTGCCCACACCATCGGTTGCGCCCACCAGAACCGGGTCTTTATAGCCAGCCGCTTTCAGGTCGAACAGAGCGCCAAACCCGCCTAGCCCACTCATCACGCCCGAGCGGTTGGTGCGCTTGGCCGCAGGCTTGATCCGATCGACCAGAGCGTTGCCTGCATCGATATCCACACCTGCGTCGGCATAGGTGATTCCGTTCTTGCCCGCTGTCATGGCCAATCCCTCATGAGTGCTTTGCGCGCGGGTTATTCGATTGTGGGCCATGTTGCAACGGTCAGGCTTGACGCGGGCTGCCATCGTGATAGGCAAAGCCCTCAGGCGGGCCTGTAGCTCAATTGGTTAGAGCAGAGCGCTCATAACGCTTTGGTTGGGGGTTCGAGTCCCTCCGGGCCTACCAAAACCGCCATTTTCCATATAAATCAACGCCAAATTGCCCCAAGAACTATTGATAGTACCCTCACGTGATTCCAATGGGACAAAAAAAGACAGAGCTTCAACAAAAAAATTTCGCCAGCCAATACGCCGTCACACTTGTCAGCACAAACTATCATGCGCGGACTTGACCCGCATAGTTGGGTATGATTGAACCGAGCGAGGCAGTTAGCGTCATCCTCATTCCAATCAAAACAAAACAGGCTGACAGCGTGAATTCCAAGCGTCCCAAAATTTACTGCCAATTTCTTGATCGCCCTGTCATGGAGCCTTTGTCTGGGGATCGTATAAACGAAATGCGATTCTACCGAAGTCTCTCCAGCTTTGCAGATGTTTACTACAACGACGTCCTCATTGACTGGGAACGCGGAATCATAGGTGATCCGGGAGGCTTGAGAACACCGACGCGCGACTATGATCTGTATTATGTTCGGGCGAACCCAGAGTTGTTCAAAAGCCTTCCCCACCCTAAGATAACGCTAGCATATCCTTACGACCCGGAAGCCTTTCGTGTAGCCGATGCTCTGGTGGTCACGACAGAGGCGTGGCAGAATTTGTTGTATGAGCATTCCACCAGTGCTGCAGTACGAAAAAAACTATCCAAATGGTATCCCGACAAGATCGTGCTGCCCGATATGATCCTAAACATCCAGCAAGCTATCGATCCCCTTTTTCTTCAACCAATCTCTTCCAAGTCGAAATTCATTTGGCACGCAAAGATGACTGGTTCTAAGTCTTTTGGATTCTTTGGGCGTGTTACCAAAGAGACAATTCCAATTGAGTTGATCGACAACCTCAGCATTGTCCGAGAACGGCTTGGCTCTTCAACTAATCCGTTGGCCGCATTTGCTGGAAGCATCCGCACAACATTACCCATGCCAGCATTGTCCTTAGGTCACATTCCCTATGGAGAAGTACCCGGAGCGCTTGCAGCCTGCCGCGGGACACTTGGGCAAATGTGCGCAGACAGCGATTATTTGGGGTCTGGGAAACTGCTGGATGCAATGGCAACCAAAACCCCCATTGTCACCCGGCGAAATGCGGTTCGTGACGAACAACTTGGTTCTGCGTATCCTGGAACGTACGACCACAGTGAGGAGGCTTTGGACATTCTCTGGCGACTTTGTACCGAGGATACGTTTCATAGTGATTTGCAGAATTATCTTGCAGAGCGAACGGGGTATTTTTTGCCGACATCAACCGGACAGCGAATAAGTCAGAAGCTTGAGAGAGCTGGCTTTCTCTAGAAATAGCGCTGTTTGGTTTGGTCGTGTTGACAAGTGGCGCAACCAGAGACGGATCGATTTGATGTCGATAAGACTAGGTTGCATTCCACGGTATTGTCGACACGGTGGGTATTCTTTGGCTTGCTGAAGCAACGTTCTCCCAATTTACGAACGTAATATAGCGATCTGTCGACAGCAACACAATTCTTGCGTGATTTCCGAATGGGGATGACGGCAGAACTTCGCGGTTGTCCATTATTTTGTGGGTGTGAGCCTCCCCATGATTCGTCAAACGACACGGTTTTGTTTCGGTCAGTACACGATAAGGAACCTTGATCGTTGCCAGACAACACTTTTGTAATCACGCCCCACAAAAGCTACGACATCATTGTTGGCAACGTCGTTTAAATCCTGTGGATCGCTTGTCACCTCGTCCGTATCCGGCACGAGCATGTTAAATGAGACGTCTTTGTAAATCGTTGTCATGCGACATCTCTCCATAATTCGGGATGGTTGACCGGTATACGCCATGTTCTGGCTTTGGAAACTTGAGAGCGCAGGATCCTGCAACCTCGGCATCAAAACGCATTGTCGACAGATCGGAAGGAACAGCACCGCTAGCTGTCGATATTCCCATAGATGATCCGGCTACTTCAGCTATCGACCAGCCCTCGCCGGCCGCTTCAGACGAACTGCTCGACTACCCAGCTCTTTCACTTTGACGAGACCCTCACCAGTAGCCCTCGATGATTCATAAGGCGATCCATCACCTTCTCGTCCTTCGTGGAGTTACTCTATACGAGATCATGTCCATTCACGAGCGCGCCCAGGCAAATACTGAAAGGGTTGAACGGATGAGACTGGTTGGAATGGGGGCATCAAAACAGGCCAGGATGGATTGGAAAGCTGAGCAAAGCGGTATTCCAGCCTGGGACACCCACGTTGATAATAAAGGGCAAAACTTAATTCCTGACAGACCCTCCGGGCCTACCAATTCACCGTCCAATCACGATATCCGCGCATAATCCGCCCAGCCTTTCGCTGCTGCCCAGTCGCAGAATACCACCATGTACGCGGGCGATATCGGCAACAATCGCAAGGCCCAAACCCACGCCGGTGCCCTGATTCTGGTTTCGCGCCGGATCAAGTCGCGTGAAGGGTTTGACGGCCTCGGTGCGTTGTTCGATCGGGATACCGGGGCCGTCATCTTCAACCCGAATGCGTAGTGACTTTGGCGTCATCGAAAGGCTGACCTCGGCGCGTGAACCATAGCGATTCGCGTTTCCAATCAGATTCTCTACCGCCCTGCGCATGGCCGATGGGCGCAGCATTGCGGTTCCACGTCCCTCGACCGAGATTAGTTCAACGTGCTGGCCCGCGCGCTGTGCATCGTCAACGATTTGGCTCAGCCAATTTTCGGGTTCAATCTCTTCGGGTGCGCTCTCTGCAGCGCCACGCGAGAAGTCCAAGAATGCATCCAGCAGCGATTGCATCTCGTCCACGTCTTGCAACAACGGTGCGGCCTCGTTCTCGGGCAACATAGCTAATCCAAGTTTCAGACGCGTCAGAGGTGTGCGCAGATCGTGGCTGACCCCCGACAACATGAGCGTGCGCTGCTCAATCTGCCGCTCGATTCGGGCGCGCATGTCAACGAAGGCATTGCCCGCAGCGCGTACCTCGATTGCACCACCGGGTGAATAAGGCACGACCCGCCCGCGACCAAAGGCCTGCGCCGCGTCCGCAAGGCGCGTGATCGGGCGCAACTGATTGCGCATGTAGAGAAACGAGATCGTTGTCATCAGAGCCGCAAAGAACACCATCGTCACAATCAGCTGATGCGGTGCAGTCGGCGACAGGCGTCGGCGATCAAACTCTAGCTCAAGCATGCCCAGATTGGTTGCCAGAAAAAGACTCACTTCCTGTCCATTTGGCAGAGCCACATACTGGGTTTCAGGCAACAAGCTGCGCATTTCCGCATCCACCTGCGGGGCAATGAAATCGTACCATCGACGCGGACTGTTTTTCGGCTCTTCATTCGGCGGCAGAAAGCGGGCGGTCATGTTCAAGACCGACAAGTCCTGCCGCGCAGCTGCCAATGCCTGCTGCTGGGTTTCCGCACCCTCCATCACGTCCAGCACCAGTGTCACCTCGCGCGCCGCCGTGCGGGTCATCTGGGCGGTCACTTCTTCAAGATGTTTTTGCAAAAAGGCAATCGCCACCACCAAAAGCACGACAATGACCGGCAGTACCAGAATGAGTGCGGCACGCGCATATAGGCTACGCGGCATATAGGGTTTGAGCCATTGGGTCGACATGCGCTAAACCTAGCGGGCTGCCCGGGCAAGAGGAAGAGGTCAGAATGCAAGCCCCCGACGATTTCAACCCTCTCCCTGGACAGGTTGCCGTGCTCACCCCGGGACTTAGGCGCATTCTTGCGCCCAATCCCTCGCCAATGACTTATCGTGGTACGAATACCTACCTTCTGGGCGATGAGGACATTGCTGTCATCGACCCTGGGCCATTGAGTGGTGCCCATATGCAAGCCATAGTTGATGCGCTGGAACCCGGGCAGCGGATCAGCCACATATTTGTTACGCACACCCATCTGGATCACTCGCCTTTGGCCGCCCCGCTCGCATCCCGCACCGGCGCTCCGATTCTGGCTTTTGGTGGTCCGCAAGCTGGACGCAGCGAAGTCATGACCGAGCTGGCCCAGAACGGGCTTGCCGGAGGTGGTGAGGGAATCGATGCCGATTTCCGCCCTGATATCGAGCTTGAAGACGGTGAACGCGTCGCGGCAGAAGGCTGGCAACTCGAAGTGATCCACACACCCGGCCATCTGGGCAACCATATCGCGTTGGCCTGGGGGGATGTCTGCTTTACGGCTGATCACGTCATGGGCTGGGCCAGCTCTCTGGTCTCGCCCCCGGACGGGGACCTGACGGATTTCATGGCAGCCTGTCGCCGCCTGCGCGCGCGCAATTGGTCGGTTTTTCACCCCGGGCATGGTGCCCCCATTACGGGTCCTGACAAACGCCTGGATTGGCTGATAGACCACCGATTGCAGCGAGAATCACAGATACTCGACGCCCTGGAAAATGGCCCTGAAACGGCCCAACAGCTTGCCCAGCGAATCTATATCGAAACCCCCGCCGCGCTGCTTCCCGCGGCCGAGCGTAATGTCTTCGCCCATCTGGTTGATCTGACCGGCAGATCCCGTGTAGCGCCCTTGGGGGATCTGTCAGTTGCGTCTCGTTTCAAGCGCATCGCGTGAATCGGAAAAAATTGGCGGCCCGTGCGCTTCCCCTCTGGACGCCGAAAATACGGGTTGTTATACGCCCCTCAGTTCCGGCGTAGCTCAGCGGTAGAGCAGTTGACTGTTAATCAATTGGTCGTAGGTTCGATCCCTACCGCCGGAGCCAATTTTCCCCATTTAGATCATAGACTTAATGGAAAGCCTCGCATTTAGGGGAAGGAATGTAGGGCCGTGTTGCCAGTTTGTTGCCAAGAATCAGGTGGCAATGAAGTGACAACAGCTCCCAGCAAAACCACCATTCAGCCAGCAACCACCTGTTATTGCTTGATTTTCAGGCAGAGCAAATCGGTAGGTCAATTGATTCGAGATCAATCGATCATAGGCTACCTCAAAGCTGATGTTTGCGGCACCTTTCGCGAACATCTGGAAACGAGGAAGCCGGTCGTTTACTTTCGCCCGAGCGGAGGGCTACTTTGCCGACAAAGCTGCTGTCAAAGTTTTCCGGCGGAACATCCGCTTTGTGCACTTTGCGACCGAGGCAACAAATACGGAGGACGGAAAGCTGTTATTCCCTGGAGACGCCAAAGGTAATTGGCACGGGAGTGAAAGCGGACGTTTACGGGAAGATGACACTATGAAATGAAGGCGTCTGGCTGCCAAGGTCAAACCGGAATTTCGCCGCGACCTCGCCGATTGCTCTAGCCATTTTCCTACCGTTGACCTTATATTGGTCTGCCGTTGCCTTAGTGTTCATCCCGCCAATAGTGAGGAGTGACGACGGTTTTCCACAAAGCTCGACGTACTTGACAAAGCAGAAAGGCTCTCTTTGAGACCTTATTTCTTAAAATGCAGCAGTGCCGCTTAGAGGTAAATCATTTGGGACAGGTCGCTCCTCCCCAATCGAGTTGGCAATCCATCAAAGGATCGATTGCCCAGTCGAATTCCAATCATTGAGAAACTTCTCGATGCCGATATCGGTCAATGGATGCATGATCAGTTTGCGAATAACGGACGGCGGGATCGTGGCGATGTCGGAACCGGCCAATGCCACCTTTGTAATATGATTGGGGCTTCTGACGGATGCCGCAATGATTTCAGTTTCAATACTATAGTTGTCGTAAATGCTACGGATATCACGGATCAGATTGACTCCGTCCAGATTGATGTCATCCAATCTGCCAATGAACGGAGATACATAGGTCGCGCCAGCCTTTGCCGCCAAGAGAGCCTGATTGGGTGAAAAGCACAGTGTGACGTTTGTTCTGATACCTTCACTTTTGAAATGAGCACAGGCCCTGAGGCCATCCAATGTCAGCGGCAGTTTGACAACGACGTTGTCTGCGATCGCCGCGAGGTGCACTCCCTCTGCGATCATTCCCGCAGCATCCAACGCTGCAACCTCTGCCGATACTGGCGTATCCGTCAGAGTGCAAATTTCTGCAATGACCTCTTTGAAATCGCGACCGGACTTGACGATCAAGCTTGGATTGGTGGTCACGCCATCCAATAATCCGAAGCCCATCAGGTCTTTGATGTCGTTTACTTCTGCGGTGTCCACGAAGAATTTCATGAGGTTTCCTCATTACGTAAGGGGTGACTTGGGTTGCACCTGAGGCTGCCTAGAGGCACTGCATCAAGGGTTGGCTGAAGCCAGTGCGCAGATTCAGAATGCGTTGCGCATCCCGAATTCAGTGTAGTTCTGGCTCAGTATAAGATCGGCTTTCCGGCTATCACGGATGACACGTTCAGCGTTTGGCAGATCGTTCGCTATTGCGCGTTGCAGCGCGGTTTGCGGGTCAAAGCCATGGCTGATCCAGCGGTGTTGCAGCCTGTTTTCAAGCTCTTCCAAAGTTGGGCTGATAAAAACCGTCGCGGCATAAACATCCGTCAGGTTTCTCCATGGGTCGCTGTCCATCAGAAGATAGTTACCCTCAACGACGACGACCGGAGTTGCCGGGTGAACCGCAATGGCGTTGGCAATAGCTAGGTCCATTGTGCGATCGAATTTGGGATGAAAGCACTCGTGGCGCGTAACTTGAAGCTCTCTGATTGCAGCGCAAAACCCGACCCCGTCGAAAGTCTCTGGCGCGCCTTTTCTCGCCAGCAATCCACGCGTTTCCAGCACGCAGTTGTCCAAATGGTAACCATCCATTGGTACAAGTGTGGCTGACGGAACCGCCGAGCTCTGTTGTGTGTTCAGCGATTGCACAACGGCTTCCGCTAAGGTCGACTTACCGGATGCAGGGGGGCCGGCGATTGCGATAATCGTCCGGACTCCAACTTGCCGCCGGGAGGAGATCAGGTCGCAGACGCGCTGTACGTCCTGCTCGATCACGCTGCGTCCTCTTTTGGGGGTTCCTTGGCACCGGTCATGAAGGCGACTGCATCGGACATCGTGTAATCCTTGGGATCAATTGTGCAGAGCCTTTTGCCCAACCGATGCACATGAATGCGGTCGGCAACCTCAAAAACATGAGGCATGTTGTGGCTGATCAGGATGATCGGAATGCCACGCGCACGCACGTCCTGGATCAGTTCAAGCACCTTGCGGCTTTCCTTGACGCCCAAAGCAGCCGTCGGTTCGTCCATGATGATAAACTTGGTTGCAAAGGCAGCGGCACGAGCAACGGCAACACCTTGGCGTTGGCCACCAGAGAGAGTCTCAACCGCCTGATTGATCGACTGTACAGTCATCAGCCCAAGCTCGGTCAGTTTTTCACGGGCAAACTTCTCCATCGCTGGACGGTCAAGCTTACGCATGTATTTGCCCATGAACCCCTGCTTGCGGATTTCGCGCCCCATGAACATGTTGTCCGCAATCGAAAGGGCAGGAGACATGGCGAGCTGCTGATAAACAATCTCAATCCCCATATTCCGCGCATCGATCGGAGAGGTGAAGTTAACCTTTTTGCCTTCGATCAGAATCTCGCCTTCATCCGGGATTGTGGCGCCGCAGATCGCCTTCACGATGGATGATTTGCCCGCGCCGTTATCTCCGATCACTGCCAGGATTTCCCCCTGGCGCAGTTCAAAGTCGGAATGGTCGATGGCGGTGACGTGGCCATAGCGCTTTACGATCCCGCGGCCTTGGACGACTGGAGTTGAGTCTGACATTAGCCCGATACCTTTCTAATCCACTGGTCGACGGCAACCGCAGCGATAATGAGAAGTCCGATAAGTAAGAAGGTCCATTGTGCGTCTGCGCCCAGAAGCCTAAGCCCCAAAGTGAACACGCCAACAATCAGCGCGCCAAACAGCGATCCCAGGATGGATCCCCGCCCGCCAAACAAAGAGATGCCCCCGATCACAACCGCGGTGATGCTTTCGATATTGGCCAACTGACCGGATGTAGGTGAAACCGACCCGATGCGCCCGATCAAGGCCCAGCCCGCAAAGGCACAGATCAAACCGGATAACATATAAACGGACATCAGCGTTCTGTGCACGTTCACACCGGATAGTTCAGCCGCCTCAGGGTCATCCCCCACTGCATAGACATGCCGGCCCCAGGCCGTGTGTTTGAGCGCGTAAGCCAGAACGAAAATCAGAACGAGCATGAATATCACGCCAACCGTGAAGGTCGCGCCACCGATGCTGAATTTGGTACCAAAGAATTGCAGGAACGGGGCGTTGGCCTCGATATCCTGGCTGCGAATTGTTTCGTTTGCGGAATACAGGAAGTTTGTCGCCAGAACGATCTGCCACATGCCGAGCGTGACAATAAAGGGTGGCAGCTTTACGCGACTGACCAGCCAGCCATTGAGAGCCCCGATCAGCGTACCCATTGCCAGCCCGCACATCACAGCAATGGGCACGGGGATACCGTAGCGGAAGGTGAACTGACCCATGATGACGGATGAAAACACCATGATCGCACCGACGCTCAAGTCGATGCCGGCGGTCAGAATGACAAGGCTTTGCGCTGCGGCCACGATGCCCACGATCTGAACTTGCTGCAAGATCAGCGTCATCGCAAAGGGGGAGAAGAACTTGGACCCCAGCAGCAGACCGAAAATTACGATGGCGCCGACCAGAACGATCAACGGCACAAAGGAAGGGTTGACATGGAGAAGATGCTGCAACTTCCCCAGAACACCACGCCGGTGATCTTCAAATTCCGCTACGGTTTCTGACGCGTTGGCGGCGGTTTCGAATTCCTGGGCGTTTTGGTTTGCTTCAGACATCTCTCCCCCTTTTCGTGGCTGGCATCGCGTCCACGAAATCAGTTTACAGGAAGTTTAGGTTTGCTGGTGAAAGGATTGATGAGGCGCTGCGGCGCGCCTCACCTTGTAGGGCTGCCTTTAGCCCCAGCAGAGATCCAAGCCTTCTGCGACAGACAACGACTCGACCCCATCAACCGGCTGGTCGGTGATGAGCGCCACGCCCGTGTCATAGAAGTCTTTGCCGGGTGTGTTTTCCGGCTTCACGCCCTCTTCGGCCCATTTTTTCACGGCCTCAACGCCAAGCGACGCCATCAACAGCGGGTACTGTTGGCTTGTCGCCCCGATCACACCGGCTTCGACGTTTTGGACGCCGGGGCACCCCCCGTCAACCGAAACGATCAGTACGTCGTTTTCACGCCCGATGGATTTCAGCGCCTCATATGCGCCCGCAGCAGCCGGTTCGTTGATCGTGTGAACAACGTTGATGGATGAATCCTTGGCCAGAAGGTTTTCCATCGCGCGGCGCCCGCCTTCTTCATTGCCGTCGGTCACGTCACTGCCAACCAGACGCGCATCGGTTTCGTCACCGATGACATTCGGGTCCGCCAGGTCCACGCCGAACCCGTCGAGGAAACCCTGATTGCGCAGAACGTCTACTGTCGGCTGACTGACGTTCAGATCCAGCGTCGCGATCTTGGCATCGGCTGCGGCGTCGCCCATTTTGGCCTTGGCCCATTGACCGATCAGAAGGCCGGCCTTGTAGTTGTCCGTCGCGAATGTCGCATCCGCCGAGTCAATCGGGCTCAGCGGCGTATCCAGCGCAATGACCAGAACGCCTGCATCTCGCGCCTGTTTAACCGCAGGAACGATCGAGCTGGTGTCGGATGCCGTCAGCAGAATGCCTTTTGCGCCATCGAGAATACATGTCTCGATAGCCTGAACCTGAGTTTCATGGTCGCCATCGACCTTGCCGGCAAACGCCTTGAGCGTCATGCCCAGCTCTTCTGCCTTGGCGGTTGCGCCTTCCTTCATCTTAACGAAAAAGGGGTTGGTGTCGGTCTTGGTAATCAGGCAGACGGTTTCACCAGCCGCTTGCGCGGATGCAGCGGCCAAAGTCAGCGCAGTCGCGGATGCGGCGAGCTTGAGTAGATTTCTCATGTTGTCCTCCCAGAAAATTGTTGTGGCCCCGCGCGGAATAGCGACAAGGCGGGCCTCCATCCTCCAATGAAGGTCCGGTTCAAGAAACCGTGATTCTAGCCTCTGTGTCAATAAATAAATAAAGTTTATTTATTAATTTGCCCACGTATCTTTTCATGAGAAAACAAGGTGTTTATGTTTAAGGTTATGGAAAGAGAGGCGTTGAAAATACTAACCGGCGGGGTAAGCCAAAGCGGTGTTCGTGATCATAACGAACGCCTCATTCTGACGGTTTTACAACGGCATGGACCTGCTGCCGGGGCGGACGTCGCGCGGCTGACGGGCCTGTCACCCCAGACCGTGTCGATCATTCTGCGTAAGCTCGAAAAGGACGAGATTCTCAAACGTGGGACGCCGTTGAAGGGCAAAGTTGGGAAACCTTCGATCCCCATGGAGCTCAATCCCGAAGGCATTCTGTCGGTGGGAATGAAGATCGGTCGCCGCAGCGCCGATCTTCTTTTGATCGACTTCACCGGTAAGCCACGCCAACAGCTCTCGACGACTTATGACTACCCGCTACCCGAAGCAGTGTTCGGGTTTCTGGAGGTAGGATTGGAAGAGCTTCTGGCCAATGAACCCCAGAAACTTCGGGACCGTGTATGCGGGATTGGAATCGGAACACCGTTCGAGCTGTGGAAGTGGCACGACCTTTCTGGGCTTGCGGCTCAGAAATTCAGGTCCTGGAGAAACGTGAACTTCTTTTCCGAGGTGGCCAAGTTCAGCGAACTGCCGGTCTTTGTGGTCAATGATGCTACTGCCGCGTGTCACGCGGAGCACCTCTATGGCCGCGGGGCTGAGTATCGAGACTATTTTTATTTCTTCATAGGCTCAATGATTGGCGGAGGCGTTGCATTGAATGGCACCGTATTTGAGGGCAACCAAGGCAATGCCGGTGCATTGGGTGCCATGCGAACGACGGGTCCTTTGGGTGAAAGCCAGCAACTGATTGACACTGCATCGCTGTTCCTGCTCGAGGACAGGTTGATAGAAGCGGGTGTTGATCCGGGAATTTTGTGGAAAAAGCCGCAGGACTGGAGCAGCATTTCGCGCTATGTCGAACCATGGATCGGTACCACTGCGCAGGAACTGGCCAAAGCTGCGCTGTCTATTTGCGCGGTCATCGACTTTGAGGCAATTTTTATCGACGGCGCATTCCCATCTGAAATACGGGAGGAGTTGGTCTCACGGGTTCGTCGTTACCTAGTCAACCAAGATAAACGCGGTTTGATTCCTCCGGTTGTAGAAGCTGCGGCTGTTGGGGAAAACGCCCGCGGGATTGGGGCGGCAAGCAGCCCGATTTTCCGCCAGTTTCTATTGAACACTAATGCTGGGCTTTCCGGGATGTAGTCGAAACTCATAGGGGGGCAGTCTTAATCAAGTAAGAACCGCTCCTACTCAATTTGGGGGCCTTAGAACGGCCGCTCTGACTCAACTGCAGGCAGCCATCCAATTGGGTAACAGTGCACTGCTTTAGGCCGCCTCGAAAGCGGCCGACGTCAGCTTTCTGTGCATTGATGTCATTGGAGCATCGCGCAGCATTGGTCGAAGCGGGCTCAAATAGGCCGTTGGCTACGCTATTAGGGAAGGTCCACACTGAGTCGCCTCCGAATTAGATGAGAGGCCGTGCACTTCACCCACAAAAAAACGTTTTTGCATCTGGACCTCCACTTTACCTGTTGATACACGCCCCTCAGTTCCGGCGTAGCTCAGCGGTAGAGCAGTTGACTGTTAATCAATTGGTCGTAGGTTCGATCCCTACCGCCGGAGCCATTCTTCCCAGACTGGCACTTATCCCATCAGCGCATCACTGAAATCCGAGCGCAACGTGCGTTTCAGGACCTTTCCGGTCGCGTTAAGGGGCAAGGCATCAACGAACACGACCTTGTCGGGTACCTGCCATTTTGCGATTTTGCCGTCGAAGAATGCCAACAAATCCTGCTCGGTCGGTTCTTCGCCCTCGGCCTTCACTGCTACCAAGAGCGGGCGTTCGTCCCATTTCGGATGCGGCACACCCACAACGGCAGCCGTCGCTAGTTGAGGGTGTGCGACCGCGATATTCTCCAACTCGACAGAGCTGATCCATTCACCCCCCGATTTGATGATGTCCTTCGATCGGTCGCGGATGGTCATGTACCCATCCGGGTCCAGTGTGGCAACGTCGCCAGTCGCGAACCAGCCATCCTGCAACAAGGCCTCATCCTGCATGTGGAAGTAGCTGTCCAGCACCCAATGGCCGCGCACCATCAGATCGCCCTGCGTTTCACCGTCATGGGGAAGATCTCTGCCATCATCATCGACTATTTTTAGTTCAACCCCAAAGGGCGGGCGGCCTTGGTTTTCGCGCAGCTTGTGCTGTGCTTCCATGGGCATGTCCAGATGTTTGGCCATCGGATAATTCGTCGTGCCCAGCGGGCTCATTTCGCTCATGCCCCAGGCGTGGACGGTATCGACGCCATAGGTTTCGCGGAACGTTTCAATCATTGAGGGCGGGCATGCCGCACCACCGATTACAGTACGATTGAGGCTTTTCAACTTGGTCCCGCATGTCGCGGCATGGGCCAGCAGACCTTGCCAAATGGTCGGTACGCCCATCGCCAGCGTGACGCCATATGTGTCGATCAGATTGACCAATGCCTCGCCATGCAATCCCGGCCCCGGCATCACCATTCGCGAACCAGACATAGCGCTGGCATAGGGCGAGCCCCAAGCATTGACGTGGAACATTGGCACCACCGGCATCACCACATCCATAGCGGAATAGCCGATTACGTCGCGCGTGTTCGACGCGAAGCTGTGCAGAACTGTAGAGCGGTGGGAATAGAGAACGCCTTTGGGGTTCCCAGTGGTACCCGAAGTATAACAGAGGCTGGAGGCAGTGTTTTCATCAAAGCTGGGCCACCCGTAGTCTGTATCGCCGGTTTCAATCAGCTCGTCATAAAAAACCAACCCCGGCACCTGAGACAGCGCAGCCTCGTCCCGCGCACCCATCAGCACATAGTACTGCACCTCGGTCAGATGCTCTTGCAGCGCGGCGACCAAAGGCAGGAAGGTCGCATCGAAGAACAGGACCCGGTCCTGCGCGTGGTTGATTATATAGGCTAGTTGTTCGGGAAACAGACGCGGGTTTATCGTGTGGCAGACAAAGCCCGCGCCGGACACTGCATAGTAGATCTCAAGGTGGCGGCGGTTATTCCAGGCCAGCGTGCCCACGCGATCCTGCGGTTGCAGCCCCAGTTTCTCTAACGCCGAAGCCATCCGTCGGGCGTTTTGCGCGATCCCGGACCAGTTGGTCTCGGTGACGGTTCCGTCGGTCTCGACCGAGATGATCTCGGTCTGCCCGTGATAACGTTCAGCATGTTCAATCAGCGACGAAATCAGCAAAGGCTGCGTCATCATCTGTCCCAGCATGGACATTCCTCCCATCGTCAGCGCTTGGCCGCGCCGTTATGTCTTGGCAACAACCCTGCCAAGAATTCAATTGTCTGACAATAAGAGAGTGCGGCAGGGTGCCGCGTCAACCGCGATGTCGCAATGCGTATCCAACCAGCGCCGAGGTCGAGCCATCTTTGCCTTCGGCGCTAACCTCACCGTCCACGATCGGTCCCAGAGACGTTGCCAGTTCCTTGCCCAGTTCAACACCCCACTGATCGAACGAGTTGATTCCAAGCAGCACGCCTTCGACAAACACACGGTGTTCATAAAGCGCAATGATTTGACCCAGCACAAACGGGGTAAGCTGCGGATAGATCAGCGTGGTTGACGGGCGGTCGCCCGAAAACACACGATGGCGTGCCTGACGCTCCAACTCGTCGCCTGTCAGGCCTTTTTCGGCCATGCGTGCGCGCGCAACATCAAGCGACCGACCCCGCATTAGCGCTTCGGACTGGGCCAAGCAATTGGCCAATAGAAGGCGATGATGATGGGCCAGTTCCGGCTCATGCCCGTTTGCCGCCACCATGAATTCGCAGGGGATCACATCGGTGCCCTGATGGATCAACTGATAAAAGGCGTGCTGTCCATTGGTGCCCGGTTCGCCCCAGACGACCGGTCCTGAAGGCATGGTCAGCGCGCTGCCATCCATCGCGACGGATTTACCGTTCGATTCCATCTCAAGTTGTTGGAAATAGGCAGGCAGGCGCAGCAGACGCTGATCATATGGCAGAACTGCGCGGCTGGCATGCCCAAGCACCTGACGATGCCAGACCCCCACAAGCGCCAGCATAACTGGCAGATTTTCTGCCCATTCGGCGGATTGAAAGTGCAGATCCATCGCCTGACCGCCCCGCAGAAACGCGTCAAACGCGTTCGAGCCAACGGCGATCATTACCGGCAGTCCGACCGGCCCCCAGACCGAGTACCGCCCGCCGACCCAATCCGCGAAGCCAAACACCCGCGACTCGGGAATCCCGAAGGCCTGAGTCTTGTCAACAGCGCTGGAGACCGCTGCGAATTGCCGCGCCGGATCACCACCACCATCGACCATCCAAGCCCGCGCCGTGCGCGCATTGGTCATCGTCTCGATGGTCGTAAAGGTCTTCGACGCGACAATCACCAGAGTCCGTGTCGGATCAAGCGGGCGCAGCGTATCCGCAATATGCGCACCATCCACGTTTGAGACATAATGCAGCCTTGGCCCGTCGTGATAAGGTGCCAAGGCATGCGTCGCCATCACCGGCCCAAGGTCCGAGCCGCCGATGCCAATATTGACAACATCCGTAAAGCCGCCCCCTGCCCCTTTGATCGCTCCGCCACGCACTTCTTCGGCAAAGACGCGCATTCGCTGCAAAGTGCCCAGTACGTCCGGCATTACATCCTGACCATCGACCTCGACCGGGCCTCCGTCGAGATTGCGTAGCGCGGTATGCAATACAGCCCGGCCTTCGGTTTCGTTGATCTTTTCACCGGAGAACATCGCGGCCCGACGCTCTGCCAATTCGACTTGATCGCAAAGCTGGATCAGTGCCGCGCGGATATCTTCGTCGATTTGTGTCTTCGAATAGTCAAACAGCAGATCTCCGGTCGAAGCAGAGAAACCCTGCGCCCGGTTTGGATCGGCGTCAAACAGATCGAGTATCCGACGGCCCGTCTGTGTGGCTGCGAGTGAGTTCAATTGATCCAGCTGCATCGTGATTACTCCGCCCAATGTACGGTCATGCCGCTGAGCACGGCCGCGATCGGAGCTTCCTCGGGTGGCAGTGACATGGCACGATCCAGGGCATTCCGTTTAGTTTCTCCGAATATGACGAGATGCTTGGACAGAGCGCCGTCCAGAACCTGACCCGTCAGCGTGATACGCGCTTCGGGCTGCACATCGGTCCGCGCTACCGCCAGTGTCGGGGCGTTGTTGTTCAGAGCAGCAGACAAGCCCTGCATCCCCGGAAAGAGCGAGGCGGTATGCATGTCCTCACCCATACCCAGCACCAGAACCGATAGCGGCAGATGCGGGTTAATCAGGCTTTCGATCTCGGGCAAAACCGCCTCAGGCTCATGTTCCGCAACATAGAGCGGCATGTATTGTGCAATGGATGCGCGACTGGTCAGCAACCGTTCCCGGATCAACCTCTCGTTCGAACGCTCGTGATCACCCGGCACGCATCTTTCATCGGTCGGCAGTATGTGCACACGATCCCATTCCAGATCCGCAGCGCACAATCCATCAAAGATCGGCCCCGGTGTGGTTCCGCCCGGAACGGCCAACGAGACAGTATCATGATGTAGCAATGCGGCCTCAAGGTCTCCGGCCAATGCATTCGCGACATCAATCGCCAGCATGTCGCGATCGGCATATTCTTTGATATTCATGGATTTATTCCTTGCCAGCGGCGGTGGTCTCGTTTCATCAGCAACTCAGCGTCGCCCGGGCCGGTGCTGCCGTTTTCATAGGGTTTGGGAACATCACCGCGCGCCTCCCAGCCCGCGATAATCGGATCGGTCCAGGCCCACGCGGCTTCTACCTCATCACCCCGCATGAACAGCGTTTGGTTGCCGCGAATGACATCCATCACTAGCCGTTCATAAGCGTCGGGCGGGTCCTGGTTTTCAGGCCCAAGCGCTTCGGCAAAGCTCATGTCCAGCGGAACGTCAACCAGACGCATGCCTCCCTGCCCCGGCTCTTTGATTGTCACTTTCAAAGTGATGCCTTCATTGGGCTGCAACCGGATCGACAGAGCATTCGCATGACGCCCGGCCTCTTCGCCAAAAATCGAATGCGGAGCATCCTTGAACATCACATTGATGACCGAGGACCGCGCCACCAGCTCTTTGCCCGTGCGTAGATAGAACGGTGTGCCCGCCCAACGCCAATTGCTGATATGCGCCCGCAATGCGATGTAGCTTTCCGTCGTCGACCTTTGATTGCCGACAACTTCACGATACCCCCGGCCATCGGCACCGCCTGCAAACTGACCGCGCACGATATGGTGCGGCTCAACCGAATCCAACGCGCGTATGACCTTGAGTTTCTCATCGCGCACCGCGTCCGGATCAAATTTTGCGGGTGGTTCCATCGCGATCAGACACAAAAGCTGCATCAGATGGTTCTGCATCATGTCGCGCATGGCGCCGGCGCGCTCGTAATACTCTTCACGACCGTCAATGCCGACGGTCTCGGCCACAGTGATCTGAATGTGATCGACATACTGGCTGTTCCAAAGCGGTTCGAACAGCATGTTGCCGAACCGAACGGCCATCAGATTCTGAACGGTTTCCTTACCCAGATAATGATCGATCCGATAGATTTGCCCTTCGTCAAAATGCGCCGCCAGTGTCGCATTCAACGCGCGTGCACTTTCCAGATCGTGCCCAAAAGGCTTTTCGACGACGATACGGGTTTGCGGGGTGGCGAGATTGTGCGTCCTGATCTGTTCGGCCAGCGGGCCAAACAAACGGGGGCCTACCGAGAAATAGAAGGCCCTGATACGATCCGCATTCAGCATTTCGGCCAACTGGGCCCAACCATCTTCGGACAATGCGTCAAGCTGGACATACTCCACGCGCTGCAGAAAACCGTTCACAGCCTCCTGATCTTTTGCCCGCTTCGGTGCGTGCTGGCGCAACGATTCGGCCACCATCTCGCGAAAGCCATCAACGGTCAGAGCGCCCCGCGCTGCGCCGATGATCCGGGTGGCCTCGGGCCACTGCCCGGCGCAGTAACGCCGAAACAGGGCCGGAACGATCTTGCGCTGTGCCAGATCGCCGGTTCCGCCGAATATGACCAGATCAAATGGGTCAACAGGTATAACACGAGAAACCATGGCTTTTCCTTACCTTGCCGCTTGGGGCATGTCCAATGTTAGCGCAACCAATCAGCAACTTTCTTCCCACATCAAAACTCTGTCAGCGAGGGGTAGATACTCTTAACTAAACCGGCACAAACGGTTAAGTCGGTTTGGCACAAGCACAGAACCGGATGCCGGAATGAAAGACAACGCCCTACAGGCTGCGAATATCGGGAAGTTTCAGAACAGTTTAGTGACAGCAGACGGGCAAACGCGCGCGTCCGTCGCGCTGACTCATCCCGAAACCCTTTGGTTCAACACTGGTACGCTGTGCAACATCGAGTGCGTAAACTGCTATATCGCCAGCAGCCCGACCAACGATGCGCTTGTTTACATCACCGCCGACGAAGTCCGCGACTATCTGGATCAGATCGAACAGCGCCAATGGCCGATCCGCGAGATAGGCTTTACTGGTGGTGAGCCCTTCATGAATCCCGAGATGATCGAGATGACGCGCGTCGCGCTGGAGCGCGGGTACGCAGTTTTGATCCTGACCAATGCAATGCGGCCAATGATGCGCCGCAAAATGCGCGAGGGCTTGCTGGAATTGCGGCGCGACTACGCAGAAAAACTGACGCTGCGTGTCTCCGTCGACCACTACCGCCCCGATCTGCATGACGAAGAACGCGGCAAAGGCAGTTTTGCCAAAACTCTGACGGGGATGGAATGGTTGCGGGATAACGGCTTTAGGATGGCAATTGCCGGGCGCACAGTCTGGGGGGATAGCGACGCTGAAAGCCGCGCGGGGTATGCAGCATTCTTTGCCAAGCACGGCTTTGACATTGATGCGCATAATCCAGCGCAGACCGTGCTGTTCCCCGAGATGGACGACACCGTAGAAGTTCCCGAGATTACAACCGCATGCTGGGGTATTCTGAATAAGTCCCCCGATGCAGTTATGTGCGCCAGCTCACGTATGGTGGTCAAACGCAAAGGGGCAAAACGGCCAGCTGTGTTGGCCTGCACCCTACTGCCCTATTCGCCGGAATTTGAACTCGGCGAAACGCTCGCCGAAGCCGAGGCCGACGTGCATCTGAACCATCCACATTGCGCCAAATTTTGTGTGCTCGGTGGGGCGAGTTGTTCCGGTTAGTCAGTTCAGCTCCGGTGATTTCCAGAATTTGGTTCCGGACGCACCTGCTGAGACACGCCAACCTTTCTTGCTCAACACAAAGAATGACCGGCCATCGGTGAAGTGAAGCGTATCGCCAGATCGCTCTTCACCATACATCGCGTCCGTTTCTGCGGTCGCGTCGTAACCTTCGTTGATAAACTTGTCCAAATCGGCGGGTGTTTCGAACATGATCACGAACTTGGTTTCAAAACCGCCGATACCAATGGCGGCGCCGACGCCCCCGGTCCCCATATTCATGTATGTGTGTTGTCCGGTGTCCTTTGAAACCGCCACACCGCGCCCATACCCAGCTGAAACTGGGAACACAGTTACTTTTCGCGAGTCGAACACCGCATATCCCGCACTAAACTCATAAAGTGCCTGCGCCTGTGGATCTTCGGCAAATAACTGATCAAGAATTTCGCCAGCCATTGCGTCCAGCTTAGCGCGAGTCTCTTCCGGCGTGGCTTCGTTCTTCAGCAAATCCGCTGTCGAATCAATGGTTTCGTCAACGGTAGCTGCACCCTTTTCAATCGTCGTTCCCACGGCCTCAGCCCCTTGGCCGATCGCAGTTGCTGTGTTTTCCGCACCTTTCTTGATCTTTCCTAACAGCCCTTCGGCGAAAACAGGGCCACTTAGACAAAGCGCAGCGGCAAGGAGCAGAATTCTGGGCATCGCATGCATCCGAATTAAACCGTCAGATCGGCCATGACCTTAGCCCATTTCACCTCATTTGGAAGCAAGCTTTGAAGTGCCGTGGATAAATTGAACCTTGATTCAGTTCACCCGAAACTCACCTACCATTTTGCGCCATTCCCCAGGCGCGATCATTTTCCGGTGCGTGAACCTGACCGAGTGCAGCGGACCTTCAATCTCTTTCTGCCAGAATTCTACGAATTCGAACAGCTTCGGATGGTCCGGAGCAAGGTCGTAATCCTGCCAAATAAACGTGTTCAGTACGTGAATATAGTCGGGCATGTGGTAGAAAAATTCCGCAGTGGTCAGCCCGTACCCCTTAAGCATGAGTTCAGTTTCACTTTGCGCCATGCAGACCTCCAAATTTGTTACAAGGTCTGCTCAGAGTAACACGGAACTGTCCTAATACTTAGATAACAATATGTTACTCAGGTGTTACCGACCTAATTTGGCCGGGGAACGGTTGCTTGCTTGCACCTTATATGCCGGGTCTGATAAAGTGTATCCACAAGATATAGATCAAGAACAAGACACGGGCAGCCTACGTGAGCGATACGCCAGAAATCCCTGAAAACATGGACGAAACCCCGCCCGAGCGCCCCGTTTATGACGGCCCGACGGTATCCATCGAATCCGAAATGCGCACGTCCTATCTGGACTATGCGATGTCGGTCATTGTCAGCCGTGCGATCCCTGATCTGCGCGACGGGCTGAAACCGGTGCACCGGCGTATTCTATACGCGATGCATGAGACCGGGAACACTCATGACAAGTCCTATCGCAAGTCGGCCCGTCCGGTTGGCGACGTGATGGGTAAGTACCACCCGCATGGTGATAGTGCGATCTATGACGCGCTGGTGCGGATGGCGCAGGATTTCTCGATGTCGCTGCCGCTGCTTGATGGTCAGGGCAACTTTGGCTCGATGGACGGCGATAACCCGGCGGCGATGCGTTACACCGAAGTACGGATGGACAAACCTGCCGCGTCCCTGCTGGCCGATATCGAAAAAGAGACTGTCGATTTTCAGGACAACTATGACGGCAAAGACAAAGAGCCGACCGTCCTGCCCGCCCGTTTCCCGAACATGCTGGTTAATGGTGCCGGTGGAATCGCCGTGGGTATGGCAACCAACATCCCACCGCATAACTTAGGCGAAGTGGTCGATGCCACGCTGGCGCTGATCGACGACCCGGATCTGACATCAGAACAACTGATCGAGTATGTGCCCGGCCCCGACTTCCCGACTGGCGGTGTGATGCTGGGCCGCTCAGGTGCGCGCAAAGCCTACCTTGAAGGCCGTGGCAGCGTCATCATCCGCGCCAAGACCCGCGTAGAAGAGCTGCGCAAGGATCGGTACGCGATCGTTGTCGACGAGATCCCCTATCAGGTGAACAAAGCCTCGATGATCGAAAAGATCGCCGAAGCCGTGCGTGAAAAACGCATCGAAGGCGTCAGCCACGTACAGGACGAATCCGACCGCAATGGTGTGCGTGTCGTGGTCGAACTGAAACGCGATGCAACGCCCGAAGTGGTGCTGAACCAGCTCTACCGCTTCTCGCCGATGCAGACCTCATTTGGTTGCAACATGCTGGCGTTGAACGGCGGTCGGCCTGAACAGCTGACCCTGCGCCGCTTCCTAACCTCGTTCATCGACTTCCGCGAAGATGTTGTTGCCCGCCGCACAGCCTATGACTTGCGCAAGGCGCGTGAGCGCAGTCACATCCTGTGTGGTCTGGCCGTGGCCGTTTCGAATGTTGACGAAGTGGTTGCCACGATCCGCTCGTCGGCAGACGCTGCTGAAGCGCGCGAGAAACTAATGACCCGCCGCTGGCCTGCATCCGAGATCGAAGGCTATCTACGCCTGATCGACGATCCGCTGTCCAAGATGAATGACGACGGCACCTATAACCTGACCGAGGTACAGGCCCGCGCCATTCTCGAGCTGCGGCTGCAGCGTCTGACCCAACTGGGTGTCAAGGAAGTCACGGACGAACTGGAAGAACTGGCCGACAAGATCAAGGAATACTTGGATATTCTGTCTTCGCGTGAGCGCATCATGGGCATCATCGCCGATGAGCTACGCAGCGTGCGCGAGCAGTTCGCCGTCGACCGCCGCACCGAGATCGTTGACTGGTCCGGTGATATGGAAGACGAAGACCTGATCGAACGCGAAGATATGGTCGTGACTGTCACCTCAGGCGGCTACATCAAACGCACCCCGCTGGCCGATTTCCGGGCGCAAAAGCGTGGCGGCAAAGGCCTGTCGGGTATGCAGACCAAGGAAGAGGATGTTGTCACCAATCTCTTCGTGGCGAACACGCATACGCAACTGCTGTTCTTCACCACCGAAGGCATGGTGTACAAGCTCAAGACCTGGCGTCTGCCGCAATCCAGCCGGACCGGTAAGGGCAAGGCGATCGTCAACATCCTGCCGATCCCGACCGGTGTCTCGATCGCGGCGATCATGCCCGTGGATGTGCCGGATGAAGAGTGGGAGAACCTGCAAATCGTCTTCGCCACCAGTGCAGGTGACGTCCGCCGCAATCGTCTGTCAGATTTCACGAACGTCCGCCGCAATGGCAAGATCGCGATGAAACTGCCCGAGGATGTGGAACTGGTAAACGCTCGCATCTGTTCAGAAGATGAAGACGTGATGCTGGTCACCAATTCGGGCCGTGCGATCCGATTCCGCACCACTGATGTACGTGTCTTCAACTCACGCGAATCTACCGGTGTGCGCGGCATCAGGCTGAGCAATGGCGACCGTGTCGTCTCGATGTCCGTAATTCGCCATTTCGAGGCCGACCCGGACGAGCGCGCCGCCTACCTCAAGATGCGCCGCGCAGTCGCGGGCATTGCGGATGACGGCGAAACGGACGAGGACGAAGCCGCGCCTGGCAGTATCACGCAGGAACGCTATGCCGAGATGTCGGCAGCCGAGAACCTGATCTTGACCATCACGTCGGGCGGCGCGGGCAAGCTGAGCTCCAGTCACGACTACCCTGTCCGCGGTCGCGGTGGCATGGGCGTTGCAGCCATGGACAAAGCCATGCGCGGCGGCGAACTGGTTGCCTCCTTCCCCGTAGAAATCGACGATCAGATCATGCTGGCTACCTCGAAAGGCCAATCGATCCGGGTGCCGGTCGAGGGAATCTCGTTCCGCTCCCGCAGCGCGGGTGGTGTGCGGGTATTCAACACCGGTAAAGGCGAAGAAGTCGTTAGTGTGGCCTGGATCGCCGACCAGGGTGACGAAGAAGCCGAGGAATAACAAAGCACTACAGAAGTGTAACAAAACGCCCGTATTGCGGGCGTTTTTGTTACTCAGGATCACGTTCCTGCCAACGGCACGAGGGTGGGCTTGCCCCAGCAGACCCGGCACGCCTAGCATTTCGATATGTGGTCATTCGCCCATATCCGACCTGCCTACAGCCGTGCTGAGCGAATAAGTGACGGTGTTGTTCATGTGCTGGGTGTTTCTTCGGCGGTGATCGCAGCGCCTATGCTGATCATCATGACAGTCTTCTATCGGTCAGACCCGACGGCGGTTTTGGGCGCCTCGATCTATGGAATAACTCTGGTTTTGATGCTGACGTTCTCGGCGCTCTACAACATGATCGAGCATGATGAATGGGCAGAGTTTCTGCGCCGCCTTGATCACTCGGGTATCTACGTGAAGATCGCAGGAACTTATACGCCGTTCCTGCTGCTCTCGGCTTCGCAACCTCCGGGGCTTTTGCTGGGGCTGTGGTCTTCTGCGACGCTGGGCTCTGTTCTGAAGATGATCGACCCGAACCGCTTCCGCTGGTTCGGGCTGGCGCTGTATCTTCTGATGGGATGGGCCGCGGTTTGGGCCGGACAATCCATGTTGGCCGAACTTTCACCCCTTACCCTTACTTTGATGATCGCCGGAGGCCTCATCTATACCGCAGGCGTGGTATTCTACCTTCTGGACTGGCTGCCCTACCACAACACAATCTGGCACGTGTTTGTATTGGCAGGAAGCGGCCTTTTCTTCGCCGCTGTTGCCTTGCGTATCGAAATGGTACCGTCAGGGCCAGTGTAACGCCGGAGCGCCACGAACACGCCTCAAAGCCCGTACAACGCCCCGAACTTCTGCTCCAGATAAGCCAACAGCGGCTCCGGCCCTGGTTCCACCCCACTGGCGCGCTGGATGATTTCGCGGGGCGCGTACAGGCCGCCATGTTGCTGCACATGCTCTCGAAGCCAGCCTGTGGCCTCGGACGTATCGCCAGCTGCCAACTGCCCCTCAAGTCCGGGAATTGCCGCGCGCAGTGTTTGATACAGGCATCCCGCATAGACATTACCCAGCGAATAGGTCGGGAAATAGCCAAACAGGCCAACCGACCAGTGTACGTCCTGCAAGCATCCATTCGAGGGCTTGTCGACCGCATAACCAAAATCTGCTTTGAAGCGGTTGTTCCAGGCGGCTTCAAGGTCGCCGACCTGCAAGTCACCGGCCATCAGTGCGCGTTCCAAATCAAAACGCAGCATGATGTGCAGATTGTACTGCACCTCATCCGCCTCGGTCCGGATATAGCCGTTGTGGACGCGGTTGACGGTGGCATAGAACGCATCTGCATCGGCGATGCCAAAATCACCGAACGCCTCTTTCATCTGGTCAAACAGCCATCCGGTAAAGGCGCGCGAGCGGCCCAGCTGGTTTTCGTAAATCCGGCTTTGGCTTTCATGCACACCCATCGACACACCACGTCCCAGCGGGGTCAGCAGGTAATCGCGGTCGATGCCCTGCTCATAGGCGGCGTGGCCAACCTCGTGAATGGTCGAGTAAAAGCAGTTGAACGGATCGGTCTCGCTGGTGCGAGTGGTGATCCGAACGTCCAGCCCGCTGCCCGAGCTGAACGGATGCACAGCCTTGTCGACGCGGCCATTGTTCAGGTCATAGCCGAATGTCGTTGCCAGTTTCTGCGTCAGGCGCATCTGGGTCAGTTCGTCAAAGTTGCCGGTCAGCGCGACAGGTTCCGGGCGATCCAGAACGGCGGCGCGAAGAGCCACCAGACGTGGGCGCATTTCGTCAAAGATCGCAGCGATCTGAGCGCCGGTTGTGTAGGGCTCGTAATCCTCGACCATCGCGTCATAAACGTCGCCACCCTGTGCCAGCGCTTCACCTTCTTGCCGTTTCAGCGAGACAACTTCTTCCAGCACCGGCAGGAAGGCTGAGACATCTTCGTCCGCTCGCGCCTGGGCCCATGTGCCCTGCGCGGCGGATGTCACGCGTGCAATCGCCGTCGCCAGATCGGCGGGCACCTTCACCGCGCGGTCATAGGCGCGGCGTATCTCACGCAGTTGTGCCTTGCCGACCTCATCTTGCGGTGCGGCCTGCTCCAACCATTCGGCAACGCGAGAGTCAGAGCGGCGAGCATGCAATACAGCCTCGATCGCTGCCATTTCCTCGGCCCGTTGCGGCGCGGCACCGCGCGGCATCACCGTTTCCTGGTCCCAGCCGAGCCTACCGGCAATCTGGCCCAGGGCCGAGGTTTCGCGCTGAAAGGCCATCAAGTCGTTGTATGCTGTCATGGGGTCATGCTCCGCGCACAGATGTTGCGATAGGGTAAGCTGTCAGGAAGCGGGCGCGCAGGATCAGGGTCCAGACGACCACGGCCATGAACTGGTGGAAAATGGCGATCTGCCAAGGTGCCGCATAGACGACTGTGATGATGCCCACGACCACTTGCAGTGACAAAGCTGCGAACATGGCGTTGAAGGCAAAGCGGGTCTGTGGGTGCGCGCTGCTGCCACCGCGCCGCCAGACTATGATGGCGAAAATAAAGAGCAGATAGCCGACGCAACGGTGGATAAACTGCACCAGACCGGGACTTTCAAAGAAGTTACGCCACATCGGTTCCAGCATGGCCGCATCGGGCGGCAGCAACTGACCGCCAATCAGGGGCCAGTCAGTGTAGGACCTCCCCGCGTCGATCCCGGCCACCAGCGCACCGATGAGGATTTGCAGGAAGGTGAAGTGCAGCAGTCCGGTCGATATCGAGAAAAGCTTAGCCTCTTTCGCGCGGCGGGCCTGCATCAGGTCGCGTTCGTCACGGCCAAGTTCAAAGATGTACCAGGCAAGAAAGCCGAGGATCACGAAGGCCAAGCCAAGATGCGTTGCCAGACGATAGCTGGCAACGGCGGTCATTCCTTCACCCTGTGTGACGCCCGAGGCGACCATCCACCAGCCTACAGCACCCTGAACACCGCCAAGCAGGCCGGGGATCAGCAGCTTACCAGCCCATCCTGTCGGAATCTTGCGGGTCACAAGGAAACCGATAAATCCAACGGCCCAAACCAATCCTATCACGCGGCCCAACTGGCGATGGCCCCATTCCCACCAATAGATGGTTTTGAAATCATCCAGCTCCATCCATTGGTTCTGAATGCGCCATTGGTCAATCTGCTTGTATTTGTCGAATTCGGCTTGCCAGTCGGCAGCGCTCATCGGTGGGATCGCACCCGTAATAGGTCGCCATTCGGTGATCGATAGTCCACTGTCGGTCAGCCGCGTGAGCCCGCCCACGGCAATCATGATCACGACCAGCGCGAACAGGATCATCAGCCAAACCCGGATCGCGGCCCGCGCACCGCCACGCCCCCGGTCGATCATACCGGGTTGGACGGCCTGTTGTTTTTCGCTGTCCGAGACCTCTTCGAAGATGCTGCGCTTACCGCTCATGCTGTCCTCATGTCCTGTTTTCGTCGCAAGCTATGGTTTGGCGGAAGATAGGTCCAGCCTCAGCTTTTGTCTTTCCAGCGGACCATCTGCCGCATGATCCCGTGAAGCATCTGTACATCGGCCCGTGTCATCCGCATCCGCGACCACAGATTGCGCAGGTTCACCTTCATTCCTTCAGCTTTTTCCGGCGGATAGAAGAACCCGGCCTGTTCCAGACGGTCCTCATAATGCTCGACCAACTTTTCAACCTCGATCCCGGTCGCCCAATCGCCCTTGCCCAGATCAGTTGACTCATGCACGACATCCCCGGTCTGGCGCATCCATTCGTAGGCGGTCAGCAGAACGCACTGCCCGAGGTTCAACGACGCATATTCCGGATTCACTGGCACCGAGATAATCGCATTGGCCTTGGCGATATCCTCATTCTCAAGCCCTGCCCGTTCCGGGCCAAACAGAACAGCGACCTTTTCGCCCGCCGCCACTTTCTGCGATGCAAGCTGCATTGCGCGCTCCGGGCTATAGACAGGCTTGGTCAACCCACGTTGCCGCGCTGTGGTGGCGAAGACAAAGGTGGTGTCCTCCAGCGCGCCCGCCAGATCGTCAAATAACTGCGCCTCATCCAAAAGCCGCCCGGCCCCGCTGGACATCGCCACCGCCTTGGGGTTGGGCCAGCCGTCGCGCGGTGCCACGATCCGCATCCGATCCAGCCCAAAGTTCCACATCGCCCGCGCGGCAGCACCGATGTTCTCACCCATCTGAGGGCGCACCAGAACAAAAGACGGCTGTGATGTATCGCTGGGCATGGCTAACTCCGAAAAACTCCGCTTGCTCTAATGGCCGCATGGGTCGAGGGCAAGTCGGCCCGGCGTCTTCTGTTCGCAAAAGGGTACGTAGCCGGCATAAAAGTTTGCTTCCCCCGCGCAATCCGCTAAACCGCGCCAAAGATGACAAACCCGAAGGACGCGCCATGGACACCCCCGAGCAGCCGCAGATTTACCTGATCACGCCTCCGACCATCGCGCTGAGTACATTCCCTGATCAATTGGGTCACGTATTGGACGGGGCTGAAATTGCATGTATCCGCCTCGCCTTGGCTGGAAGCGACGAAGATACCATCGCGCGCGCCGCCGATGCTTGCCGCGAAGTTGCGCATGCGCGCGATGTAGCCATCGTGATTTCCAACCATGTATTGCTGGCGCAGCGGTTGGGTCTGGACGGGGTGCATCTGGATGACGGCGCGCGGTCTGTCAGGGCAGCCCGTAAGGAGCTGGGCGCGGATGCGATTGTCGGCAGTTTTTGCGGGTCTTCCAGCCATGACGGGATGACTGCTGGTGAAAGTGGCGCGGATTACGTGGCCTTTGGCCCGGTTGGTTCCGCCACGCTGGGCGATGGTACTCAGGCCGAAAAGGACCTGTTCCAATGGTGGTCCGAAATGATCGAGGTTCCCGTCGTGGCCGAGGGCGGCCTGACGTCCGATCTGATCCGAGACCTCACCCCCTGCACCGATTTCTTCGGCATCGGAGAGGAAATCTGGTCGCAAGATAACCCGTTGGAGGCGCTGAACTCTCTGATTGCCGCAATGCGCTGAGGGATGCGAGCGTTAACCCTTGCACCCGCGTCGGGGCTGCGGCATGACACAAGGCATGAACAAGAACAGCGAAATTTTGTGCATCGGCTCGGTCCTTTGGGACGTGATCGGACGCTCGGCCAGCGCCATGCGACAGGGCTCGGATGTACCCGGCCGCATTACTCGCCTGCCGGGTGGCGTCGCCATGAACATCGCCATGACGCTGGTGCGGTTCGGAATGACCCCGACTTTGCTGACCGCAATTGGCCGCGACGCTGAAGGGGATGAACTGGTCCGGTCCTGCGCGCGTTTAGGGATGGTCACCGATCACATCTATCGCTCGCAAGACCTGCCCACCGACCGTTACATGGCGGTCGAAGGGGCCAACGGGCTGATCGCCGCCATTGCCGATGCGCATTCGCTTGAAGCTGCCGGAGCCAAAATCCTGCGTCCCTTGATGCATGGTCCGCTGGGTTATGAAAATACACCATTCGAAGGGCCCATCGCGCTGGACGGTAACCTCACGCTGACCTTGCTTGAAGAGATCGCCCAAAGCCCCGCCTTTGCCAAAGCCGACCTGCGCGTCGCCCCGGCCTCGCCCGGCAAGGCAGAACGGCTGCTGCCCTTCCTCAAACACGCCCGTGCAACGCTCTATGTGAATCTCGAAGAGGCCGGACTGCTTTGCCAACGCGAGTTCACCGATTCCGAGAGCGCCGCCAAAGGCCTGCTGGACCGTGGCGCGTTGCGGGTTCTTGTGACCGATGGCGGCAACTCGGCCACCGTCGGGGATGCTGATGCTGTCTTGACCCAAACACCCCCGTCCGTTCTGGTCACCCGCGTGACCGGCGCGGGCGACACTTTCATGGCCGCCCATATCGCCGCCGAGGCGAATGGTGCCGACAGTGACGCGGCACTCAGCCGCGCGCTGCGCGCCGCTGCAACCTATGTTTCCGGAGAAACCCCACTGTGATCACCATTCACTATTCCGCAGAGGTCCGCGCCGCCAAGGATGCGGGCCAACCAATCGTGGCATTGGAAAGCACCATCATCACCCATGGCATGCCCTACCCCCAGAACATCGAGGTCGCGGCACAGGTTGAACAAGACATCCGCGATGCGGGCGCCGTTCCAGCAACGATTGCCGTTATTGACGGAGTTTTGCACGTCGGCCTCGAAGCCGACCAGCTGAGCGCACTGGGTCAAGCGCAAGGCGTCGCCAAACTGTCACGCGCTGACATGGCCGCCTGCCTCGCGACAGGCGGCACCGGGGCCACCACCGTCGCCGCAACAATGATCGCCGCACATTATGCAGGCATCGAGGTCTTCGCCACCGGAGGCATCGGTGGGGTGCATCAGGGGGCCGAAACCTCCTTCGACATCTCCGCTGACCTGCACGAGCTCGCGCAGACCCCGGTGACTGTGGTCGCGGCCGGGGCCAAAGCCATCCTCGACCTCGCCAAAACGCTTGAAGTTCTGGAAACGCTCGGCGTCCCCGTCATCGCCCACGGACAGGACGAGTTCCCGGCCTTCTGGTCCGCAAAATCACCCTTGGCAGCCCCGCTGCGCATGGATGATGCCGCTGACATAGCAAAAGCCCACGCTACACGGCGTGCGTTGGGGCTGCCGGGTGGTCAGTTGGTCGCTAACCCGATCCCGCAAGCCGACCAGATCCCGTCCGAGGAACTGGCCCCGATCATCGCGTCCGCACAGGCCGATGCAGAAACTCACCGGATCACTGGCAAAGGCGTCACACCTTATCTGCTACAGCGTATCTATGAACAGACCGAAGGCCGTTCGCTTACCGCCAACATCGCATTGGTACGCAACAACGCCCGACTGGCAGCGGTCATCGCGCGTGCGCTGACGGAATCAGCCCACTGACCCCAGCTATTGCACCAAGCGCCCGGACTGCTTACCTAATTCCGCAAACCACTCAGGACCGCAATGAACACTCCGTTTGACGAAGAACCCCACCGACGCCCCGGCCTGTTCTCCCGGCTACGCGCGTCCTTTCTGACTGGTATCGTCGTCATTGCTCCGGTGTGGCTGACCATCTGGTTAATCTGGTCTGTGGTTGGCTGGATCGACAGCGCCGTCCTGCCCCTGATCCCGCAACGGTTCCAACCCTCGGAATATGTCGGCATCAACCTGCGCGGCGTTGGCGTGGTCATATTCCTGCTGTTCACGATTATCGTCGGCTGGATCGCAAAGGGCATCCTGGGCCGATCGCTGATCCATTTCGCCGAAAGTGTCGTCGACCGCATGCCCGTGGTCCGTTCGGTTTATTCCGGCATCAAGCAAATCTCGGAAACTGTATTCGCCCAGACCGAGCGGTCTTTCGAAAAAGCCTGCCTGATCCAGTATCCGCGCCGGGGCATCTGGGCAATCGGCTTCGTCTCGACAACAGCGCGCGGTGAAGTGAGCGATCGTGCCGAAACCGGGGGCGAGTTGCTAAGCGTGTTTGTCCCGACAACCCCAAACCCCACATCCGGGTTCCTGTTGTTTTTCCCCGCAGAGGATGTGATCCTGCTGGATATGTCCATCGAGGATGCAGCCAAGCTGGTGATCTCAGCGGGTCTGGTTTACCCGAATGACAAAGACCCAACCCAGCCGCCTGAATAATCAACCAAACATTGCGGGCAAATCGACCGTGCTGCGCTGACCCAGATCGTCCTTATGCGCGCTCAGAAACTGATCCGCCGCATCGCGGCCGGACTGTTTCAGCCGGTTTAGCACAACCGGGTTTGGCACGATCTTGGTGGCCGCCGAAAGGTCGTTCATCAAGGCGTCATCAGCGATCATATGCACCAGCACCCGGCTCATCTCACCAGCCTTCAGCTTGCCTTCGGCCAGAAGCCGTTGAACGAAATTGATCGCACGCAGCTCGCGAAACAACGATGAGTTAAAGCTGATCTCATTGATCCGGTTCTGAATCTGCTGCGGCGTTTTAGGCACCTCATCGCGTTCCAGCGGGTTGATGTTCACAATCACCACATCATCTGGCAATTCCCCACCGAACAACGGATAAAGCGCCGGGTTTCCGGTATAGCCGCCATCCCAATACGCTTCGGTCCGCTCGGATTTCGGGTCATAGATCTCAACCGCCTGAAACAGGTTCGGCAAGCAGGCCGAGGCGAGAATCGCATCGGTCGAAATCTCCTCGCCTGTGAACACGCGAATCTTGCCGCTACGCACACAGGTGGCGCAGACAAACAGCGCGGGCCCTTCGTCTGCACAAATCTCATCAAAGTTGAACCGATCCACAACCGGGGTGAGCGGATTGCGATAAAACGGCCCATAAGCGTAAGGCGATACCAGCCGCGACCATGCTTCGGCCATCGAGAACGGAACGGAGTACTCCAACGCTTGTGCAACATGAGCAGGCTCAATGCCCCGCATCCAATGGGCAATTCGCATATCGCCGACGGCACCCATGCGTTTCCAAAGCCCATCCAGACACGCCCGCGCGCCCTCGCGCCCTGCATGCACCATCCCAGATTTGAACGCTGCCCCGTTCAGCGCGCCGGCCGAAGTCCCAGTGATCGCGGCAACCTCGATATCCTCTTCATCCAGCAATCGATCCAGTACACCCCAGGTAAACGCGCCATGCGCCCCACCGCCCTGCAATGCCAGATTAATCCGTTTCATGGTTCCGCCTCTTCATCTGGCCAGAAATACCTCGGGGGTATGGGGGCAGAGCCCCCATGGTCCCTCACAATGCCGTCCATCCCCCATCCACGGATATCGTCGTTCCTGTGATCTGTGCCGCTGCATCCGAGCACAAGAAGATCGTAGTTCCGCCCAGCTGCTCGACCGTGGCAAACTCCTTCGACGGCTGCCGCTCCAGCAGGATGTTCTTCACCACATCCTCACGGCTCATATTGTACTCTTTCATCGTGTTGGGAATTTGCGCCTCAACCAATGGAGTCAGTACGTATCCCGGACAAATAGCATTGCAGGTAATCGGCTCCTGCGCAGTCTCCAGCGCCACGGTCTTGCTCATCCCGACGACACCATGCTTTGCCGCGATATAAGCCGCCTTGTAGGGCGAGGCCGTCAGACCGTGAGCCGAGGCAATATTCACGATCCGCCCCCAGCCCGCCGCGCGCATCATCGGAAGCGCTGCCGCCATCGTATGAAAGACCGAATTCATGTTGATCGCGATGATCGCATCCCATTTGTCCGACGGAAACTGATCGATCGGAGCCACATGCTGAATGCCGGCGTTGTTCACCAGAATGTCACAAGCACCTGCCTGTTCGATCAGTGCACGGCATTCATCGCCCTTGGACATATCTGCCTTGATATAGCGCGCGTTGGTTCCCGTCTCTTTGCCAATCTCGGTGGCCAGCGCATGATCTTCATCACGGTCGGTGAACGAATTCAGCACCACATCCGCCCCGGCCTTCGCCAGCTCACGCGCGATGCCCAGCCCAATCCCCGAATTCGACCCCGTGACGACGGCTGTTTTGCCCGACAGACTCATGGCACTCTCCTTATGAGTTTTTGTTTCTCAAACACAGTGCCATGCTGCACCTGCAAAGAAAACGGGGAATGATCTGATCCGCGCGCCCGCACGAGTTTTGCCAAAAAAAACGCCCGCACGAAGCGGGCGTTAAGTTATTGAGGCAGGTTTCATACAGGCAAGAAACCTATCGAGCAGTAGAACCTTTATAAGCAATTCCACGCCCTCGTCCAAGCTAAAAGTTTGATAATAAGAAAAATCATGGCTACGGTGAATCCCAAACAAAATAAGGCCAGAGCAGGATTGTTTCCAAAATGAGCCCCGATTATCTCCGCCCCCTTCGTCCCGCGATTGTGGGAATCACCTGTATTTTCGCCGCCTCAATGGCGTCAGCAGAATCGGCCCATGGCATAGCTATGTATGGTGACCCGGCCCTACCACCGGATTTTGTGTCGCTACCCTACGCAAATCCTGACGCGCCCAAGGGCGGCAAGGTCGTATTTGGCAATACCGGCGGCTATAACAGTCTGAACCCGTTTGTGCAAAAAGGCACCGCGCCGTGGCAGTTGCGATTTTGGACTCATGAAAGCCTGATGGGCCGCTCTTGGGACGAACCTTTCACTCTTTACGGGTTGTTAGCCGAATCAGTAGAGACGGATTCGGACCGCACATGGGTAGAATTCACGCTGCGCAAAAATGCTGAATTCTCGGATGGATCGCCGGTCACAGTCGATGACGTGATCTGGTCGTATGAGACACTGGGCACCGAAGGCCACCTGCGATATCGCGGGCTGTGGGGCAAGATTGATAGCATTGAACAGACTGGACCGCGCAGCGTTCGGATCACCTTTAACGAACCGGATCGCGAACTGGCCCTGATCGCCGGAATGCGCCCGATCCTGCAAAAAGCGCAGTGGGAGGGAAAGTCGTTCGCTGACGCTCAACTACACGATATACCCATCGGTTCCGGACCATTCGTAATCGATGACTATGAGGCTGGCCGCTATGTGAACCTGCGTCGCAATCCTGACTATTGGGGTGCCGACATCCCCTACCGCAAGGGCACGATGAATCTGGATGACATGCGGATTGAGTTCTACGGAGACGGCACAGTCGCGTTTGAAGCGTTTAAAGCTGGCGAGCTTTCGGCCGTTCGTGAATTCAACGCGGATAAATGGAACACGCAGTACAACTTCCCAGCGGTTCAGCGCGGTGATGTTGTGAAGACGGAAATTCCCCATCAAAAACCATCAGGCATGACCGGCTTTGTCATGAACACACGCAAGGCCCCATTCGATGACTGGCGCGTACGCGAGGCACTAACGCTGGCCTTCAACTTCGAGTTCATCAACGACACCATTACAGGCGGAGCGCAGCCCAGGATCATCTCATATTTCTCGGGTTCGGAATTAGGGATGCAACCCGGACCGGCCACTGGTCGTGTCGAGGAATTGCTTCAACCTTACGCCGCCGAGTTGGCACCGGGCACGCTGGATGGATATGAATTGCCTAAAAGCGATGGAACCGAACGCAACCGTCGAAATATCCGCAAAGCGCTTAAACTGCTGGAAGAGGCCGGATGGACCATTCAGGACGGCCAGCTTCGCAACGCCAGCGGTGAGCCGTTTTTGATTGATCTGGTCATCAGCCAGGGCAGCCTGAACGTGGTCCAGGATGTCGGCGTGATCGCGGAAATCTACGCGCGCGCCCTCGAACGCCTGGGTATCCAGTTGACAGTCGAGAAAGTAGATGACGCGCAATATACTTCACGCATCGATGCGCAAGATTTTGACATGACCCCGTTCCGTCGAGCGCTGTCGCTCTCGCCAGGCAACGAACAACGTCTGTATTGGGGCAGCGAAAACGCAAATGCTCCCGGGACGCGGAATGTTATGGGCCTGACCTCGCCCGCCGTGGACGGGCTGATCGACGCGATGCTGGCCTCGGAAAGCCACGAGGATTTTGTTGCGGCAACGCGCGCGCTGGATCGTGTTCTGACAGCGGGTCGCTATGTCATTCCTATCTGGAGCTTTGATGTCGGCCGTATCGCCCATGTCAAAGAGCTGAAACAACCCGACACTCTGCCAATTTATGGCGATGGGCCAGAATATATGCCACAGGTCTGGTGGTTTCAGGATTGACGAGTCCTTTCTATTTCCATATTTCATGAATTATGGAAATAGAGATTCATGACAGGCTGAACGCACTCGCACACCCCAAGCGGCTGGATCTGTTCCGGCTGTTGATGCGTCGCTATCCAGATTCCGTAGCTGCGGGTCAGATAGCTGAGGCTTTAGCGCTGAAACCCAATACTGCGTCAACCTACCTGAATGCATTGAAATCCGCCGGGCTGATCCAGCAGTCGCGCAGCGGGACATCATTGCAATATGCCGCCAACTTACCAGCGGTGCGCGGGCTGTTTGATGAGTTGCTGGGCGGTTGCTGTCAAAATCGTCCTGATTTATGCATGCAACCCTCGGATGACCCCGTTATGGCGTCCCCTGGCCGCGTTATGAATGCGCTTTTCCTCTGCACCGGAAACTCGGCCCGTTCGATCATGGCGGAAGCCATCCTGAACAATGAAGGTAACGGCTTGTTTCGTGCTTATTCGGCAGGAACGGCACCATCGGACGGACCAAATTCAATCGTTTTGGAACTCTTGAAGCAAAAAGACTACGACACGACCTCACTCCGCTCAAAATCACTGGAAGAATTTGCCGCTGCTGATGCCCCAAAGATGGATTTTGTCTTTACCGTCTGCGACCACGCAGCGAACGAGGCCTGCCCCGCTTGGCCAGGACAACCGATAAGCGCGCATTGGGGTCTGCACGATCCGGTCAAAGTTGAAGGAACCGACGCGCAAAAGCAGCTGGCATTCCAGCAGGCCTACGGATTGCTGCGCAACCGTATCACCGCCTTTGCCAGCCTCCCGTTCGAAACGCTCGACCGCATCTCACTACAACACAAGGTGGATGACATCGGTCGAATGGCCGAGTAGTCCTCGATCAATCCAAGGATACCCCCATGAACATACTGGTTCTATGCACCGGCAACTCGGCTCGGTCGATTCTGCTGGAGTCGCTCTTCAATCACACCGGCGAAGGGCGTGTACGCGCCTATTCAGCAGGCTCCAACCCGACCGGGAAGGTGCATCCGCAATCCTTGACGCTGCTTGGTGCCGAAGGCCATGACGTCCGCGATGCCCGCTCTAAAAGCTGGGATGAGTTTGCAGCAGAAGATGCTCCGGAAATGGACATAGTGATCACGGTTTGCGGCTCAGCCGCCGAAGAGACATGCCCCGTCTGGCCCGGCGCCCCCGTACGCGCGCATTGGGGTGTCGAGGACCCGGCTGCCGCGTCTCATTCAGACTGGGAAACCGCCTTTAGGACCGCATATGACATTCTTGGGCGCCGCGCCGAAGCACTTCTGGAGCTGCCCATTGAAACCATGGATAGCGTTGAAATCTCGGCCCATCTCAAACGTATAGGAGCCCTGCTGTGAGCGCCCGCCAATACTTTGCCGAATTCCTCGGAACCGCCTTCCTGCTGATCGGCGTTGTCGGATCAGGCATCATGGCGCAAACCTTGTCCGACGGGAACATCGCGCTGGCGTTGCTGGCCAATGCAATTGCGACCGGCTGCATCCTTTACGCTATCATCACTACGCTCGGCCCTGTCTCGGGCGCTCACTTCAACCCTGCAGTAACATTGGCCTTTGCGCTGCGCGGTGAACATCCCTGGCGTGCGGTCACCCCTTACATGCTTGTTCAGATTGCCGGAGGTATCGCGGGGGTCTGGGCCAGCCATTACATGTTTGACCTGCCGATTCTGCAAACTTCGGAAACGATGCATCGTACCGGGGCTCATCAGTGGTTTTCGGAAATTGTCGCCACTTTGGGTTTGCTCTTTGTGATTTTCGGCGGAATTCGGCACAAGCCGGACACGGTACCAGCCCTTGTGGGCCTCTATATTACCGGCGCCTACTGGTATACGTCTTCCACAAGTTTTGCTAATCCGGCCGTTACAATCGCAAGGGGCTTTACGGATACCTTTGCGGGGATATACCCTGCGCACATTCCGATGTTCATAATTATGCAGTTAATTGCTGTATTTATCGGACACAAAATACTGAACTGGTTATTCGAACCAGCAGAATAACGGACCGGCCGCCACTCACTTTACTGCAGGTCCGTGGGCCCGTTGCGGTATCTCCGCAGCGGGTTTTTTGCATCTTATCTCCTGACTCCGGCTGCGACATTTTGTCATGTCTGCAGCAACGCACGGCGCTCCGTAGGCTGTCTTGGGGGAGAGCAATCCTGAAACACCAACTAAGGAAGGCTCGCAGATGCTAAACTGGGCTGATCTGACGCAAGACTGGGACGCGTCATATGCGCGTGCAAAACGTAGGTTTCCGAACCTGCGCGATAGGGATATGGCGCGCGTTGGCGAAGATCGCAAACAGTTCGAAGCTTACCTGGCCGAGCGTCACCACCTGACCGTAAACGAGGCGCGCGAAGAGCTTGAGGATTTCCTGTTCACCGAAGCATTGAACCGCGAAGCGGCCCAAGCCCTAAGCAAGTGACGTCACCCACAGGATCGTCGCATCCTCATCACTGACCGAAATGACGTTATGCCCCATGCTGCCGTCGTAATAAGCGCTGTCGCCGCGGCGCATTTCGACCGGCTCATAGAACTCGGTAAACAACCGCACCACTCCGGTCAGAACATACAGAAATTCCTCACCATCGTGACGCACCCAGCCGTCAAATTCTTCCATCGAGCGTGCACGTACACGGGCGCGATAGGGCAGCATCTGCTTTTTGGTCAGCGTTTCTGCCAGCAACTCATGTTCGTAGGTGGTGGTCGCATGGGCCGCACCCCCGCCCATCTTGGTCACTGCCATTCGACCGATCACCTGATCGCGTTGTGGCGGCGTAAAAAGCTGAGGCACCGAAATCTCCAATCCGGTCGCCAGCTTTTTCAAAGCATCATAGGTCGGAGACATCTGACCATTTTCGATCTTGCTGAGTGTCGACCGAGCCAGACCCGCCTGACTCGCCGCCTGTTCCAGCGTCCAGTTGCGGGCTTTACGCAGTTCGCGCACGCGCGCGCCCAGATCGACCGGCTCCAACTCGGTGTTGACACCATTGTCGCGGGCAATTCTGACGATAGATTTATGATCATTGGTGGCCATGGGTCTTTCTATAGGGCGAGCATGCCCTGCTTGCAACGCGCCTCGCACGGGGATAGCCAGTTCTCATGTTGTCGATCTTTGATCAGGGGCCGCCTACGCCCTGCCCGCGCCCATTCAATCTTGCCGCGCATGTGCTGCGCCATGCGAAAAGTTCAGCTGAGAAGACCGCACTTTCGGTGCTGGGATCGGATGGTGCAACCGACTGGACCTATGGCGATCTGCATTCGGCGATAATGGGCACCGGTTCAGGATTGCTGCAGAGCGGCCTTCGCGCCCAAGACATTGTTCTCATGCGATTGGGCAATACCGTCGATTTTCCGATCGCCTATCTGGGCGCAATCGCCGTGGGGCTGGTCCCCGTGCCCACCTCATCACAACTGACCGAGCAAGAGACCGCAAAGATCGTCGACGATCTGAAACCCGCCGCCATTTTGCGAGATCCCCAGGTCGCCTGCGCGGCGCACCCGGATCAGATCATGCTGCCTGAACTGGCCCGGATGCGATCACTGCCGCCTGCAAGTTTTGCCATGGGAGATCCCGAGCGGCTTGCCTACGTGGTCTACACTTCGGGCACTTCGGGCAAACCCCGTGCGGTTGCGCATGCACACCGCGCCATCTGGGCTCGGCAGATGATGGTCGACGGCTGGTATGGCCTGAAATCCTCGGACCGGCTGTGCCATGCGGGGGCATTCAATTGGACCTACACGCTGGGCACCGGCTTGATGGACCCTTGGGCCATTGGTGCAACGGCTCTGATCCCTGAACCCGGGACAGACATACGCGATCTGCCTGCCCTGTTGAAACAACATCGTGCCACCATCTTTGCAGCCGCACCGGGGGTCTTTCGGAAGATGATGCAAAGTGACACGCAGCCCGGCCTTCCCGATCTGCGCCACGGCCTTTGCGCCGGGGAAAAGCTGTCGCGACACCTGCATGAAAAATGGGTGCAGTTCACCGGCACCGAGCTTTATGAGGCTTACGGCATGTCCGAATGCTCGACCTTCATCTCATCCAGCCCAAGCCACCCGGCACGCGGCACAGCGTTGGGGCAGCCGCAGCCCGGGCGTCGGATTGCCATCCTCGGGCCGGATGGCCCTGTGCCACAAGGTCAGGAAGGTACAATAGCCGTACATCGCGAAGATCCGGGCCTGATGCTGACCTATCTGAATGCCCCCGACGAGGCCGCTGCTCGGATGCAGGGGGATTGGTTCCTGACCGGTGATCAAGGCGCGATGGCGGTTGATGGGCAAATCACCTATCTGGGTCGAGATGACGACATGATGAATGCGGGCGGATATCGCGTTTCCCCGGTCGAAGTCGAGGCGGCCTTATCCACCCATCCCGAGATCACCCAGGTCGGGGCGGCTACGGTTGAGGTAAAACAGGACAGTTCGATCATCGTTGCCTTCTACACTGGCCCCGAAGAACTGGACGCGGCGGACCTGCACGCCTATGTGTCTGACAAGTTGGCGCGCTACAAACAGCCGCGTGCCTTTGTCCATCTGCCCGCCTTACCCACCGGAGGCAACGGCAAACTTCTGCGCCGCGCCCTGCCGGCCTATTTCAAGGCGACGTCCGAATGACACACACTGTAAAGCTCGACATCATGTCCGATCCGATTTGCCCCTGGTGCTATATCGGCAAGACCCATCTGGACAAGGCGCTGGCCGAAGTGCCAGACCACCCCTTTGTGATCGAGTGGCACCCCTTTCAGCTGAACCCCGATATGCCCGACGAGGGCATGGATCGGCGCGAATACCTTGAACGGAAGTTCGGCGGCAAGGACGGAGCAGTTCGCGCATACGCTCCCGTTGTCGAACATGCCGAAAACGCAGGTTTGAATATCGATTTCGAAGGCATGAAACGCACGCCCAACACGCTGGATGCCCACCGCCTGATCCACTGGGCGGGGATTGAGGGCAAGCAGGAATCCGTGGTCGATGCACTCTTTAATGCTTACTTCGTCGAGGCGCGTGATATTGGTGATCATGAGGTGTTGGCTGATGTCGCCGACAGCGTCGGCATGGACGCAGCGGTCGTACTGAAACTGCTGCAGTCAGACGCCGACCGCGAGGATATCCGTAACCGCGACAGCCATTCACGCGAAATGGGCGTAAATTCGGTTCCCACATATATCGTTGCAAACCAGCACGCTGTTCCGGGCGCGCAACCTCCTGAATTGTGGGCAAAAGTGATCGCTGAGATCATGTCTCAGATTGAGGCTTCCCCTGCAGAATAGCACATACCCCTGTGCATTTCTGATCTAGTCCAACCCGAAACGCCGTGATAGCGCATTCGGGAAGGAGTTCCCCATGGCCGACCGCATGTCCCGGGGCGAATTCATTGCGTTGATCGCGATGATGTTCGCCACGATAGCCTTTTCGATCGATTCAATGCTGCCAGCCCTGCCCGAGATCGGCGCAGAGCTCAGCCCCTACGATCTGAACAAAGCACAGTTGATCCTGACCTCTTTTGTGCTGGGCATGGGGATCGGCACATTCTTTACTGGGCCAATTTCCGATGCGGTCGGGCGCAAGCCGGTGATTTATGGTGGTGCCGCTCTCTATATACTGGCCTGCGCTGTTGCGTGGTCCAGCTCATCGCTTGAACTGGTGCTGGCTGCGCGCATCGCGCAGGGCCTCGGGGCGGCCGGGCCGCGCGTTGTGGCTATGGCGATCATTCGCGACTTGTTTTCAGGGCGCGAGATGGCGCGCATCATCTCGATTGCGATGATGATCTTTACTCTGGTCCCCGCCGTGGCACCGCTGCTAGGCGCAGGCGTTATTGCACTGGTCGGCTGGCGCGGCATCTTTGTGTCCTTCATCATATTCGCCACGATCATCGTGATCTGGATGGCCACGCGCCTGCCTGAATCTCTGGCGCCCGAAAACCGACGCCCCTTCCGCCTGCCCCTGATGATTGCGGCAGTGCATGAGATGTTCGCACACCCCACTGTGCGCCTCTCGATCCTGGTGCAGACCCTTTGCATGGGGTTGCTGTTCACCATGCTAACGATGGTTCAGCCGGTTTTTGACGTCATCCATGATCGGGCAGACAGCTTTCCCTTCTGGTTCGCCTTCGTGGCGCTGATCTCGGGTTCGGCCAGCCTTTTGAACGCCGCCGTGGTCGTACGCGTCGGCATGCGCCGTATGGTGACCTGGGCCTTGGGCGCGCAGATTCTGATCACAAGCGCCGTCATCATCCTGAACATGACACCGCTTTCACCGGGCGCATCCTTTGCTGTGTTCGTGGCATGGCAGACCTCGATCTTCTTTATGGCCGGTGTAACCATGGGCAACCTGAACGCCATTGCCATGGAACCTATGGGTCATATCGCGGGAATGGCTGCCTCGGTCATCGGCTCGATCGCCACAATTCTGGCGGCTGCCATCGCGGCCCCTATTGGGCTGTTATTTGACGGGTCGATCACACCGCTGACGACCGGCGTGCTGACGATGTGCATCCTTGGCTTCGGCCTGATGCTACATATGGGCCGGATTGAAAACAGACTGCCCGCCTGATCTGTGCAGAGCCGCTGAAACACGCTAACCTTCCCGCAAATCGTGGGGAGGGGGCGCCATGAGCGACTATTATGATCTGGGCACGTATTCCTGTGCCGTCACCACAGCATCTCCTGAAGCACAGCTTTGGTTCGATCGCGGATTGGTCTGGACGTATGGCTACAACCACGACGAAGCGGTCACGTGCTTTCAGAAAGCTGCCGAAATTGACCCGGATTGCGCCATGGCCCATTGGGGCGTCGCCTATGCAGCAGGCCCAAACTATAACCTGCCGTGGGAATTGCGGGACGATCAGGGCCAGGCCAAATCACTGGCCATCGCCTATGATGCAACACAGAAGGCGCTGTCGCTGCTCAACGGGTGCACAGCGGTTGAGCAAGCGTTGATCCGCGCCCTACCCTCCCGATACCCTCAGCGTGACCCCATCGAAAACATGCACCAGTGGGACTATGACTATGCGGATGCGATGCGCGCCGCATTTGCCGAACAGCCTGATGATCTGGACCTGCGCACGATCCATGTTGAGGCGCTGATGAACCTCACCCCGTGGCAGATGTGGGACCTGAAAACGGGTCAACCGGCCGAGGGTGCCGCGACCCTTGAAGCGCAAGACGCTTTGGAGAGCGCTATGGTCAATGACCCGGCGTCGATGTCTCATCCCGGTCTACTTCACCTATATGTGCACCTGATGGAGATGTCGCCGACGCCAGAAAAGGCGCTGCAGGCCGGAGACATCCTGCGCACACTTGTGCCCGATGCCGGGCATCTGGTGCATATGCCGACCCATATCGACGTGCTGTGCGGCCACTATCACAACGTTGCCTACTGGAACGAAAAGGCCACCGAGGCCGATCTGAAATATTATGAGCGTGAAGGCGCGTTCAACATTTATACCGGCTATCGTCAGCACAACTATCACTTCACCATCTATGGCGCTCTGTTTCTCGGTCAGATGGAACCAGCCCTGCGTGCCAATCAGGGCCTGTGGGATACCACCCCCGAAGATATGCTTCGGATCGAAAGCCCGCCGATGGCGGATTACTTTGAAAGCTACATGTCCATGGGCCCGCATATACTGATCCGCTTTGGCCGCTGGGAAGAGGCCAAGGCACTGAATTTGCCAGACGACCCTGATCTCTATCGCACTTTGACAGCAACAACACATTATGCTCGCGCCATCGCCCATGCGGCCACTGATGAGGTGGCGCAAGCCGAGGCCGAAGAGCAGTTGTTCCTTGCCGCAAAAACCTGCGTGCCCGAGACCCGCCGCCTGCACAACAATCGGGTCATCGACCTTCTGGAGATCGCAGCGGAAATGCTGCGCGGAGAAATCGAGTATCGCAAAGGCAACTACGAGATTGCCTATGCACATCTACGCCGCTCGGTCGAGTTGGATGACACGCTGCCCTATGACGAGCCATGGGGTTGGATGCAACCAACACGCCATGCGCTTGGTGCGTTGTTGTTCGAACAAGGGCATGTGAACGAGGCCGAGGCAGTCTATCGTGAAGATCTAGGCTTGGGTGGCACGCTCAGCCGCGCCTCGATCCACCCTGACAATGTCTGGAGTTTGAAGGGTTTGCATGATTGCCTGAAAGCACGCGGCGAGACAGTAGAAATCCGCCAAATCAAGCAACGCCTTGATCTTGCCTTGGCGCGCGCGGACCGCACCGTCGGCGCGTCATGCTTCTGTGCCCAAGCCGCTATGAGGGCTGCGGAATGAAGCTATTCCTTTTGGTGGCAGGCCTGCTGCTTGCCACTCCAGCGCTGGCACAGCGCCAGACCTTTCCACCTATCGACGAGGCAGGTCAAAATCCATCACTGGTCGCATTCCGAGCTGACTTGCTGGCGAAAATCGAGGCACGCGATACCGATGCAGTTGTCGCCGCCGCTTGTCCCGACATCTATCTCAGCCACGGTACAGCAGGTGGACCGGAAGAGTTTCGCACCAACTTGACTGTGCCTCCGGAAACGCTTGGTGAAGAATTTAAGGACGAGGCTGCGGAGCTACGTGATTTTTACTGGTCGCAATTGCAGCAAACGGTTTCCCAACCGGGATATTTTGACGATCAGGGTGAATTCTGGATGCCGCACTATTGGCGGATCATTCTTCCCGCTACAGTGGACCCTTTCACCGCCTTCTACGTTTCGGGCGAAAGCATCACACTGCGTCAAGCACCGTCTCGTGGCGCGCCCATCCTCGCGCTGATCAGTCATGAAATCGTGATCGTCCCTGACTATCAACCTGATGAGGAATACCAGAAAATCAGACTGACCGATGGGACATCGGGCTACTTACTCAGCGATTTTCTGGCATCAATGGTCGGTTACCGCGCTGCGTTTGTAAAATCCGAAGCGGGTGACTGGCAGCTCTGCACTTTTGTGACAGGGGACTAGGCTTTCGCCTTTTTCTTCACAGCCACGACCTTTTCGGCCAGATCACGGGCGATGGCAAACGCACCTTTGATCTTGTCGCTGTCCTTCTTCCAGTCGCGCCGCACAACGATCTTGTTGTCCTTGACCTTGGCCAGCCCGCGTTGGTTCTGAATGAACTCGACCAACCCCTCGGGTGAGGCGAACTTATCATTGTGGAACTGTATCGTTGCGCCCTTTGGCCCGCCGTCCAGCTTGGCGATCCCGGCACGTTTGCACATCGCCTTAATGCGCACGACAAGCATCAGGGTATTCACCTCTTTCGGCAGGCTGCCGAAGCGGTCGATCAACTCGGCAGCGAATCCTTCCAGTTCCACTTTCGTCGACAGTGACGACAGGCGGCGGTAGAGGCCCAGACGCACGTCCAGATCGGGCACATAATCCTCGGGGATCAGAACCGGGACACCCAGATTGATCTGCGGCGCCCATTGGTCATCGGCATCCGATAGCCCCTCCATCTCGCCGGCTTTGATCTTGGCAATCGCCTCTTCCAGCATCGATTGGTAGAGTTCGTAGCCCACATCACGCATCTGGCCGGACTGTTCCTCACCCAGCAGGTTGCCCGCACCACGAATGTCGAGATCTTGCGATGCCAGTGTGAACCCGGCCCCGAGCGTATCCAGCGAGCCCAGAACCCGCAGCCGTTTCTCAGCCGTCGCCGTCAGGCGCTGGCGCGGTTTGGTGGTCAGATAGGCATAGGCGCGGGTTTTTGAGCGCCCCACCCGCCCCCGGATCTGATAGAGCTGCGCTAGGCCAAACATATCCGCCCGATGCACAACCATCGTGTTGGCAGTTGGAATATCCAGCCCGCTTTCCACAATCGTCGTGGCCAGCAGAACGTCGTATTTACCGTCGTAGAACGCGTTCATCCGGTCATCAAGCTCACCCGCAGCCATCTGCCCGTGTGCGACCACGTAGGATAATTCAGGCAACTGCTCTTTCAGGAATTCCTCGATCTCAGGCAGGTCAGAGATGCGCGGCACCACATAGAAGCTCTGCCCGCCACGATAATGCTCGCGCAGCAGCGCCTCACGGATCGTTACCGCGTCGAATTCGCTGACATAGGTGCGGATCGCAAGCCGGTCGATGGGGGGCGTGCCTATGATCGACAGATCACGCACGCCTGTCAGGGACAGTTGCAGAGTTCGTGGGATCGGTGTCGCTGTCAGGGTCAGGACGTGTACATCTGAACGCAGCTGTTTCAGCCGTTCTTTGTGGCCCACGCCGAAATGCTGTTCCTCGTCGATGATCAGCAGGCCTAGATTATTGAACCGTATCCCTTTCGCCAGCAACGCATGGGTGCCGATCACGATATCTACAGTGCCTCGCGCCAACCCATCGCGGGTTTGCTGCGCCTCTTTGGCCGAGACAAAGCGCGACAGTTGCCGGACTTCAAGTGGGAAACCCCGGAAGCGTTCCTTGAAGGACGCCGCGTGTTGCCGCGCGAGCAACGTGGTCGGTGCCACAATGGCAACCTGTACGCCCGACATCGCGGCGACAAAGGCTGCGCGCATGGCGACCTCGGTCTTGCCAAAGCCTACATCCCCACAGATCAGGCGATCCATCGGCGCGCCGGAATGCATATCCTCCATCACTTCGGAGATGGCGCGCAACTGATCGTCGGTCTCCTGATATGGGAAACGCGCGCTGAACTCTTCCCATGCATGCGGCGGTGGGTCCATGACAGGAGCTTTCCGCAGGGCTCGTTCGGCGGCGATGCGGATCAGCTTGTCCGCCATTTCGCGGATGCGCTCTTTCAGCTTGGCCTTCTTGGCCTGCCAAGCGCCACCACCCAAGCGATCAAGCAGACCTTCGTCATGGCCATATTTCGAAAGCAGTTCGATGTTTTCGACCGGCAGGTAGAGTTTGGACTGTTCAGCATATTCCAGCAGCAGGCATTCATGCGCGGCCCCCGCAGCCGTAACGACCTCCATCCCCTGATACCGCCCGATCCCGTGGTCAACATGCACCACCAGATCACCGGGCGACAGCGACTGCGTTTCAGTCAGGAAGTTCTCGGCCTTGCGGCGTTTCTTGGGTTGGCGGATCAGACGGTCGCCCAGAACGTCCTGTTCCGAGATCACGGTCAGATTGGGCGCTTCAAACCCGTGTTCCAATGCCCAAACCGCAAGATGCAGGCCGCGCTTTCCAACCCGGGTTCCGTCGGTCACCGGGATCGCCTCGGCCAGGCCTTCATCTTCGATCAAGCCGGTCAGTCGTTCACGAGCGCCTTCGGAGTAAGAGGCAATGAGGACCGGCCCCTTGTCCATCTTTTCGGTGATATGCGCCGCCAGAGCGCCAAACAGGCTGATGCTTTCCTGCTGACGTTCGGGTGCAAAGTTGCGCCCGATCCGTCCGCCTGCATCGATCACGCCCGGACCACTCGCCTGCGGCAGCGGGCTGAACTGCAAAACGCGACGATCGCCCACTGCATCTTCCCATGCAGCATCGTCCATATAGAGCAGACCGGGAGGCGTCGGTTTATAAACCGTATCCATGCGCGAGCGGTTTTCCAAAGCGAGCTTTCGCGTCTCATACTGATCCGCAATCGTATCCCAGCGCGCCAGCCGAGCAGGCGTGACTTGATCGTCAAGCGAGATTGAGGCCCCCGGAAGATAGTCGAACAGGGTTTCCAGTTTTTCATGGAAAAACGGCAACCAATGCTCGATCCCCTGATGCTTGCGACCTGCGCTGACAGCTTCGTATAAGGGATCATCCGTACCCGCGGCGCCGAATTCGATGCGATAGTTCTGACGGAATCGGGTGATGGCGGCTTCGTCCAGTATGACCTCGGACACCGGGGCAAGCTCGACCACATCAAGTTTTTCAGTCGTTCGCTGCGAGACAGGATCAAACCGGCGTGCACCATCCAGAACATCCCCGAACAAGTCCAGCCGCACGGGACCGCTCTCACCGGGTGGGAAGATGTCGATGATACCGCCTCGGATAGCGTAGTCTCCGGGCTCCATCACTGTGGGGCTTTGGGTAAAGCCCATGCGCAACAGAAAGTTGCGTAGGGCATCTTCGTCTATGCGCTGATCTACGCGAGCGGTGAATGCGGCCTCTCGCAACACTGCACGCGCGGGTACCCGTTGGGTCGCGGCATTGAGCGTGGTCAGCAGCACGAACCGCTGCGGCATCTGATGCACCAAAGCAGCCAATGTTGCCACTCGGGCAGCAGAAATGTCGGCGTTGGGCGACACTCGATCATAGGGCAAGCAGTCCCATCCGGGGAATACAAATACGGGCATGTCCGGCGCAAAAAATGCCAACGCTGCCCGCATCGCCTCCATCCGTTTGTCATCGCGGGCGATATGACAGACTGGACCGCCCGAGCGCGCGATCTCATTCAGCACAAGCTGTGCATCAAACCCCTCGGGGCCGCCGCCGACTGTTACGTGGTTCGGAGCCGTCATTACCTTGCCTTTCAGGGACTACTAACCCAGGACACCAATCGAAATGTTCTGATACATTCCCCAGAACGCAGTGATCAAGATCGAGAACATACCGATGATCTGAGTAAAGGTCCGACTGCGCGTCAGCGTTTTGGAAACATTTTCTACGGTCGCTTCTTGAGTCTGCAATCGACGCGCTGCCGCAATACTGATCATCATGACAAAACACATCGGGAGCAGAAGAAGGAATACGGCCTGTGCAAATTCCACGTCGTAGAAGAATCCCAACGTTGCAAGGCCTGTCAAAACAAAACAGCAAATTGCCATCAATACCAGACCCGAGGTTTCGACGATGTACAACACTCTGTTCGAGTTGATCCGCGCGACATCGAGAAGGTCTTTTTCTGATTGACCACCTACACGACGGGCGCGCATCACCAGATCATAGGGCACCCCCATCGTCCAGTGGCTGGCAGATGACCAAAGAACGGCCAGACCGATCCAGTACCACAGATTCGAAAAACTCCGCATGTCGATGAGTTCGAAAATCGAAGAGTATATGTCCAAGCGTCTGCCCTTTGTTCAACGTCCGCAGGGACCGTCATCGCAGCGATGCGTCCATTGTTACCCTTGAGACCACCGGGAATTCATGCCACCCAATGCGCAATTGTTCAAGGAGAGTGCGCCATGAAACCGACTATCGCCCCATATCCCCGGACCCGTTTCCGCCGGGCCCGCCAATCTGAGGCGATCCGGGGTCTGGTGCGCGAGAACACCTTGACCGTGAATGACTTTATCTGGCCTGTTTTTGTGCGCGACGGTGAAAATATCGAAGAACCCGTCCCGTCGATGCCCGGGGTCGTGCGACGCTCGGTCGACCTGATCGCCAAAGCCGCGGTTGAAGCGCAAGCCCTTGGTATTACTGCAATATGTATTTTCCCGTACACCGATCCGAGCCTGAAAACCGAAGATTGTGCCGAGGCCTGGAACCCCGACAACCTGTCCAACCGCGCCATTCGTGCAATTAAGACTGCTGCGCCCGAAATCGCGGTGATGACGGATGTGGCCCTGGACCCCTACAACATCAACGGCCATGACGGCTATGTGGTCGATGGCGAGATTGTGAATGACCAGACTGTTGAGGCGCTGGTGAAAATGACGCTGGCGCAGGCCGAAGCCGGAGCTGACATCATCGGCCCGTCCGACATGATGGATGGCCGTATCGGCGCCATGCGCAGTGCACTTGAGTCGGCTGGTCACCACAATGTCATGATCCTGAGTTATGCCGCCAAATATGCCAGCGCTTTCTACGGCCCGTTCCGCGACGCCGTTGGGGCATCAGGCGCTCTGACCGGTGACAAGAAGACCTATCAGATGGACCCTGCCAACTCGAACGAGGCCCTGCGTCTGATCGAGCGTGACCTGACCGAGGGTGCAGATATGGTCATGATCAAACCGGGGATGCCATACTTGGATATCTGCCGACGGGTCAAAGACAGCTTCGGTGCGCCGACCTATGCCTATCAAGTGTCTGGCGAATACGCGATGATCCAAGCCGCTGCACAAAACGGTTGGATCGACGGCGAAAAGGTGATGCTGGAAAGCCTGCTGGCCTTCAAGCGCGCAGGGTGTGACGGCATCCTGACCTATTTTGCACCCGAAGCCGCGCGCATCCTGCAGGGCTAACACCTCAGATTGTCGCAATTTTTCGCCGATTTGCTGCGTGCGCAGCACAGCTTTCCCGTGACAGGCCGGTGCAATCGGCGTATTCTTGCAGACAAGATCGGGAACACCCGACATATCAGGCACATACACAGAGACAGAGAAACATGAGCAGTTCAAACTCCCCCCGACTTAGCCGTCGCGGTTTTGCTTTTGGCATGGCCGGACTGACGCTGACCGCCGCTTGCGGCAACGGCGTTGGCAACTCCAACGCCGTCACACTCGACGCGCGCGTCGACGCGACACTGAACGAGATGTACAGCAAGTATCCCAACACCGTTGAGATTGCCAACAAGGCCAACGGAATGTTGGTCATGCCACTGATTACAGATGCCGGATTTATCTTTGGTGGCGCCTATGGTCAGGGTGCACTGCGTATTCAGGGCGCGACGGTCGACTATTATTCCGCCATCTCCGGTACTGCGGGCCTGCAGATCGGCGCACAGCAATATGCGCATGTTCTGTTCTTTATGACCGAAGAGGCCTTGAACGATTTCCGCCGCTCCAGCGGTTGGACGGCTGGTGCAGATATCGGATACGTCGTCGACGCGACCGGAGAATCCTTGTCGACCGACACCACTCAGTTGCGCAAACCCGTGCTGGCCGCAGTCTTTGGACAAGCGGGTCTGAAGTTCGGCGCGACGGTCGAAGGCACCAAATATACGCGCATCATCCCCTAAGACCCAAGATACCACCCTCCCCCCTCTGACGAGCCCCGCTACATCTTGTGGCGGGGCTCCGAGTTTTCGCGGTTTTCCACAAATTCCAGTGGCATTCCTCTTTCGGTCGGGCGGAGGTTCCAGTAACCTTGGCGCAAATGACCGCATAGAATTCTCGGGGGACAGATGGGCCTGGTTTTTCGCTGGCTGGTGAGACTTACGACAGGCCTGATCCTGCTGGCAATCGCTGCTGTGGGGTTGGTCTACTTTCTGGCCAGCCAATCCCTGCCTGAATACAATCAAACCCTTGAAGTTGAAGGAATAACTGCCCCTGTCGAGATCGTTCGCGACACTGCAAATGTGCCGCATATACTGGGCCAGTCCGACCCGGACGTGTTCTTTGGTCTGGGCTATGCCCATGCACAAGACAGGCTGTGGCAGATGACCATTCTGCGTCGGACTGCACAGGGCCGCTTGTCCGAAGTGTTCGGCCAGCGCACGGTAGCCATCGACAAATTACTACGTCGTTTCGATCTTTACGGGCTCGCCCATCGCTCAGTCGAGTTTCAGGACGACTATACCAAGGCCGCGCTTCGCGCTTATTCCGCAGGGATCAATGCTCGGCTTACCGAGATCAACGAACAGGCGCTTGGACGTGGTGCCCCCGAGATGTTCCTGTTCAACGCCCCCGTTCCCCCATGGCAGCCGGGCGACAGCGTAGCGATTATCAAGCTGATGAGCCTGCAGCTTTCCGGCCATCTTGCTGATGAAGTGTTGCGCGCACGCACATCGCTGATGCTGGATAATCCCGCACGGCTGGCCGACATTCTGCCCGACGTCCCCGGCCCCGGTATTGCCGCGCTGCCCGAGTATGCTGATCTGTTTCCAGACCTTCCGCGCTATGCCCAAGGCACCCCGATGCCCGACACGCCGCTGTCGCCTTTCCCGCAGCGCGGGCTGGCAGGTGCGTCAAATGCGTGGACCGCCGCGCCGTCCCGATCGGCCAGCGGTGGCACGTTGCTGGCAAACGATCCGCATCTGGGCCTCACCGCCCCGGGTATCTGGTATCTGGCGCGGCTGGAACTGGCCAAAGGCGGCGTTATCGGTGCAACCATTCCAGGCGTACCGGCAATCTCAGCCGGACGGAGTGAGCGCTTGGGCTGGGGCCTTACCTCATCCTATCTGGACGATCAGGACGTTCACATCGAACAACTGAACCCCGACAATCCCGAAGAATACCTTACCCCAGACGGCTACAAACGCTTTCAGACCCGCCCTTCGATTATCGAGATCAAAGACGCCGCCCCAATTACCCTGACCCTGCGCTGGACGGAGAATGGCCCGGTTCTGCCGGGCACGCATTATGATCTGGAAACCATCACACCACCGGGCCATGTCGCGTCTCTGTCGTGGAGCGCGCTAAGCCCCCGCGATACATCCATGAGCGCCTCTTTGGCGCTGATGAATGCCGATTCAGTTCGAGACGCCATCGACGCGGCCGAGGACTATATTGCCCCTTCGCAAAACTTGTCGCTTGTCGATAAAGACACGATCGGCATGAAACTGGTCGGCGCTATGCCCCGGCGCGATCTGAACAATCAAAGCCGAGGCCGTATTCCCACCCCCGGCTGGCTGGAACGGAACCGTTGGCAGGGCCGCCTGCCCTATTCAGACAATCCTGAATTCGTGGCCCCGGTCGGCGGAGTTCTGGGTAACACCAACAACAAGATTATCGACCGGCCCTTCCCGCGCCATGTGTCGTACGAGTGGGGCGACACCCAGCGGGTCAATCGCTGGGAACGCCTGATGCAATCGCGCGAGGTACATACGCGTGACAGTTTTATCGAAGCGCAGTTAGACACGGTTAGCTTTACAGCGCGATCACTACTTCCTCTGATCGGCGCCGACCTCTGGTTTACCGGTGAGTCGGCACCCGAAGGCACGCCCGAACGGCAGCGTCAGATCGCGCTGGATCTGCTGGCCAACTGGAACGGTGAGATGAACGAGCATCTGCCGGAACCCCTGATCTACGCCGCATGGTTGCGCGCGCTGCAAATCCGCCTGATCTCGGACGAACTTGGCCCGCTGGCTGCCGAATACAAGCATGTCGAGCCGCTGTTTATCGAGCGGGTGTATCGCGATATCGACGGTGCCTCGGTCTGGTGCGACGTGGTTCAGAGCGCGCCCGTAGAAAATTGCACCGACATGGCACGACTGGCCCTGGATGACGCGATCATTTGGATTTCCGAGCGCTATGGCCCCGCACTCGAATCTTTACGCTGGGGCGATGCGCATCAGGCCACCCAGGACCACCCTGCGCTGGGCCAGGTTCCGGTGCTGCGGTTTTTCGTCAACATCCGCCAATCCACCAGCGGTGGCGATAACACACTGCTGCGCGGGCGCACGTCAGGCGAAGGACCGGACCCGTTCCAGAATGTGCATGGCGCAGGTTATCGTGGCGTCTACGATTTTGCGGACCCCGATAGTTCGGTTTTCATCACCGCAACTGGCCAGTCAGGCCATTTCCTATCTCGCTATTATGACGATCAGGCCCAACTATGGCGGCGCGGAGAATACATCCCTATGTCGCTGGATATCGGGCTTGCCCGTGCAGCGGCAGTTGGTGTGACCGTCCTGAACCCGCGCTGATCTGATCGGCAAATCCCCGCCCCTTTTTGATCCTCGCGTGGCGCACCCCTTCGTTATCGCCTAAACTCGTCTGGCCGTCGCATTGCACGAAGGGGGAAAATGCATGGGCAGCTTTCGAGACACCTTAAACAATCTCGCACGCGATTATGCGATCGCCTGGAGCTCAGGCGATCCCGACTTGGTCGCCAGTTTTTTCGCCCCCGAAGGTCAGATCAGCATCAATCGCGGTGAGCCCCTGCGCGGCCATGCCGAAATCGCTGAAATGGCCCGCGGGTTCTATGCAGAATTCCCCGATCTTGAGGTGCGTTGCGATATGATGCGTTGGGCCGGAGGGCATGCCATTTTTGTCTGGACCCTCGAAGGCCATCACGCCGAGACCGGCAACCGTGTCGTTACACGCGGCTGGGAAGAGTGGGAGCTTTCAAAGGACAACAAGGTGCTATCATCGCTTGGGTGGTTCGATGCAGAGGATTACCAGCGCCAGATAGACGGTACCTAGAACGCCGCGAAGCGGGACGCCTGCTTGTCAGTCCAGAGCACCGTGATCTCGAACCCCTCTTCGGTCTGATCTTCAGACCTGACCACATCCTGACGATAGAGCCACGCGCGTTTGTCACCATCGGCAAAGCCCAGTTTCAGGATAGTCTCATGCCGCGCGCCCTGCAGGATCGTGGCGATTTCAGACAGCAGCGGATCAACACCTTCGCCCGTTACGGCCGATATGGCAAAGATCGCCGGATCACGCTCGGCCCGGGCAAGCGCGGCTTCGCGGTCTTCCGGGCTCAGCAGATCGATCTTGTTCCAAACCTCCAACCGGGGGCGACTGTCCTCGACACCCAAAGAGTTCAGGATCGCCTCGACATCCCGTGCCTGTGCCTCGGTTTCTTCATGGCTGATATCGCGGACATGCACGACCAGATCAGCCCCCAGAACCTCTTCCAGCGTGGCGCGGAAGGCCGCAACCAGTTCCGTGGGCAAGTTCGAGATGAAACCCACGGTATCGGACAGGATCACCTCGGGGCCATCCGGCAGCTCAACCCGCCGCATGGTTGGGTCCAGCGTGGCGAACAGCATGTCTTTTGCCATCACCTCGGCCCCGGTTAGGCTGTTGAACAGCGTGGATTTCCCGGCGTTTGTATAGCCAACAAGTGCAACAATCGGGTATGGAACCTTCGCGCGCGCTGCGCGGTGTAAGGTGCGGGTCTTCACCACTTTTTGCAATTGGCGGCGCAGGCGGACCAGTTGTTCATCAATGGCACGCCGGTCGGCCTCGATCTGAGTTTCACCGGGACCACCCACAAACCCAAGGCCACCGCGCTGACGTTCCAGGTGGGTCCAGGCCCGAACCAGTCGCGTACGCTGATAGCTAAGCGCGGCCATCTCAACTTGCAGCACACCTTCGCGGGTACGCGCACGGTCGCTGAATATTTCCAGAATCAAACCGGTCCGGTCGAGGATTTTGACCTTCCACGCTTTTTCCAGATTGCGCTGCTGAACCGGAGTCACTGGCCCGTCGATCAGAACCAGCTCGATCTCATTGTCGTGGAGGCGTTCGGCCAGTTCCTCGATCTTGCCGCTGCCGAACAGAAAACCAGCCTGCGCGCGCGGTAGGCGCACTATTTCGGAACCGACCACATCCAGATCGGGCAAAGCGGCAGCGAGTGCCACCGCCTCTTCCAGCGCTGGTTCGGGGACACGGCGCTGTTCATCTGATTTGATTTCGGGATGCAGCACCCAAGCCCGGGTGTGCGCCCTCTCATGTTCCATCAAGAGGCGTCTTCGCCCTCATACAGGTTGATCGGCTGTGACGGCATGATGGTCGAAATCGCATGCTTGTACACCAACTGCGACTGTCCGTCGCGGCGCAGCAGCACGCAGAAGTTATCGAACCAGGTGATTACACCCTGCAATTTCACACCGTTGATCAGGAATATTGTGACCGGGACCTTTGCTTTCCGTACATTGTTCAGGAACGCGTCCTGCAGATTCTGTCTGTCCGAAGCCATATTTTGTTATCTCGCCATTGTTCTTGCTACGCGCTGCGGACCAACGCGCTCCCTCCGGCAGAGTATGGAGTGCCGCGCACAGATATTCCAGATGAAAAATCAGGCAGTAACACCAGGTGCCTGACGCAGGGTCAATCGCGCCACAGCGTTGGCGTAATCAGTGCCACGATCGCCAGAGTTTCCAACCGCCCGATCACCATCGCCGCGCAGACCGTCAACTTGGCCCCGCTGGAAAGATCAATCAGACGTATGGGCACATCCGTTGCCAATTCAATCAACGGCCCCGTGGTGCTGAGTGCGGCAACGCTGAGCAGCATGGCCTGTTCAAAACCTACGCCCATAACGGCCAGCAACAAATCGAACAAGGCCAACGTCAGGGCGAACATCATCAGGAAGATCCAGGCGATGAAGGCACCGTCGCTTTGAATGCGGCGGTTGCCGCCACCCTCTCCGCTGACCGAAGAAGGATAGATCAGTCGGTCAATCTCGCGCTTGCCATTCAGATAGAGCGCAAAAACCCGCAACAGCTTTACCCCACCCGCAGTCGTCGCCACGCCTCCTCCGACCAGGGCTAGCCCCATCAGAATCAGGCCCGGTGTGCTCAAGCCCGACAATTGCTGCGCGTCGTTCCAGTTGGCGCTTTCAAATCCGGCCGTGGTCAGAAACGACATCGCCGTAAACATGAACCCCCAAAAAACGCCAAGTGCTTGCCGCACTTCGACGGCAATGTTCAGTTCGGCCGTTCCAGCCAAAAACCGGATGAACAGCAGCACAGCGACCGCCAGCACAATGAAGATGCCAATCCTAAATTCTGGGTCTTTGTCCAGCCGCGAATACCCTGAGGTCGCTGTATCGGTCGAAAAGGTCAGCCGCGACAGGGCAAAGAACAGGAACAGGAACAGGATCGCCTCGCCAGTGATTCCTGCGGTCGATCCTTCCAATCCACCGACGGGTGATATGCCGGAAGTCGCAATCACTGACATCGCGTGGCTCACGGCAGTAAGCCCTTGCTCACCTGCGATCAACAGCAGGATCCAGATCACAGCTGTCAAACCCGCATAGACGGGTGCCAAAGTGCGCGACACGCGGATCAGATGGCCGCGTGGATCGGACTTCTCGCTCTGTGCCACGCCCGAGACGGGACGCCCTGGTTGCCCCCGGGCTGTGACTTCGAAACCGCCCAACGACAAGGGTGCCAGAATCGCGGCCGCCGAGATCCACATCAGCAATCCGCCCATCCAACCGACCAACGCGCGCCATAAGTGCAACGGCGCCGAAAGGCGTGCGTGATCGGGGAACAGATCAGCGCCGGTTGTGGTCAGCGCGCTGACCATATCGAAATAGGCGTTCAGGAAGCTGGTTGTCCCCAGCGCATCATGAAACGGAATAGCAAGAAATATCGGCAGTACGGTAAAGGCGGCCAGCAGAACCGCCAATTGGCCAAGCGTTCCCCGCCGTGGTCGTCGGTTCGACATGGCCAGAGCTATGATCGACACCGCAAAAACACCCAGCAATCCGGAATAGAAGAATGACCGTGAGGTGGCGTGATCATCCAGCGCCAGCGCATAAACTGCGGGTATCCACATTGCCAGCGACACGATACCCCAGATCATCAGCAGCAGCGGCAATCGCCGCAATACTCCGATCCGTTGCTGTCCGCGTGCTTGCAACATCAGAAGAAATCGATTGAAACCTGCATCAGACGCTCAACCTCGGGCACGTCTTTGGCCATTGCAAAGATCGCCACCACGTCTTTCTCGTCGATGCGCAGGCTGCCGGTCGGGCGCAGAACCTCGTCACCTTTGCGTACTGCGCCGACCAGAACGCCTTCTGGGAAATCGATGTCGCGCAGTTTTTGTCCAGCCATGGGCGAGGTTGATAGCACTTCGGCCTCGATTACCTCGGCCTCGGCATCACCAATGGAATACACCTGACGCACGCGCCCGTGCCGAATGTGACGCAGGATCGAACTGACAGTGGTGGCGCGCGGGTTAATATATGCGTCAATCCCCAGCGGTCCCATCAAGGCGACCATGCTGGGGTCGTTGATCAGGGCGATGGCCAGTGGACAACCCTCTCCCTTGGCGCGTACCGCGGCCAGCATGTTGGTGCGATCGTCATCCGTGACCGCCAACATCGCGTCGGCGCGCTCAATCCCTGCTTCGCTCAGCAAAGATGAATCAAGGCCGTCGCCGTTCAGAACAATGGTCCGCTCCAATGCTTCGGCAGCGATTTCGGCGCATTTGCGGTCACGCTCGATAATCTTGGCCCGCACCCGGCTTTCGCGCTCTTCCAGTGTGCGGGCCACTTCCAACCCGACATTACCGCCACCGACGATCACCACACGATCTTGCTTACGCTGAGCCTTGCCGAACACCTCCATCGTACGTTCAACGTCCTTGACGCTGGTGAAGACGTAGCATTCGTCGCCTACAAACAGCTGATCCTCGGATTCCGGTGCAAACAGCGTCCCTTCGCGGCGCACACCAACCACAATCGAGCTGAGCGTTGAAAACAGGTCGGTCAATTGTCGCAGCGGTGTGTTGACGATGGGGCAGTCCTCCTCGACCCGAATGCCCAGCAGCTGCGCCTTTCCATCCATGAATATCTCGGTATCGAAAGCAGAAGGTGCCGAAAGACGGCGCATCGCTGCGGCGGCAACTTCGCGTTCCGGGCTGATCACTACATCAATGGGCAGATGATCGCGGCGGTAGAGATCGGAATGGATTGCTTCAAGATAGGATTTCGACCGCAAACGCGCGATCTTGCGCTGGATCGAAAAAACCGAATGCGCCATCTGGCAGGTGACCATATTCACCTCATCCGAATGTGTCGCGGCGATGATCATATCGGCATCCCGCGCCCCTGCCCGATCCAGCACATCCGGATAACTGGCGAAACCGGCGATCCCCTGCACGTCCAGCGTCTCGGTCGCGCGACGTACCAGATCGGGATTGTTGTCGACCACCGTCACATCGTTCAGTTCGCCCGAAAGGTGACGCGCAATCTGCCAGCCGACTTGACCGGCACCGCATATGATGACCTTCATGCTCTTGGCCTTTCTGCCTGAAATCTTTGAATGACAGATGCCCCCAAAGCGGTCAATTGAATTGTCATGCCTCCTAAGCTGCGCCAAAGTAAGCATATGAAAACCATTCTGCCTGCCCTGATTTGCCTGCTGACGCTGTCCGCCTGTGGTCCGCTTTCTTTGTATTATCGCGAAGGTGAGAGCGTCTCGCGGATGCAGACCGAGACCACGAACTGCCAGGTGCAGGCCCTCAAGGACGCCCCTGTCGCCAATCAGGTCCGGCAGAGCCCGCCAGTCTATTGGCCCGGGCGCACCTATTGCGATGGCCGAGGACGCTGCTATCGCAACCCCGGATGGTGGGAGCCCGGGCGGGTCTATACCGTCGACGTGAACCAGGGGCTGAGAAACAAGGTCGAGGCGCAGTGCATGGCCCAAAAGGGCTATCGCCCGGTCAGCCTTCCGCCTTGCAAACAGGGTGTCAAATCGCGGGTCACGCCCACGCGCACCACGACGCTCCCGCCGCTGAACAGCGCGTCCTGTTTCGTGAAATTTGACGACGGGTCATTTCAGATCATCACTCCGGGACAAGCCGGCTGATTTGCGACGCCGCGCCAGCAGCAGATGCGCTATGATCGCGATGCTATAGAACGCGGCGACGGCTACAAACATGCCAGCCTCATCGACGCCCAGCAATACCGCCAGCAATACCGGGGTTCCAAGCAGGTTTCCGGCATTGCCCATCTGCGCCATCGCACCATAACTCAGAGCTTGGGCTTCGGTGGTACCGTTTAGCTCTGGCACTGCGGCGAAGCTGCCGCCCTGTACAAGCCCGAGCACGGCAAACAAGGCGATACATCCGAACGTAAGGGGCGCCCCCAGAAACAATGCGATGATCGTCGCGATCCCCAGCACAAAGCCCAGATTGACGACGCTGACGCAGGACAGGACGGTCAACAGCAAGGGCACCAGCAGCCATGACAGTACAATCCCTGCCAGGGGCATAAGTGCTGCAATCGATGCACCCTGCCCTTCGGGTAAACGACCCGGCAGGATCGCTAACAGAGAAACAAATGTCAGCGTGTAAAAGAACCAGCCAATTGCCGGGGCCGAAATAAAGGGTGAGCGGTAGGTCCTGTTATGCACATCAAGGAAGGCGGAGAGCCCCCACCCGGTACCCTCCGTCTGGCCCATGTCGGTTTTCAGATTGCTAAGCGCGATCAGCGCGGCGATCAGCAGCATCAGACCCCCGTGCATGGCAAAATATGTGGGCAGTCCGAAACGATCGACGATGGGAAGCCCAACCCAAGCGTTTAATGCGAATGCAACGCCAAAGAATGTACTCCACAGCACCATGGAATTATACCGCGCCCGACCGGATGTGATCTGAGCAATCAGCGTTGGTGCCGCTACCACAATCGCTAGATGTGACAGCCCCTCAATCACCCGGCTGAGCAGCATCAGTTGAAAAACCGGCAAGCTTGCTTGCAGCAAAGATAATGCGCCGCCGAGCACCAGCCCTGATAGCAATAGACGATTTGGCCCAATACGCGCTGTGATCGCTCCGGATATCGCGCCCAAGGCAGCCCCCATTAGACTGATAATGGACAGCAACCAGCCGATCACGGCAGCATTGTCCGGGTACAACAGCCCCACATCAGAAAATGGTACGGCAATCTTTGCAAATTGGGTTGCCGCACCGAGGCCAGCAAACCAGATCAGCATGACCTGCAAGAATGTGCGAAAAGAGTCACTCATGCAGCCGGTCTATCGCGCCTAACCTGCCAGCGGAACGCATAAATTATGCGGTGACTTCGCGCCGCCCGCTGACCAGACGGACCGGAGTACCATCACCCAGATACAACCGCTCCCACACGATTTGCCCGGCGCTGATCCTGATTTGATCATGCACAGCCTCGGAAGTCAGAAACGCTTTGGGTGAAGGCGAATGCAAATCCCACCAGCCATCTTTCTGCAGTTCTGCTTCGGCTTGCCTGATCTCATCCGTTGCAAATTGCCAAAGCGAAACGCCCAGCAAGGCGCGCTGTGAGGTCTTCCAATCCCGCGCCCGGCTGCCCGAATAAGCAAGGCAGGTATGGCTGGCCTCTTCGACAAGGTGCAAGCACTCTGCCGAATGAACGACCAGACGTTTCAGCGCAGAATCCTGCACCCGAACCGGCCCCAACGCTGCAAAAACGGACTGTTGAATATGCGGCGATGGCGTTTGACCCCCGTTTTCCCACCGGGAAATCGTGGTTTGGTCGACTTCAATCAGATCTGCGAGGGCGGATTGCTTAAGTCCAACCGACCGCCGCAACCGCTTCAACCGTTTACCAAAGGCGGGAAAACCGATGGAAACGGCTGCGGTCTTTGTATTCGGCGCGGCACTCACTCTGCTGGTTCGGGCTCGTCAATCTGAGCCACCCGCGCACCGGATTTGTTCGAGGTCACGACGCCCAGCGACTTGAGCTTGCGGTGCAAGGCGCTGCGCTCCATGCCGACAAAACTGGCCGTGCGGCTTATGTTGCCACCAAACCGATTGATCTGGGTCAGCAAATATTCACGCTCGAACGCTTCGCGCGCCTCACGCAGCGGCAGCGTCGCCAGTGCGCCAGACAGTACCACGCGCCCGGACTCGTCGGATTTCTCTTCTTCGTTGGGCAACTCGCGGGCCTCGATCGGGCCAGTGCTGTCACCAAGGATCAGCACCCGCTCGATCAGGTTCTTCAGCTGACGCACATTGCCCGGCCATGTCATCGTTTGTAGCAAAGCAATAGCCTCATCCGACAGCTCGCGCATCGGCAGACCCTGTGTATCGTTGCACATCTCGATGAAATGTTGCGCCAGAACCGGGATGTCCTCTCGCCGTTCCTCCAGCGAGGGAACCGCAATCGGCACCACATTCAGCCGGTGATACAGTTCTTCGCGGAACCGTTCGGCGGCGATCTCTTCTTCCAGATCGCGGTTGGTCGAGGAAATGACCCGCAGATCAACCCGCACCTTGTCAGAGCCACCGACACGCTGGAATTGCTGATCAACCAACACGCGAAGAATCTTGGACTGCGTCCCCAGCGGCATGTCAGCGACTTCGTCGAAGTAGACAACGCCGCCATGCGCCTCTTCCAGCAGGCCTGACTCGATTCCGCGCTCAGACGATTCTCGTCCGAACAGAACTTCTTCAACCCTCTCAGGTTCAATCCCCGCACAATTGACCGTCACAAATGGGGCATTCGCCCGGTTGGAATGGGCATGGATATAGCGCGCGGCAATTTCCTTGCCCGACCCAGCCGGCCCGCTGAGCATAACCCGGCCATTCGACTTTGTTACCTTATCCAACTGCCCCTGCATCGCTCGGAACGACGCAGAATTGCCAATCATATCTGAACAGCTGACTTCCTGCCGCTTCAGCGAGGCATTCTCGCGACGCAGGCGCGAGGTTTCCATCGCACGGCGGATCACCACCATCAACTGGTCAATGTTAAAGGGCTTTTCGATAAAGTCGTAAGCCCCCTGCTTGATAGCCGCCACCGCAATCTCGATATTGCCATGTCCGGAAATGATCACCACCGGAACATCCGGGTTGTCCCGTTTTACAGCTTTCAGGATGTCGATCCCGTCCATTCGGCTGTCTTTCAGCCAGATATCCAAGATCAACAGTCCGGGAGGTTCAGCATTGATCGACGACATGCACTCGTCCGAGTTTGCCGCCAACCGGGTGGAATAGCCTTCGTCCTCCAGAATGTCGGACACCAATTCGCGAATATCGCGTTCGTCATCTACGATCAGAATGTCGCTCATCTTTGGCCTGCTTTCAGTTTGTTTGTTTTAATCGCCTGTTTTTCCGGCGCATTTGTCGGGCCGCCTGAGGCCCCGGGTAGACGAATGACAGCCATTGCGCCGAAATGGTCCTGTCCGTCGAATGTGGGCGCGTCTTCCAATGTCAGCGCTCCGCCATGTTCTTCGATGATCTTCTTTACAATGGGCAGGCCAAGGCCTGTGCCTTCGTCACGCGTAGTCACATAAGGTTCGAACAGCCGTGCCCTGTCCTCGGGCAGACCGATGCCATTGTCCGCAATGGTGATCTGCGTTCCTGCATCGTCAGTGGAGACTACGACTTTGATCTGAGGTTTCAGATTGTCCGGTGCGCCTTTTTCTTTCAGCGTTTCAATAGCCTCGCCCGCGTTCTTGATCAGGTTCGTCAACGCTTGGCTCAACATGGTCGAATCCACATCCGCCAAAATGGGCTGTTCAGGTAAATCCGCATCGATCTGAACATCAGGCTGACCCGCCTGCTGCAACAGAACCGCCTCACGCACTAGCGTCACGATATTCTCTTTGCGCCGTTCCGGTTCGGGCATGCGTGCGAATTTCGAGAACTCGTCAACAATCCGCCGCAGATCATTGGTCTGCCGCACGATCACGTCGGTCATTGATTCCAGGCTATCGCAATCGTCCTCGTCCAGCTTGCGCGAGAATTTACGTTTGATTCGCTCGGCGCTCAGTTGGATCGGTGTCAGCGGATTCTTGATCTCATGCGCAATGCGACGGGCCACATCACCCCACGCCGCCATGCGCTGCGCGCTTACCAGATCGGTCACGTCATCAAAGGCCACAACGTAGCCTTCCAGCCTTCCATCCTCGCCACGCCGCGTCGCCATGCGTACCAGTAAGTTCTCCAACCGGCCTTTGCGGGTTACCTTGATCTCCCCCTGGACCGCCTCTTGCCCGCTGTCCTTAAGGGCTTCGAACAAAGGCAAAAATTCGGGAACAGCGATGCCGATTGCCAGGTTCTGCTCTCCACCAGACCAGCCCAGAAGACGTTCGGCGGATCGGTTCACGAAGGTCACACAGCCCTCTGAATCAACGCCAACGACACCGGATGTCACCGAGCTTAGCACTGAATCAAATAGCCGCCTTCGACGTTCGATATGGCGAGTGTTTTCCAACAGCGTGTCGCGCTGCCCCTTCAACTGACGAGTCATCTGGTTGAAGTAGCGGCCCAGCATCGCGATTTCGTCGTCGCTGGCCTCTTCGATGACCTGAACACTAAGATCACCAGCACCAACGCGTTGCGCCGCCGTTGTCAGCCGTCCGACAGGGCGAGAAAGGCGTTCGGCGAACCACATGCCCAGCGACATCGCAGCCAGAATCAGGATCACAGCAAAGCCGAGATACAGAAGGCCGAATTCGAACAGGACCCTGCCCCGCTCGCTTTCCAGTTGGCTGTAGAACTGTGCTGTCTCTTTGGTTTCATCAAGCAAGGTCAGAAGCTGCCCATCAACCTCGCGACTGACATAAAGATACCGGTCAAGATAGGCATGCAAAGGAACAAGCGCGCGGAATTCGCTGTTCTCCCAATCGGCAATGATGGCCACGCCCTGATCATTGGCCTCGATCATCTCTTCGGGAGTTGGTGCCTCGTAGTCGAACAGGTAGGACCGATCACCGCGCGATCGGATTTCGGCGCTGCCATCGATCACATAGGCCTCGCGCAAACCGCGTTGTATCTGGGCCTGCCCCTGGGCCAGAACCTCTCGCAATTCGGCGTCTGAGACAAAATAATCCAACGATCGCGCGTTATCGAGGAAACGCGCCAGAACAACCGCATCCTGCGTCAGGCCCTCGCGGTGTTCCTGTTCGTAAGCTTCGGCTGCAGTTAGTGACGACCCAACCACCTGCCGCACACGGTCCGAGAACCAACCTTCAAGGCCGATATTCACCGTCAGCCCGGCGAAAATCGCCACCGTGACCGTCGGTACCAGAGCCAACAGCGTGAAAGCGCCGATCAGGCGCAGGTGAAGACGGGAGCCCGCAGATTTTGCGCGACGCGCGGCGATCAGACTGAACAATTGGCCCAACACCAGCGCAGCTACGACCAGCACGTAGACCAGATCAGCCAACAAAATCAGCCGCAGTGTCGGTGCCGCCGCGCCAAGATCAAAAGGGCCAATGACGAGATAGGTTGCAAGCGCCAGAACCGGGCCCAGCATAACCAATCCCAATGTACTGAAATTGCGCATCCTCCGGGACTTGCGCCACCGGTTGATCGATAGGATCGGCCCGTTCTGTGCCCGGGTTGCCACCGTCTGCCCTCATTCTGATGTGCCGCTTGCGCGGCTTACCGCCACATATCGTGGTCGTTCCCGGGGTCGAACCCGAATGCCACTGTTTGTGTGGCGATATTACATCAGTTTGCGACGGCGTGTCACCTGAATATCGAGGTCAGTAATCTTTTTCCGCAGCGTATTCCGGTTAATCCCCAGGAGATCAGCACATTTTGCCTGATTTCCACCAGTCGCATCCAGCGCGATTTCGATCAACGGTGCCTCGACTTCGCGTAGAATACGTTGATAGAGGCCGGGAGGCGGCAGGATGTTTCCGTGCAGATCAAAATACCGGCGCAGGTGACGACCAACCGAAGATGACAGCTTCTCACGCTCGCCATCACCCAGAACTGGTTCGGCCTCGGGCTGGCTACCCAGCACCATCTCAACTTCGGTGCGCGAGATTTCATCAGAACGGCTGGTTAGACCAAGACGCCGGATCGCATTTTCAAGCTGTCGGACATTGCCGGGCCAGGAATACCGGCGCACCAACTCGACCGCTTCGGGGCTGAGGCGACGCTGCGCGCCACTTTCCCGCTCCTCCCGCGCCAGAAAGTGATCGGTCAGCAAGGTGATATCATCAACCCGTTCGCGCAACGCAGGCACGTGGATCGTCGCACCGCAGAGACGGTAATAGAGATCTTGCCGCACGCGACCGTTTTCCATCGCGTCGGTCAGATCTGATTGACTTGTGGCCATGAAACGCGGCACGTGATCGCCCGGCGTGTCCATCATGCGCACGATACGGGCCTGGATCTCATCATCAATATCGGCAATTTCATCGATCAGCAGCGTACCACCACGTACGCGCGCCATAACCCGTGCCGGGCCTTCCAAATCGCTCAGATCGGCAGCTGTCACGGTGACAAAGGGCAGTGTCCTTCGGTCAGAGAAATCGTGAATAGCGCGTGCTATCAGAGATTTACCCGTCCCACTTTCACCAGAAATCATCACAGACAGATCCGTGTTCATCACCCGAGCGACCAGACGATAAAGCGCCTGCATCACCGGGGTGCGCCCGACAAGCGGCAGTTCATCAGGTCGGTCTTCGCTGGCCATCACCGGCTCAGCCTGTACCCGCTGCTTTTGATCCAGCGCCCTCGCGGTGCGCTTCATCAGATCGGGCAAATCGAAAGGCTTTGGCAGATAATCGTAAGCTTCCGCCTCAGCCGCCTGAATGGCTGTCATGATGGTGTTCTGGGCCGAGATCACGATGACCGGCAAACCGGGACGGTCCTGCGCGATCTTTGGCAGCATCTCCAACCCGTTTCCATCCGGCATTACCACATCCGAGATCACAACGTCGCCCTTGCCTTCGGCTACCCAGCGCATCAGCGTGGTCAGCGAAGATGTCGCGTGAACCTTGCACCCCGCCCGCGTCAGGGCCTGTGTCAGAACCGTGCGGATCGTGCGGTCGTCATCGGCAACCAGAACTGTGCCATCCATCAGATGCTCTCCTTTTCATACGCGTCGTTCGGTGCACGCCGCAGGGACAGTCGAAAACTAGTGCGACCGGGCACAGATTCAGCCGAAATCCAGCCGTCGTGGTCGGAAACGATCTTGCTGACCAGCGCCAGCCCAAGCCCGGTGCCGTTCTCCTTGCCTGACACGAAGGGGTCGAAAATATCACTGCGAATATTTTCCGGCAGGCCCGGCCCATCATCAATAATCTCGATCTGCAGAGGCAGCGAATGACCCGAACCGTCACTGCGCCGCAGTCGGAATGAATGCTCAAAATAGGTACGCAGCCGGATTGTACCGTTGCCATCAGCAGCTTCCGAAGCGTTTTTGAGCAAGTTCAGAACCACCTGCAGGAACTGATCCGGGTCCCCATAGGCCAAGGGCAGCGAGGGGTCGTAATCCTCGATAATCGTCATATGCGCGCCAAAACCCAACAGCGCTGACCGGCGCGCGCGATCCAGTACATCGTGGATATTGACCGGTTTGAAATCGGGTTGAGACAGGTTGCCGAACTGTTCTACCTGCTCCAACAACTTCACGATGCGGCGGCTTTCCTCAACGATAAGGTCAGTGAGCTCAAGATCTTGCTGCGAAATATTCATGCTGAGCAATTGCGCCGCACCGGTGATCCCTGCCAAAGGGTTCTTGATCTCATGCGCTAGCATTTCAGCCATACCAATCGCAGATTGCGCAGCCGATTTCACCGTATTGCCACGGGTCATCCGACCGGCCAGTTCGCGCGGCGAGATGATCATGATCATTGAACCGGGATGCCCCATCAGCGGTGCGATTTGCAGCGCACATTGCAGCGGCGCGCGATTGCCCGACCCAACGTCCACATCGTTCACGAACAGCGGTGTACCTTGTTGACGCGCGCGCAGAAACGCCTCTTCCAACGGCGCGTCAACCGCGAGTTGATCCCAGACCGGGTGTCCAATCACTGACTTGCGGGAGGCGTTCAGAAACCCCTCACCCGAGGAGTTGACGTCCGATATCCGATCTTCGGCATCGATAATGAACGCCGGAACCGGAAGCGAGGTCCAGATGCTCTGGTCCGAGGTCATGCTGCTGCCTCCGCCGTGCCACGCAGCGCATCTGCCAAAAGCCGTAACACCTCATTGGTGTCGCGGGATGTCAGGACAGCCCGCCGCAAAGTGGCGGGTGTTCCAGCCTCATCCATGTACCAACCGAGATGTTTGCGTGCGACGCGCAGGCCCAGATCGGTACCGTAGAACTCCAGCATCGCCAGATAGTGGCCACGCACCATCTCGATCAGTTCAGTGCCCGTGGGAATGGTTGGAGAAGCAGCGCCATAGAGATCATGGCAAATCTGCGCCAGCAGCCAGGGCTTGCCCTGCGCCCCCCGACCTACCATGACGCCATCGGCCCCGGACTGATTCAGCGCGATTTGCGCGGCCTCGGTATCGACGATGTCACCGTTTGCGATGACAGGGATCGAGACGGCTTCTTTCACCGCCCGGATCGCCCGCCAATCTGCCCGGCCTTTATAGAATTGACAGCGCGTACGCCCATGGATGGTCACCATCCGGATGCCTGCGTCCTGCGCACGCCGCGCCACATCCGGCGCGTTCAGCAGATTGTCATCCCAGCCTAGCCGTGTTTTCAGCGTAACAGGCACATCAACTGCACCCACAACGGCCTCGATCAGCGTCAGTGCATGGTCCGGAGTTTTCAACAAAGCCGAACCGGAATAGCCATTGGTTACCTTCTTGGCCGGGCAGCCCATATTGATATCGATCACGCGCGCGCCCCGGTCAGCGACTTGCCGGGCGGCCTCGGCCATCCAATGCGCCTCGCGTCCGGCCAATTGCACTGCGGTGTTTTCCACATCCGCCGACAGCTCGGCCCGTTCACGTACGCCTGGCTTGGCCTGCACCATCTCTTGGCTGGCGACCATTTCGCTGACCACCATGCCCGCGCCGAAGCGCATCACAAGGTCCCTGAAAGGCCGGTCGGTGATTCCGGCCATTGGTGCCAGCAGCACCGGAGGGGTCAGATCCTTTTCAGCAAGACGCAGGGCCAATGTGCTTAATCCTTGAGCAGTTGCGCATTTGATATCGAAATTGCGGCATATGAACAATAAAACGGGAGCATTCAAGCCCGCAAAATCATCATATGCTTATTTTTTAAGCAAATTGACGCGGGTGATTGCCTCTGCATTCACCGCCCCCTAAACAATGCCCCAATCAGGAGACCTTTCAGATGACCACAGCCGCCATCATCGTCGCCGCCGGGCGCGGCCAGCGCGCCGGAGGCGGAGTGCCCAAACAGTGGCGTGCCTTGGCTGGGAGGCGCGTGGCCGATTGGGCGATTGACCGCTTCGAAGGGTTGGTTGATCACGTCGTTTTGGTGCTGGCCGAAGACGACACAGCCGCTTGGGAAGAATTCAGCGCGACAAACCTGATCCTTGCACCCGGCGGTGCAGACCGCGCCGGATCAGTGCGCAACGGGTTGCAGGCTTTGGAAGCGTACAGCGTTGAAAAGGTTTTGATACATGATGTTGCCCGACCCTGCGTCAGCGCTCGGATAATCGGCGATGTTCTGAAAGCACTCGACACGCATGCGGCAGCTGCTCCAGGCTTGGCCGTCACGGATGCGCTCTGGACAGGCGACGGTTCGATGGTGACAGGAACGCAGGATCGATCCGGCCTTTACGCTGCGCAGACACCGCAGGGATTTCATTATGTCACAATCACCGCCGCCCATTCAGCCCATCCCGGAGGTGCAGCGGATGATGTAGAAGTCGCGCGCGCTGCGGGAATCGAAGTCGCGATTATTCCGGGCGATGCGGATAACCTGAAAATCACACGGCCCGAGGATTTCGCCCGGGCCGAACGTACAATGGGTATGAATATGGATGTAAGGCTGGGCAACGGCTACGACGTGCACCGCTTTGGTCACGGAGATCACGTGATCCTCTGCGGGGTGAAGGTGCCGCACAATCGTGGGCTCCAGGGTCACTCCGATGCAGATGTGGGGATGCACGCGGTCACCGACGCGATCTATGGCGCTCTGGCGCGGGGTGATATCGGACAGCATTTTCCGCCCTCCGATCCGCAGTGGAAAGGTGCAGCGAGTGAAATTTTCCTGCGCCACGCAGTCGAATTGGCTGGGCAGTTGGGCTATGAGATCTCGAATGTCGACTGCACACTGGTCTGCGAATTTCCCAAGATCGGCCCTCATGCCGATACCATGCGTGCCGAAATGGCACGGATCATGGGCTTGCGCACCGATCAGGTCTCGGTCAAGGCCACCACATCCGAACGGCTGGGCTTTACCGGTCGCAGCGAAGGCATTGCCTCGCTCGCAACTGCCTGTCTGGTGAAGTCATGACAGCGGCTCGTCTAATCGGAACCGTCTGCGGCGTCGGTTACCTCCGCCCTGCCCCCGGCACCTGGGGATCGCTGGCTGCTTTGCCGCTGGCATGGGTTCTGCATACGCTGGGTGGCTTCCCCTTGCTGGTCATCTCAACACTCGCGGTTTTCTTCGGGGGCCTGTGGGCCACGCGAGTGCTGACAGCTGGACAAGATGACCACGACCCGTCCGAAATTGTCATTGATGAAGTCGCGGGCCAGTTCATCGCGATATGGGCGATTTCCTACCCGTCTTGGGCGCATGGGATCGACATCACAGCGCTCTGGCCCGGCTGGATCGCGGGTTTTCTCTTGTTCCGCCTCTTCGACATTACCAAACCCGGTCCCATTGGCTGGGCCGACCGGCGTGGAGATCCGATGGGTGTCATGCTGGATGATGTGATCGCTGGCGTCTTTGCGGCCATCGGTGTGGTCGTCCTCGCCGGTATCTCACATGGAGTCATGGGTCAATGATCGTTGTCGACCTGCTGGATCGCGCCAAGGCGCAGGGCATGATGATCGCCACTGCTGAAAGCTGTACCGGCGGTATGGTCGCTGCGGCCCTGACTGACATCCCTGGCAGCTCTGCCGTGGTTGAGCGCGGCTTTGTCACCTACACCAACACCGCAAAGCAAGAGATGCTGGGCGTGCGCGCCGATACGCTTGAGACGTATGGCGCAGTTTCAGAAGAAGTCGCCCAAGAAATGGCCAATGGCGCCCTGCAGAATTCGCGGGCGCAGTTGGCGGTCTCGATCACTGGCATCGCGGGCCCCGGCGGGTCCGAGCACAAACCCGAAGGCCGCGTATGCTTTGGCCTTGCAGCACAGGGTCAACCGATCCGAACCGAGACCGTGGAATTCGGAGCGCAGGGACGGGATAACGTACGTCGCGCTGCGCGGGACCACGCTTTGACCCTTTTGAGAGACGCTCTTGCTGATCTGGCTCGGACCTAAGAATACCTGCAGTCTACAGCGCATCATTTCGAATACTGGGCGCTGTATACAGTTACTGCGCGGCAGCCTACGCATTTGTGACGGCAATGGTGGTTGCGCTTCTTACCTCGCCTCGCATACACGTCGATACCGAGATTGAAGGCACGGTCTTGCCGATTGCGGAAAGCGAGCCTGAGAAATGAGCAGTCAAGCCCACCTTGGCTGCTCTGCCCGCAAGGGCATCAAGCGGACCTCTTGGGGGTCCGCTTTTCTTTTAGCGTGCCCTCTCGACTCTGGGCCGGGGGTCAGGCTATCAGCCTGCGACACCCTTTCAGCCCAGAGGTTTGCGCCATGATCCCCAGTTCCTTCCCCGACAGCACCGAAATCGCCCGCCTGACCGCACGGATGCTGCTGGAGATCAAAGCCGTACACTTTAATTCCCGCGAACCTTTCACGCTGGCCAGCGGTCTACCAAGCCCGACCTATATCGATTGCCGCAAGCTGATCTCGTACCCGCGCATCCGCTCGACCCTGATGGACTTCCTGACGGTTACCGTGATGCGCGACGCGGGGTTCGAAGCGTTTGACAATATCGCCGGTGGCGAAACAGCGGGTATTCCCTTCGCTGCAATGGTCGCCGAGCGCATGGCACTGCCAATGACCTATGTGCGGAAGAAACCCAAAGGCTACGGCCGGAACGCCCGCATCGAAGGCGCGATGAGCGAGGGTGAGCGGGTACTGCTGGTTGAAGACCTGACCACCGATGGAGGCTCAAAACTGTCCTTTGTCGACGCGATCCGCGAAACCGGTGCGACCTGTGGGCATACGGCTGTGATCTTCTATTATGGTATTTTCCCCGAAACCGAGAAAACGCTGGGCGATCACGGCATAAAATTGCACTCGCTTTGTACCTGGTGGGATGTTTTGGCGGAAGCCAAAGCGCAAAAGGCCTTTGACGAAGAGACGCTTGATGGCGTCGAGGCCTTCCTGAACGACCCGCGCGGTTGGCAGGACGCACATAAAAGCTGACGTTGCGCAAACTGTTTTCAGAATGGAAACACTGACCGCTGCGTCGATCGCTTCATCCACAAGATGTTGACGCAACCCTGCCTCATCCTTCAATATGATGGGGCAGAGAGATATGCACAGCATATCCCCAGAAAACATACAATTTGCGCCGACTCACAGGGCCGCGCTATGGCCTCTGTCCAGGGGACAAAGAGAACAGCAATGAACGAGATCAGCAGTATCGAGCAGGCCGCCGCACAGATTCAGAACCCAGAAACAATGCCGCACTCCATCGAGGCCGAGCAGCAGCTTCTGGGTGCTATTCTGACGAATAACGATCTGTATGATCGGGTCGCATCGATTATTGGGGCCGAGCATTTCTATGATCCGGTTCATGCGCGCATCTACGAAGTCGCGTCGACCCGTATCGCTAAAAATGCGCTGGCTTCACCCGTCACGCTGAAGTCTTTCATGGCCGAGGATGAGGGCCTGAAGGAACTGGGTGGTCCGGCCTATCTGGTCAAGCTTGCCGGTGCCTCAATCAGTGCCTTTGCGGTGCATGACTACGCCCAAATGATCTACGACCTCGCCATTCGGCGCGAGCTGATCCGGCTGGGCCGGGACATTTCAGACAAGGCTGCGAGGGTCGATGTCAGCAGCGAGCCCAAAGAACAGATCGTCGAGGCCGAGCAACAGCTTTATCAGTTATCCGAGCAGGGCCAGACCGAACAGGGTTTTCAATCCTTCCTCAAGGCGGTCACAGAAGCCGTCAACGTCACCAACGAGGCGTACCAACGCGGTGGCGGCATGGCGGGGATTTCCACCGGTCTGGCCGATCTCGACAAGCAATTGGGTGGCCTGCACCCGTCCGACCTGATCATTTTGGCCGGGCGTCCGTCGATGGGTAAGACCTCGCTGGCAACAAACGTGGCATTTAACGTGGCCAAGGCCTACAAACGCGGCACCAAGCCAGACGGCTCTGAAGGTGCGATCGACGGCGGTGTGGTTGGGTTCTTTTCACTCGAAATGAGCGCCGAACAGCTTGCGGGCCGGGTTCTGGCCGAGGCTTCCGAGATCTCCAGTCACAAAATCCGCCAGGGCGACATGACCGAGGCCGAGTTCCGCCGCTTCGTTGACGCCGCGAAAGAACTGGAAGCCTGCCCGCTATTCATCGATGACACCCCCGCCCTGCCGATCTCGCAACTCGCTGCCCGTGCACGGCGGCTGAAGCGGACGCACGGGCTGGATTTGCTGGTGATCGACTACCTTCAGCTCTGCCGCGGAATGGCCGACAACCGCGTCAACGAAATCGCCGAGATTTCGATGGGCATGAAAGCCATCGCCAAGGAACTCAATATCCCGGTCATCGCACTGTCACAGCTCAGCCGACAGGTAGAAAGCCGTGACGACAAACGCCCGCAGCTGTCTGACCTGCGGGAATCGGGCTCGATCGAACAGGATGCCGACGTTGTGATGTTCGTGTTCCGCGAGGAATACTATAAGGAACGCGAAAAACCCGGCGATCACGAGTTGGAAAAGATGGAAGAGTGGAAACAGGCCATGGAGCGCCTGCATGGCAAGGCCGAGGTCATCGTCGGCAAGCAGCGCCACGGCCCCATCGGCACGGTCGAGCTGTCGTTCGAGGCTCAGTTCACCCGATTTGGCAATCTGGTCAAACCTTGGCAACAGGACAGCCAGATCGAGGGCTATTGATCCCTTGACCAGCCCGGTCCGATGTGTACGGATCGGGCTATGCAAGCTTGTCTCAATCCCCTACCCCGGCGCGTGATTCTGGCGCGTCATTTCGGGCATCGCCGCAAACGCTTTGCGGGATAGACCGGGGGCATTTTTGTCCCTGCATTCTTCCCAATATAAGCGAGAGAGACATGACTGAATTCACAGAGATCCCCGTTATTCGTCTGGGTGCACGCCCTGATAAGGAAATCGCGGCCGAGTTTCGTTCGGCCTACGGCACGACTGGTTTCGGCTATATCGAAGATCACGGAATAGACCCGCAGCTGATGCGCGATGTGTTCGAAGCCTCAAAACAGTTTCACGCGCTGCCGCTGGATCAAAAGCTGGCAATCGCAGTCGACCACACGCATCGCGGATACATCGCCATCAACACATCGACAGATGTGAACTCAACACTGGCCGATGTAAAAAAACCCAACCAATCCGCCAGCTTCATGATGATGCGCGAGGATGCTGGCGTTGATCCCGATATCTACCTCTCGGGTCCAAACCGATGGCCTGATCTACCGGATTTTCGCGACACCCTGGAAACCTACGTTAAGGCTATGTCGGCCCTTGGACGCAGATTGATGCATATCGCGCTGATCGCTTGCGAGGCGCAGGATTTCTCGATCCTTTCCGCGTTTGATGAGCCTACATTCTGGCTGCGTCTGCTTCACTATCCTCCGCAAGCAAAGACCAGCCCCGATGATCTGTTCGGCTCGGCCCCGCACACTGATTTCGGATGCCTTACGCTGCTTGCTCAAGATCAGGTGGGCGGCTTGCAGGTCAAAACACCGTCAGGGCATTGGGTTGACGTTCCGTCCCGTCCCGACGCCTTTGTCGTCAATGTCGGGGATATGCTGCACCGGATGTCGAACGGCCGCCTGCTTTCGACGCCGCATCGGGTCATCAACCGTTCTGGCCGTGAACGATATAGCGTTCCGTTCTTCTTTGATCCTCATGTCAGCACAATCATCGAACCCCTACCCGGGACCGGCCAACCTCAGTTTAGCCCCTTATTATTTGCGGATTTCCTGCGTTCCGAGCTGGAAGCGGCCTATGAGGCGCATAAACCCGCCAAGAATTAAGGTGCTCCCCCTTGACCTGGGCCAATCCTATGTGATGAACGGCGTTTATGAGTACCGCACATCTGACGATAAATCTGCACGCGCTCGCCCAGAACTGGCAGGCGCTTGACGCAAAGACCCAGGTTGAGACCGGCGCAGTGGTTAAAGCTGACGCTTACGGGTTAGGTGCCGGTCCAGTAGCCTCTGCGCTGGCTGAGGAAGGCGTTGCAAAATTCTTCGTCGCCGTTGCCGAGGAAGGCGTGGCCGTGCGTGAGGCTGTGGGCCCCGGCCCGCTGGTTGCGGTGTTTTCCGGACATATGGAGGGTGACACGGATCTGCTGCGCCAGCATGATCTGACGCCGTTGATCAACTCGCCCGAACAATTCAAGCGTCATCGTCAGGCCCTGCCCGATCATGGCTTTGGTATCCAGCTCGACAGCGGTATGAATCGCCTTGGGCTTGAGCCTGCGGACTGGGCCGAACTGCGGCACGAAGCCCTTGCCCTGAACCCGTTGGTGATAATGTCGCATTTGGCCTGCGGGGATGAGCCTGAACACCCAATGAACCGCCAACAGTTGAACACGTTCAAACAGATGACCAATGGCGTCGACGCGCCGCGCTCGCTTGCGGCGACGGGTGGTACTCTGATGGGGCCGGAATTCCACTTTGACTTTTGCCGCCCAGGGATTGGCCTGTACGGCGGGATGCCCTTTGCCGGGGCCAAGCCGGTCGTCACCGTCGATATGCCGGTGATTCAAGTGCGCGACGTCGCCGTGGGCGAGACCGTCGGCTACGGCAACAGCTGGAGCGCGCGCCGCCCGTCGAAGATTGCGACCGTTGCGGCCGGTTATGCCGATGGGCTGCATCGCGCCATTGGGGGCGGCATCGATACATTCGCTGGTGATCAGCCCTGCCCGGTGGTAGGACGTATCTCGATGGACCTGATCACCGTGGATGTGACTGACTTGCCGTATAAACCTGATCGCCTGCGTATCCTGAACGGGCACCAAACCGTCGATGATCTGGCCGAAGCCGCTGGCACCATCGGCTATGAAATTCTGACCTCGCTCGGCAGTCGCTTTTCGCGGGGCTACGTGGAATGAATCCCGTTTCATTGCTGGGTGAGCTGGGGCGTTCTATCCTGACCATGCTCGCCGCGTTTGGCCGCGTCGCGCTGTTCGCGCTCGACGCGGTTTCGCACATTTTTCGACCACCGTTTTATCCGCGCGAGTTCGGCATCGCCCTGCTGAATATCGGCTGGTTGTCCCTGCCCGTGGTCGGCCTGACCGCCATCTTCACCGGCGGCGCGTTGGCGCTGCAGATCTACGCAGGCGGCGCGCGTTTCAACGCCGAAGCCGTTGTGCCCCAGATCGTCGCCATAGGCATGGTGCGAGAGCTTGGCCCGGTGCTGGTTGGCCTGATGATCGCCGCCCGCGTGACGTCTTCGATCGCCGCCGAGATTGCGACGATGAAAGTGACCGAGCAGATCGACGCTCTGGTCACATTGTCCACCCATCCGATGAAATACCTCACCGCCCCACGCGTGCTGGCCGCCCTGATCACGGTTCCAGCGCTGGTCGGGGTCGGAGATATCATCGGCATTGCAGGCGGCTACACCGTCGCGACGCAAAATCTGGGCTTCAACCCGGCAGCCTATCTGAAAAACACCGTCGATTTCCTTGAAGCGCGGGATATCGTTTCGTCACTCGTCAAAGGTGCCGCCTTCGGTGTGATCGCCGCCATCATGGGCTGCTATTACGGCATGTCATCGGGCCGCGGCGCGCAGGGCGTGGGCCGCGCCACCAAGGGCTCGGTCGAGGCTGCTGCTGTGCTGATCCTCGCCGCCAATTTCGTTCTTACAGGGGTGTTCTTCTCGCTATGATCCGGATGGAGAACGTACATAAGGCCTTTGACGACAACCACGTCCTGCAAGGCATGAACCTTGAGATCCCCAAGGGCACCTCGATGGTCATCATCGGCGGTTCTGGAACTGGCAAATCCGTGGCGTTGAAATGTATCCTCGGCCTGATCAAACCCGACGGCGGCATGATCTACGTCGACGGCAAAGACGCCGCGAAAGGCGACCGCGATGCGTTTCTGGCCCGCTTTGGAATGCTGTTTCAGGGCGCGGCGCTGTTCGACTCGCTGCCCGTCTGGCAAAACGTCGCCTTCCGCCTGCTGCGCGGCTCGTTGAAACGCCCCGCTGATGAAGCCCGCGAAATCGCCATCGAGAAACTGCGCCGCGTGGGCCTGAAATCCAACGTTGCTGACCGGTTCCCGGCCGAGCTGTCGGGCGGCATGCAAAAACGCGTCGGCCTCGCCCGCGCCATCGCCGCCGAGCCCGAGATCATCTTTTTCGATGAGCCTACCACCGGCCTCGACCCCATCATGTCCGGCGTCATCAACGACCTGATCCGCGAAATCGTGACCGAGATGGGCGCCACCGCGATGACCATCACCCACGACATGAGCTCGGTCCGCGCGATTGCCGACAACGTCGCCATGCTGCACGGAGGCGTGATCCAGTGGACCGGCCCGGTCGGCCAGATGGACGCCTCGGGCGATCCTTATGTGGAGCAGTTCATCAGCGGCAGTGCCGAGGGGCCGATTGAGGCGGTGCGTTAAGCTCTCTCCGCCTCACGATCCTGCTTTAACTGATCATACGCGCGCTTAGCGTAGTCATAGCGCAATAGATATTGCCCTGCGCTTATCACAAAGTCGGGGGTTTGAATGCGTATTGCATCAAACACTTGGCGAAGATGTGTTCCGGAAACCGGGATGTAGCCGGGATCTTCGCCAGAAAACCTGTTGAATAGACGGCCACCAAACCATACCGCTCTTCTTCGTGCGCGATCCGTTTCGTAAAGTCGGAAATGCAAAACACCAAAGAGCTGCTCTCGGTCAAACGGCAACCTGTCTGCTGCCGCACTCGCAGCTGAAAAGACAGCATTTAAGCCGTCAGTTCCCGCAGCAACGGTTCCTTTATTAAATGCGGATGGGCCATTTACGATCTTTATTATTGGGTCAGGCACTGCAATCTAAAGCTGATTAATTTAGGACTTACTTAAACTTACACTCAACTCAAGCGACCGCAACTCAGAACTTGCCGCAGATACCTCCACTCATTAAGTATTCAACTGCCTTATCAAAATTCTTGTTCATGACCCTCCGCCTCGCCACCCTATCCCTCCTGATCCTCTACCCCATCGCGTGGTTCGCCCCGCTGATGCGCGCCGGTCTCCTCCCGATCTTCGGCCTCAGTGAAATCAGCGTCATCACCGGGCTCCAGTCCTTGTGGAAGTCCGACATCTTCCTCGCGTTGATCGTTACCGTCTTCGCCCTCTTCGCGCCCTACGTCAAAACCATCGGCACCGCGCTGATCCAATGGAACCTGCTGGACCCGCGCGTCCAGCCCGCGCTCAACATCCTCGGCAAGCTGGCGATGGCCGATATCTTCCTCATCGCGCTCTACATCACGCTGGCCAAAGGCATCTCATACGCCACCATCGAAACCGCATGGGGTCTCTACCTGTTCACCGGCTGCATTCTGGCCTCACTTGCACTGGGCCATATTACAGAGATGACATTTGGATCACGAAAACCTCAGACCTAATTGATTGAAAACAGATTTTTGAGTATCATCTTTATATTTCGAGCAGTAAATTTTGTAGTTTTCGGGTCCGTAGCGGATCACTTCGCGTCTGTTTAACCTTCCGCTTCGGCCCGGTTTTTGTACCGGTTGAAGAAGGAGAACGACGATCATGGCCGCCCTCCACACAATAACATTGCAATTTCAGAATACCTTATTAAGGCTCACTTTTTTCCTGATCTGCGCCGCAGCATTGTTCGCGGTGACGACCACCATTTTATCCGCGATTGGCATCCTGCCCTGGCTCTCGTTGCAGGCCGGTCTCAGCAACGGTGCAACGATTGACGCAGGCGTATATGTTCAGGCCGGATTGACCGCCCTGATCCTGATGCTGGTCTTCTATCTGCCATCGAACGCCCGCATGATGGCGCTTGAAAACACCCATCGTAAGTTCACAATGAATATGCAGGACGTGGCCGGGGCCTATCAGGTCGCCCATGCCGCCGACCGCAGCGGCGCCTTTGCGCTGGCCTCCGAATTCGACGCGGTGAAAGAGCGCATGGCCTTCCTGCGCGATCACCCCGATTTGCAGGGGCTCGAACCGCAGATGCTGGAACTGGCTGCTCAGATGAGCCAGATCAGTCAGGAACTGGCCGAGACCTATGGGGACACAAAGGTCGAACGCGCACGTGCCTTCCTGCGGCAACGTCAGGAAGAGGTCGAACAATTCCAGCATCGGATCGAAGACGCCCAGACCATCCAGCATGAGCTGCGCCAATGGACCCGAGACATCGAGATCGAGGAATCCATCGCCAAATCGCAACTCGCGCGCCTCAGGGATGAGCTGTTCGATCTGCTTCCGGAACTGTCGGCGCAATTGCAATCTTCGACCGACGAATCCAAACCTGCCAGCGTCGTCGCGATGACCCCGCCGCGTGCCGCGGAATAGGCGCGTCTAGCGCCCGCAGCGGACGATGGCGCGCAGGGCCTGAGGACGTGGCGCGCCACCGGCGGTGAGGAAAGCCCGCAAGGGCTTGAAGAACCGCCTTTCCTCGGGCACCAAGGGCGACATGGCAAAGACACACTCCTTCTCCTGCTCGGCCTGCGGAGCCTCTCACACCAGATGGTCGGGCCGCTGCGATGCGTGCGGCGAATGGAACACTATCGTCCAGGAAGCGCCGCTTTCGGCAGGACCAGCCAAGAAGTCACTCGGCGGCAAGCGCGGCCAATCCATCGCGCTCACCGATCTATCGACCGAAGAAACACCGCCGCCCCGCACCCTCTGCGGTGTTGAAGAATTGGACCGTGTCCTCGGCGGCGGCCTTGTCCCTGCATCGGCGCTGCTGGTGGGCGGTGACCCCGGCATCGGCAAATCGACCCTTCTGCTTCAGGCTGCCGCACGTTTCGCGCGCAATGGAATCAAAACCATCTACGTCTCGGGCGAAGAGGCCAGCGCGCAGGTTAGGATGCGCGCGCGCCGGTTAGGTCTGGAAGAGTCGCCGGTGCAATTGGCCGCTGAAACCAACCTTCGGGACATCCTCACGACGCTAGAGGCAGAAAAACCCGGCCTCGCCATCATCGACTCGATCCAGACGATGTGGGCCGATAATGTTGACAGCGCGCCGGGCTCGGTGTCGCAGGTGCGCGCCGCAGCGCATGAGCTGACGACATTTGCAAAACGCCACGGCGTATCGATCATCATGGTTGGCCACGTCACCAAAGAAGGCCAGATCGCTGGACCCCGTGTAGTCGAACATATGGTCGACACCGTGCTTTACTTCGAAGGCGAACGCGGGCACCAGTTCCGCATCCTGCGCGCCGTTAAGAACCGCTTTGGCCCAGCGGATGAGATTGGCGTCTTCGAAATGACCGGCAAAGGGCTGGCGCAAGTCACCAACCCCTCGGCCCTGTTCCTATCGGAACGCGGTAAGCCCAGCCCAGGTTCCGCCGTATTCGCAGGTATCGAAGGCACCCGCCCCGTGCTGGTCGAATTGCAAGCACTGGTGGCGCCGTCCCCCCATTCCCAGCCCCGCCGCACGGTTGTGGGATGGGATAGCGGGCGGCTCGCCATGATCCTTGCAGTACTCGAAGCCCGCTGCGGCATCCCCTTTGCCGGGCTCGATGTCTATCTGAACGTCGCCGGAGGGCTGAAAGTCAGCGAACCCGCCGCTGACCTCGCCGTTGCTGCTGCACTGCTCAGCGCTCGTGAAGACACCGCCCTGCCTGCCGATACGGTCGTTTTCGGAGAAATCTCGCTATCCGGGGCACTTAGACCAGCCCCGCAGACCGAAAACAGGTTGAAAGAAGCGCAAAAACTTGGTTTCACAGCGGCAATTGCTCCGGCAGGTGGCAAAACTGGCACTGTGGCAGGTCTGACACTCACCCGACCCTCTGATTTGGTGGGGTTTGTTGGCGAAACCTTCGGAGCAGGGTAAAGTCGCGCCTTGAGGGGCAGAAAACGAACAGGCGAGGGCCATGGAAGGTTTTACAATAATTGACGGGGTTGTGGCCCTGATCATCGTGCTGTCGGGCTTGCTGGCCTATTCGCGCGGTTTCATGCGCGAGGTTTTGGCCATCGCAGGTTGGGTCGCCGCGGCAGTTCTAGCATTCATCTTTGCGCCGCAGGCTGTGCCGCTGGTCAAAGAAGTGCCAGTGGTCGGTGAATTCCTGCGCGACAGCTGTGAGCTTTCGGTGATTACCGGCTTTGCCGCCGTCTTCGCCATTGCACTGATCGTGGTCAGCATCTTCACGCCGCTATTCTCTTCACTGGTGCAGCGTTCTGCGCTTGGCGGCTTGGATCAGGCGCTTGGCTTCTTCTTTGGAATCGCACGCGGCATATTGCTGGTTGCGATTGCGTTCTTCGTCTACGACACCGTGATGACCGGTCAATCCTACACGATGGTCGATGAAAGCCGCTCGGCCAAGGTGTTCGAACAGTTCAGCAGCAGGATCGAGGAACAAAACCCCGAGGCGGCGTTGGGTTGGGTTACCGCCCAGTACGAAGAGCTGGTCGCAAGCTGCACCGCCGACAACGCCTCTGAGGGTTAATCAAACCAAATTCCAAAGAAAAGCCCGGTTTCAGCCGGGCTTTTTTGCGTTTGGTTCGGAAAAATCAGATAAACCCTTCGCCACCACAAATATTGCACCGGATGGTCTTCAGGCCAAAGCATCCGTCACATCGGCTTGAGATCGGCTTGCCATACTGGTCTCGGCTCTTGATCACTTCACCGGTTCCCTTGCAGATCTCGCAGGGTGCGCGCCCTGCCCCACGACATCGGTGGCAACGCCGCTTGACAGGTTTGTCCTTCGGTGTGTTTTGCTTGTGTTGCCACATGGCGTCTGCTCCACCAGGTATTGCCGGACTGCATGCAAAAAACCTTCGTAATGATATGACAGCATAGGTCTGTACATTTGTCATCCTAAACCCGCGGCGTGTACAATTCGCACCTGCGTCAAATCGCGAATGTGATCCTTTGATGACACACGCATCGTTTGGCATTATGTGGAGGCCATACCGACATGGAATCGGAGCTGCCGACCTTGCTGTATCTGTTTTCTTATGCGCTAGCCGCTTTCGTGCTTGTGCCTGAGTCCCGTGCAAACGGACCAAAACACACCATTCAGATACCCGTCCGCACCCGATCCGACCTGAACGCCATCCTAAGCAAGTCATAGAAATTGGAGCCCGTGTATGTGTGGGATTTTGGGGATCGCAAGCCGGACACATGATGTCTTTGCGGAAATCTATGACGGCTTGCTGATGCTTCAGCACCGAGGTCAGGACGCCTCGGGGATCGTCACCTACAACGGCGAGTTCTTCCGTGAGAAGAAAGCAAATGGTCTCGTCAAAGACGTGTTCAATGCCAGTGACGCCGAAACCCTGCTGGGAAAGGTCGGCATGGGCCATGTCCGCTATCCAACCGCTGGCTCGCTCAGCGCGGCCGAGGCGCAACCATTTTTCGTGAACGCGCCTTATGGCATCTATCTGGTTCACAACGGCAACATCACCAATACCGAAGAACAGCGCGAAAAGGTAACTGCCAAATACAGCCGTCACCTGCGCACAACTTCGGATTCAGAGGTCCTTCTGAACGTACTGGCCGACAAGGTCGCTGATGCGATCAAGGTCAATGGTAATGCTGATCCGATCCGCAACCTGTTTGCCGGTGTCAAAATGACGATGGAGCGGGTTCAGGGGGCGTATTCGGTGATCTGCCTCGTCGCGGGCGTAGGGATGCTGGCCTTCCGCGATCCTTACGGCATCCGACCTTTGTCTGTTGCCAAGCGTGCTGCAACTGGTGACGGCGATGATTATGCCTTTGCGTCCGAAGATGTGGCATTCGGCATCAACGGTTTTGACAAGCTGCGCGACCTAGGTCCCGGCGAGGCGATCCTTATCGACCTCGACGGCAATATGCACGAGTTCCAGGCCGTTGAAGGTAAACTGACACCCTGCATCTTCGAGTATGTCTATCTGGCCCGACCGGATTCGCTGCTGGATGGGGTGTCGGTTTACAAAACCCAGATGCGAATGGGGCAGACGCTGGCCAAGCAAATTCAGGACTCGGGACTTGAGATCGACCGGATCATCCCTGTGCCAGATAGCGCCCGCCCTGTCGCGCTTGAGGCCGCAAAGATCACAGGCATTCCCTATCGCGAGGGGCTTGTTAAGAACCGTTATGTTGGCCGCACCTTCATCATGCCAGGCCAGGAAGAACGGCAGAAATCCGTGCGTCGCAAACTGAACGCGGTGCCTTTGGAGTTTGACGGTCATAACGTACTGCTGATCGACGATTCGATCGTGCGCGGCAATACAATCAAAAAGATCGTCCAGATGTGCCGTGAGGCCGGCGCCAAAAAGGTCTATATCGCCAGCGCCTCGCCCCCGGTGAAATACCCCAATGTCTATGGCATCGATATGCCAACCCGACACGAGCTTGTCGCGAATGGCAAAGAGATCGAGGAGATTCGCGAAGAACTGGGTGCGGATGCGCTGTTCTACCAACATCTCGACGATCTGATCTGGGCTGCCAAGGAAGGCAACCCCGAGATCGAAGCCTTTGACTGTTCCTGCTTTGACGGCAACTACGTCACCGGCGTCGATGAGGAATATCTGGGTAGTCTGGAAAACAGCAGTCGGGTCAGCAAAAAGCGTGAGGATATGCAGGTGGTCGGCAGTTCGTGGAACGCGGCGAAACTTGCCTCGGGGTGATCGGGCGAATCGCTTTGTCCTGAGGCGCCGGCCAAGAGACTTGCGCTAGCGGCCATAGGTCAGAATCCGCCGACAACCTATTGCTGAACAGGCTGCATTTGCAAAGGGTTCGGTATGCGGCATTCGAACCGCTTCCAACCGAGTGCTGCCGGCCTTTTGGTCCGGCAAAGCCCGTGTTACCCGAATGCCGAAAACCACTCACAAAACGGGGTCCGGGCGCGCAGCTCGGCCACAGATCATGGCAAACGCAACGGTGAAAAGCGCCGCCACACAGGCGGGGGCGCTCAAGAAAAACGCGGTCTCGGTATTGGGCATTTTTGGGCCCAAGGCGGACCTGCAAGCCCTGGTCCGCATGTCGTCGGGGCGCATTAAGAAAGTGAAACCCGGCAGTCGTGTCGGCCCGGGTAAGGTCGTCGCCATTGATGAAAATGGTGTTGTGCTGCGACAAAGCGGCCAGAACCGAAGGATCGACATCCCCGGCAGCTGATCCTGACTTGACGCCCTGCGCGTGCAGGTTCAAACCCCCCTCATGACCGATCAGACCAAAATCGCCCTTATCACCGGGGCTTCTCGTGGGTTGGGCGCGGCGCTGGCCGAAGCGCTGGCCCCCGACTATCACATCGTCGCTGTCGCTCGCACTCAGGGCGGGCTGGAAGAGCTGGATGACCGCATCCAGGCAAAGGGTGGCTCGGCCACTCTGGCCCCCATGGACATCACCGATCCCAATGCGATGGCGACCCTGTGCCGGAGCATTCACGATCGCTGGGGCAAGATCGATTTGTGGTTGCATACCGCAATCCATACCTCAGCCCTGACGCCAGTGCATTTCGTTGATCCGAAGGAATGGAACAAGGCAGTCAGCATCAATGCAAACGCCACCTCGGTTCTGATCCCGTATGTCTCGCCTTTGTTGGGCGAAACTGGCCATGCCGTGTTCTTCGATGACCCGAAGGCAGGCGAGAAGTTCTATGGCATCTACGGCGCCACCAAAGCGGCACAGATGGCGCTGGCTCGCAGTTGGGCGACCGAGACCGCACGGACGGGACCGCGCGTATCGATTGTTGAGCCTGCACCGATGCCGACCGCTGTCCGTGCACGTTTCCATCCCGGTGAGGATCGGGATGTATTAACCAGCACTGCGGATGAGGCGGCGCGGATTATAGCACTGTTGTGAGAATGGCCCTGACGGGCCATGCCTCCGGCGGAGGTATTTCTGGCCAGATGAAGCGCGCGGACTAACCGATATGGACGCCGTTTCGCCCGGCGAGGTCGACGAAGAATTGCCAGGCGACGCGGCCCGAGCGTGCCCCCCGTGTGGCTTGCCACTCGATGGCTTCGGCGCGCAGAGTTTCGGGATCAACCTTGACGCCATGAGCGGCGCAGTAGCGATCGATCATCGCTAGATATTCGTCCTGATCGCAGGGGTGGAACCCCAGCCACAGGCCGAAACGGTCAGAGAGTGAGACCTTCTCCTCGACCGCCTCGGACGGATTAATGGCGCTGGAGCGTTCGTTTTCGATCATGTCGCGCGGCATCAGGTGGCGGCGGTTTGATGTGGCGTAGAACACAACGTTTTCCGGGCGACCTTCGATACCGCCATCCAGCACGGCCTTGAGCGATTTGTAATGCTGGTCATCGTGGCTGAACGACAAATCATCGCAAAACAGGATGAACCTGTGCGGCGCGGCACGCAGGTGGTTCAGCAAACGCGCGACCGAGCCCATATCCTCGCGCTGCAATTCGACCAGTTTCAGGTCAGGATGCTCATCCTGCAACGTACCGTGCACCGCTTTGACGAGGCTGGATTTCCCCATTCCGCGCGCGCCCCACAAGAGCGCGTTATTAGCCTTGTAACCCGCAGCAAAGCGGCGCGTGTTGTCCAGCAACGTATCGCGGGAGCGGTTGATCCCCACCAATAGATCAAGGTCGACCCGATTGACCTGTGTGACGGGTTCCAGCCGGTCAGGCTCGACATGCCAGACGAAAGCCGGGGCCGCGTTGAAATCAGGTGTCGCCAGCGGCGCGGGCGCCATGCGTTCCAACGCGTCCGCAATGCGGTTCAGGGCTTGGTCGTCCATCGGCTCCTCCGGGATGTTCTGGCGGAGTTCAACCATGTTCCGATCAACACAACAAGAGTAGCAAGTGAAAAAGGCGCGCCTACCTTGGGCGCGCCTTTAAAGCTATTGGAACAGGTTACTTGTTCTCTTCGTAATCCTGCATCACGTCTGCGTCGGCTTCGGCCTCTTCATCGTCGTAGTATCCATCGGCACGCAACTGTTCTTCGCGCTTCTTCTCGACACGGGCGACCAGGAATATTGAAATTTCATAGAGCCCGTAAACCACGACAAAGAGGATGATCTGGGTGATCACGTCCGGCGGCGTGACAATCGCAGCCAACACCAGAATGCCTACCACCGCATATTTACGCACTGCCCCCAGACCTTCGGCACTGACAAGTCCGGCCTTACCCATCAGTGTCAGCAATACGGGCAATTGAAAGCACAAGCCAAAGGCAACGATGAACTTGATGGTCAGGTTGAGATATTCCTGCGCCGAACCCTGAAACACCACGCTCAAAGGTGCGGTTGCACCTTCTGCTACAGCTTCTCCTTCCGCTCCAAATTGCTGGAAACCGAGGAAGAAGTCATAGGCCAATGGCGTGACTACATAAAAAGCGAAGCTTGCGCCCAGCAGGAACATGAAGGGAGAGGCCAGCATGAACGGCAGAAACGCGTTCTTTTCAGATTTATACAGGCCCGGCGCCACGAACCTCCACATCTGCATCCCGATATAGGGAAAGGCCAGAATGAACCCGCCCAGCAGCGAAACCTTGATCGCTACAAAGAACCCTTCCTGCGGCGAGATGAAGATCAGCCCGCAATCCTGTCCACGCTCGGTCAGCACCTCACATAGCGGTTGCGTGAGGAAATTGAACAGTGGCGTGGCCACGGTGAAACAGATGATCATACCGATCAGAAACGCCACAACGCAGTGGATCAGCCGCGTACGTAGCTCGGCCAGGTGCTCGATCAGGGGTGCCGAGCTGTCCTCGATCTCGTCGGTCTTGGTCATGTCTTGCTTTCGGTTTTCAGCGCTGCTTCGGCCTCTTCCGCCTTGGCCAGCGCATCCGCGGCTTCCTTGGCCTTGCGTTCAGCGGCAGCGCGCGCCGTTGTGGCTTGGATCTTCTTGGCTTGCTCTGCTCGCTCGGTGGCCAGCTTGCCGGTCTCGCTGTCAGGGTCGAACTTGGTTGGGTCGATGGATTTGGCCACGTCGCGCGCGGCTTCGTTGATCCCGTCCATCGCTGTACTAACCGGGTTGGTCGCCGCGTTCAGGCCCTTCTTGATCTCATTGACGCCTGCTTCGTCCGCAGCCTCGTTCATTGCAGTGCTGAATTCACGCGCCATGCCGCGCGCCTTTCCGACGAACCGTCCGACATTGCGGAACAGCACAGGCAGGTCCTTTGGCCCCACCACGATCAACGCGACGATGCCGATGACCAGAAGCTCGGTCCAGCCCAGATCAAACATCTAGGCTCAGACCTTGTCTTTGTCAGTCTCAGGCGTGACATCCTTGGCCAGCTCGGACGCATCCTGCTCCAGTTCTTCAGAACCTTCCTTGATGCCTTTTTTGAACGAGGTAATGCCTTTACCCACTTCACCCATCAGCGAGCTGATCTTGCCGCGTCCAAACAGGACGAGAACCACAACAGCAATCAGCAGGATACCCGGAAGGCCAATATTGTTGAGCATGACTTGTCTCCTTCTACGTCGGCGCAGCGCGCCGTGAATATGTCTGGCCCCGTGTCTACGCCCGTACGGGCATCAGCAAAAGTGCGACAGATCAAATCCGCGCGCAAATTTGAACGGATCATGCGTTTTTTGCGGACTCGCATTTCTCAACTGACAGGTTTATGTCAGTTGATATCACCTAGAAGGACGATATCGAAACCTGGTCTACGGAGAACCACATGACCCATGTCGCAGAAATCGTCACCTTTACCCTTGCCGACGGCACAAAGCCCGAACAGTTCGTCAGGCTAAGCCAAGCCTCCGAAGCCTTCGTCCGCGCGGCTCCCGGCTTTACCCACCGCCAGCTAAGCCATGGCGAAGATGGCCGCTGGACCGACTATGTCGTCTGGACCGATATGAAATCCGCAAAGGATGCCGCTGCTGCATTCATGCAACAGGATTTTGCACCCGCTCTGATGGCGGCAATCAACCCCGACAGCGCCCAGATGCGTCACGAGAACGTGCTATGGAACATGACCGCCTAAAGGCGGCTCAGACGGCGTGTCATGCGCCGCACTGACCGCTTGTTCGACATCATACAGATCCTGCGCGATGGTAACTTGCACCGCGCGCAGGACATCGCGGACCGACTTGAGGTGTCGGTCCGTACGATCTATCGCGATATGGACACGTTGGTGGCCTCGGGCGTACCTGTAGAAGGCGAACGCGGCGTAGGTTACATGGTGCGTGAACAGATCACGCTGCCCCCGCTAAACCTGACACCCGCCGAGCTTGAGGCTCTGAACCTCGGCATGGCGATCGTTGCCGAGGCCGCCGATCCCGATCTTAAATCCGCCGCAGAATCTCTAGCCGAGAAAATCGACGCCGTCCTGCCCACGCAGGTCATTGCCGAGGCCGACAGCTGGAAATTCGCGGTCTATCCCTTCGCTGATGTCGTACGCGGAATGGCACATATGGCCCCGATCCGCGCCGCGATCAAATCGCGCCAGAAATTGCAGCTCAGCTACCGTCGCATTGACGGCGCGCTGACCGAACGCACCATCCGACCGCTACATATGGAATACTGGGGCCGTGTCTGGACACTGACTGCCTGGTGCGAGCTGCGCAACGACTTCCGCGTCTTCCGCATCGACCTGATAGAAAACGTCACGCCTCTGCCGGAACTCTTTACTGACGAACCGGGTAAACGGCTCAGCGACTACGATCCCAATGCGTGATCCGTCCTTCAACTGGCCCCAAATACCTCCGCCGGAGGCATGGCCCGGAACGGGCCATTTCGGTCACTTAAGGTAAGGCTCGGGATCAACCGACTCGAACCCTTTGCGCACTTCGAAGTGCACATATGCATTGTCGCCCCCGCGCAGCGAGGCGATCTTCTGTCCCCGTCGCACCCGATCACCTTTCTTGATGGTGATATTGTCGACATTGGCATAAACAGTCAGCAAGTCATTGTTGTGTTTCACAACGATGATCGGAACCTGATCCGCATCCGCGGTGATCGCGGCGACCGTGCCTGCCTCGGCCGCACTGACCGACGCGCCTGGCGCTGCGGCGATATCTATCCCCTCATTCTTACCCTTCTTGTAGGTCCGAATGATGGTGCCGCTCACCGGACTTGCCAGCGCCGAGCTTCCCGAATTGGTCGGGGCCTCGGCTGTGATATCCGGCGCAGGCGTTGCCGCGGCAACTTTCTCATCCGGCAATGGCTGCGTCGCGCTCGGCGGCGTAGGAGTTGGTGAGCCTTCGCCCGGTTGGGTTACCGCAGTTGCCGTGGCGGCCGGCGCTGCTGCCCGAGGTGCCGGTTGATTCTTGACCGGGATCAACAGGTACTGGTCTTCGCGCACCATAAAGTCTGGTCCCAAACCGTTCCATTCTGCCAGAGACTCCACAGGCACCTGATAGAGGCGCGAAATTGTATAGGCTGTCTCACCCCGCTTGACCTTGTGCCGGATCGGCTCAGGCCCCGTAGCAACCGGTGCCGGAGCCGCAGCAGGTTGCGCGGGCTCCAATGTCGATGTCTGTACAGATCCTGTGTCCGGTGCCTCGTCAATCGCGGTTCCGGCAATGGTCGCAATATCAACATTGCTCGTCCCACCGACCGAGCGCGGCAAGGCCAGAACTTCACCGTCACGCAGGCTGTCATTTGGCTGCAATCCGTTAAACCGGGCCAATTCGGCCACCGGCATGCCGATCCGGGTGGCGACATCGCCAACTGTATCCCCACGGCGGGCTACCGCGACCTGATAGTTCGGATAGGTGATCACGCCACGCGCATCCGGCGTCGGGCGGTTGGCGGTCGCTGCAAGGGCGGCATCTGCAGTGGAGAACCCGCCGACATTGCCGCGAAGGTCATAGTCATATGGCCCTTCACACCCGGCCAGAATTGCCAGCGCGGCAACACCTGTCGCATAGCGGCGCATTGCTGATTTGGAAACTGCTCTCATTTTACTGTCCTCAACACCTGCCCCTGTTCTCCGGGGTTCTGGCGCCTCTAATATACCTTTACGCTCCGTCTTTTCCCAGCCCCTCAAGCAAGGGCACAAAACGGACCGGCAACAATTCGTCATAGTCCAGACCGGTTTCAGTGCGCGTGACCCGGATTAGGGTCTGCACCGCGTCCGACTGGCCCACGGGTAACACCATGATACCGCCGATTTTCAACTGCGCCAAGAGCGGCCCCGGAGGATCTTCGGCAGCAGCGGTCACAATGATACGGTCGAACGGGGCCTGCTCGGACAGTCCAAATGATCCATCCGACAGCATCGCGGTCACATTCGTCAGCCCCAGCTCACGGAACAGTTCTCCCGTTTCGCGCACCAGCCTCTTGTGCCGCTCAACCGTGTAGACCCGGCGCGCCAGCTTGGATAGGATCGCCGCCTGATAGCCCGAGCCGGTGCCGACCTCTAGAACCGTATCACGCGGACGCACCTGCAGCGCCTGCGTCATCAGCCCCACAACCGAAGGCTGGCTGATGGTCTGGCCACAGGCAATAGGCAGTGGAGTGTCCTCATAGGCCCGGTCCGCGAACAGGCCTTTGACAAACTGCCCCCGGTCAACTTGCTCCATCGCCGCCAGCACACGTGCATCCGTTACCCCGCGCGAGCGCAGGGCAAACAGGAACTGCATTATGGTTTCTGCGCTTGGCCCAGTCATTCGATGACCTTTAGCGCCTCGAGCGTGTCATATGCTGTCAGATCAGCGCGCATCGGAGTGACCGAGATATACCCTTCCAGATTGACCGCCGCATCCGTGCCCGGAGCGGTCGGGTTATGCTGATACCCGCCCTTAATCCAAAGGAACCGGCGACCCGAGGGCGAGCTGTGCGGCTCGACAGAGAAATGTGTATCGCGTCGGTACCCCTGCGGGGCCACGCGCGTACCCAGCACCTCATCTGCGGGAACCGGAGGGAAATTCACATTATAGAACAGACGATAGTCGCCCTGCTGCTCGGGTGTCGCATCAAGAATGCGGCGCACCAGATCGGCCCCAAATTTGGCAGCCGCCTCAAACGGATCGTCCAGCCCCAGATTGCGCGGCCCGAAATACTGAGACAAGGCAATCGCGGGCACACCTTGCAGCGCCGCCTCCATCGCGCCGCCGATAGTACCCGAATACAGCGTGTTTTCAGCCGAGTTGTTGCCCCGGTTTACCCCTGACAACACCAGATCGGGCGGGGCGTCCTTCATCACGTCGTGCAAACCGGCCAACACGCAATCCGCCGGAGACCCTTCGGCGGCATAGCGGCGCTCGCCTAGTTTGGCGACCATCATTGGGTGGGTATAGCTAATGCAATGGCCCACGCCTGACTGCTCAAAGGCAGGCGCGACGACCCAGACCTCGCCATCGGGACCGGCCAGTTCAGCCGCGATCGCTTCAAGCACAATCAGTCCCGGCGCATTGATGCCGTCATCATTGGTCAGAAGAATTCGCATGCCCGGTCCACCCCTCGTTTTGCCCTTGATAGACCCGCCTCAGCGCTGCGACAAGCAATGCACATGCGCAATCTGAGGCTTTCACGCACCACTTGGATGAAAATGCAGGATTTGAGCGTCAGGCCGGGAATACAAAACACCGGTCGCGGCGAATGGTCAGCCACATGACACGGCCCTCTTTGGGCACAAAGACGTTCGGAACCGTCGCCTTCAGGATCGAGCCATCATAGTCCATGCGAAACTCGACAAGGCTTTCATTTCCCAAAAACCGAGCACGCTCAACCACGCCTCGGGCGGCAATGCCGTCTGTCGGCGTCGGCGCAGGCCCTTTGCCATTGCGGTCGAAGTCCAGCTTGACGTGCTGGGGTCGAAACACGATTTCAACATCGGTCGCGTCCGGCACACCGGGCGCAAGAAAACGGCCAAACGGAGTATGCGCCAACGCACCATTAACTTGAGCCTTCAACACATTGATATCACTAAAAAACGAAACTGCTGCCTTGTCTGCAGGCCGGGTATAGACATTGTATGGCGCCCCCTGCTGCACAATCTTGCCGCGCCGCATCAGCGCGATTTCATCAGCCATTCGCATCGCCTCGTCCGGCTCATGCGTGACCAACAGAACAGCAGCGTCCTCTTCTTTGAGGACTGCGAGCGTTTCGTCCCGAATGCCGTCGCGCAGACGGTTATCGAGGCCCGAGAACGGCTCATCCATCAGCATGATCCGCGGACGTGGGGCCAAAGCACGGGCCAGAGCAACCCGCTGCTGCTCACCCCCAGATAACTGATGCGGAAATCCATCGATGAACCGCATCAGATCGACCTTGGTCAGCAGTTCCTCGACCCGCGCGCGTTTCTGCTCTTTGCTGCCTTTCAGGCCGAACGCGACGTTATCCGCTACGCTGAGATGTGGAAACAGCGCAAAATCCTGAAACATCAGCCCAATCTCGCGCCGTTCGGGCGGTACGCGGAATACCGTGTCACAGATCAGCTTGCCATCGACGTAAATCTCGCCCGAGGTCTGCATTTCGACCCCCGCGATCATCCGCAAGGTGGTCGACTTTCCGCAGCCCGAAGGCCCCAGCAGGCAAGTCACCTGCCCCGCGTGCACGGTCAACGATACATCATCCACGACCGTCCGCCCGCCAAAGCGCGCAATCAGATTGCGGATTTCCAATCGAGGAGGAGTTGTCGTCACTGTCACCGATGGACCCCATTGCCTTTCCCGATCAAATCCATCGGGCTTAGGCGGGGATAACAACCCCGCCCATCAGGCGCAAGGGATCAGCAGCACCCGGTCGAGGCAGCTTCGCCCTGTACAACAAACGGGCTATCCCCGCCGCAGCCTTCGAAAATCCCGTAATGGGTCGAAAAATCGCCGATGAACTCAAAATGCCGTGCAAAACGGGTGTCTTGCAACATCATCCACGTGTTGCCACAGACCGGGAATACTTTGCCGGCCTCGATCGTATGGTGGTCATCCAGTACAAATTCATGCGGCGCATGCGGCACTGTGCCCTTGTAGATCACAGCCTGACCGTAATCCTCGCACGCAGGCTCCAACTCCGGCAGCTTGAAAAGACGGTAGGTGGCCGAGATAAAGCTCAGCGGTGCGACCCGTTCTTCAAGAATTGGGTTTTCGATCGTCAAAGGACGATGCGTCACCCGACGGGGATCGCTGAACCCGACCGCGCGCGACATCGACAGAAAATCGTTCCAATAGAGCGCACCCGACAGGCATTCGCCATACAGGATCTCATCCTCGGCCATCGCCTTGGGCACCCGGCGGTCGGCATAGACGTCCGAGAAATACATCTCGCCACCCTCTTTCAGCAGCCGATGCGCACCGCGCAGCACAGCAGCCTTGTCGGTCGCCAGATTGATCACGCAGTTTGAGACGATGATATCGAACGATCCCGGTTCGAGGTCCAGCTCATCCAGCTTTTCGATATAGCCTTGGTGAAACTCGACATTGCTGGCCGAATGTCCGAATGCCAGCGCGTGATGGTCCTGATGCGCACGCGCCGCGTCGAGCTGCTCAGGCGTCATGTCAACGCCGACAACACGGCCCTTTTCACCGACCATCGCGGATAAAGCATACACATCGCGCCCCGCACCACAGCCCAGATCCAGGATACGCATTCCCTCCAGATCCAACGGAGCAATCAGCCCGCATCCATAGTAACGTGTCAGCACATCATCATGAATTTGCGACAGAATTTTCTTGAAGTGATCCGGCATATCATCCGGAGTACAGCAGGCATTTGTTTGCAAATCCGCGCTGCCTTGCAACACCTCACCATAGTAGTTCTGCACAGCCTCGTGCTTCATCGGGGCAATCCTTTTGTCACTGGTCTTTTGCAGCTAGTGCAGCAATCCACACCACGCAATCCACCAGCGCCCGATCTGACGAAACCGTGACAGGGCTCAGGCGAGCAGGTCGAAATCGACGCCTGCGTGCACGCGGCCGTTCACTTGAATCTCCAACCGATGCGGCCCAGGAACCAACTTGAATGTTGTTGCATTGCCCTTCAGCTTGTGCCGCTTTCTAAGTGTCAACTGACCACCTGTAAGCTCGGCCTGTTTCAACTTGTGAACCTTGGGTGAGATCTTTCCGCCAGGTCGTTGGAAATGAACGATATAGTCGACCAAGACTGGCTGATCTTCTGCGCCGCTTAGGCGGGTTTCAAACTCCAGCGCTTCACCAATCCGGGCCGGACCGTTTACCTGAATCTCAACCGCAATATCTGCATCGGGATCGTATCCAAGCACCTTCATCGCCTTGGGATGCCCAGATTTCACAAGGCCTCGTAATGCATGAGATGTCATCCAGTTCAGTTCGTCCTTGTCCTGCCGCGCTGCCTTGCCCCAATCCCGCAGACGTTCCAGCACCAGATCGGGGTCTTTCTTGGTGATATCATTCAGATGATTGGCGACCGAGCGCGTCACATAGCGCGTCCGATCCCCGTGCAACCGGTCCAATAACGGCAATGGGTCTGACATTGCCAAGCCAACGGCCTGCCCCCACGGTAAACGCGGCCGCGTGCCCTCGCTGACCAGACGACGCACGTGATAGCTGGGATGGGTGCACCAGCCCTGCATCCGCGCCATGACCAGTTCGGAGTGGTGATTGAGGAACGGGCGGATCGCCCATTCCATCGAAAATCTCTGGGTCAGCTCTTCGAATACATCCAGCGCCAAAGCGGGATGATCCAGGCCGATTGCACAAACCCAATCGCCCAAGGGCGCAAAGATAAAGTCTCCGAAGTCATCATCACTTTTGGCGGGGTCCAGCGGAGGCGGCAGCGCCCGCAGAATGATCGGTGCCACTGCCGGCAAATCGCCAGGCACCGATTCTTGCAGACACTCTGCAATCCACGCCATACGCTCTTTCAGTTCAAGCTCGGGCAAACGCGACATCACTTTCGCCGCGAATGCTTCTTCTTTGAAATCGGAAACAGCATTGGCGAACAAGCCCGCAAGAAAGCTCACCTTTTCCGCGTTGAACAACTGATCTTTCAGAGAAAAGTTCTGTGCCATACCTACATCGTCAGATTGGTGCCACCACCGTCCAGCAAAATGTTCTGCCCGACAATGAACCCGGCGTGTTGCGAGCATAGAAACGCGCAGGTCGCCCCAAACTCTTCCCTCGTGCCATAGCGTCTCGCTGGGATGGTTGCAGCGCGTTCAGCCCGTGCCTCGGCCATCGAAATACCTTTCTGCTCTGACACCCCGCCATCCAGCGCGTTCGCGCGGTCGGTGGCGTGGATACCTGGCAGCAGATTATTGATCGTCACGCCATGTGGTGCCACCTGGCGCGATGTGCCCGCAACATAGCCGGTTAATCCAGTTCGCGCCGCATTTGACAAGCCCAGCACCGCAATCGGCGCGCGTACCGACTGCGAGGTGATATTCACCACGCGACCCCAGCCCTTATCCATCATGCCCGGCAGCAGAGCCTTCATGAAAGCTATGGGTGTCAGCATATTGGCATCCAGTGCTTTGATGAAATCATCACGCTCCCAGTCCGACCACATGCCGGGCGGAGGGCCACCCGCGTTTGTGACAAGGATATCAGCACCCTGCGCAGCACTTATCACCTCGGCCTGACCCTCTGGTGTGGTAACATCACAAGCCACTGTCTGCACGGCAACGCCATATGATGATCGCAAACGCGTGGCTTCAGCCTCCAACGTTTCGGCTCCGCGCGCGTTCATCACAAGATCAACGCCGGCTTCGGCCAACGCCTCGGCACAGCCCAATCCCAAGCCTTTGCTGCTGGCACAAACCAGCGCGCGTTTTCCGCGAATTCCCAAGTCCATTCTGACCCTCCCTATCTTCGGCACACATCTAACATCGGCCCGGCAAAGAAGGCCAGAATGGGATCTTGCGGATTAATAAAAGAACTCTTCACGCACGATCTTGCCATCGGCGACGTGATAAACACCGACCTCACGCATATCAAAGCTTTCACCGGTTTCTTTCACCTTGCCCTGCACTTCAAAGATCACGGCAAAGCGGTCGTCACCATGCGGGTACGGGCCACTGACGGACGCGCCAGATACTTCATGAGCGCCTTCCCACCATTCGTGCTTGCCACGAATAGCTTCCAATCCGTGCGTCTCGCGCCCCATGCCCGCAAAATCCTGTCCCTCAACAGAAACAGCATCCGAGGCATAAAGCTTCTCGAGGTTCTCCTTGGCCCGGTTCTCGCGGCATCCAGCAACCAGTTCGTCTGCGATTTCTTTCAAATTCATTGGTCCACTCCATATTTTGTTCACTATATGTTCTTATTGCCACAGCCACATGATTCGAACCACCCCCTTTGTCTTGCCTCAGTTGGATTCCCCGCCTATACGCGCGCTTATGCTTGATACTTCGAACCAACCCACCCTGCCGCCCGAGATCGCTCGTCGCCGGACATTCGCTATCATCTCGCACCCGGATGCGGGCAAGACGACGCTGACGGAAAAGTTTCTGCTGTACGGCGGCGCGATCCAGATGGCTGGACAGGTACGCGCCAAGGGTGAGGCACGGCGGACGCGGTCGGACTTTATGCAGATGGAGAAAGATCGCGGTATCTCGGTCTCAGCCTCGGCCATGTCGTTCGACTATGGGAACTTCCGGTTCAATCTTGTGGACACACCCGGCCACTCGGATTTCTCCGAAGACACCTATCGCACCCTGACAGCCGTAGACGCCGCCGTCATGGTCATTGACGGTGCGAAAGGTGTGGAAAGCCAGACGCAGAAACTGTTCGAGGTCTGCCGCCTGCGCGATCTGCCGATCCTGACCTTCTGTAACAAGATGGACCGCGAAAGCCGGGATACGTTCGAGATCATCGACGAAATTCAGGAAATGCTGGCGATCGACGTCACGCCAGCCGCGTGGCCTATCGGTGTGGGTCGCGATTTCATCGGCTGCTACGACATGCTGCGCGACCGGCTTGAGCTGATGGACCGCGCCGACCGCAACAAGGTGGCCGAAAGCATCCAAATCAATGGTCTGGATGACCCTAAGCTGGCCGAGCATGTGCCCGTTGAATTGCTCGACAAGCTGCTGGAAGAGGTTGAGATGGCGCGCGAATTGCTGCCCAAGCTCGACCCTCAGGCGGTGCTCGAGGGGCACATGACGCCGATCTGGTTTGGTTCGGCCATCAACTCGTTTGGCGTCAAGGAACTGATGGAGGGTATCGGCGCCTATGGTCCGCAGCCGCAGGTTCAGTCGGCTGAGCCCCGTCAGATCGCGCCCGATGAAAAGAAGGTCGCCGGTTTCGTGTTCAAGGTGCAGGCCAATATGGATCCCAAACACCGCGACCGGGTGGCGTTTGTCCGCATGGCCTCGGGCCATTTCAAACGCGGCATGAAGCTAACGCATGTGCGATCGAAGAAACCGATGGCAATATCGAACCCCGTGCTGTTCCTCGCCTCTGATCGTGAACTGGCCGAGGAAGCCTGGGCCGGTGATATCATCGGCATTCCCAACCACGGTCAGTTGCGCATCGGTGACACGCTGACCGAAGGTGAGGCGATCCGGGTGACCGGCATCCCCTCCTTCGCACCGGAATTGCTGCAAACGGTGCGCGCGGGTGACCCATTGAAGGCCAAGCATCTGGAAAAGGCCCTGATGCAGTTTGCCGAGGAAGGTGCCGCGAAGGTTTTCAAACCCTCAATCGGGTCAGGATTCATCGTAGGCGTCGTCGGTGCGCTGCAATTCGAGGTGCTCGCCAGCCGGATTGAGATGGAATACGGCCTGCCTGTGCGGTTTGAGGCGTCTCAGTTCACCTCGGCCCGTTGGGTCAGTGGCGACAAGGTTGAGATCGACAAATTCGTCAACGCCAACAAGCAGCATATTGCCCATGATCACGATGGAGATATCGTCTATCTGACGCGGCTGCAGTGGGACATCGACCGGGTCGTCCGCGATTATCCCGAGCTGAGCCTGACCGCGACGAAGGAAATGATGACCTGACGGATTCTGCAGGCAATCCAGAAGTGACCACATGGGGGATTGTGTCCACGATCCGCGCCCCGCGTGAGGATATTTTGCGCTTTGCCGCCCACCACCTCGATATCGGCGCGGACCGGATTCACATCTTTCTGGACAAGCCGGTCCAAGGGGACATCTCGGCCCTGCGCGAGCATCCTCGGATTAGGGTGCGCACCTGTGATGCGGCGTTCTGGAAGCGTCGCAGGCGTGAAAGGCCGGACAAACATCAGGTTCGACAATCCTCGAACGCGAATTTGATCTACAACAGGACTGATCTGGACTGGGTCGCACATATCGATGTCGATGAGTTTTTGTGGCCAATGTCCCCGATCCCAGACCTGCTGCGCGACATTCCCGATGACATCCCCGCCGTGCGCGTCCGCCCGATTGAGGCGCTGGCGGGTGGCCAGGACCTCTACAAAGCGTTCATTCCCGAAGGTCAGAATCGACAAGCGCTGGTCGAAGCGCTCTATCCCAATTTCGGCACTTACGTTCTGGCCGGTTTCATGAGCCACATTCAGGGCAAACTGTTCGTACGCGGCGGTTTGAAAAAACTGAGCGACCGTATCCACAACCTCTATCAGCACGGTGAGTTTCTGCCAGTCAGAACCGAGCTTCCTCAGATCGATCTGTGTCATCGCCACGCCCCGGATTGGGAGCATTGGCTGGCGCATTATCGTTTCCGCCTCGAACGCGGCTCGTACCAGGCCAGCCCGGATCGCCCGCGAAAGATCGGTGCGCTAGACAGGTACGAATTGATCACCCTTCTGGAAACCGAATACGGGCTCGATGGCCTGCGGGAATTTTACGATGAAATCAGCGCTGCTGACCCGGAAGTGCTGGAACGGCTTGAGGATAACGACATGATCCGTCACCGGCCGCTTGATCTGGACCAAAAAGTCGCGAAACACTTTCCCGGAACCATCTGAATTGTTGCGGAAATCCTTGTTACCGGCAGATTTGCCACGGATTAAACCGACTTCATTTGACCCTGCCCCACGTTTTTGTTATGCCCGCGCCACAGCCGAAACGCGCATGGGGCGCATGGCCATCCGGGCCCGGCATTTTCAGACGCGCGGGCCAGGTCTAGTGTCCGCTTGAACCGGACATACATGACAAAGTTTAACGAACTGAACCTGAACCCGAAGGTCCTCAAAGCAATTGAGGAAGCCGGATACGAAACTCCGACCCCGATCCAGGAAGGCGCAATTCCAGCCGCGCTGGAAGGGCGCGATGTTCTGGGGATCGCCCAAACCGGCACCGGCAAAACCGCCAGCTTCACCCTGCCGATGATCACATTGCTGGCCCGTGGGCGCGCCCGCGCACGTATGCCACGCTCGCTGGTCTTGTGCCCGACGCGGGAACTGGCAGCGCAGGTGGCCGAGAATTTCGATACCTACGCCAAGCACCTCAAGCTGACCAAAGCACTGTTGATCGGTGGCGTTTCCTTCAAGGAACAGGATGCTCTGATTGACCGCGGTGTTGACGTGCTGATTGCCACTCCGGGCCGTTTGCTGGATCATTTCGAACGTGGGAAGCTGCTTCTGACAGGCGTTCAGATCATGGTGGTGGACGAAGCTGACCGGATGCTCGACATGGGCTTCATTCCTGATATCGAGCGCATCTTCTCGCTGACGCCCTTCACCCGCCAGACGCTGTTCTTCTCAGCCACCATGGCGCCCGAGATCGAACGGATCACCGATACTTTCCTGTCGGCCCCCACCCGGGTCGAAGTTGCGCGTCAGGCCACCGCTTCGGAAACCATCGAACAAGGCGTAGTGATGTTCAAAGGTGGTCGCCGGGATCGTGAGGCCAGCCAGAAACGCAAGACCCTGCGCGCATTGATCGATGCCGAGGGCGACAAATGCACCAACGCGATCATCTTCTGCAACCGCAAGACCGATGTAGATATCTGCGCCAAGTCGCTGAAGAAATACGGCTATAACGCCGCCGCGATCCATGGCGATCTGGATCAGTCGCAGCGGATGAAAACACTGGACGGATTCCGCGATGGATCACTGCGGCTGCTAGTGGCTTCGGACGTTGCTGCGCGGGGTCTGGATATCCCCTCGGTCAGCCACGTGTTCAACTTCGATGTTCCCGGCCATGCCGAAGATTATGTCCACCGCATCGGCCGCACGGGCCGTGCCGGACGCGAAGGCAAGGCAATCACGATCTGCTCGGGCCGCGATGAAAAGGCGCTGGCCGCGATCGAGAGCCTGATCCAAAAGGACATTCCGCGCATCGACAATCCGGTCAAGGCCGATGAGCCCAAGCCCGAGGCGCCAAAGCCAGAGAAGAAGGCCAAAGCGTCGGACAACAAAAAGAGCGAGAGCCGCAAAGAGCGAGAGCCCAAAACCCGTGGTCGTGGGCGTCGCGACGATGGCGGGCCAGCAGTTGTAGGCATGGGGGATCACCTGCCCAGCTTTATCGCTCTCAGCTTTGATGAGCGTCGCGCAGGCTAGATTGTCAGCACAAGCGCCAGTATCGACAAGCCAAGCAACGTCATCCCGGCGATCTCGCGCCGGGTGATGTTTTCACGGAAAAACAGCAGCGATGCGAACAGGCTGAGGATCAGTTCGATCTGACCCAAGGCCTTCACATAGGCTGCGTTCTGCAACGTGAAGGCGAAGAACCAGCAAAACGAACCACAGAGGCTGGTCAGGCCGACAAAAACCCCGGTCCGGCGAGTCTCCCACACGGCGCGCAGCTCGGCCCTGTCTCGCCAAAGCAGCCACAGCCACATGCTGAGAAACTGAAACGTTACCACGACGGCCAGTGTCACAAGTGCCCGGAACCACGCATCGATGTCGCCCAATTGCAAAGAGGCGCCGCGATAGCTGACCGAGGAGAATGCGAATAACACGCCTGACCCCAGTCCAAGACGCGAGGCTTTGTTTGTCAGATGTTGCCACCAAGCGCCGCTGCCTCCGGGCGTTTTTGACAACAACAGGACGGCCAGCAACCCAAGCAGAATTGCCCCCAGCGCCCCGGTAGAGACCTGATCGCCGAGGACAAGGAACCCCACAATAGCGGTTTGAATCACCTCAGTTTTCTTAAACGTAATCCCTACCGCAAAGTTGCGCTGCTTGAACAATGCCACAACGCAGATCGTGGCCAATATCTGTGTGGTCCCGCCGATGACAGCAAATATCCAGAACTTCGCCGTCAGCGCTGGCAGTTCGTACCCCGTCGCGCCCAAAGCAATGGAAAGCCCCAGCAAGGCCAATGGCATGGAATAGGCGAATCGTGCAAATGTCGCCCCGGCAGCCGAAAGCTTCACGCTGCTCAGGGATTTCTGCAGCATGAACCGCACCGTCTGGAACGATGCGGCCGCGATGGTGACGGGAATCCATAAACTCATGGCTTCCCTTCTGTCGTTAAATCAAGGCTTTGGCCAGAGCGGATGCGCCACCGGATCCTTGGCGCGCCAGAAATACTCTCGGAATATCTGCCCGTACGAACGGTAGACATAAGCCTCGTTACAGGCCAAGTATCTTTCCTTGCCCGTGCGGTAGAGTGCCGGCAATCGGTACCAAGGTGCTGATGGGTTCATATGATGAACGACGTGCAAGTTATTGTTCAAAAACAGAAATGCAAGGATGCCACGGTCTTCTACGATCACTGTGCGCGCGCGCGATTTCTCATGCGCGCGGTGTTCCAGGAATGTGCGGATCTTGACCAAACCCAACCCGATATATGCTGAAAGGGCGAAGGCCCAGATCGGCATTTGCGAAAGCGCGACGATCCAAAGAGTCGCGACAACGCCGGGCATGTGCAGCGCCCATGCCAACAAAATCGCCCGATCTCCGCGAAGTGCACCACGCAGTTCATCTCGCAAGAACGCAACCTGCCCAATTGCAGGCCCCAGAACCATCCGCCCCAGCAGAGTGTTGTTCACTTGATACATCCGCCTCTGCCAACCGGACAGAGACGCCCAGACCTGAGGGTCAAGATAGTTGGTCTCAGGGTCATCATAGGGATCGGTTAGGTTCGCGTCACAGTGATGCGCCAGATGCAGGTCCCGAAACCGATTGTAGGGAATGAACAAAGTCAGCGGCATCGCCATCAGCGCCTCATTCAGCCACTTCTGGCGAAAGGGATGCCCGTGCAAAGCCTCATGGGTCAGCGAGGAATGCAGCGCAGCCACCAGCCCCATGAACGGGATCGCAAGCCAAAGCGATATGCCTGCCAACCAGAAAATCGCACCAATCCAGGCTAAATAGCACGCGATGATCAGGGCAAATGTCGCCCATTCAGGTGATTTGGGTGTGACCGGCTCAGCCATTGCGGCCCCACGTGATTCCGGCCCAGATACGCTCGTAAATTACATACATGGTCAAGCCAATGGCTGTATTTACCAAAGCAACCATCCCTCCAAGTGCTGCTGAACCCGTGGCGATCAAACCAACCAGCGTCATCATCGCCAGCCCCATCGCATTCCACACCAGCGCCTTCACGACCGACCTGCGTCGCGTTTCCATTCCAGACCCCATTCTTATTTTTGTAACACCAGCGTTACAGACAGAGCCAAGGGTCGTGAATTCTGAATATGATTAACAATTCTCACCAAAGGTGATATTAATCACCACATGATTGATAAAATCGACAAACGGGACCGTGCCCTGCATTTTCGCCAGCGCTTGGCCCGAGCAATGCAAGAGCGCAATGTCAGCCAAAGCGCCCTGGCACGCAGCATCGGGGTTGACCGATCTACCGTTTCGCAATTGCTGACCGGGGCGGGGGCACGCCTTCCGAATGCTCATGTCGTCGGCAGCTGCGCCTCGGCGCTTGGGGTTTCCGCCGACTGGCTTCTTGGGCTTTCCAACCGACCCGAAAGCGCGGCAGAACTATTGGCCAGTTCCCTCACCCTAACCGAGGCCGCCCGGGCATTGGTTGATGAGCGCATTTTTGAATGGCATCAAGAGGCCGCCGGCTACAAGATACGCTACGTTCCGGCTACCCTGCCCGACATGCTCAAGACCCGCGCCGTGCTTGAATGGGAATACGCTCCGCATCTGGGCCGTACTGCAGATCAAGCCATTGGCGCCTCGGCAGACCGGCTGGCATGGATGCGCAGCGCCCAGTCCGATTATGAGATTGCCATGCCGTTGTACGAGCTTCACAGCTTTGCCTATGCCACCGGTTACTACGAGGGACTACCGCTTCAGGTCCGGTTGGATCAGATCGATCACCTGCTGTCGGTGTGTGAGCAGCTTTATCCACGTCTGCGCATCTATCTATTTGATGCAAAACGTCTTTACTCTGCCCCCGTCACGATATTCGGCCCACTTCTATGCGTGTTCTATGCCGGAAGCCACTACATGGCTTTCCGAGACCGCGACCGGATTGAGGTCTTTACGCTCCATTTCGACCGGCTGGTTCGAGAGGCGGATATGACCGCGCGTGATTTCCCGGACCATCTGCAGCAATTGCGCTCAGAAATCTCTCAGACATGACCTGGGCTGAAAGCTGTAGTATAGTCACTTGGCGCGAAACTACAGACATTCCGATCTGAGATGGAGGATGACGGGAATGGACGCACTCAAAACCGCTGAATACGCACGTGCCCTTTATACGGCCCATGGCGATCGGGCCGAAGCCGAAGCTGCGCAGAAAATGCGCGAATGCGAAGCCGCCGGAAACCAGCAGGAGGCGCAGGACTGGCAAGCCGTCCGCAGCGCCATCCGCCAGATTCGGGGGCCAAATCAGGGCTGATTCACAGTTTCGGGTCAGGATTGACCGTATGACCATCCACCGCGATTACCTGACCCGACACCAGCCTCGCTGCATCTGAAGCCAGGAATACAGCCATGTTCGCAATGTCCTGCGCCTCTACAAAGCGGCCCATGGACGTGCCCGAGGCATAGCCGTCGTAAACCTGATCCCGGGTCATGCCCTTGGCATCGGCCTCGCGCTGCAGCACGCCCTCCATTCGTGGACCTTCGACCGAACCCGGGCAGATCACATTGCAGCGGATTCCGTGCGGCCCAAGCTCCATCGCCAGCGTTTTGCCTAATCCCACCATGCCCCACTTGGCCGCCGCATACGGCGCGCGGTTGGGGTATCCGTACTGGCCTGCAGTCGATGAAGTGATCAAGATCGCGCCGCTGCGTTGCTGTTTCATCAGAGGTGCGGCGTATTTAGAGCACAAAAATGACCCCTCTAGATTGATGGAAAGGCATGACCTCCAATCCGTCAAGGAAACGTCCTCAACTGCTGCGGTGGGACCCGCTATCCCCGCATTCGCACAGAGCACATCAAGCCCGTCCCATTCGGTCTCAAGGTCGGTAAACGCAGCCGCGACAGCATCCTCATCCGACACATCAAGCTGGCTTTGCTTCCAATGCGCCGGGCAATCCGCCAACGCATCCGCATCAACATCCGCAACCCAGACCTGAGCCCCGGCAGCATCAAACGCTTCAGCCATGGCCCTGCCGACGCCAGAGGCGCCTGCGGTAATCAAGACCCGGCTGCTCATGCGGGCTTGCGGATCGCCGCGCCCGCGCCTTCGGGATAAGGCAACCCGGCCTGCGCCTCGGCAACCCGTGCCATCGCGGCCTCGATCTCGGGTGAAGGTGGGCTGGGGCGTCGGGTCTCAAGGCTGACATGCAGAAGAAAGCTTTCGCCTGTGGCCAACAGCGTTTCACCCTCGTACATGCTGTGGAAGACATGCAGCTTCTTGCCCTGCCCTAACAGCATCTGCGTACGGCATTCGATCCGCGACCCCGCATGGGTCTCCTGCATGTAACGGATGTGATTTTCGGCAGTGAAATAGCTGCCGCCTGTCGCGATATACTCCATATCGCAGCCAATGATTTCCATGAAACGATCCGTGGCCGCTGCAAAGGCCTCCAGATATTTAGCTTCATTCATGTGGCCATTGTAGTCGGTCCAATCCAGCGGAACGGCGCGCGACAGCGTGAGGATCGGCTGGCTCAGATCCGCCTCGTCCAGCGTCGGCAGCGCTCCGGGCTTCAAGACCGCATCATGCTGGTTCAATACCGCCCCTGCACCATAGTTCTGGGCCTTCAGCGCCCGCATCATACCAACGAGGTTATTGTCCCGGATACGCTCCAACTCGCGGATCGAGTACTTGCCAGACTGCGCATCCGACTGATCCGCAATCATGTCGACCAACTCATCGGTGAACTCAGGCACATCCATCAGTTTGGTCCAGGGCCATTTCAGCGCTGGGCCGAACTGAGCCATGAAATGCCGCATCCCGGCCTCTCCACCGGCCACGCGATAGGTTTCGAACAGTCCCATCTGGGCCCAACGGATACCAAAACCCATGCGGATGGATTCATCGATCTCTTCGGTCGTTGCGATGCCGTCTTTCACCAGCCAAAGCGCCTCGCGCCACACCGCCTCGAGGAACCGGTCAGCAATATGCGCGTCGATTTCCTTCTTGATGTGCAGCGGGAAGAACCCCACCGAGGTCAAAAGATCTTTGGCCCGCGCGATCAAGTCAGGTGAATTCTTGTCGGTCGGAACCAGTTCGATAAGTGGCAACAGGTAGACCGGGTTGAACGGGTGGGTCACCACGATCTGCTCGGGTCGCAAAGCGCCTTCCTGCAACTCCGAGGGCTTGAACCCGCTGGTCGAGGACCCGATGATTGCATCTGGATCACAAGCCCCCTGCAAGCTCTTGTAAACCTTCAGCTTCAGATCGAGCCTTTCCGGTACGCTCTCCTGAATCCAGATCGCACCCTGAACTGCCTCACCGAGATCGTCATGAAAGCTCAGCGTCCCTTCTAGAGGCAGAGGTACATCGCTCAACCCCGGCAAAGAACGACGCGCGTTATCTAACACCTCACCGATCTTCCTCTCGGCTTCAGGGTCGGGATCGTATACCCGAACATCCCATCCGTTCAGCAGGAACCGGGCAGCCCACCCGCCACCAATCACTCCGCCTCCGATGATTGCTGCTGTTTTTGCTTGCTGTTCTTTGCCCACGATCCGCCTCTTCATCTGGCCAAAAATATCTCGGAGGTTTGGGGGCTGGCCCCCAATCCGCGACTACTTCGCAACCGGAGCCCGCTTGGTAAGCCCCAACTTTTCACGTACTTCCTGCGGCCCGATCACCCGCGCGCCCATGTTTTCGATGATGCTGCCTGCACGCTCGACCAACTGCCAGTTTTCGGCCAGAACACCCTTTTCCAGCCACAGGTTGTCCTCCAGCCCGACGCGCACATTGCCCCCCGCCAGAACCGAGGCCGCGACATACGCCATCTCATTGCGCCCCAGCGAAAACGCGCTGAACGTCCAGTCATCCGGCACATTGTTCACCATCGCCATAAAGGTGTTGAGATCATCCGGAGCCCCCCACGGCACCCCCATACATAGCTGGACCAGAGCGTTCGGTTCCAGAACCCCCTCTTTCACCAGCTGCTTGGCGAACCACAGATGGCCGGTGTCGAAGGCCTCGATCTCGGGCTTCACGCCCAGATCGGTCATCATCTGCCCCATCGCCCGTAAGGCGCCGGGCGTATTGGTCATCACATAATCGGCCTCGGCAAAGTTCATCGTGCCACAATCCAGAGTACAGATTTCAGGCAAGCACTTCGCTACATGCGCAACACGTTCAGTCGCGCCGACCAAATCTGTTCCGGCCTCTGCCAAAGGCAGCGGATTTTCGATCCCGCCGAACACCATGTCTCCGCCCATGCCCGCCGTCAGGTTCAGAACCGCGTCTACTTCGGCATCGCGAATGCGGTCCGTGACTTCACGGTACAGCGCCAGATCGCGTGAAGGCGCACCGGTCTCGGGGTCGCGCACATGGCAGTGCACCACGGCCGCACCGGCTTTCGCTGCAGCAATTGCACTATCGGCAATCTGCTTCGGCGAACGCGGCACATGTGGGCTGCGATCCTGTGTCCCGCCCGAGCCGGTGACGGCACAGGTGATAAAGACTTCGCGGTTCATTTCCAAAGGCATGGCGTTATCCCCAGCTTATACCCGGTTTTACCGTGGGTTTTCCCCAGGCTTCTCCCCGGATTCCGATTTGCGTCAACGCCAACTCTGACGCAGCCTTGAGGGAACCACTTAGCAAAATGCGAATCAGACTTGATGAAATCCGCAAAAAACATACTGCAGCCCGAACATCGCGCCCTGAAAACGGCGGTGCTGGTGCTGGACGAATGCAACACACTCAGCTTCGCGGCCGCCGTCGATCCGATGCGTGCTGCCAACCGACTAGCGGATCGGCCCGCTTTTGATTGGGACTACGTCACGGCAACCGCAGAACCCGCGTTGCTGACCAGCGCTCTGAATGTGCAGGGCATTCCCCTGGCCCGGTTGCAGGGCTGCGATCTGTTGATTGTAGTTGCCGGATTCCAATTGGCCCGTCATGCGACGCCCAGCCTGCTCGCCGGGCTCCGCAGGATCGCGGCCACCGGTGCAACAATCGCCGGGATAGATGGCGGCCCCTGGTTACTGGCTGAGGCTGGATTGCTCGACGGTCACGCGGCGACGACCCATTGGGAGGATTTGGAGAACTTCGCTGCGCGCTTTCCCAATGTCGATGTGCGCCCTGACCGATTTACCGTCTCCGATACACGCCTAACCTCTGGCGGCGCCGTCCCGGCGATCGATATGATGCTCCATATTATTGCTGCACGTCATGGCGCGGGCTTTGCCGCCCGCGTGTCCGGGCTATTCCTCTATGAAGGTGCGTCTCAGCCCTCAAAACCACAAAGCCGCACCGGTGCGCCGCACCGTCACACCGCGCTCACAGCCAAAGCCAACTCATTGATGGAATCCTCACTGGACGACCCGCTGTCCCTTGCGCACATCGCCGATAGACTCGGCACTAGTACACGCACCCTGCAGCAGCAGTTCCGCCTGCGCCTGAATACAACTCCACAGGATCATTACCTGCAACTCAGACTGGCCGAGGCCCGCCGTCTGGTTACCGATACCGACCTGCCGCTGATGGACGTGGCTCTAGCCACCGGCTTCGCCTCGCAATCCAGCTTCGCCCGCGCGTTCCGAACCGCCCACGGCCTCACGGCTCGCGACCTCAGGCAAGACCGTACGCAACCCACCCATCACTGACACGATCCAGCTTCATCTGGCCTAAAATACCTCGGGGGAGTCGCCAAAGGCGACGGGGGCAGAGCCCCCATCCCTTCAATATGGCATCGGAAACGCCCGATGCGCCGCACTGATCTCGGCCATCACTTCGGACGACAGCTTCAAATCCTTACCCGCCAGAATATGTTCTAGCTGCGCTACATTTGTCGCGCCAAAGATGGTTGAGGCCATGAACGGACGGCTGCAACACCACGCCAGTGACATGTGCACGGGGTCCAACCCGTGTCGCTGCGCGATTTCTAGATAAGCAGCCACGGCATCATACACGCGATCCGTTTTGCGTCCGCCCATATTCGGCACTAGCGCCATGCGCGACCCTTCTGGAATAGCCCCGCCTTGATACTTCCCGGTCAGGAAACCCGCAGCCAAAGGCGAAAAGGACAGCAACCCGACATCTTCCAGAAGACACAATTCAGCCAGGTCGGTATCGAATAACCGGCAGAGCAAAGAATATTCGTTCTGGATCGACGCGACCCGAGGTCCACTAACCTCATCCGACGCCCGCAACCACTGAGCGGTACCCCAAGCGCTTTCATTCGACAGACCAAAGGCGCGGATATTGCCCTTGTCCACCTGCGCCTGCAGAGCGATCAGGCTTTCGCGCATCTCGTCCATAATCTCGTCACGGTTGTGACCCGAGGGCGCATAGTCCCAGTTCTGTCGGAACATGTAGCTGCCACGATTTGGCCAGTGGAACTGATAGAGATCTATGCAATCAGTCTGTAGACGACGCAGTGAACCCTCTATCGCCTCAGGTATGGTCTCTTTCGAGATTGGGGCGCCATTGCGCGCATGCACGAACCCTTCACCGGAGTGTTTCGTGGCCAGCACAAAGTCCCCTCGACGCGAACGATTGGCGGCATTCCAATTGCCAATTATTTCCTCGGTCCGCCCGACCGTCTCTGCCGAGATCGGGTTCACCGGATACATCTCAGCCGCGTCGACAAAGTTGATCCCACCCGCAAGCGCCATGTCCATCTGGCGGTGCGCCTCAGTTTCCGAGGTCTGAGTACCAAAGGTCATTGTCCCAAGACATAAATCCGACACCATGATCCCGGTGCGGCCCAAAGGCTTCATATCCATTTGAAATCTCCTAAAATATATTTGTGGCCGATCAAGCCTCGGCCTTTTTCTCCCATCGTCCGGATTCCTCGGACCAATACTGTGCCGAACACCCCGCCCCGGTCAGAGCCTTCCACTGCCCGCGCGCATGTTGAACCGCCTCCGGATCATTCCCGTCGAACAGAATGCAGACACGCTCCATGGTCGAAACTTCCTCCGCCTCAACCGTTGCCCCATCGACAGCCATTACACAGGTCGCGCCATTTGCTGCCCCTCGGCCGGTCGTCAGCAGAACGGGCTGTGCTGCGTCGTGCGGGCCACCTTCGCGGCCATGCGGCAGGAACCCGTCCTCAGGTCCCAGCCACAACTTCTCATCCAGCCAGTCCATCCGCGCAGGGTCGACACCCCGCACGGCAATCCGCCATCCGGCCTGCCGTGCCTTGTCGAGCAGCACAGGCAATGTGTGCTCCAACGGCTGACGGGTCAGGTGGTAGAAATAGACGGCACCCATGCGCTTACTCGAAATTGTCCTGCACGAACCGGCTTAGCGCGCGGACGCCCCAGCCCGTGGCCCCTTTCGGTGCATAAGCGGTCTCGGAAGAGACAGAGGCCACACCTGCGATATCCAAGTGAATCCACGGCGTCTCTTCCTTGACGAAACGCTGCAGGAACTGCGCTGCGGTGATCGAACCTGCGGGCCGCCCGCCCACGTTCTTCATATCCGCAATGCGCGATTTAAGCTGTTTGTCGTAGCCTTCACCCAAGGGCAGCCGCCATGCGCCCTCGTCCTCGGCCTTGGCCGACTTCAGGAAGGCGTCGCAGAAGGTGTCATTGTTTGAAAACACACCGGCATTCTCATGCCCAAGACCAATGATGACCGCGCCCGTCAGAGTGGCCAGATCGATCATGCCCACCGGCTGGAACCGATCCTGCGCGTACCACATGACGTCACACAGAACCAAACGACCCTCGGCATCGGTGTTGATGATCTCGACAGTGTCGCCTTTCATCGAAGTGACCACATCGCCCGGGCGAGAGGCATTGCCCGAGGGCATGTTTTCGACCAACCCGACCAGCCCCACGACATTGGCCTTTGCCTTGCGCTTGGCCAGCGCTCGCATGGTTCCGGCAACAACACCCGCGCCGCCCATGTCCATGGTCATGTCTTCCATGCCTCCGGCCGGCTTCAGCGAGATACCGCCGGTATCGAACACGACGCCCTTGCCGACCAAGGCCAGCGGCGCGTCATCCTTGTCGCCGCCGTCCCATTGCATCACCACAACTTTCGAGGGGCTGACCGAGCCCTGCCCGACGCTCAGCAGTGTACGCATGCCCAGTTCGGCCAGCTTGTCCTCTTCCAGAACCTCGACCTTCAGGCCCAGCGATTCCATCTCGACCAATCTGTCCGCGAACTCAGTTGTCGTCAGCACATTCGCGGGTTCATTTGTCAGATCTCGTGTCATGCGCACACCGTCTGCGACGGCATAGAACGGCGCAAAGTCAGCTTCGGCCTCCTCCGGCTTGGAGTGACCGATGGTGATCTCACCCGCCGGGTCTGAGTCCTTGGATTTGTGGACATCGAATTCGTAGGCCCGCAGTACCATGCCCAAGGCTACCTCTTCGATACGCGCGTGATTGGCGGCCATGACCAGCACGGGTTTGCCCGCTGCAGCTTTCGCCAGATTGGCCCCGGCCTTGCGTGCCTCGTCAGAGTCGGGGCGACGCGGCAACACCAGAATATCCAGCGCCTCGGCTACCATTCCGGCAGGCCAGGCCAGCGAAATAACATTACCCGATTTGACCTTACCGAACCGCTCGCTTTCGACCAGCCGCGCAACCGCGCCTTTGGTCAGGCGATTGGCTCGACGCGCGGCGGGGCTCATCTTGCCATCGGCGGGAATGAGAATGGCCACGCGCCCTTCGGTTTGCGCTATCGCATCAAGGTCAAAGGGGGTGAATCGGACGGGCACAAGACTGCTCATATCATTCTCCTGAAAAATGCGTTGCCCAAGACCTAGCCCGCGCAGCCACCGTTGACCAGATAGCAGTTTTCCCCGCCGGGCAATTGCATTATGGTCGCGCGAAAATAACGGCAGGCTCGGGGGAGAGAACGTGACACCAATCGGCAGTTACAGGCCGTCGCGCATGATTCCATGCCCGATTGTGATTCTTGGATGCCGGGGTTTGACGGGGATGCCCAAGTGATCCTCGACCGCTATTTTGCCCGCCGCTTTATTCAAAGCTTTCTTGTAATCGGCGGTATTTTTCTGACCTTGATGATCCTGATCGATCTGATCGAACAGGTGCGGCGGTTCGATGGTGTTGACCTATCCTTTGGCCAGTTGCTGCAACTGACGTTGCTGAACACACCGGCCGCGATCAGCGAGATGTTGCCCCTGCTGATGATCCTGGCCACCATCGCGCTGTTTGTCGGCCTCGCCCGCAGCTCCGAACTGGTGGTGACCCGCGCTATCGGGAGATCCGGTATCCGAGCCCTGCTGGCGCCCGTGTTGCTTGCGCTGACCATCGGCGCACTTGCTGTTACTATGCTGAATCCCATCGCGGCCGCGACGTCGGAAGAGTTCCAACGCTTGTCTGATGGTTATCGCAACCAGGGTGGTTCAGCCCTGTCCATCAGCCGCGAGGGGTTGTGGCTGCGCCAGAGCTCAGCCAACGGTCAGTCGGTGATTCACGCGACCGGGACTGTCAACGGCGACCGGTTCGCCCTGCAGAACGTGACTATCACAACGTTCTCATCCGACGGCAAGCCGAACCAGCAAATCTCGGCCCAGCAAGCTGATCTGGAGGATGGATTCTGGACCTTGCATCAGGCCAAAATCTGGCCCATTCAGGACGACCTCAATCCCGAAGCAAATGCCACCAGCCATGAGATCCTGAACCTACCCACAACGCTGACCAGAGACCGGATTCTGGACACTCTTGGGCAAAAGGATTCGGTTTCGGTCTATGATCTGCCCCAGTTGATTCGTGATCTGGGCGAGGCGGGATTTTCAACCAAGCAATATGAGGTCTGGCTGCAGGTACAACTTGCGCGACCCCTGTTTCTGGTTTCGATGGTTCTGATCGGGGCCGCCTTCACAATGCGCCATGTCCGGTTCGGCGGCACCGGTATCGCCGTGCTGACCGCCGTATTGCTGGGGTTCGGTATCTACTTCATCCGGAATTTCGCCCAAATCCTTGGCGAAAACGGGCAATTACCTATTCTGGTCTCGGCTTGGGCCCCACCCTTTGCGGGCATTCTACTGTCTCTGGGCCTGTTGCTCCATGCGGAGGATGGCTGATGCGCTCCGTCCTGTCTTTGTTGCTGTCGAGCGCACTGATCCTCTCGCTGCCAGCAGCAGTTGCCGCTCAGTCCGAACCAGAAGGTGCCGCCAGCGAGGTTGACGCGACTGAACAGAATCAACCCGCCCTACTGGTGGCCGATGAGATATTCATTACCCCGGATCGCAAACTGGTCGCAGAGGGGAATGTCGAGGCCTTCCAAGGCGACGTCAAACTGACAGCGCAAAGCGTCACCTATGATCGCGAAACCGGCGAGTTGACCCTGACAGGCCCAATCCGGATCGATCAAGGCGGAAACAGCACATTGCTCGCCGATTCCGCGCAGTTGGACAGCGGGATACAAAATGGCCTTTTGATGGGCGCGCGCATGGTCTTTGACCAGCAAGTGCAGATCGCCTCAGTCCAGGCCACCCGTGCGGCAGGTCGCTACACACAATTCAGCAAGGTCGCTGCAACCTCATGTCATGTCTGCGCGAATGGCAGACCCCCGATCTGGCAAATTCGCGCCCGGAAAGTGACCCATGACCAGCTTGAACGGCAGCTCTATTTCGAAGGCGCACAGTTCAGAATACTCGATGTCCCGGTCTTCTACTTTCCCACGTTGCGCCTACCCGACCCGACACTTGAGCGGGCGACCGGCTTTCTCGTGCCGTCGATCCGCACCACTTCGCAACTGGGCACTGGAGTTCAGGTGCCGTATTTCTTCAAGATCGGAGATCACAAGGACCTGACTCTGACGCCCTATCTGTCGTCCAAGACCCGCACACTTGGGTTTCGTTACCGGCAGGCATTCAAACGCGGGCGTATTCGGCTGCGGGGCTCTTATACACGCGACGACCTGCAGCCCGGTCAAGACCGGGGGTATTTCTTCGCCGATGGCCGGTTCGGTCTTGGAAATGACTACCGGCTGACATTCGATATCAAAACAACTTCGGATGACTCGTATCTGGCAGATTACGGCTTGCCCGATTTTGACCGCTTGCGTAGCGAAATTGCACTTGAGCGGATCAAGCGTGATACGGCATTCAGAACCAGCTTCATCCACTACAAGTCCCTTCGGGATAGCGAAAATCAGGATGAAATCCCATCGCGTGTCTTCGACATCAACTATCGAAAGCGATTCTTCCCCAGCACCTTAGGGGGTGAAGTTGAACTAAGCCTCGATGGTCACACCCACACGCGAACCAGTGACGAAGATATTATTGGTCGCGACGTCGCCAGGGCAACATTCGATGCGGAATGGCTGCGCAACTGGACCTTTGCGACCGGATTACGTGCAGAGGCATTGGTGGGCGCGTCAGTGGATACGTTCAATATCCGCAATGACAGCGAGTTTCCGAACAATGTAACCCGCTCGACCCCGCGCGCAGCTTTTACCCTGCGCTACCCCATGCTGCGCCGCGAGCAGTCCGGTGCAACACAAATCCTTGAGCCAATCGCGCAAATTGGTTGGACGCATGTTTCGAACAATGACGTTCCCAACGATGAAAGTACCTTTCAGGAACTCGATCAGGGCAATCTTTTGTCCCTTTCGCGCTTTCCGGCCCCCGACCGCCGCGAAGACGGTGCAACCGCCGTTGTGGGCCTGAACTGGTCTCGGTACAACGCTGACGGCTGGCGGGCGCTGGCGACAATCGGACAGGTCTTCCGGTCCGATGCGGATCCGGATTTCACGCTCACATCGGGGCTGCAGGGTACCAAGTCCGACATTCTGCTTGCCGGGCAATTGAATAACGGCAAGGGGCTGACATTGGCCGCGCGTGGGCTTTTAAACAGCGATTTCAGTTTTACCAAAGCTGAAATTCGTGCAGGCTGGTCTAATGGAGATACGGCAATCTCCGGCGGGTACATCTGGCTCGAACCTGATCCTGCTGAAGCAAATAATGATGAAATCTCGGAACTACGGGTCGGTGGCCGCTACCGCGTAGACCAAAATTGGCTAACCCTTGCCAGCGCACGCTATGATTTCAGCGAATCTGAACCACTCCGCCTTGGGTTCGGCGTGACCTACGAAAATGAGTGTGTGCAGGTAAATGTGAACGTCAACAGACGCTTTACCTCCACATCAAGTATTGAGCCTTCGACAGAATTCGGCTTTACCGTTGCCCTGACAGGGTATTCCGTCGAAGGCGATGGACAGAAGTTTAAGAGAAGATGCAGTTGATCTCAGGTTTCACAAAATCTCTCCGCTCTGGCTGCCGTAGATCGGTGCTGCCGGTGCTTGCTGCCGCGCTTGTTGCAATGGCCACACCACAGGTCCAGGCTCAAAGCCTGTTCTCGCCTGCAATCCGGGTCAATCAGGACATTGTCACCTGGTATGAACTTCAACAACGTCAGCAGTTTCTCGAACTGCTCGGCGTTCCGGGCAGTTCCGAGCGCGAGGTCCGCGAAGCCCTGATCGAGGATCGTCTGCGCAAACAGGCGATGCGCGATGCCGGCATCGAAGCCGCGCCCGAAGATATCCAGACCGGGATTGATGAATTCGCCTCGCGCGGCAACCTCAGCAGCGAAGAGTTTCTGCAGCTGCTCAACGATGCGGGCGTATCAAAGGAAACCGTACGGGATTTTGTCGCCGATCAATTGTCCTGGCGCGACTTTGTCAGTACCCGCTTTCTGTCGCAGGCTCGCCCCTCGGAAGATGAGATCAACCGTGCTTTGGGTCAGGGTGGCGGCGGCGGCCTGCAGGTTCTGTTGTCCGAAATTATCATTCCGGTAACACCGCAGACCCTGGCGCAGGCTGAAGCCCTGGCCGATGAAATCTCACGACTTCCCGATCAAGACAGCTTTTCTTCGGCTGCTACGCAATACTCTGCCGCTGCCACACGCGAGAATGGCGGGCGACTGGATTGGCTGTCGCTCAACAACCTGCCTCCGGCCCTGCAACCCGTCATTCTGGGCTTGAAAAACGGTGAGATCACCGACCCACTTTCGCTCCCGAACGCCGTGGCTCTGTTCCAGATGCGCGGCATCCGCGAAGTTGCCGCAGGTGCCCCGACCTATTCCGAGATCGACTACGCGATCTACTACCTTCCCGGTGGCCGCAGCGCCGAAACGCTTGCAAAAGCCGAAAAGCTCAAGGAAGAGATCGACACCTGCGATGACCTCTACGGCATCGCCAAAGATCAATCGCCCGACGTGCTGGAACGCCTTACCCAAAGCCCCTCGGCGATTCCACGCGACGTAGCGCTTGAGCTGGCCAAGCTTGATCCAAATGAGGCATCGGCCACGCTGACGCGCAACAACGGGCAGACGCTGATGTTCCTGATGCTGTGCAATCGCACCCGCAACCTGGGCGAAGATACCACCCGTGTGGACGTGGCAAACGCACTGACCCAGCAACGGTTACAGGCCCTTGCAAACAGCCTGCTGGAACAGCTGAGGGCCGACGCTGTCATCATCGAACAATGATCGCCCCAATCGCGCTAAGCTGTGGTGAGCCCGCCGGGATCGGACCCGAAATCGCAGCCAAAGCTTGGGCAGCCCTGCGCGATACCTGTCCGTTCTTCTACATCGGCGACGCATCACATTTGCCCGATGGAACACCCATTACTCGGATCGCCGACCCGTCAGAGGCCACACCGGCCAGCGCCTCGGCTCTCCCGGTGCTGCATTTCGACTTCCCCGCCCCGAACATGCCCGGCCACCCTGATCCGGCTAACGCACTTTCGGTCATCGATTCTATTGAAAAGGGTGTTGAGTTGGTGAGTTCCGGTGCAGCTTCTGCACTTTGTACCGCGCCGATCCACAAAAAGGCGCTGATCGACGGTGCGGGCTTTGCCTTCCCTGGCCATACCGAATTTCTTGCGGCGTTGGCAGGCCGGTCGCGCGTGGTAATGATGCTTGCCAGCGAACAGCTCCGCGTGGTTCCGGCCACCATCCACATCCCGCTCTCCCAGGTCCCAAGCGCACTCACCCCAGAAGTGCTGCGTGAAACCATCGAGATCACCGCCCAAGGCCTGCGCACCCAATTCGGTATCCACCATCCTCGCATCGCCATCGCGGGGCTGAACCCCCATGCTGGCGAAGGCGGGAAAATGGGTACGGAAGAACTCGATTGGATCGCGCCACTGATCGCAGACCTCAATCCAGTCGATTGCACCGTGACCGGACCCCACCCGGCAGACACTATGTTCCACGCCGCGGCGCGCACGCGATATGATGCCGCGATCGCGATGTATCACGACCAGGCCCTGATCCCGATCAAGACACTGGATTTCGACCGCGGTGTGAACGTAACCTTGGGCCTGCCCTTCGTCCGGACCTCGCCGGATCACGGCACCGCTCTGGACATCGCGGGCCAAAGCAGCGCGACCCCCAACAGCCTGATCGAGGCCCTGAAGCTCGCCCAGCGAATGGCGCAGTCCCGCTAATGCTTCATCTGGCCCCAAATTCCTCCGCCGGAGGCAAAAAATCTCTGGCGCTCCCCCTCCATTCCGAACAACGCTAAAGTCATGAGCGCCATCGACTCCCTCCCCCCGCTGCGCGAGGTTATCGCAACTCACCAGCTTTCGGCCCGCAAGTCGCTGGGCCAGAACTTCCTGCTCGACCTCAACTTGACCGCCAAGATCGCGCGGCAGGCGGGTGATCTGACTCAATGCGATGTCCTTGAAATCGGCCCAGGCCCCGGAGGTCTGACTCGCGGGCTTCTGTCCGAAGGCGCGCGCAAGGTCGTGGCCGTGGAAAAGGACACCCGCTGCATCGCCGCCCTGAACGACATCGCCGCCGCCTATCCGGGCCAGCTGGAAGTGATCAACGGCGACGCGCTGGAAATCGAGCCGCTGGCCCATCTGACGCCTCCGATCCGGGTGGCCGCCAACCTGCCCTACAATGTTGGGACCGAGCTTCTGGTCCGCTGGCTCACCCCGCCCGAATGGCCGCCCTTCTGGCAGAGCCTGACCCTTATGTTTCAACGTGAAGTGGCCGAGCGGATCGTGGCCCAACCCGGCAACAAGGCCTATGGCCGCCTCGCCATCCTTGCCCAATGGCGGGCCGAAGCGCGCATTGCGATGTCCCTGCCACCCGGAGCCTTCACTCCACCGCCCAAGGTCTCAAGCGCCGTGGTTCACCTGACTGCCCTGCCCGAACCCCGCTATCCCGCTGACGCCGCAACCCTGTCGCGCGTGGTTGCCACAGCCTTCAATCAGCGCCGCAAAATGCTGCGGGCCTCACTGAAAGGGGCAGCGCCAGATATCGAGGACCGCCTGATCGCAGCCGGAATCAAACCCACCGACCGGGCCGAGCAGATCCCGCTCGAAGCCTTCTGCGCGCTCGCGCGCGAAATTCGCAAACCCTGAACGAAAAAACCCCAGGCCTTTGCCCGGGGTTTTCATTAAATTCATGATCGAAAAGCGCTTATTCAGCTGCCTCGGGTGCGTCGCCCTTGTCAGCGGGTGCATCCTCAGCCGCAGGGGTGGCAGCCTTTGGCTTCCGGGTGCGCGGGCGGCGCGGCTTTTCCTTACGCTCGGTCGCTTCGGGTTGCTCGGCATCCTTGCTTTCCGGCGTCTCGACCAGCCCTGTATCGGGCGCAGCCGCCTCATTCCCGAAATCCACAACGTCCGGCTGCGGAGCCTCGGCCGGATCGGCCTGACGGGCTGCTTCGCGTTCCTGACGCTCGGCGCGTTCACGATCACGCTCGGCCTGTCGTTCGCGGTTCTGACGCTCTTGCTCTTCGCGGCGCGCTTCGATCTCGCGCTGCGCTTCGCTTAGCATGCGCAGATAGTGCTCGGCGTGTTGCTGAAAGTTCTCAGCTGCCACGCGGTCATTCGACAGCTGAGCGTCGCGCGCCAATTGGTTGTATTTGTCAATGATCTGCTGCGGTGTGCCACGCACCTTGCCTTCGGGGCCCGAGCTGTCAAAAACTCGGTTTACGACGTTTCCGCCAGAAGGACGATTGCGGTTGTTCTTGGCCCGCGAGCGGGATTTGGAAGATCTCATCTTACTTTACGTCAGCCTTATCAATTCACTGTCGATCAACCCGTATCTAACGCTGCTCAGTGGCTTGTGCCGTTACGCGCTATCGACTTTTTGGGCTTGGCGTCAGGGGTGCGCTGAAACAGCGTCAACCTCGCCGACTAATCCTGAGTAAACATGTCCTGAGCGTTCAGACAAGGGGATTCTCGAAAATGTCGCAGCTTTTTTACATCAATCGGCATTTTTCGGCCTCAGTTTCGCTTAGAAGGCGGCATTCTGGCCCCCACAACACGATCACGCCTGTCCAGATCGGGGATCACCTTTACGCCGGTCAAACCAGCGGCATCAAAAAGGGCAGAAACATAAGCGCTCTGTGTCGGGCCAATTTCAACCAGGATACGCCCGCCGGGCATCAGATAATCCGGGGCCGACGCCGCAATACGGCGATAGGCATCCAGACCGTCGCCCTCATCCGTCAGCGCCATGCGCGGCTCATGCTCGCGCACTTCAGGGGAAAGCGCGTGCATCTCGTCCGCTGAAATATAGGGCGGATTCGAAACAATCAGATCGAACTGACCTTCAATGTTTTCGAACCAGTCAGATTGCCGAATCTCGACGCGCGCCTGCACCTGATGCTGTACTGCATTGGCGCTGGCCTGCAGACAGGCAGCTTCGCTGAGGTCGGCGCCGACGCCCGAGGCACTCGCCCGCTCGGCCAGCAAGGTGATCAGGATACAGCCCGAGCCCACACCCAAATCGAGTACATGATCAAACGGCTCGCTCAGCGCCGCCTCGATCAATGCCTCGGTCTCCGGGCGCGGGTCCAGCACATCGCGACTGACCCGAAACCGCCGACCATAGAATTCACGCTCGCCCAGCAGATGCGATACCGGCACTCGGATGGCCCTTAGCGAGATCAATTGATCGTAGCGTTCCGCGATATCCACCGGCAGCTCCTCGGGCGCGATCAGCGTCACCCGGCTGGCCTCGATCCGCGCCGCATGCGCCAGCAGCACCCGCGCATCCCGCGCTGGATCAGGCACACCGGCTGCGCGCAAACGTGCGGTTGCAGCGACCATGGCCTGCGCGGCTGTCAGCGCCGAAATCATTGCGCCATTTCGGCCAGAAGCCGAGCCTGATCATCTGCGGTCAGCGCGTCGATCACCTCATCCAGATCGCCCTGCATCACCTGATCCAGCTTATAAAGCGTCAGGTTGATGCGGTGATCGGTCATGCGGCCCTGCGGGAAATTATAGGTCCTGATCCGTTCGGATCGGTCACCTGAACCGACCTGACTGGCGCGATCCGCCGAGCGTTCGCTGTCGATCCGCTGCCGTTCAAGATCATAAAGGCGCGTTTTCAGCACCTGCATCGCTATCTCACGGTTTCGGTGCTGGGATTTCTCGGAACTGGTCACCACGATACCGCTGGGCAAGTGGGTAATCCGCACAGCCGAATCCGTCGTGTTCACGTGCTGCCCCCCCGCGCCCGAGCTGCGCATCGTGTCAATACGGATGTCATTGGCATCGATCTGAATGTCCACATCCTCGGCCTCTGGCAAAACCGCCACCGTCGCCGCCGAGGTATGAATGCGCCCACCGCTTTCGGTTTCGGGCACGCGCTGCACGCGATGCACGCCGGATTCATACTTCATCCGCGCAAAGACATTGTCGCCCTTGATATGTGCCACCACCTCTTTGATCCCACCAAGATCAGACGCTTGTTCCTCGATGATCTCGAACTGCCAGCCCCGCGCTTCGGCATAGCGTTGATACATGCGCAGCAGGTCTCCGGCGAACAGCGCGGCCTCATCCCCGCCGGTGCCGGGGCGTATTTCCAGCATTGCCGGGCGCGCATCAGCCGCGTCTTTGGGCAACAGCGCCAGCTGCAAGGCATGCTCCGCCTCGGGGATACGCGCCTGCAGTTCTGGAATTTCCTCTTCGGCCAGCTCTTTCATGTCCGGGTCGGACAGCATTGCCTCGGCCTCGGCCAGATCAGAAACCAGCTGACGCCACGCCATGATCTGATCGACCACCGGCTTGAGGTCGGAATATTCCTTTGCCAAAGCTGCAATATCCCCGCCCGAGGCACCATCCGCCATGGCCGCTTCGAGGTATTGGAATCGCTGAGTTATCTGTTCAAGGCGTTCTTCGGGGATCATCCGCGCGGTGTCTATCATCCAGAGGCTTTGGTCAAGGCCCTGCCTTGTGCTAGGCTTGGGCCATGAAGCGACTGATCTTAGCCCTGACACTCATTGCGACGCCCGGAATGGCCGATGTTGTTGGCCCCGGAGGCAAAGTGCAAGACTGCTATTGCACCGACAAATCCGGCACCCGCATCGAGTTGGGAGAGATGATATGCCTGCAGGTCGACGGCCGCATGTTCATGGCCCAATGCCAGATGTCGCTGAACGTGCCCATGTGGCGCGAGGTGCAAGAGGGCTGTTTGTCGTCAGGGTTGCAGCAAAGCAAGCCATTGGGTGACCCGGTCCCGATTGACGCCGAAATCTCTCCGGCCAAATCTTAATCTGGCATAGATACGCAGCGTGTCGCCGTCTTGCTGCACGGTGGTGTAGTCGGGAAACCCGAACACCTTGGTACGGGTGATATAGGTGATCATGCCCTCTTCTAGAGATCCGGCCAGCACACTGGTGCGTGGTGTTGCGCGCGCAATTTTGTCGAGACGCGCCAGCCCATCAGGACCGGTTTCGACGACCCGAACGACACCACCCTTCAGGTCTCGTTCCGCGTCTTCATGGGCCACATGCCAGCGCACAGGATCTGAAGGCGCAAGTCTGATATAGGCACCCATTGCAAGGCCCACCGCAATCAAAAGCCACAGCACCATTTTCATCTGCCCATTCATTCCCGCTATGCCCTGCTTACTCGGTCAGAGGATGGTGTCGCACCCCTATCGTGACGTCACTCCGGGCAGAATGCACAGCATCTCGAACAGTAGATTGGCTGCGGTCAGTGCCGTATTGCCCGACGGATCATAGGGTGGAGATACTTCGACCAGATCGCAGCCCACCACGTTCATGCCCGCCAGCGCATGGATCAACTGCAGCGCCTGCGGAGTGGTCAGACCTGCGATCTCGGGCGTGCCTGTTCCGGGTGCATAGGCCGGATCGAGGCTGTCGATATCGTAGGTGATATAGACCGGCTGATCGCCAACAGTTTTACGGATCAAAGAGCCGATTTCGGTCAGGTTCTGTTGCCACAGCTCCCACGCCGGGTACTGACGAAACCCCCAACCCTGTGCCTCGGTAAAGTCGCTGGCGGCGTAACCCGAGCCTCGAATGCCGATCTGAAAGGTCTTGTCAGGGACAATCAGCCCTTCCTCATAGGCGCGGCGGAAGACAGTGCCGTGGGTTTCCTTTTCACCGAACATCTCATCATTCACGTCAGCATGAGCGTCCACGTGCACCAGAGCCACAGGCCCGTGCTTGGCTGCCATCGCCCGCAGGATCGGCAAAGTGATCGAGTGATCCCCACCCATCGCCACTGGAACAATACCTTGCGCCAAAATGCCGTCATAGCTTTCCTTGATGATCCTAAGACTATCGGCAAGCGAGAAAGTGTTGATCGCCAGATCGCCGATATCTGCGATCTGCAGATGGTCGAAGGGCGCCGCGCCATTGGACATGTTATAGGGCCGGATCATCGCACTTTCACTGCGAATCTGCTTGGGTCCGAACCGTGTGCCCGACCGCCACGAAGTGCCGATATCCATCGGAACCCCCAGGATCGCCACATCCAGCCCGTCCAGCGACGACGCCTGTGGCAACCGCATAAACGTGTTCGGCCCCGAAAACCGTGCCAGATCATTGCCGCCAATCGGTTGGTTGTATTGGGTCATGTGATGTCTCCGATCCGGTGCCTCTCCAAGCAGATACCGGGATTATGCCTAACCAAAGGTTAAGGTTTCACCAGCTTGTTCCACCCAAGCAAGCAAATGATCTGCGTCGCCACATGAGCCCCGGCAATCGCCGTCGCACCAGAGGTATCGTATGGCGGAGATACCTCAACCACATCGCCGCCCTTGATGTTGATCCCGGCGATGTCGCGCAGAATGATCTGCGCCTGAATCGAAGTTAGACCGCCCCAGACCGGTGTGCCCGTCCCCGGCGCAAAGGCCGGATCGAGGCCATCGATGTCAAAGCTCAGATAGACCGGACTGTCGCCCAGAATACCCTTGATCTTCTGCGCCACGGCGGCGGGTCCGGATTCGTAAACCTCGCGCGCGTCGATGATGTTAACGCCCAACGTGTCTTCGTTGGTGGTGCGAATGCCCACCTGAACCGAGCGTTTCGGATCAACCAACCCCGATTTTACCGCCTTGTAGAACATCGTTCCGTGGTCCACGCGGGACATGTCGTCATCGGCCCAGGTGTCCGTATGCGCATCGAATTGCAGCAGTGACATTGGCCCATATTTCTCGGCATAGGCCTTAAGGATCGGGAAGCTGATATAGTGATCCCCTCCCAGCGTGACCGAAGCCACATCCGCCGCCAAAATGGTACGGATATGATCGGTCAGCGTGTCGGGAAAGGCCGGGATATTGGCATAGTCGTAGGCCATATCTCCATAATCCACGATCGCCAGCTCGCTGAGCGCGTCGAAGGGCCAGCCATAAGGCGCATCAGGCGATTGCAACGCACTGGCCTCGCGGATCGCACGAGGGCCAAGCCGGGTTCCGGGGCGGTTTGTCACCGCCTGATCGAAAGGCACGCCGGTTACAGCAATATCCACACCCGTCAGGTCTTTGGTATAAAGCCGCCGCAGGAATGAAGTCGCGCCGCCAAAGGTGTTTTCATAGGACAGCCCCTTAAGATCGGGGTTGGTGAATGCCTCATCCACCTGGTTCTTTGCATCTTCCAGTGCCATGTCTTTTCCCTGTCAGCCCAACGGCTGTGCCTTTTCGACGATCCGTGCGAAGAAGGACGCTCCGATCGGCGCGACGTCGTCATTGAAGTTGTATTTCGGATGGTGCAGCCCCGCGCCATCTCCTTGCCCCATGAACAGGTAAGCACCGGGTCGGGCCTGCAGCATGTAGGAAAAATCCTCTGCCCCCATCTCACGCCCAGCATCATCTTTCACGCGTTCCGCGCCGGATACATCCCGCGCCACTTCAGCCGCGAATGCCGCCTTGTCGGCGTCGTTGATAGTGGCGGGATAACCCTCCTGATAGTCCAGTTTGGCCTCGACACCGTACGTGGCCGCCTGCCCCGCCACGATCTGCGCCATTCTCTCTTTGACCATCCTTTGCACGGCCGGATCAAAGGTGCGAACGGTGCCGTTCAGATAAGCGGTATCAGGTATCACGTTATTCACTGTTCCGGTGTGTATCTGCGTCACCGACACCACCAGATCGTCCAGCGCATAGTGGTTGCGGCTGACGATGGTCTGGATCGCCTGCGCCATTCCGCAAGCCGCCATCACCGGGTCGCGCGTCTCATGCGGCATTGCCCCGTGGCCGCCCACGCCCTGAATATGGATCTCAAACGTATCTACTGCGGCCATCAGCGGCCCCGGCGTGGTTTCGAACAGCCCCTCGGGCCGACCCGGAGTGTTATGGATACCGTAAACCTGAGAGATATCGAACCGATCCATGATGCCTTCTTCAACCATCACGCCCGCGCCGCCGCCCTCTTCCTCGGCAGGCTGAAAGATCAGCGCAACCCGGCCCGCAAAATTCCGCGTTTCGGCCAGATAGCGCGCAGCACCCAGTAGCATGGTTGTATGCCCGTCATGACCGCAGGCATGCATCTTACCGGGGTTTTTCGAGGCGTAGTCCACGCCCGTCTCCTCGGTAATCGGCAGAGCATCCATGTCAGCGCGCAGACCAATAGTCGGTCCCTCGCCCTGCCCGTTGATGATCGCGACCATGCCGGTTTTGGCGATTCCCTCATGCAGTTCATCTACCCCAAACTCGCGCAGACGCTCGGCCACATAGGCGGCCGTCTCATAGCATTCGAATTCCAATTCGGGGATGGTGTGAAGGTGCTGGCGCCACTTGGCCATATCAGCGGCGTAATCGGCAATTCGGTTGACGACGGGCATCTGGGGTGGACTCCTGATCCTGACTGCGGGATGGATGCATCTGACACCGGAACGAAAGGGTTCGCAATGGCCGAAAATCCTCTGATCCACGACACGGACGCAGGTATCGAGCGTTTGCTGGAAATCATGCGCCGCCTACGCGACCCTCAATCCGGTTGCCCGTGGGATATCGAACAGGATTTTTCGACCATCGCGCCCTATACGATCGAAGAAGCCTATGAAGTCGCCGATGCCATCGAACGCGAGGCTTATGACGAATTGAAGGGAGAGCTTGGCGACCTGCTGTTCCAATCCGTCTTCCATGCGCAAATGGCTGAAGAGGCTGGGCATTTTACCTTTCAGGACGTGGTGCGCACCATGTCGGACAAGATGGTTACCCGTCACCCACATGTCTTCGGTGATGAGTCCCGCGAGAAGTCGGCGGATCAACAGACAAAGGACTGGGAAACCATCAAAGCCGCCGAACGTGCGGGCAAAGAACAAAAAGGTGCACTAGACGGTGTCGCCGCCAACCTGCCCGCCCTGCTACGCGCACATAAGCTGCAGAAACGTGCCGCGCGCGTAGGGTTCGACTGGCCTGACGCCAGCCATGTGCTCGCCAAGATCACCGAGGAAGCCGCTGAGCTGGAAGAGGCGCGCGACAGCATGGATGCCGACGCGCTCGAGGATGAATTCGGCGATCTGCTGTTCGTGATTGTCAACCTCGGCCGCCACTTAGGCATCGAACCCGAAGCCGCCCTGCGCCGCACAAACGCCAAGTTTACTCGTCGTTTTGAGAAGGTCGAAGCCCGGCTGGCCGAACGCGGAAAAACGCCCTCCCAAAGTGATCTGGCCGAAATGGACGCGCTGTGGGACGAGGTGAAAATCGAGGAACACCGCGCCAACGGCAAACTCCCGCCGGTGGATGCCGCACGCGAGGCCTGAAACCGCTGGACAAGCCCCGCGACACTTGCGAGTGTCCGCCCTTCACGGCCCCGGAGACCACAATGCCCCGCAAGATCATAATCGACACCGATCCCGGACAGGACGACGCCGTCGCCATTCTTCTGGCGCTTGCCAGCCCCGAAGAGATCGAGGTTCTGGGTATCACCGCCGTCGCTGGAAACGTGCCTTTGGAGCTGACCGCCAAAAACGCCCGCATCGTGTGCGAGTTGGCAGGTCACACCGATATCCCCGTCTACGCCGGATGCGATCGCCCCCTGAAACGCCCGCTCGTCACCGCCGAGCATGTGCATGGCAAAACAGGGCTCGACGGCCCTGTTTTGCCAGATCCTGAAATGCCTCTGGCCGAAGGTCACGCGGTCGATTTTATCATCGATACCCTACGCGCGCATGAGCCCGGCACAGTGACGCTCTGCCCTCTGGGGCCGCTGACGAACATCGCCACAGCGTTCCAGAAAGCGCCCGACATCATCAACCGGGTGCAGGAAATCGTGCTGATGGGTGGTGCGTATTTTGAGGTTGGAAACATCACACCAGCAGCCGAATTCAACATTTATGTCGACCCGGAAGCCGCTGATATTGTGTTTAAATCCGGCATTCATGTCGTCGTAATGCCATTGGATGTCACACATGATGCGCTTGTCACGCCCCATCGCAACGATGCATTCCGGGCATTGGATAGCAAGGTTGGTCATGCAGTGGCAGAGATGACCGATTTCTTCGAACGCTTCGACAAAGAAAAATACGGATCGGAGGGCGCACCGCTGCACGACCCCTGCGTCACCGCCTATCTAATCCGACCCGAGTTGTTCTCGGGCCGCCACATCAATGTTGAGATCGAAACCCAATCTGAATTGACATTGGGCATGACAGTGGCCGACTGGTGGCGGGTCACTGATCGCGCACCAAACGCCATGTTCATGGGTGACGTGGATGCCAAAGGTTTCTTCGACCTGCTCACAGAAAGACTTGCCCGCCTATGACCGCCGCACTCCGCCTTGCCCGCCCCGACGATCTGGACCGACTGATGGCGCTGGTCGCAGCGTTTCACTCGGAATCCGGCATCGCGCAGGATGACGAGAAACGTCGCAACGCGCTGACCCCTCTACTGGATGGAATTCCCCATGGGTGCATATATCTGATCGGTCCGGGCCGCGCACCGCTGGGCTATGTCATCCTCACCTTCGGTTGGTCGGTCGAGTTTGGTGGCATGGATGCCTTTGTAGATGAGATTTACATCCGCCCCGCCGTCCGCGGACGCGGTATCGCCACCGAAGTGCTGCATGATCTCCCCAAGGCGCTGGCCGAGGCCGGTCTGACCGCCCTGCATCTTGAGGTCGATCGAACCAACGAAACCGCGCAGAAACTATATCTGCGGTCAGGCTTCAAACCGCGCGATCGCTACATGCTGATGAGCAAATCGCTTTAGCGCGATTCCCCCCGGAAGATTACCGCCGGATTTGCCATTTCCTGCACCGGATCATCCTGCGAAACCTGCATCCCTGTGATCGGATAAGTCCCAGGCTCTGAACATGCGGCCAGCATCCCCGCGCAAAGCATTGAAATTACGAGAAAGACCTTTGAAGCAGACATATCGTCCCCCTTTCTGCAATGCTTGCAGACTATCGGGAGTCACAGCGCCGCAATAGGAACAAGTTCACACATAACGACATTTATGTTTGTTTAGCTTAACGATCAGCGGCAGTTCTTATTGAACGTCTGCTCCATGGTCTTGAACTGCCGGGGCACGCGTTTGGGTTTGGGCAGCGCATTCAACTGTTCAGTTATGTTCTCACCGGTGTACCAGGACTCGAACAATAGTTCTTTGATGTCATCGTCCAAAACCGTGTTGGCGACGTTATAGGTGCACAGGCATTCCTCCATCGTGACCTGCCCGCTGGGATCGCCTTCCACCATTTTCTGGCACACTGCCTGAGGCGGACGATCAGCCCCTGCAAGCTGAGGCAGGATCAATAGCGCCCCAGCGCCAACGATGCGTTTGAATGTTGTCATAAATCGCCCTCTCCCATGTTGGCCTTCGATGCCCAGCTTAGACGGATCGGTAATGACGCAAAGAAAAAAATGGCCCCGGCGTTCTGCCGGGGCCTGATCTGGTTTTACCAAGTACGTCAAACTCAGCGCTTTAGGATCGACGCGCCGGCGTATTCTGCGACCTCACCCAGTGATTCCTCGATGCGGATCAGCTGGTTGTATTTGGCCAACCGGTCCGACCGCGCCAACGAGCCGGTTTTGATCTGCCCGCAGTTGGTCGCCACAGCCAAATCGGCAATGGTGGCATCTTCGGTCTCGCCCGAGCGATGCGACATCACGTTGGTATACCGTGCACGGTGGGCCATATCGACGGCGCGCAGAGTTTCGGTCAGTGATCCAATCTGGTTCACCTTAACCAGCATCGAGTTGGCACAGCCACGATCGATCCCCTCTGCCAGACGCTCTGGGTTGGTTACGAACAGGTCGTCGCCGACCAGTTGTACTTCGTTGCCGATGGCTTCAGTCAGCGCTTTCCAGCCATCCCAATCGTCCTCGGACATACCGTCTTCGATCGAAATAATTGGGTAATCTTTGACCAAGGTCGCCAGATACTCAGCGTTTTCCTCTGAAGTCAGCGAGATGTTTTCACCCGACAGAACATATTTTCCGTCGCGGTAGTATTCGGTGGCGGCGCAATCCAGCGCCAGATGGATCTCCTCCCCGGGTTTGTAGCCCGCTTTTTCGACCGCCTGCAGGATGAAATCCAGTGCCTCACGAGTCGAGGCGATGTTAGGGGCAAAGCCACCTTCGTCCCCCACTCCGGTGGCCAGACCGGCAGCCGACAGCTCGCGCTTGAGCGTATGGAACACCTCGGACCCCATGCGCACGGCTTCGCGGATATTCGCGGCCGAGGTCGGCATGATCATGAATTCCTGAATGTCGATCGGATTATCGGCGTGCTCACCCCCGTTGATGATGTTCATCATCGGAACCGGAAGAACGCGCGCCGAAGTACCGCCAACATAGCGATACAGAGGCTGCGTGGTGAAATCCGCCGCCGCCTTGGCCGTCGCCAGCGAGACACCCAGGATAGCGTTCGCGCCCAGACGGCCCTTGTTCTCGGTCCCGTCGAGTTCAATCATCGCCTGATCGATGGCCACCTGCTCGGTCGCGTCAAAGCCCACTAGTTCTTCGGCGATCTCGCCGTTAACGGCAGCAACCGCTTCCAGCACGCCCTTTCCCATGTAACGAGATTTGTCACCATCGCGCTTTTCCACCGCCTCGTAGGCGCCGGTCGACGCCCCTGAAGGCACAGCGGCGCGGCCCATGGTGCCGTCTTCCAGAATCACGTCCACTTCGACCGTCGGGTTGCCCCGGCTGTCCAGTATTTCGCGTGCGTGGATGTCGATGATCGTGCTCATGATACGGGTCCCAATGATGCCAACGGTTGCATGCCTCATACCAGCACGCGGCGAAAAGTAAACCGTTTCCGTTATCGCTAACACTTATATTTTTCAGCCTTTAGGGCTAACAGTTTGCTGTTTGCGCCAACAGGTCGCGGGCGCTTAGGCTACTGCCAATGCCCGCGCCAGCTGGCGTTCTCGAATGAAAGTATACAGACCTGATCCGATAATCAGACCGGCACCAGCCAACGTCATGCTGTCGGGGCGTTCGCCAAACATCAGCATCCCGGCCGTGATCGAGAACACCAACCGAGTATACCGAAATGGCGTCAGCGCTGAAGCTTCGCCAATCCGCATCGCGGTTACGATGCCGTAATAGCCCAAAACGCCGAACCCGATGGCACCCAGATAAGGCCCGATCTGCGCAGCTTGCAGCGGCACAACGGGCTGTGCTGTGAACACCATAAGGGCCGCACCAGCCAGCGCCACTCCGATATAGGCCTGCAATGCGACGACCGACGAGGCCACACGAACATCCAACCTGCGTGTGATCAGATCACGTGCCGCGATCGCAACGACCGAGACCAAAACAAACAGAGATTCCGGCTGGAATCCCTCGAACCCGGGGCGGATGATCATCAAGACGCCGACAAAGCCGATGCCGATGGCGCTCCAACGACGCCAACCGACCTGCTCACCCAGAAACAGTGCTGCCCCCATCGTGACAAATAGAGGCATCGCTTGAAAAACCGCCGCCACAGTCGACAGATCAACAAGTGACAGCGCGGTCACAAAGCTGAGCGCACCAAAGGCTTCGGTCCCGGCACGGATCAGTGGCAAAGGTTGCCACGCGACCGGGTCGAAGATACGTTTACGTGTCGCCATAGACATAAGCGTAAACATAGCCCCGCAGATCAGACCCAATGCGATCATGATCTGCCCGGTCGCCACACTGACCGAGAGATGCTTGATGAACATGTCCTCAAGCGCGAAGGCCGCCATCGAGCCGATGATCAGCAAAATGCCGTTTACGTTGTTCATGCGCGTTTCCATTGGAACAGGCCGCTGACAGGCGGACCTTTCCGGCAGCAAAACCGTAACCTTTGCGACGTCGCAAGCAGTATTACGACATGTTCGATGAAATCGCGTTCACCGACCGATCGATTTTCGTGATGTGTCAGTCTTTTTCCAACGGTACGCCGTACAATTCTAGGCGATGGCCTTTCAGCCTGTAGCCAAGCTTGGCCGCAATCTTTTCTTGCAGAGCTTCTATCTCAGGGTCGACAAACTCGATCACCTCGCCTGACTGCATGTCGATCAGGTGGTCGTGGTGATCGCGCTCCGCATCTTCGTACCGCGCGCGCCCGTCACCGAACTCCAGCCGCTCAAGTATCCCGGCCTCTTCGAACAACTTCACGGTACGATAGACTGTCGCGATCGAAATTCCCGCATCTTCGGCTGAAGCACGGGCATAAAGCTCTTCTACATCCGGGTGATCTTCGCTTTGCTGCAAGACCTGTGCAATGGTCCGCCGCTGGCCGGTCATGCGCAGGCCCTTGGCTTCGCAACGGGCGATAATCGTGTCGGACATGGTGACCCCCGGGGCTGTTCGGTGTTCTGTCTTAATATGTCTACGCGCCCTGCGCCACAGACGATTTTGCGGTCAGGCGATGCGCCGCAGATCGGCCCAGACCGGCAAATGATCCGAGGCGATATGCGCGGGCCGCGCATCATGCACCCCGTGCAGTGCAGCCTCAAGCCCCTGCCCCACCGCGATTCTGTCCAGTGCCCCCAACGGCTGCGCGGCAGGAAAACTAGGAACCGGTGGCAGAAACCGCATGTCCGGGGCCAAATGATCAAGAACCGGCTGGCGTGACCATTCGTTGAAATCCCCGGCCCAGACGGTGGGCATGTGTTCCAGATCAGAATCACATCGACGGATATGACTGATCTGTTGGCGTCGCGACGCCGGCAAAAGCCCAAGATGCATCCCCATCACCCGCAAAGGTCCGATCTGCGTATCAAACTCGACCCGCACGGCGCCGCGGGGCTCCAGACCCGGCAAATCATGATGACGTGCCTGGCGCACCTGAATGGCGTCCCCACGCCAGATCACCGCGTTGCCATGCCAACCAAGACTACCGGCACCGCCCAGGTCCACGATCTGCCACCCGGCCTCATCCAACATGAAATGTGGCAAAGCGGCAGGACGGGGCGGCAATCGTTTGTCCGCCTCCTGCAAAACAACGATATCGGCCTGCATGCTTTCGATGACCTGCAATATCCGCTGCGGCTGCCGCCGGAAATCGAGTCCCACGCATTTCTGAATGTTGTAACTGGCAAGGCGCAGGGTCGAGCGGTAGGTCATCGGCACACTTAAACTGATTTAACCCAAGATCGCCAACTGGTCGGACAAGTGCAAGCCGAACCCAGCGCTGAATGGCAACGCGCCGCTTGCTCCGCTAACATTTGTGCAAAACGGCCTTGAGCCCGCGCAGCCTCTCGGTCACCTTCACGATCATGTTCATAAGGTTTGTCCACCCGATCAAGATAGAAGATATGGACGCGCGTCAGGGGTTCTTCTGCGCGGCCTACGACCTGCGCGACACCACCGCGCTGGATAAATACACATTCGATCGAATTGAGGCGCTATTGGCTTGGTTCCGGGAAAACCTTGAAATCCCCTATCGGTTCAACAGGACAAAATCTAAAGGCGCCTTTCAGCGCAATACCAAAGGCCTCAGCTGGTTCAAACCCGAAGCCAATGAGGTTTTGGGCAAGTCGTATGAGATGGTCGCACTGCTCAAAGAAAACGGATATCAGATCGATACTCTGCGATCAGACCGGATCGGCTACGTTGTCTATGAAGATGCGTGTCAGGTGATCGCCGAACCCTTTGCAGACACGCCCCGATAGCCTCGAAAGCTGAAACTTCAAAAGTTTCAGGCTCGGTTTCTTCACAAGAAACCGTCTCTTTGCTACGTACCGCAGAATGTCGCGTGCACGACCTCGTTCTTCGCCGGAGGGCGCATCAGGTCAGCTGATTCTGGTTGATCCTCATACGGCCGTGACAGCACTTCATTCAGTCGATTGAACGGTGCGTAATCGCCCTGCACCGCAGCCTGAATCATCTGCTCCACCCGATGATTGCGTGGAATGAAGGCCGGATTGGCCACAGCCATCACGTCCAAAGGCGCATCCTCACGCGCCAAGCGTTCCTGCCACCCCTTTGCCCATTCGTCAAAAGCCGCCGGGTCGGCAAACTGGTCTCGCGCGTGGTCGCTGCCCAGCGCGCGGAACGTGTTTGTGAAATCCGCCTGATTCTGCGCCATCCGCGTCAACAGGTCCGAGATCATTTCAAGATCCCCCTCCTCTGCCCGAACCAATCCGATCTTGGCCCTGAAACGTTCCAGCCAATGTGCCTGCATCAACGCAGGCATGGCATGGACAATTTCGGTGGCCTCTTCGACAGCTGCGTCCTTGTCCTCAAACTGCTGAATTAGAGCCGTTGCCAGCTGCGCCAGATTCCAAACCGCAATCTCAGGCTGGTTCGAGTAGGCATACCGCCCCATCCGGTCGATCGAGCTATAGACTGTATTCGGGTGATAGCTGTCCATGAACGCACATGGGCCATAGTCGATCGTCTCACCGGCGATCGAGCTGTTGTCAGTATTCATGACCCCGTGAATGAAACCCACGCTCATCCATCGGGCGATCAACCCGGCCTGCGCATCCCGAACCGCGCGCAACAAACCCATAGCCCCGTCCGCCTCAGGATAGTGGCGCTGAATGGCATATTCAGTCAGCCGTTGCAGGCTCTCTAACTGCCCTCGCGCTGCAAACACCTGAAACGTGCCCACCCGCAAATGGCTCTGCGCCACACGTGTCAGTACCGCCCCGGGCATCGGACCCTCGCGCAGCACGATCTCTCCGGTTTCAACCGCTGCCAACGCGCGCGTGGTGGGAATGCCCAGCGCATGCATCGCCTCGGAAACCACATATTCGCGCAAAACCGGCCCCAGCCAGGCACGTCCATCTCCCTGGCGCGAGAAAGGTGTCTGCCCTGAGCCTTTCAATTGAATATCCCGCCGAATCCCGTCGACTCCGACCGTCTCACCTAACAAAACCGCGCGCCCATCTCCTAGCTGAGGGTTATAGGTGCCAAACTGATGCCCGGAATATAACTGCGCCAGCGGCTCGGCCCCTTCGGGCACAGTATTGCCCGCAAAAGCCTGCGCCATCTCTTCAACGTCGCCCGGCGCAATCCGCAACAGTCGCGCCAGATCACTGTTGAAGGCAACAAGCTTTGGTGCACGCACAGGCACGGGCCCCTGCCGCGCAAAAAAGGTGTCCGGCAGGCGAACATAGCTGTTGTCAAACGGGATCATCAAAGTCATGCGGCAAACATATGCTCTGCATACACAATTGCCATAGCAGATCGTGCGCGTGCGTGCATAATCCCACAAACAGACCCGAGGCTCCCATGACCGCGCAAGACATCATCCAACACCTGAACCTGCAGCAGCACCCCGAAGGCGGCTGGTTCAAAGAGACCTGGCGCGCCGACAATCCCGGCCGTGCCACCGGCACTTGCATCTACTTCCTACTGGCAGAGGGTGAGCGCAGCCACTGGCACAAGGTAGATGCGACCGAGATCTGGCTCTACCATTCCGGCGCTCCGCTGATCCTCTCGCTCAGCGCCTCCGATACAGGCCCTGCCAAAGACCACATCCTGACACCTGATCTGACCCAAGGCGCACCGCAGCTTATTGTACCCAAGGGCCATTGGCAGGCGGCGCGCAGCAGTGGAGACTACACGCTAGTCAGTTGCACTGTTTCACCGGGATTTGAATTTGACGGGTTTGAACTCGCGCCACCCGGCTTTGATATTCCAGGAGTGTAATTCCATGGACCACCGCGCCCTGATCGCCGCGATCCCGCCCGAGACCAAGGACAGACTGCAACAGCGGTCAGACACGGCAGGTCTCAGACATCTAGCGATCTATTTCGGCGCTTTGACAGCAACCAGCACCGGTATCATCCTACAGGTTCCCCTCTGGCCGCTACTGCTCCTGCCGCAAGGCCTATTGCTGGTTTTCCTCTTTACGCTCAGCCACGAATGCACCCACAAGACGCCGTTCAAAACCCCTTGGATCAACGAAGCGGTTGGGCACCTTGTCTCAATTCCCATCTGCCTGCCATTCACATGGTTTCGCTACTTTCACCTTGCCCATCACAAATGGACAAACCACCCGACCAAAGACCCGGAACTTGGCGGCAAACCCCGCCCCGAAAACTGGCGCAGCCTTGCGATCTATCTCAGCGGCTGGCCATATTGGACGGGTATGGCCCGTGTGTTGACCGACAACGCGCGCGGCAGGATTGACGCCGCTTACCTGCCAACCCGCCAGCACCACGCCATACGAACCGAAGCCCGAATATTGTCCACACTAAATGCCCTGGGCGCACTCAGCCTGTTCTTCAGCCCCTTGTTGTTCTGGCTCTGGCTTCTGCCCGTCCTTATCGGCCAGCCTTTCCTGCGCCTATACCTGCTCGCCGAACACGGCCTCTGCCCGCCGGTGGCAAATATGCTCGAAAACTCCCGTACCACCTTTACCAATCGAATGATCCGATTTCTGGCCTGGAACATGCCCTACCACGCGGAGCACCACGCCTTTCCAAACGTGCCTTTCCACCACCTTCCAGCCTTCCATCGCTGGACCCAAGCACACCTGCAATCCACCTCGGACGGCTACACCGAATTCACTCTAGATTACGCCCGCGCCCTAAATCGCTAGATCCGCCTCTTCATCTGGCTAAAAATACCTCGGGGGAGTCGCGCAGCGACGGGGGCAGCGCCCCCTACCCGCTCACCACGACACCCCTCGCCGGAGACGACACGACACCACCCCCGACCAGCGCACTTACCCCGGTGGTACCCGGGCAAGAGGTCGGCAATCCCCGCGCCACACGCACGGCAAGGTAGGCAAAGGCCTGCGCTTCCAGCATGTCTCCGTCCAGCCCAACCGCCTCAACCGGTTCGACCGGGCAATCCAGCGACACGCGCAGCATTTCCATCAGCACTGGGTTGTGACGTCCGCCACCGGTAACCAGCATGCGCACAGGCGGCTTGGGACAATGCTCCATCCCCTGCAGCACACCCGCAGCGCTCATCCCAGTCAACGTAGCCACCGCATCCGCATCGCTCAGCTCGGTCACCAGACCAATCATTTCCGAGAAATCATTCCGGTCCAGCGATTTGGGCGGCATTCGGTTGAAATAGGGCTCGGCCAGAAACAGCTCCAGTGCGCCGGTCTCGACCGTACCCTCTCGGGCCAGCGCGCCGTCCCGATCCATCGGCAACCCCAACCGCGCCTGCATCAGATCGTCAACCGGCGCGTTGGCAGGTCCGGTGTCGAAAGCCAGCAACGCCCCTGGCGCTTCAGGCCCGTCAAAAGACGGGTCAACATAGGTCAGGTTCCCAACACCGCCCAAATTGAGGAAACACAGCGGCTCTTCCGCCCCGATCCATTTGGCGCAGGCGAAATGAAAGAACGGGGCCAGAGGCGCACCCTCTCCGCCCAGCGCCACATCATCGCTGCGAAAATCCCAGACCACCGGCAGCCCCAAAGCCTGCGACAGACCCAGCCCGTCACCCACCTGCAACGTGCCACGCCCACGCGGCTCATGCGCCAATGTCTGACCGTGGAAGCCGATCAGATCGACCTCTTCGAACTCTGAAAGAACCTCGGCATGTGCCCGGGTCACCAACTCAGCCGAGATATCAACCTTTGGTCCATGCCAAAGCCCCAGCGCCGCGCGCAGTGTGGCACGCTCTTCTTCGGAATAAGCGCGATACCCGCTGGGACCAAAGCCGAATATCTGCTGCCCATCGGTTTCAACGACCGCAGCGTCCACACCGTCCAGCGATGTGCCCGACATGGCCCCCAACGCTCTGATCGCCCCCGATTTGCTGATGACCCTGCCCACGCCGACCTCGTATTGCGTCTCTCCACCCGTTTCGCCGGGTTCTGAGCACAACCTGCACGGTAATGCAAAGCCAAGGCAAGACACATCATGCGCGAGCTTCATTTTTCTTGGAAAAGGTGCCTTTTCCTTGCCTCTGCCCCCGCCTGTACCGTGCGCCGCTACAGAATTCCGAAAGGTACGAGACCGCGAATGAAGGCGACAAGGCGTTCCCAAACGCAGCGCAGTTCCGAGTGCTCATAAAAGAGCTGTACAAAGTCCATTACCACATGTTCGCAGATCGCTACAGCAGGTGCCAAGCTCTCCCAAGAATGCCCGTCGCCGGTTTCAGTGTTCCACTTGGTCTGAAGCACCTACGATCATTCCATATAGCTCAGCTTCGTCAGATTTTCATTGAAACAAAGCGACTGAATAATGGCCGGTACTTTGGGATGTTCAGTGCAATAAAAGCGCAGGCTCAAAACCCCGGATATTCGCACATGTTGCACCAATGCTTATAGATGAGATACTAATATGCAGCAAAGCACAGACAACAAATTGAGGACGGGTGAGTAGGTTCATACCGCTTAGTAAAAAGCGGCAGTGAATTGGCCTGAACAGGGTTTATGCCAAACATATACGGTGCATTTCGGACGGACACGACTCTGACCACGAACCAGGCCCAATTCGGCGGCGTTGGAACGACATTTCAGATCTCCGCGTACAATACGATCGAAATTACTGATGGTGTTGACCCCAACACCATCGAAGGAGACGGTGTAAACAACGAATTCCCAGACGATCCCACGCAAACCTATCTGGGGAATGCAATTGCTTGGGACTACAATTACATAGTCACGGATGGCACCAATACCTATACGATTGGCGTTTTCGACTATGATTCCAGCGGCAACGGCGCGTTTGGCGGCGGAGCCGAGCAAGGATTCTTCATCGGCTTTTTGGGGGATGTCCCCCCGCTCAACACAACACTGACGATCACGGCGCTGGGTGACGGTGCCTTCGCCAGTCCAGTCGTAAATCTGCCCGTTGACGACTTTGTTCCCTGTTTCACCAGTGGCACGAATATTCGGGTAAGGGGTGGTCATAAGGCGGTCGAGGATCTGAAAGCCAGCGATGAGATCGAAGTGTTTGATCCCACAGGTGATGGGCCCGGATTTGCCACCCTGCTGCGGGTGTTTCGCCGTACGATATCTGCCCCGGAACTGGCCGCAAACCCCAAACTGCGCCCGGTTCGTATCAGCGCCGGAGCGTTAGGTCTGGGCTTGCCTCAGCGTGATCTTGTGGTGTCCCGGCAGCACCGCATGCTGGTGTCTTCAAAGATTGTCGAGCGTATGTTCAGGACTTCCGAAGTCCTGGTACCCGCCGTCAATCTGACTTCGCTGCCCGGTATTTTCATCGACCAGGATGCCCAGAGCGTCGAGTATTTTCACCTTCTTTTTGGACAGCACGAGGTAGTCTATGCCGAAGGCGCACCATCGGAAAGCCTGTTTACCGGACCGGAAGTGCTCAAGGCCATCAGTCCAGAAGCACGAACAGAAATCCTGAGCATATTCCCCGAGATAGCAGAACTGGAATTTGCCCCCAAGCCCGCCTGCCCGATCCCATCCGGGAAGCTGCAAAAGCAACTGATTGAACGCCACATCAAGAATGAAAAGCCGCTTCTGTCCAGACACACTGCACTCTAGAACCAGAGGTTATCCGGCAGGACTTGGTACGCTTCAAAGACTGACGCGATATTCTGTGTTTCGCTATGCGTTATTTCTTCGCGTTTCCCTCAGAAAGCTTATCCGCAAGATTCTTTCAGTGCGGACTGCACTTGCTCGCCAATGACTGGACATTCCGCGAGACTTAGGGAATTAGAAAGCCAGTCGCATGAATTTACCTTCCGTCGTGCGACCTAGCGGGTCTGGTTTTGAAACTACTGACCTATGACTTACACCAGCCCTTGCAGAGAGGGCCAGAACACAAGGCCTGTTGAGCGTCATGACCTACCACCCCAAATCGGATTTCATCGCCACGATGATCGAGCGCGGCTTTCTCGCCGACTGCACCGATTATCAAGGCCTTGACGACGCTCTGATTTCTGGGGTGCAGACGGCTTATATCGGCTATGACGCCACCGCACAGTCGCTGCATGTAGGTCACCTGATGAACATTATGGTGCTGCGCTGGTTGCAGAAAACCGGCCACAAGCCAATTACCCTGATGGGCGGCGGCACCACCAAGGTGGGCGATCCCTCGTTCCGCTCGGATGAACGCCCCCTGCTGGGCCCTGAACAGATCGACGCCAATATCGCAGGCATGAAGCAGGTGTTCTCGAAATACCTGTCTTACGATGACAGCGAGACCGGCGCGCTGATGCTGAACAATGCCGAATGGCTCGACAGCCTGAACTACCTCGATTTCCTGCGCGATATCGGGCGGCATTTCTCGGTCAACCGGATGCTGAGCTTTGAATCCGTGAAATCGCGGCTGGATCGTGAACAGTCGCTGAGTTTCCTCGAATTCAATTACATGATCCTGCAGGCCTATGACTTCCTCGAACTGAACCGCCGGTATAACTGCGTTCTGCAGATGGGCGGCTCGGACCAGTGGGGCAACATCGTCAACGGCATCGACCTAACCCGCCGGGTGCTGGATCACGAGATCTATGGCCTCACCACCCCCCTGTTGACCACCAGCGATGGCCGCAAGATGGGCAAATCACAGGGCGGTGCGGTTTGGTTGAACGGCGACATGCTGAGCGCCTATGAGTTCTGGCAGTTCTGGCGCAACACGACCGACGCCGATGTGGGCCGGTTCCTGAAAATCTTCACCGAGCTTCCGGTGGACGAATGCGACCGCATGGCCGCGCTGCAAGGGTCCGAAATCAACGAGGCCAAAATCCGCCTCGCCAACGAAGTCACAACTCTGCTGCACGGTGCAGAAGCCGCTGCAACCGCCGAGGCGACCGCGCGCGAGGTGTTCGAAAAGGGCGGCGTTGGCGGAGACCTCCCGACCCTGACCCTCAGCGCATCAGAGCTGGGTGACGGCATGTCCATCGTCCAGCTGATCGTCAAATCCGGCCTCGCCAAATCCGGCAAAGAGGCCAAGCGCCTGATCGCCGAAAACGGCGCCAAACTGGACGATGCCCCGCTGACAGATGCGGGCTTGATGATCGACGCAGGCGCGTTGTCATCGCCGATCAAGCTGAGCGCGGGCAAGAAGCGTCACGCTCTGGTTCAATTGGGCTGATCCAAATTGGGCGGTCGCCGCCGGGTGGCCGTCCATTGAAGTAGAAGTGGCAGATTAATTAGGTCGAGACGTAGTGGTCAGCTTTTGGTTTTAGAACCGATCAAGAACCACGTTTTCACAGAACCCAATCCCTTTATCTCCACCACGCCTCGGGGTTCGAAGTCGTAGTCCGCTTCAAGCTCCTCTTTTGCGGCACCCGTTACCTGGATCCTCCCCGGTTCACCGTGGCTCTCCATCCGGCTGGCGGTGTTCACCGTTTCCCCCCAAACATCATAGAACAACTTCTGGTTTCCAATGACACCGGCGACAGCAGGCCCTGCGTGAAGTCCGATTCTTACTTGAAGCCCATCCGGAAAATCAGGTGAGATTTCCGCAACCGACCGTTGCACGTCCAGAGCCATCTCGGCGACGCGATGCACCGGGTCGCCGACCGGAGACGGCATACCTGCCGCGACCATATAGGCATCACCAATTGTCTTGATCTTTTCCAATCCGTGTTTGTCGGCCAATTCATCAAATAGACGAAAGATCTTGTTCAGAAACCCGACTACATCTTCCGGCGGCAGTTTCGATGCCCGTGGCGTGAAATCCACGATATCAGCGAATAGTATTGCAACCTTGGGCAAACTGTCAGCGATAGTCTGGTCTGGCTCAAGCTTCAATCTTACCGCAATGTCTTCTGGCAGCAGATTGTAAAGCAACTTTTCCGACCGGTCGTATTCGGCTTCCAATTCGGCTCGCTGGGTCTCTACCTGTTCATAAAGATCACCCAGACGCGCACTTGTTGCATTCACGTCGTTTGCCAATTTGCCAAGCTCGTCGCGATTGGGGACATCAACTCGCGCCGCGAAATCTCCTTCGGCGACAACGCTAAGTGTTTGGCCAATTCGGCGCATTGGCCAGATCAGTGACGAAGAGATTGCGTAGCCAAGAAAAAGGGCTGCCCCCATTGCAATTGTTGCCGCCGCCACGACCATTTTGCGCGTCGATTGGTAAACTTCGGCATTCCTATTTGCCCGGTCACGCATCTCTGCTTCGGCGCCCTGCACAAGATTATACGCATCGCTTTGCAGTGAACGAACTTGGCGAAAAATCTGATCCAATCCCAATTCGGCGAGATTCTGCATGTCTCCGTCTCTTCGAAACCGCACCATGGCGGCGGCCTTGGTTTTGATGTCGCCCAAATCTGCGCGGATTTCATCAATGGTTTGGAACTCTTTTCTGCCCGCCTGCAGGAATCGACGTATCCCTTGCGCAATGTGATGTTGCAGGTTCTCGATCTGACCGATGAAATTGCCGGTTGAAAATGCAAAAATTTCGTCCGAGTCGTCCCCGGGCGTCTGATCGATGACCAAGGACAAGTTCATCAGGTTCAACTCGCTCAGCGCCAAATGGATTTCGTTGAAATATGCAATCCTCTCCTGATCATGGATCATCGCATCGACACGCCTGTTCGATTGCTGCAAGGCCGACACCGCAAAAAGCGCCAATCCCAAAAGCAACAAGGTGATACCCAAAAACGCCATCAGCAGTTTCACCCGCACAGACAGGGCAGCTTTTGCCACGCTCCTTACGATCAGATTTGGTTGCTGAGAGTTCCTAATGCCCCGCTCCCACATGGATTAAGCCCGTCTCGAATGGTGCCGATACATTAATCAGAATACAGTCTGCGGGCGGACTAGTCACTTTTGGCCGCAATTCTTTGGCCAGATCGTCTGCTTCGCTGCCATTGCATGATGTTAAACACAAACTCCCACAAAGATGCGTTTGAGATGCATTAGTGAACCTCCTTCGAGTTGCCGTTTATTTGACGAAACCCCAACGTCGCATTTCGCAACAGTCTTTCGCATTCCTGCATGTGGACCTCACCCTTTCCGTTCCACTCTGAACCGGAAGGAGGCACCATATGACCAGAACTGCCACAGCCACACGTACCGGAGGGCGCTCTGCCCGGCGCGCCATGCGCACCGCTCCAAACTTCGAGATGTTGCCGGGCCTGACCCGCGGCATTCCGTTATGCGAAGTGATGGACGGCGCCCAGGTTGAACGCATTGATGCGGCCTCGATGGATATTCTGGAAAACGTAGGCGTTCAGTTCCGTGACCCCATCGCGCTGGAAGACTGGAAGAAGGCTGGTGCCAAGGTAGAAGGCGAGCTCGTCTATCTGGATCGTGGTCTGGTGCGCGAGTTGATCGCGACCATTCCGTCAGATTTCACCTACCACGCGCGCGATCCGAAAAAGAACGTGCGGCTGGGCGGTAAACACTCGATCTTCGTGCCGATGACCGGAGCGCCCTTCCTGCGCGATCTGGAAGATGTGCGCCGCAACCCGACGCTGGACGATCTGGCGATGTTCCACAAGCTCAGCCATATGTTGCCCGCGCTGCATTCCTCGGCCCATCACATCGTGGAGCCCTATGATCACCCGATCAGTCAGCGGCATCTGCGGATTACCTATTCGTCAATGAAGCACTCTGACAAAACCTTCATGGGCATGACCACCAGCCCCAAGAATGCCGAAGATGTCATGGAGATGTGCGCCATCCTGTTCGGCGAGGATTTCCTTGAAGATCACCCGGTCACCACTGGCAATTGCAACGGCAATTCGCCGCTGATCTGGGATGAAACCATGTTGGGCGCGATGCGCGCCTTCTGTCGCCGAAAGCAGCCGGTGTTGTGCTCGCCCTTCGTTCTGGGCGGGGCCAATACGCCTGCCAGCGTTCCGGCGACCGTGGCGCAACTGAATGCCGAGGCGCTCAGCGCGCTGGCCTATACGCAGGTGATCCGCAAGGGCGCGCCCGCGATCTACGGGCACTACCTGTCGACCGTCTCGATGAAATCCGGCGCGCCGATGGCAGGCACGCCCGAGATCAGTCTGATGAACTTCATGATTGGACAGATGGCCCGGTATTACGAAGTGCCTTGGCGTACCTCAAACACTCTGGGCGGAGCCAAGACGTTCGACGCGCAGGCAGGCTATGAATCCGCAACCACTCTGCAGGCCGTGATCCATTCCGGCGCCAACTACATCTGGCATTCGGCGGGCTGGAACGAGGCCGGGATGCACTGCTCGACCGCCAAGTTCATCGTTGACGCAGAACAATGCGCCATGGCCTATCGCATGGCCGAGGGCCCGAAATGGGGCGATTTCGATCAGGCCGTTTCGGCAGTCGGTGATATCGGTCCGGGCGGGCATTACCTTGGGCATCCGCATACGCAGGACAATTTCCAGAGCGCATTCTTCATGCCGGATATGTTCGACAACAACTCGATCGAACAATGGCAGGCTGAGGGTTGTGTTGAAATCACCGAACGCGCCCTGAAACACGCCCGCAAGCTGCTGGCCGAGTATCAGGAACCAACGCTCGATATCGCCAAGAACGAAGAGCTGCTGGATTACATCGCCCGGCGCGAGCGTGAAATACCGGCTGCGGATGAGCTGAACCAGTCCTACTAAATCCCGGGGAGGTACACGAATGAGGTTCGCTGAAAAAACCGCACTCGTCACAGGGGCGTCGGGCGGGATCGGGGCCGCCATCGTCAGCCAGCTGCGGGCCGAAGGCGCGCGTGTGGCTGTTGCTGACCGCGATGTGGGCAGCCTTGAAGCCGAGGCGCATCTGCCCGGCGATCTGCGCGATCCCGACTATTGCGACGGGCTGGCCTTGGCCGCGCATCAGGCGCTGGATGGTCTTGATATCGTGATCAACAATGCAGGCGTGATCACCCGCGGCCCGGTGACTGAAACATCCGATGAGGATTGGGCCCTGTCCGTCGGAGTGAATGTTGAGGCCCCTTTCCGTATCTGCCGCGCTGCGATTCCAATCATGGCGGCGGCGGGTGGCGGTGCTATTGTGAACACTGCCTCGTGCTGGGGCCTTCGACCTGGCCCGGATCATGCGGTGTACTGCATGACCAAAGCGGCCATTGCCAGCCTCACCCAATGCATGGGGCACGATCACGCCCATCAGGGCATCCGCGTCAACGCCGTTTGCCCGAACGAGGTGAACACACCGATGCTGCGTTCGGGCTTTGCCAAACGTGGGTTCGATCCTGATACGGCGATTGCCGAGCTTGGGAAGTCGGTGCCTTTAGGGCGTATCGCCGAACCCGAAGATATAGCCGAAGTGATCCTTTTTCTCGCCTCGGATTCGGCGCGCTACATGTGTGGTGCTCTGGTCGAAGTGAATGGGGGCAAGCCGGTGCAATGAAAAGATTTGCAGGAAAAACAGCGCTCGTGACCGGTGGCCGCAGTGGCATCGGACAAGCCATCGCCCGGCGGCTGCGCGAAGAAGGGGCTAATGTCTACACTGCGCAGCGCGGTAAAGATGATGAGTTCCCCTCTATCCCGGCGGATTTTGCCAACCCGGAAAGCCCGGCGCAGATCATCAAGCAGGTTGTGGACAGCGCGGGCCAGCTGGACGTACTGATCAACAATGCAGGCATGATGCAGGAGGCCTCCGTCAACGACATGCCGCTTGAAGATTGGCAACGCAACCTCATGGTCAACCTGACCGCCCCGTTCCTGCTGATCCAGGCTGCACTGCCACATCTGCGCAAAACCAAGGGCAGCATCGTCAATATCGGCTCGGTCGAGGGGTTGGGCAGCAACCCCGGCCACGCCGCCTACTGCGCCTCTAAGGCCGGGCTGCATGGGCTGACCCGCGCGGTTGCCGTGGATCACGGAGCAGAAGGCATTCGCTGCAATGCGGTGGCACCGGGCTGGATCGACACAGACCTCAACATCGATTTCATCGAGAGCATGAACAACCCCGGCGCATTCCGCCGGGATATCGCCCGCATTCATCCCGTAGGCCGCACCGGCGACCCGAAAGAAGTCGCCGCACTGGTCGCGTTCTTGGCAGCCGAGGAAGCGGGTTTTGTCACCGGTCAAATTTACACGATCGATGGCGGACGGATGGCAAAGCTCAGCCTGCCCTGACCAGCCTGCAAGCTATTCCGCCCCTGATCGCCACTCTTTCCAGCGCAGATACGCATTGGCCCCAACCGATGCGAAGGGCTCGGGTGGTAAACGCGGTGGCATCGGTTGCGCCAGAAAATGATCTGCAATCTGGGAGTCTTTCCCCTGCACAAGCTCTGCCACGCCCATTCCCTGCAGTGTTCCTCGCGCTATACCCAATCCGTTTTGACAGCAGGCGGCATATACACCCTGCTCGATCTCGCCGAACGCGGCCGAGCCATTGCGGCTAAGACACAGCATCCCAGCCCAACGGTGCTGCATCTGTACATTCGGCAAGTTGGGAAATCGCTCCTGAAACTTACGATCGTGCACCGCGCCTGCCCGTTTCAAATGGCTGTCGCCGCTGTGGATTTCAGGATGAAAGCTTGAACAGGTCCGGATCAGAATGCGATCCCCATAACTGCCCGAAACCCGCCGGACCGAAGTGCCCATCGGATCCGCTGGCGTTACTGACCAGCGTGGCTGTCCGCCCAGCGTGGCGAACTGATCTGGCGTCAGTGGTTCCGTTATCGACGCGTAGAGGCAGATGTGCATCAGACGCCGCTGGTAAAATCCAAAGCTTTCCAGATGACCATTCGTTGCCATCACGATCCGCCCCGTCGAAACCCGCGCCTGTTCGGTCTCGACCACCCAGCCACCGCCTTGTTTGCGAAACCCGGTCACGGCAGAGTTTTCATAAACACCGATCCGCCCAGCCAGATGCGTTGAGAGAGCCCGCACATAGGCTGCAGGCTGGATCATCACCGTCCCGGGCGCAAACAGACCAGATGTGTAATGCGGGCTGCCTGTCAGCGCCTGCATCTGCTGTGCATCATAAAGCTCGTGGGGCTCTCCCAATCGCGCCAGATGCACTGCGTAGTCTGCGTTGTGCCGATCACCCGCTGCGGTCGCAGCAGCGTTGATCTTGCCGCACGGGTCGAACATCTCCGGCGACAGGTCGCACTCAGCGGCTACCCGGGTCGCAAAGGAAATCGCCTGGCGATTCAGCGCGATTGTGGTCCGATCTGCGTCCAGCCCATCGCTGGCGTAATTGTCCGAGGCCAAGTCATGAGGCAGATCGATCATGAACCCCGAGTTGCGCCCGGCAGAGCCTTCCGCAAAGCGCCCAGCCTCAAGCACCACAACCTTCAGCGCCGGATCAAGCTGATGCAGCCTCAGCGCTGCGGACAGCCCGGCAAAACCACCGCCGATGATGGTCACATCTGCGGTCTGGTCTTGCTCAAGCCGAGGCAGGTCTTGCTGCAGAGGCAGGATGGCATTCCATCCTGCCACGCCGGTTTGCCGGGGCAAACGTTTGGCGGTGTAGATCGTCAATCTACCGCCTCATCTTCGTCATCGGCCAGATCAATCCAGATGGTTTTCAGCTGGGTATACTGATCATGGGCGTGAACCGAGTTGTCCCGGCCACCAAACCCAGACTGCTTGTAGCCACCAAAGGGTGTGGTGATATCCCCTTCACCAAAGCTGTTGATCGTGACGGTACCCGCCCGGATCGCCCGCGCGCCACGGATCGCGCGTTTGGCGTTGGCCGTGAAGATCGAGGCGCACAGCCCATACTCGGTGTCATTGGCAATGCTGATCGCCTCGTCAAAGCCCGAAACTTCGATCACCGACAAAACCGGGCCAAAGATCTCCTCGCGCGCCAGCGTGGCATCGTTTCCGGGCACTTCGACCACCGTGGCCTCGATGAATCCATTCTCGGCCTTTCCGCCAATCAGCACGTTTTCGGCCTTGTCCAGATATCCGCAAACCTTGGAATAATGCCCTTCACTAACAAGCGCGCCCATACGAGTTTCCGGGTCCAGCGGTTCGCCGACATTCCATTGCTTCGCATGATGCGCGATCCGTTCCAACAACTCTGCCTTCACGTCCTTATGCACAATCAACCGCGACGAGGCCGAGCAATTCTCGCCCATGTTCCAGAACGCACCATTGACGACATGCGCCGCCACGCGGTCCAGATTTTCCGCATCCTCCATCACGATGGCCGGGTTCTTGCCGCCCATCTCAAGCACCACCTCCTTGGCATTGCTTTCAGCGGAATAGTTCAGGAACTTCTTGCCCGTCACGGTCGAGCCAGTGAAGGACACCATGTCGATATCCATATGCCGCCCGATGGGTTCGCCCACCTCGGTGCCACCACCTGGTACCACGTTCAGCACACCGCGCGGCAATCCGGCCTCAGACGCCAGCTCCGCCACCTTTAAAGCGGTCAGAGAAGTCTCGGCCGCCGGCTTCAGCACCACTGAACACCCCGCCGCCAGCGCCGGCCCGATCTTCCACGCCAGCATCAGCAAGGGGAAGTTCCACGGCAGGACCAGCCCAACCACGCCAATGGGCTCACGCACGACCATGGCGATGTGGTCATCACTGGCCGGGCTGACCTGATCATAGATCTTGTCGATCGCCTCGGCATGCCATTTCAGGCAGTGGATCGTCTCGGGAACATCAACAGTTTCGCAATCAAAGATCGTCTTGCCGCTGTCGATGCTCTCCATCACCGCCAGTTCCCGCGCGTTGCGGGTAAGCAGCTTGCACAAGCGGATCAGAATGTCCTTGCGATCCGAGGGGTGCATCTTTGACCAACGCCCGTCGTCAAAGGCTTCTCGCGCCTTTTCGACCGCAAAATCCACATCCTCCGATCCGCAGGCAGCAATGCTGGTCAGCACAGCCCCGGTGGCTGGATTGATAGTCTCGAACACCTGCCCTGAGGTCGCCGGGCGGTAGCCGCCATCGATGAAAGCGCCCGTCGGCAGATCCAGATGCGCAGCGATGGATTCGTATTCGTCTTTCGTCAACAAGCCCATGCCTTAACCCTCCGCCAAAATATCTGCGATTTTGCGTTTCAGAACGCGCGTCACCTGTTCCAGCGCGCGTTTGTCATCTTTGTTCAAACCTTTCAGAGGCGGCCTCACCACGCCTGCATCGATCCCGTTCATGGTGACGCCATGCTTGATCGTCTGGATGAATTTGCCGCCCTGCTCCAGCACCCGCATCAGCGGCATCAGCGCGCTCATGATGCGACGGCCCTTGGCAAAGTTGCCCTCGATCACACAAGCCTGATACAGCGCCACGTGTTCGGCAGGCAGAAAGTTCGACCCACCACAGACCCAGAACGGCGCTCCCCAGGCGAAGAACTCCAGCGCCTGATCATCCATGCCACAACCAAGTTGGATATGCGGGTAGTCCCGCGCCAGCAGATGCACCCGGTTGATATCGCCCGAACTTTCCTTGATGCCACAGAAATTCCGGCTGCGCCCCACACGATCCAGGAACTCTTCCCCCATCATCGTGCCGGTCCGGTGCGGATAGTTGTACAGCATCACCGGCAGATCAGCCGCCTTATCGATCGCCAGAGCGTTCAGCGCATTCTCACGGTCTGTCGGCACCGAATACGGGGGGCTGGCCAACAAGATCGCATCCGCGCCCAGTTCGCGCGCGCCAGAAGCCAACGCAATGGAATCGCCGGTCAGCATCGCCCCGGTTCCCACAACCAGAGGCACCCGCCCCTTAAGCTGTTCATGCGTAAACCGCGCCAGTTGCAGCCGTTCATCGACGGTCTGGGCGTAGTTCTCACCGGTCGATCCACCCGAGATCAAGCCGTGTACGCCCTGTTCAACCAGATAGTCGATCACCTCGGCCAGCGCGTCCCAGTTCACGCTGCCATCCACCGCGTATGGTGTCACCACCGGCGTGTAGATACCCTCAAATCTGAAGATCGGAGTCATGTGTCCCTCATGCAGATGTCTTGCCGGGGACCTGCCCCAGCGGAAAATCCAACCCCTCAGGCATCACGAACAGCTCGATCTGATCGCGTGACAGGGTCCAGTGGTCGTCGGCAAGCTGCGCAGCAGCCGCCTCATCGCCCGCCTCGATGGCGGCGATGATGGCGTCGTGCTGATGGCTGGCTTGCGATAGGTTCTCGGTCATCTGTGCGGTCTGCGGGCGATAAAATGTCATCCCGATCCGCGCATGGTCGATAAGCAACCGATTGAACGATGGGGATAAATAGACATTCCCTGCCATCTCACCGGTCACCTCGTGAAACCGCGTGTTGGCCAATGTCCGATCCTCAGCCGAGCCCGAACGCAAGGCCTGCCGAAACGTCTCTTGCGCTTCTTTCAACTGGTTAATCTGTGCCGTCGTCGCATTGGCGGCGGCCAGCCGCAGCACCGCGCCATAGACCATCGGCGCAACCAGAAAGAAATCGCGCAGCGTGGTATGAGACATCTCAGACACCCGCGCCCCGCGATGGGTGCGCAGGTCCAAATACCCCTCACCGGCCAACTGCCGGAACACTTCGCGCAACGGTGTGCGCGACAGGCCAAAGGCCTGCGACAACTGGGCCTCGTCCAGATCCTCTCCGGGACGCAAACGCAGGGTCAGAACCGACATCTTCAGATGCTCGGCCAACGCCTCTTTCGGTGATTTCCCTTCGTCCCTCATCCGATCCCCTTCATCACGATCCTGCGAATCGATAACTTGCCCTCTGGTATCGTATAAAAATACATGTTGTATACAGTTAGTTTTCGTGCAGCATGCAGAAAACTGTCAGAACGCCCTGATTCCGGTCCTATCGATGAGCCAAACACAGCACTACGCCTTCATACTGGTCGAGGAATTCTCGCATCTCGCCTTCTCCTGCGCGGTCGAGCCATTGCGGATCGCAAATTTGCTGGCCGAGGAAGATCTTTATCGATGGTCCTTCCTGTCCGAACACGCAGAGCATGCGGTCTGCTCAAACGGATCGGTCACTTTGGTGCATGGCGGATTGGGATCTATCCCAAAATGTGACCAACTGTTTGTTCTGTCAGGAATAAACATGCGCAATCACGTCTCGCGCCCGCTGCTCGCAACCCTGCGCCGAGAGCGGGCACGGGGCACCAATATCAGCGCCTTGTGTTCGGGTGCATGGCTGCTGGCCGAGGCCGGATTTTTGGATGGGATGCAGGCGGCGATCCATTGGGAATACCATGATGCTTTCATGGAGGCCTTCCCCGAGATCAACCTCGTCCGCAGCGTCTTTGTCGCCGACGAAAAACACATGACCGCCTCGGGCGGCACCGCAACCGCCGATTTGATGCTGCACCTGATTGAACGCGACCACGGTCACGATCTATCAGTCGCAGTGGCCGATCAAATGGTCTATAACGCCGTGCGCAACGCCACCGCCGATCAGCGCGTTTCGCTGCAATCGCGCAACGGGATGCGGAACGCGCATCTGGCTAAGGCAATCCACATCATGACCGACAATATCCAAAGCCCGTTGTCCCCCTCGGTCATCGCCAGCAACATCGGCATCTCAACCCGGCAACTGGAGCGCCTGTTTGGGAAATTCCTGAACACCTCGCCTAAGAAATACTTCATGGAATTGCGGCTGGACCGCGCCCGCAATCTGCTGTTGCAGACCGAATCTTCGGTGACCGAGGTCGCCTTTGCCTGTGGCTTCGAAAGCGCCGGCCACTTCTCGCGCGTGTACAGGGCTGCCTTTGGTGTCACGCCCATGCAGCAGCGCAGCAGGCTTGATTGATCAAAGCTGTGACTGGACAGAGGGCCATGGTTGGGATTATCTGAACAAGTGTTCAGATCAGGAAGGAACCCGCCATGCAACTCTCAACCACAGCTGCGGTGATCACCGGCGGAGCCTCCGGCCTGGGTGAAGCCACAGCCCGTCACTTTGCCGAGAACGGCGCGCAGGTCACCATCCTTGACCGCGACGCCGAGCGTGGCCTGCAAGTCGCGGCTGAAATCGGCGGACATTTCGCACAAACCGATGTGACGGATGAGGCCTCGGTCGCTTCAGCGATTGCACATGCGATGGACAAGATGGGTCGCATCACCGCCGCAGTGAACTGCGCCGGAATCGCGATTGGAGCTAAGACTGTGGGCAAAGACGGCCCCCACCCTCTGGAGGCGTTCCAGCGTACCATCGACATCAATCTGGTCGGCTCCTTCAACGTCTCACGTCTTGCTGCCGCAGAGATGGCAAAGAATGATCCTGAACCGGATGGCGCACGCGGCGTGATTATCAACACGGCCTCCATCGCCGCCTTTGACGGGCAAAAAGGTCAGGCGGCCTATGCAGCCTCGAAAGGCGGCGTGGTCGGCATGACGCTACCCATGGCGCGCGATCTGGCCTCGACTGGTATCCGTGTGATGGCCATCGCACCGGGCATCTTCATGACCCCGATGCTGGCCGGCCTGCCTGAAGAGGTGCAGCAACAGCTTGCGGCGGACGTCCCCAACCCTGCTCGCCTCGGCGACCCGCGCGAATACGGTCGTCTGGCCGGGTTCATCGTCGAGATGGGCTACCTGAACGGAGAGGTCATCCGGATCGACGGTGCCCTGCGGATGCGCTAAGACGGGTTTCATGACCGAGCGGCAGAAAATGGCGGCAGGCGAGTGGTATTGCTGCCTCGACCCCGAACTGGAAGTGCTTCGCATGAAAGCACGCCGCGCGGTCCATGCCCACAACACCTGCCCGCCCGATGACCGAGGGGCTATAGCTCCCGAATTGGCGGCGCTCTTTGCGGGGATCGGGCAGGATTGCTATTTCGAGGCCCCGTTTCACTGCGCCTATGGGATGAACCTAACGCTGGGCGACCGGGTGTATCTGAATGCGGGCTGTGTCATTCTCGACACCGCGCCAGTTCGCATCGGCAGTGACTCGATGCTCGGCCCCACGGTGCAGATCTATTGCGCCCAACACGCCAAAGACCCAGCCCTGCGCGCACAGGGTCTGGAAATCGACCACCCGGTGACAATCGGCGAAAACGTCTGGATCGGCGGCGGCGCGATCATCATGCCCGGCGTCACTATCGGAGACCGCGCCATCGTCGGCGCGGGCAGTGTCGTCACGAAGGACGTCCCCGCCGGAGCAACTGTTGTCGGTAACCCCGCCCGCCCCATTTGAGCACGCGCAAACCGGTGCATAGGTTTGTACAACTCAGACAATCTAGTCGATTGAGGTTGTACAACTCGGACTCAACCGGCGTCGGCCTTCTCTTCCAGCATCAGCCACTCTTCCTCAGCCGCTGACAGTTTTACCTGCCGTTCGACCAGGGCATCGGTTGCCTTCTGGAACTTGATCGGTTCGCGTGTGAACAGCTCAGGATCAGACATCAGATCTTCGAGCTTGGCGATCTCGGCTTCAAGGCGCGCGATCTCTGCTGGTAGCTTCTCAAGTCGGTGTTTCTCCGAAAATGAAAGCCCCGCCTTCTGCTTCGCCTCTTGCTTCACTTTCGGCTTTGAAGGCCTTGCTTTTTCTTCCTTTTTCGCAACCACATCACCTCGCTGAGCGATATAATCGGACCAACCACCGGCATAGACCGTTGCGCGCCCATTGCCCTCCATCGCGATGGTTGTGGTGGCGACCCGATCCAGAAAATCTCGGTCGTGACTGACCAGCAAGACCGTTCCATCGTAGTCGTCCAGAAGTTCCTGCAGCAGATCCAGCGTTTCGACATCCAAGTCGTTCGTCGGTTCGTCCAGTACCAGAAGGTTCGAGGATTTTGCCATCAGTTTCGCCAACAGCAACCGGGCTTTTTCCCCACCGGACAAGGACTTAACAGCCGCTCTTGCCTGCGCGTCATCGAACAGAAACTCTTTGAGATAGCCCACTACATGCTTGGGTTGGCCGCCCACCATCACCTGATCGGCCTTGCCCGAGACCCGCATCTCGGGATCGCCGGTCAAGCTGTCCCACAGGCTCATTTCCGGGTCCAGCTGTGCCCTCGCCTGATCGAACACGGCGATCTCAAGGTTAGTACCCAGCACCACCGAACCCTCGTCCGGTTCGACCTGACCCAGCAGCATTTTCAGCAACGTCGTTTTGCCCACACCGTTCGGCCCAACAAAGGCCACGCGGTCGCCGCGCTGAACCAGAAGATCGAAATTGCGCACGATCTGCTGAGAGTCAAATGACTTTGAAACGCCAGTGGCCTCGATGACCTTGCGGCCTGATTTCGGACCGGATTCCAACGTCATGGCAGCCGATCCCTGACGTTTGATCTGCGCTGCACGCTCGGCGCGCAAGGCTTGTAGCGCCCGAACACGACCCTGATTGCGCTTGCGGCGGGCGCTGATACCCTCGACGGCCCATCGCGCCTCGGACTTGATCAAGCGGTTCAGCTTGTGGCGCTGCTGATCCTCCTCTTCCCAGACCTTATCCCTCCAGCTTTCAAAGGCCGCAAAGCCCTGTTCCTGCCGCCGCACAACTCCGCGATCGATCCACAGCGTCGCACGGGTCAACGCACGCAGGAATGCGCGATCATGCGAGATCAGAACATAGGCTGCACGGGTCGAGCCCAACTCACGCTCCAACCACGCTATCGCCTCGATATCCAGGTGGTTCGTCGGTTCGTCCAGCAACATCAGGTCCGGCGCTTCGGCCATCAGCTTGGCCAAGGCGGCGCGTCGCCTTTCCCCACCCGAAGCGGTTTCGACCGCACGCTCAGGGTCGAATTTCAGCCCTTCGCCCGCGCGTTCGACCTTATACAGCTCGCCCGGTTCCAACCCGCTTGAGGCATAGTCTCCAAGCGTCGCGAATCCCTGCATTCCGGGATCCTGCTCCATGTAACCCACTGATTTACCCGGAGGGATGACGATTTCACCCTGATCGGCCTCGACCAGCCCGGCCATCACTTTCATCAAGGTGGATTTGCCTGACCCGTTCCGCCCGACCAGCGCCACGCGATCACCGGGTTGAACCACAAGGTCCAGATCGGAAAACACCGGATCACCCCCGAACGTCAGAGAGATACCGGACATCTGCAATAAAGGAATTCTCGCCATACCCGCCAGCTAAACCGGCCAAAGCAAGGCGTCAACGCCCCAACTTCACCTTTTCCCAGATACTCAAATCACCCAGCCACCGCGCGCAGCAACCGTTTACGAGCTGGGGGAATTGCTCCGATTTCAAGGCCGGTGAACACATGCAGGGTGTTCATGTGCCTGTCTACTACCGCATGATCGCTGACCCACCCCCCCATCATCAGATAGGTGCGCAACAAGGGCGGCATCCGAAGCATCGCCTGTTTTACATCAGGGCGTCGGCGCAAGCGCGCCGCAAAGCGAAACACATCCGGCGCCTTGACTCGTGGCAACCAACGCCTTGGTGCCAGATGCCGGTGTTTGAGCATCGCAAAAGCGTCAAGATATTCGGCTGTTTCGGTTCCAGCGAATGACGAACAACCAAACAGCATTTCGATCCCCTTCTGATCGACATACGCCGTCATTGCGCCCCACGCGACACGCAAGATATCCGGATCATTGTAGTCCGGGTGGATACAGAACCGGCCCATCTCAACCATCGGTCCGGTAAAATCGCGTAGCGCCGACAGATCATAGAACTGTGCTGAGTAGCTGAGTCCGACTTCGAAGCCGCCCTGCATTGTCAGCATACGGAAACAGCACACCAACGCCCCACCGGCCTGCAGATCTTCGACCAGAACATGGGCGCAGCGTGCATCAAAAGCATCACAATCCTGACCATCAGTAGCAAAGGTCAGCATCCTCAGCGTCTGCGCCGCCGCCACGTCTTGCTCGGTTTGCGCCAAGCGGGCGCGATATCGGCCCTTGTCCAACAAAACCGCCATGGTCGCATCCTCCTGCGGTTGCTGACCGGTCACATTTGTCTGGTCCTTACTACAGAATGTGTGACTGTCCTGTGACCACTGCAAGAGAATTGGTCGCTTTAGTTGTTTGCGCCAGGAATATTTGCCGGGTTGAAGTTGCCGATGTTACCCAGAAGCTGACGCAGGAAGCCTTTGTCTTCCACGTTGGAATCGGTCACGCGACGATCCAGCACGATGACATAGCCGTCTTCCAGGCCGAACCGCTCGATATTGCGAACGACGCCGCGCTGATCAAAGCTGATCGCGACCAGTTCACGTGAAACGACCTCGGGTCGTTTGGGCCCATAATGACGGACGCGCGAGGCGACATAGTAATAGCCCGAATCCCGCACCACGCCCGCCGAGCTGGGCGCGCCGATGGTTTCTTCAACACTATCGCGGGTATCGACGCCGACCTTGATTTTGGCCAGATCCTCTGGCGGAGGCACGTAGCCGTGATTCTTGAAGATTGGTGAACATGCACCCGCGACCGCCAGACAGGCCGCAAAGACAAGCGTTTTCGACGCTGGTTTCAACCTGTTCAAACCCTTCAACATGCACATCCTCTTGCCATGGCCCCTTGCGGACCCTATCCGATTACAGAAACCAAGGCTCCGGTTCAACACAGGAAAACCTCACGAATGAGCAACCAGACATCTTTACGCGTCGCAGACCTGCCGCAAAACGCTCCGACCCCGTTTGAGTTGCGCCCGACCGGCGACGCGCTGGAGGTCATAAAACAAGAGCTCGGACTGCTTGGCCTGCGCAAGCTCAGCTTTGTGGGCGAATTGCGCGCGCAGGGCAAACGGGATTGGACGCTTTCTGGCAAGCTGGGCGCAACGGTGATCCAACCTTGTGTCGTGACGTTGGAACCAGTGACCACACGCATCGACACCCCGGTGAGTCGCGTCTTTGTGGCCGATTGGAGCGATCCGGAAGAGCCCGAGTTCGAAATCCCCGAGGATGACGAGACCGAACCGCTTGGCCCCGAGATCGATCCTGCGCTGATCATGGTTGAAGCGCTGTCGCTGGCCCTGCCCCAATACCCACGGAAGGATGGAGTTGAGCTGGGCCAGATAGACTATACCGAACCGGGCAAACAGGCCCTCACAGATGAGGATGTAAAACCCTTCGCTGGTTTGGCCGGGCTGCGGGATGCGATGAAAAAAGACGAGTGACAGGCGAGGGATTTCCTGTCATAGCAGGCCGTCAGAAAAACCGCTTGAACATGACGAGAATCGCAGTATTTTCGCGCGCTCATTGGAATTTGGGTTGGACATTGCGGGGCAAGCCCCTTAAACGCGCGTCAAACCACGAGAAAACAAAGTACGTAACCCGGCTGACAGCGATTCTGTCAGCCCATATCAGACAAAGGTTGAGACCATGGCCGTCCAACAGAACAAAGTTTCCAAGTCGCGTCGCAACAACCGCCGCGCACACGACGCTCTGGTTGCTGCAAACCCGAACGAATGCCCGAACTGCGGCGAGCTTAAGCGCCCACACCACGTTTGCGCATCTTGCGGCCACTATGACGATCGTGAAGTCGTCGCTCAGGCCGACGAAATCGACCTGGACGAAGACGCGGCCTAAGCCTGATTGGACGCAGGCCAAGGCATGACGGATCAGCCCACGCAGACCGGACGGATCATCATCTCGGTTGACGCTATGGGCGGAGATTCGGGCCCTGCCGTCGTTGTGGCGGGCATTGCAAAATCTGCGGACAAGAACTCGAAGATCGGGTTCATCCTGCACGGTCAGGAACAGGAACTACGCAAGCTGGTTGCCAAACGGCGTGTCCTTGATGGGCGCGTCGTTTTTCGTGATTGCCCGGACGTGGTCACGATGGAAGACAAACCAAGCCAGGTTGTCCGCAGCGGCAAGAGCACGTCGATGTGGTCCGCTCTGGAAGCGGTGCGTGCAGGTGAAGCGCACGGCGCGGTGTCCTGCGGCAATACGGGCGCGCTGATGGCCATGTCCATGTTGCGGCTGCGCAAGCTGCCCGGCGTGAACCGCCCTGCCATCGCGATCCTGTGGCCCTCGCGCAATCCGCATGGGTTCAACGTGATGCTGGACGTCGGCGCAGATGTGCGCGCCGATGCCAAGGACCTTTTGCAATACGCGCTGATGGGGGCTTCATACGCGCGCAACGGTATGGCGCTCAGCCGCCCTCGGATCGGGTTGCTGAATGTCGGCACCGAAGAACACAAGGGCCGCGCCGAACTGAAAGAAGCCCACGCGATGATCTCGGACTTTGCCGATCAGGCGAATTTCGAGTTCGTGGGCTTTGTCGAGGGCAGCGATATCCCCGGCGACAAAGCTGACGTGATCGTGACTGACGGGTTTACCGGCAATGTCGCCATTAAAACTGGTGAAGGCACCGCGAACCTTATCGGTGATTTGCTGCGTGAGGCGTTCAAATACTCGCCCCTATCCCGGCTGGCCTCGATCCTGGCAATCACCTCGTTGAATCGTCTGAAAAAGCGGATAGACCCGCGCCGCGTCAATGGAGGCGTGTTCCTCGGGCTTAATGGAACCGTGGTGAAATCCCATGGCGGAGCGGACGCAACCGGCGTTTCCGCAGCGGTCAAACTGGCTTTCACATTGGCTGAATCCGGTTTCTCCGAAAAATTGGCGGCACGGGTTGCATCAACAGCCGCACTTGCACAAGATGCGGCCCATTCCGTGTCTCAATCGGAATAATAACAAAAAAGGCAGTACCCCAGCATGGCAGGCCGCTCAGTTGTTGTAGGTGTCGGGCATTATTTGCCAGGGCGCGTTGTACCGAACTCTGAGTTCGAGAAAACGCTGGATACGACGGACGAATGGATTCGCACCCGGTCCGGGATCGAGCGGCGACACTTCGCGGCCGAGGACGAAACCACATCCGATCTGGCCACCAAAGCGGCCGAAGCCGCACTGGCTGATGCCGGACTGACAGCGGATGATATCGACGCGATTGTACTGGCAACCTCCACAGCTGATCTGACCTTTCCTTCGGCGGCAACCATGGTACAGGCCCGGTTGGGCATGACCAAAGGTTTTGCCTTCGATGTACAGGCGGTCTGCGCAGGGTTTGTCTTTGCGCTCAGCAACGCCAACGCCCTGATCCTGTCCGGTCAGGCCAAGCGCGTACTGGTGATCGGCGCCGAGACCTTTTCACGAATCATGGACTGGACCGACCGGTCGACCTGCGTGCTGTTTGGCGACGGCGCGGGCGCACTGGTTCTGGAAGAGCAAGAGGGTCAGGGCACTTCGGATGATCGCGGTATTCTTGCGACCGACTTGAATTCGGACGGACGCTACAAAGACCTTCTCTTTGTTGATGGCGGGGTTTCGACCCAATCCACCGGCCACTTGCGGATGCAGGGCAATCAGGTGTTTCGTCATGCGGTCGAAAAACTGGCCCGAACCGCAGAAGTCGCGCTGGAGCGTGCAGGTCTGTCCAGCGATGATGTCGACTGGATCGTGCCGCATCAGGCTAATATCCGCATTATTCAGGGCACCGCCAAGAAGATGGGCCTGCCGATGGATAACGTCGTCGTCACCGTTCAGGACCATGGCAACACATCGGCAGCCTCAATCCCTCTGGCCCTGTCGGTGGGCAAGCAAAACGGCCAGATCAAAACCGGCGATCTGATCGTTACAGAGGCGATTGGTGGCGGTCTGGCCTGGGGTGCGGTCGCACTGCGTTGGTAACCGGCACAATCCGGCTTACAGAGCCTCCTGCAATTCATTGATATTGACAGCGAATTTTGCATAGCCATATGCTCAGACATCAACAGGGGAAAAAGCATGGGCGACAAAACACTGACCCGAATGGATCTGAGCGAGGCCGTCTTTCGTGAGGTTGGCCTGTCACGCAATGAAAGCGCACAGCTGGTCGAAAGCGTTCTGAACCACATGTCTGACGCGCTGGTGCGTGGCGAACAGGTCAAGATTTCGTCCTTCGGCACCTTCAGCGTTCGGGACAAAACTGCCCGTATCGGTCGCAACCCTAAAACCGGTGAAGAGGTTCCGATCCAGCCCCGTCGTGTACTGACATTCCGTCCGTCGCACCTGATGAAGGATCGCGTCGCCGCAGGGAACCGCAAGTAAGTTCAGGACATCCAGGTTATGAGTAAGTCCCCCGATGCCTTTCGCACCATAAGTGAAGTTGCGGACTGGCTCGGAGTTCAGGCTCATGTGCTGCGTTTCTGGGAAAGCCGGTTTACCCAAGTCAAACCCGTCAAACGCGCCGGTGGGCGGCGATATTATCGCCCCAATGATATGCGTCTGCTGGGCGGTATCAAGAAACTGCTGCACGAGGACGGGATTACCATCAAAGGTGTTCAGCGTATCCTTCGGGAACAGGGCGTTGCGCATGTTGCATCGCTTTCGCCCAATTTGGATGAAAACGCGCCCGCACCCAGCATCGACGATACTGTGGTTCCGTTCGCTTCAGCGCCGGAACCATCCGCAAACCAGATCGACATGGATTTGGGCGAACCCGCCCATTCCCCTGCCCCAGAGGCTCCGAGACCCGTCGCAACCCCCGAACCCAAACCGATACCGGCTGAGCTGGATGCAGCGCCGCTGATGGGTGGTATTGCCTCGCTGGCATGGAATCGTGACGAGTATGACGATGAGCTGTTGCACCAGATTGCACCCATCGCCAAGGACCTGCGCAGGTGGCTGGATCGCGTCGAACACCACACGGCGGGATAGCAAAAAAGGCGATGATTTCCTCTTGCCCCCGCCGGGAAAGTCTTTATGAACACCTCAACGTCGGGCTATGGCGCAGCCTGGTAGCGCGTCCGTCTGGGGGACGGAAGGTCGCAGGTTCGAGTCCTGCTAGCCCGACCAAATCACACCGACGTTTATGGCACATAGGCCAGATCCCGCTCTGGCAGCAGAGGGGATCGAGATGACAGGTGTTTGCCCAAATCAACAGCTTGAGGCGATGATTGCACGCGGTGAGATCGCCGCAAGCCCAGACATCATCCCTGCACAGGTGCAGCCGGCGAGCCTTGATCTACGTTTGGGAACAGTGGCTTACCGGGTGCGCGCGTCCTTTCTGGCGGGCGAAGGGCGTTCTGTCGCAGACCGGCTGGCCGAGTTTGAGATGCACCGCATCGACATCACTGAAGGCGCTGTTCTGGAAAAGGGCTGTGTCTATCTGGTGCCGCTGATGGAATCGCTCGCCCTGCCCGATGACATCAGTGCGGTGGCCAATGCCAAAAGCTCGACCGGGCGGCTCGACTTGCTCACGCGCACGATCACTGATGGCGGAACTGAGTTTGATCGGGTTCCCGCAGGCTACACAGGTCCGCTTTATGCCGAGATCTGCCCGCGATCGTTCTCGGTTCTGGTGCGCCCCGGAATGCGTCTGAATCAGATCCGTTTCCGCAAAGGTCAGGCGGTACTCAGCGACGCCGAGCTGACCGCGTTGCATGGTCAAACGCCGTTGGTTGATGGGCCAGCCGTCATTCAGGACGGGTTGGGGTTTTCGGTCGATCTGCAACTGCCCGATACCGATCTGGTCGGCTATCGTGCCAAGCCCCATACCGGGGTGATCGATCTGGATCGGATCGGCGAATACGACCCGCAGGAATACTGGGAAGAGGTGCATACCAAGGATGGTCGCATCATCCTCGACCCCGGCGCGTTCTACATTCTCGTCAGCCGCGAAGCGGTGCATATCCCGCCAATGTATGCTGCTGAAATGGCCCCATATCTCGCTATGGTCGGCGAGTTCCGGGTACATTACGCCGGATTCTTTGACCCGGGCTTTGGACATGCCGAAGCAGGCGGTGCCGGATCACGCGGGGTGCTGGAAGTGCGCTGCCACGAAGCGCCATTTGTGTTGGAACACGGACAAGTCGTCGGGCGCCTGGTTTATGAGAAGATGGCCGAAATGCCGACACAGCTATATGGTGCAGGGATTGCCTCGAACTATCAGGGTCAAGGCCTGAAACTGTCCAAGCATTTCAAAGCTGTGGGCTGAGTTTCAGAACTTCATGAACCGACGCATCTGACGCGACACCTGCCGCATCTGCTTTGCGCTTTGATTCTGGCGCTTGGTCGCATCGCGCATCTGGCGATCCGCCTCGGGGCCATTCTCAACATCAGACTGACCCGGTTTGCGGCCCACCTTGTTGCTGGCCATATCAATACCCTTGTCCACACCGTGGTTCACCAGGCGACGCATCACCCGGCGCACGATCATATCGATGATCCGATTGGCATTCATTGGCTCAACTCCGTTATGTGCACCCTAGGATAGGTGCGATCTGCGGCAATAAAAGGGCCGTCCGATCACTCTTCTTCGAACAGCTCGGTTTGATCTTCGTCCTCGTCATCACCCTTTCCTTCGCCCAGCGGCACAGCACCAGGGGGTGGGCGATTCTCCAACAGTCCGGCTGCGCGCAACTCCTTCAGGCCCGGCAGGTCACGGGCGTTTTCCAGCCCGAAATGATCCAGAAACTCAGGCGTTACGACGAATGTCACCGGACGGCCCGGTGTCATGCGGCGGCGGCCCAGCCGGATCCATTCCATTTCGAGCAACTGGTCGATAGTTCCGCGCGAAACGGACACGCCCCGGATTTCCTCGATCTCCGCACGCGTGCAGGGCTGGTGATAAGCCACGATCGCCAGCGTTTCGATGGCCGCCCGGCTAAGCTTGCGGGTCTCAACCGTTTCCTTCTGCATCAGGAAGCCAAGATCGGGGGCTGTGCGGATCGCCCAAGCCTCACCAACGCGCACCACACGCACCCCGCGCCCTTCGTACCGTTTCTGAAGCGATTCAACAGCTTGCGCGGCATTGCTGCCATGGGGCATCCGCGCTTCAAGATCACCAATCGTCACCGGCTCGGCGCTGGCAAACAGCACGGCCTCGACCATACGTTCCTGTTCCGCCAAGGGCGGCGCTTCGAACAGTGTGCCTGTCTCTTCGTTGGCGTCAGTCACGTGTCTCAGTCCTCTTACGCAGATGGATCGGCGCAAATGTCTCGCTTTGCTTGATCTCCATATGTCCTTCTTTCACCAGCTCAAGCGAGGCTGCGAAGGTTGCAGCCGTGGCAGAGCGTCGCCGAACCGGATCAGCATCCCAGCCTTCGGGCAGGTAGGTCTCCATATCCGTCCACGCACCGGCAAAGCCTATCAGGGGCCGCATCCGCTCAAGCGCTTGTTCCATGGTGAAAACGGCGTCGCGGTCCATGACGAAGGGGCGGAACTCGTCGCGCGTGCGGATACGCGCATAGCCCTGCATCAAGTCCAGCAATGTGGCGGAATAGGTCACGGTGCGGATACGCCTAACATCCTCACCCTGCCCGCGTTTGAAAAAATCGCGGCCCAATTGATCACGCGCCATCAGGCGCGCCGCGGCATCGCGCATGGCCTGCAAGCGTTCCAATTGGAACGCGAGGTGCGCGGCGAGTTCTTCACCCGAAGGACCCTCATCATCCGGGTCCGGAGGCAGCAGCAAGCGGGATTTCAGAAAGGCCAGCCAGGCCGCCATCACCAGATAGTCGGCGGCCAGTTCGATCCTCAACTGACGCGCTTTTTCGACAAAGGTCAGATACTGTTGCGCCAACGCCAGAACCGAGATTTTGCGCAAGTCCACTTTTTGCGTACGCGAAAGTGTCAAAAGCACATCGAGCGGACCCTCAAACCCGTCGACGTCCACAATCAAAGCCTCGGCGGCCAGCCGATCGGCAACCGAGACCGGGTCTTCGCTGAAAAGGTTATCCTGCATATACCTGCCCGCCCATTAGGGCAGATAGTTCCGCCTCGGCGGCTTGGATGTCAAGTTCCTGTGGCGGCTGGCGTCGAGCCAACGCCCGATCTGCGCGGGCTTGTGCCGCATCCGACATCTCACCAGCGGCTTCGAGCACCTTAGCACGCTCTTCAAAGGCCCCGTTGCAGTGCAAAGTAACATCGCATCCAGCGTCCAGTGCCTGTCGGGCCAAGTCGGCGGGCGCGCCGTTCAGGGCTTTCATCGTGATATCGTCGGTCATAATCAGACCGTCGAAACCGATGCGCTCCCTAATCAAAGTCATCATTCCAGCAGAAATCGTTGCGGGCCGTGGATCGATCTGGTCATAAACCAAATGCGCCGTCATCCCCATCGGCAAGTCGTTCAGCGCGCGGAATGGTGCAAAATCTGCTGCTTCCAGTGCACTTAGAGAAAGATCCACATGCGGCAACTCGTGATGACTGTCGAGCGTCGACAGACCGTGGCCGGGCATGTGCTTTACTACCGGCAACACTCCGCCATCAAAGTGTCCGTTGGCAACGGCTCGACCAATCGCGGAAACCTTTTCGGGATCAGACCCATAGCAGCGGTTCTTCAGGAACGCATGAGTACCCTCGCGGGCCAGATCGACCATCGGCGCACAATTGCTGTCGATGCCCAATCCCAGCAGTTCATGCGCGATCAGACGATAGCGCAGATACATCGCGCGCTCGGCCTGATCTCCGGCATGCGCGACATGATCCAAAGGGGGCAACCATTCACGGGCTAAAGGTGCGCGCAGACGTTGTACGCGGCCACCTTCCTGATCGACTGTGATTAGGCAATTTCGGCCAACCGCCTCGCGGAAGTCCTCGCACAAGGCGCGGGTCTGGTCAGCGGATTCGATGTTGCGGGCAAACAGAATGAACCCGAACGGGTTCATCTCTTTGAACAAAGCTTTTTCATCCGGCGTCAGGCGCAGCCCTTCGGCATCGGTGATAACCGCGCCAAATCTCACCGGACGGCGACCGGGATACAGTCTGCACCCTGCGCGACTAGGGCCGCGCAAAACTGGCGCGAGTCGCTCAGATCATCAAACCCCATGACACGCAGGCGATAGAAGGTTCGTCCTCCGCTTGAGGTCTTCTGTATAACACGCTGTTTTCCATCCATATATTCTCCAAATCGGCCATTCAAACGAGCCCATTCGGCCTGCGCCACATCGGCGCTTTCGTATGCCCCAAGCTGAGCAAGTCGCGTGCCTTTGGTCAATGTATCGGGATCAACATCCAGACCAACAGCAGCCTTTACTGCAGCATTGATCGCAGCTTCCGTAGCGCTGTTGGACGAAATAGAACTTGGCGTAGCGCGGGCTGGACGCACATGCGGACGCAGCGACCGGCGCACACCAGGCAGTGCAGCAATCTTAGGGTCGGGCTGTTGCGCTGCGTAATCAGCCGGATCAATCGCGGGCTCGTCTTCGGGCGTGACCAGGGAAGCCAATTGCACGCCCTGCTCAGGCGCCTGTTCGGGCAGAGGTTCGGCGGCGAGCCCTTCGGCCAGAGCGTTCACGATCGCCTGATCAGTGGCAGGTTCCTCAATCACTTGCACTGCATTTGTGGCCTCAAGCGCGGTCATGGGCGTGTCTTCATCAGTCAGAGACACGGGACGCGGTGCGAGGATCAGACGATCTGCCGGCGGTGCAGCAGTCCCGACAGCGGCAACTGCATTCACCGCTAGGCCCTGATGATCAGCAGGCGTCCCGCCGGGATTTTCGGGCTGCACGCGCATGGGTCCTTCGGCGGCACGCACGACCGGTACCCCGCTGACGTCGCGCATGATCAGTTGGTAGCCCCAAACGCCGACTCCGGCGACCAGCGCCAAAGACGCAACCGCCCCAAGCACGTTGACAATACGGCCCAGCCCAGCGCCTGCGCGCGGGGCGTCATCATAGCTATAGCTTTCGTCAGAATAATCATACGCATCTTCAGGATGCGATTGATTCGAGTAATGCATCTGCTCGGGGCTATGCTGCCCCGAGTAATCGTAACGTGCCATTTCCGCCTCACCGCCCGATTGCGCCGTAAAAAGTGGCGCGCGGGTCATTTCTTGTCTGCCTCAGACCGGCGGTTCGGGCGATATTTGTTATCGCATCTCCTGCGCCGGGGTAACGCCAAGAATACCCAAGCCCGCTGAAATCACAACAGAAACAGCCCGGGCCAGTGCGATTTTCGATTGGCTTGTGGCAACATCGCCATCCTGAATGAAGCGCAACTGGGTTTCGTCATTGCCCTTGTTCCACAGCGCGTGGAAATCTCCTGCCAATTCATAGAGATAGAAGGCAACCCGGTGCGGTTCATTTGTGCGAGCGGCGATTTCAACCAGACGTGGCCATTCTGCCAGCTTCTTGGCAACGGTCAGCTCAGAGGCGTGGTCGATCTTGCCCAGATCTGCCCCTGATAGCGTAGTATCATCGGCAGAAATCCCGGCCTCAGCGGCGCGGCGCAGCACACTCATGACGCGGGCATGGGCGTATTGGACGTAGAACACCGGGTTTTCGCGGCTTTGTTCCAGCACCTTGTCGAAATCGAAATCCAGCGGTGCGTCGTTCTTGCGGGTCAGCATCACGAAACGGGTTACATCAGGCCCGACCTGATCGACTACATCGCGCAACGTGACAAAGTTCCCTGCCCGCTTGGACATCTTGAATGGCTCGCCATTCTTCCACAACTTCACCAATTGGGTCAGCTTGATATCCAGCGGCACCTTACCATCGGAAAGGGCCGAAACCGCCGCCTTCATCCGTTTGACATAGCCGCCATGGTCCGCACCGAACACGTCGATTAGCGCGTCAAACCCACGGCTCACCTTGTCATAATGATAAGCGATATCCGGGGCGAAATAGGTCCAGCTGCCGTCCGATTTCTTGACCGGGCGGTCGACGTCATCCCCGTGTTCGGTCGACTTGAACAAGGTCTGCTCGCGCGGTTCCCAATCCTCGGGTTTCTTACCCTTGGGCGGCTCAAGAACGCCTTCGTAGATCAGGCCCTTGTCGGTTAGCGACTGAAGCGCAGCCTCGATCCGCCCTGTGCCGTAGAGCGACTTCTCGGAGAAGAACACATCCATCTCAACGCCCAGCGCCTTCAGGTCGGCGCGGATCAGGTCCATCATCGCGTCGGTTGAGAATTCGCGCAGCTCTTCCAGCCATACGCTTTCAGGCTTGTCGATCAGGCTGTCGCCGTATTTCTCTTTCAGCGCCTGACCGATCGGGATCAGGTAATCGCCGGGATAGAGACCTTCTGCGATCTCGGGGCTCAGCCCGTTAGCCTCGCGATACCGTTCATATGCCGACCGCGCCAACACATCCACCTGCGCGCCGCCATCGTTGATGTAGTATTCGCGGGTCACCTCATGGCCCGAATAGGCCAGCAAGCTTGCCAGCGCATCACCGAACACAGCCCCCCGCGTGTGGCCCACATGCAGCGGGCCGGTCGGGTTGGCCGAGACATATTCCACGTTCACCTTCTGACCATGCCCCATGGTCGAACGGCCATAATCGGTACCCTTTTCCAGCGCCGCAGCCAGCACGCCCTGCCAAACCGAAGACGCTAGCCGCAGGTTTAGAAAGCCCGGGCCCGCCACCTCGGCGCTGGTGATCCGGTCGTCTGCAGATAGCTTGCCTGCCAGCACATCCGCAATGTCCCGCGGCTTCATCTTCGCCGGTTTCGCCAGTACCATCGCCGCATTGGTCGCCATATCGCCATGCGCCGCATCGCGCGGAGGCTCAACCGCCACGTTGTCAAAGCTCAGCCCCTCAGGCAGCGCGCCTTCGGACTGCATCTGCGCCAGCGCGTCCAGTACCAGGCCGCGGATCTCGGAAAACAGGTTCATTTCGGATGTCCTTTTGCTTGCCGCGGGGTTTACCACGCAAAGCGCCAAGGTCAATGGACGCCTAAATTTTGCGCTTGGATTAACCGCTATCAGGGCTAAGGTCGGGGAAAACCGTGACCGGAGCCCCTGAATGCGCCTTACCCTGCCCTTCGCCCTGTTGCTGACCACCGCCTTGCCCACATGGGCCGAGATACCCTCACCGCAAGGCCACGTACTGCTGACGCTCGGTGGCGCCATCACCGAAACCAATCTGCCCGCGCGCGCCGAGAACGACGGTGGGCTGTTGGGTTTTCTCGAAGTCACACATGACGGTGCAGCAGGCTTTGACGCTGCCATGCTGGACGGGTTGGATCAGGTCGAGATCACCATCCCCTACGGCCCGCCAGAGAACCAGCGCGACTATACCTTTTCCGGCCCACTGTTGTCCGACGTGATGACGATGGCAGGTGCGAGGGGCAAATCTGCTCTGCCCATGGCTATGGATGGCTATCAGGCTGAAATCCCATGGGAAAGCATCGAGACACATCAACCCATCGTGGCCACCCACGCGGATGGCGTGCCGATGGGCATTGGTAGTTACGGCCCCACGATGATCGTTTTCCCGCCCACGGATGATGCTGAATTGGCTCAAACACAAGCCAGCCAACAGATCTGGGCCATCGCCTATATTGCGATCGAGTGATCTCCGGTCAGCCGGGCATGGTCTTGCAGCGCAAACCTGTCGGTCATGCCCGCGATATAATCCGAGACGATGCGGGCCAGCGCGGTTTCATCCGTTGCCGCCTCGATATCGCTGTGCCAATGGCGCGGCATCTGTTTGGGATCGGTCAGGTAAATCGGAAACAGTTCCTCAACCACCTTGCTGACACTGGCGCGCACTTCCATCACGCTCGGTGCGCGATACATGCGCGAAAACAGGAAGGCGCGGATCTGTTTGAGCTTCGCCCAAAGATCATCCGAGAATTGAATGACCGGATAACCCAGATGGCGGATATCCTCGACCGACTGCGCCCCCGAGGCCGCTATCAACGCGCGTGAGGTGTCGATCACATCCGAAACCATGACGCCAAATACCCGTCTGAGCGCCTCGTGCCGACGGCGATAAGGGTCAAGACCCGGAAATTTGGCATCCACTTCGGCGAAACAGGCATCAATTATGGGAAGCTGCTGAATGTCTTCATCTCTGAACAATCCCGCCCGCAATCCGTCAAATAGATCGTGGTTGTTGTAGGCAATGTCGTCCGACAACGCCGCGACCTGCGCCTCAGCGCTCGCATGAGTATGGAGTTCGAGGTCAAAGCCCTGGTTGCATTCGGCCAATGCCCAAGGCAATGCACCAGTGACCGGCCCGTTGTGCTTGGCTATCCCTTCCAGACATTCCCAGGTCAGGTTGCACCCATCGAACTCGGCGTAGTGACGCTCAAGTTTGGTTACGATCCGAATGGCCTGAGCGTTGTGGTCAAAGCCACCATATGGCTCCATCAACGCATGCAGAGCATCCTCGCCCGTGTGGCCAAACGGCGTATGCCCGAGGTCGTGCGCCAACGCGACCGCTTCGGTCAATTCGCCGTTCAAGCCTAAGGCCTCGGCAATCGTTCGAGCCACCTGAGCCACTTCTATGGAATGCGTCAGGCGGGTTCGATAACTGTCGCCCTCATGCTCGACAAACACCTGAGTTTTGTGTTTGAGGCGCCTAAACGCGCTGGCATGAATAATCCTGTCACGGTCGCGCTGAAAGCATGACCGAAAACTGCTTTCCTCCTCAGGTACAAGCCGCCCCCTTGCGCGGCCTGGGTCCGAGGCAAAACCCGCTCTGTCCAAAGGTCTTGTCCTTGTCGCCTGTCGTCAGGTTCCATATATTGTACGATGCTAAGGAAATAAACCTTTGGAGACCGGCATGAATCTGCCCCCAACAGTCACAGAACGCGCCTTTGAACGCCTGGCCGAAATCGGTGCCGCAGATCAGGGCCAGGCCCTGCGTGTCGCTGTGGAGGGTGGCGGATGTTCCGGTTTTCAATACGAGATCGCCCTGGATGAGCCGAAAGAGGACGATTTGGTGCTAGAGGGCAAAGGCCAAAAGGTCATCGTCGACTCGATCTCTCTGCCGTTTCTAGAGAACGCGGTAATTGATTTCACACAGGAACTCATCGGCGCGCGCTTCGTGATTGAGAACCCCAACGCCACGTCTTCCTGCGGCTGCGGCACATCGTTCTCGATGTAGCGCCAGTGGGGGCTTTGCCCCCACACCCCCAAGGTATTTTTAGCCAGATGAAGAGGGATCCGCTCTCTGACAGTCAAAGTCAGAGAGCTTCACCTGGCGCGGTCATCGGCGCCTCCGCCTGTACCGCATACTCAGTTTTGACGAATATGGTTAAGAATCCGTTTCTTCATCTGGCCCAAAATACCTCGGAGCGCGAGGCAGAGCCTCGCTAACTTGTACGGCAACTTGCCGTTGCGTGTATTCTGCGCGATAGGTTGCCAATGGCACCGGAGGATCACGCATGAAAATCGCCACATTCAACATCAACGGTATCAAGGCACGGGCCGAGGCGTTACCTCGCTGGTTGGATGAGGCGCAGCCCGATGTTGTGTTGCTGCAGGAAATCAAATCTATTGATGAGAATTTCCCCCGCGAGATTTTCGGGGAGCGTGGATATAACGTTGAAACCCATGGGCAAAAGAGCTTCAACGGCGTTGCAATCCTTTCGAAATTGGCGCTTGAGGATGTCTCCCTTGGGTTGCCCGGTGATGAAAGTGATGAGCAGGCGCGCTGGATCGAAGCCACTGTCATAGGAAAGAGAGCACTGCGCATCTGCGGATTGTATCTGCCAAATGGCAATCCGGTGCCGGGGCCGAAATATGACTACAAGCTTGAGTGGATGGAGCGCCTCTATGATCGTGCCCGCGATTTGATGGCATCAGAGGAACCCGCGTTGATGGCAGGGGATTACAATATTATCCCGCAGGCCGAAGATGCCAAGCGCCCCGACGCCTGGCGCGAGGATGCGCTTTTTCGACCCGAAAGTCGCGCTGCATTCCGCAAGGTATTGAATCTGGGCTTCACTGAAGCCTTTCGCGCGCGAACGCAAGGCCCCGGTCATTATTCATTCTGGGATTATCAAGCCGGCGCGTGGAACAGAAACGACGGGATTCGCATCGATCACTTTCTTCTGACGCCGCAAGCTGCAGATTTGATGCGTGATTGCAGGATCGATGCCGAAGTGAGGGGGCACGAAAAACCTTCGGACCATGTGCCGGTCTGGGTTGATCTCGACCTGTGAATGCTTACGCGGTCGCGTCGTAGCTATAGATCCACTCGTAGCGCCGTGCCAAGCGTGGACCAACCGCCATTAAGGCGGCCTGTGCGGCCAGCCTCATTGGCCCACGAAGGTGGAAATTACGCGCATTTGCGCCTGCGGCGCCAACCACTTGCCTGGCACGCGGTCGTCGAGTGGCTTCATAGGTAGCCAATGCGCGGGCGACGCCTGAGTTGTCCTGGAACGCGCGTGTCAGGACCCAGGCATCTTCCAGTGCCAGGCAAGCTCCTTGGGCCATAAAAGGCAACGTCGGGTGCGCCGCATCCCCAAGTAAGGCCAATCGCCCATTCTGCCAGATTTGCGCCACGGGGCGCAGAAACAGCGCCCAAAGGTGAACCTCGTCAATCTTTGACAATATGTCACCAACCGGTCCGCCAAATTCGGCGAACCGGGTTCGCAGGTCGTCGGGATCACCCTGACGTCGCCAGCCTTCCTCTTTCCAGTCGGAACGCTCTTCTATGGCCACGATGTTCACGAGGCGTTGATCGCGCAGCGGGTAGGTTACCACGTGCCGGCCTGGCCCCATCGTCAAGGACGCGCATGGCAGTTCTTCTCGCTGGGTCCAGGGAATCGTTGCTCGCCAGGCAACCTGATGGGTGAAAACCGGGACCTCGGGGCCATTCAAGATCGGGCGGATAGCGCTGCGCCCACCGTCTGCGGCGATCGCGCATTCCGCTCGCAGCCTTTCGCCGCTTTCCAGAACGATCTCGGCTTCGCTTGGGTGTTTATGAACCGTGGCGACAGGTGCATCCAGCCGAATATCCACCCCAGAGCGCAAGGCGGCTTTGTGTAACAGGTCCAGCAGATCTGCCCGGTGATAATAGTAAGTCGACCCAGCGGCAGGGACCGGGACCCGACTGATCACGCGCCCATTACGGTAATCGCGCAGAACGGTCCCACCCGAGATTTGTCCAGCTTCCGGGACCTTACCAGCAACGCCTAGCGCACGCAGTACCGCCATCCCGTTCGCACTGATTTGCAATCCAGCACCAACTTCGGTCAGTTCTGGGGCCTGCTCCAGAACCGTCACCTGAGCACCCTGACTTCGCAGTGCGAGTGCCGCCGCCATGCCCCCAATGCCGCCGCCAATGACGCAGAAATTCAGACCATTGATATTCATGGACCTGCCATAACGCAAAAACGCCGAGGCGACAGGCCCCGGCGCAGTTGTTTTGTTGCAATTTCCCAGCGATCAATCGTCGCGGTGGACCTTTTCGCGGCGCTCGTGACGCTCTTGCGCCTCAAGCGTCATAGTCGCGATAGGACGCGCATCCAGGCGCTTGAGCGAGATCGGATCACCGGTCTTCTCGCAATATCCATACTCCCCTTCTTCGATCCGGCGCAGGGCCGAGTCGATTTTTGCCACCAGCTTACGCTGACGATCCCGGGTGCGCAGTTCCAGCGCACGGTCGGTCTCTTCGCTTGCGCGGTCAGCGACATCGGGAATGTTTCGGGTGTTGTCCTGCAGACCTTCGATCGTATCACGGCTGCCTGCGAGTAGTTCTGTCTTCCAATCCATCAGCTTGCGGCGAAAATACTCAAGCTGGCGATCATTCATGAAAGGTTCATCTTCAGCCGGACGGTAATCTTCCGGCAGAAAAACTTCCTGCTTCATATTTGCTCCCTCGGTATGGCCTGAAACGTCGGTTGCGATTGTATTACCTGACATTCGGCACCCCCTTCTGCGGAGCGTTTATCCGACGGGGCAGAGATTGTCACTACACAAACGTATGCCTCGCCGCCGCGTCACTCCGACTGCTCTAATATTGAGACTTGTAACAACAAAACCTTGTTTTTCTGTGGTTCTCGCAAGGCGTTTTTCAGGCAGCTTCAACCCCTGCGATACCCCGCCCCGAACGAATCGCCCAAAACAGATTGGACTTACAGCCCATCCCATCCTCTCGCGACGCTGCGGCCCGGCTTGTAAATAACCTTGCCTCTCTGTAACCCGAGCAGAGCAAACCCAGCCCGCATTCCGCGGAAACCACATGAGGGGTCCCATGACCGCACGTTTTCAAGGCACCGCAGAATATGTTGCCACCGACGATCTGAACATTGCCGTGAACGCTGCCGTCACGCTGGAACGCCCGCTGCTTGTCAAGGGCGAACCCGGTACCGGCAAAACCGAGCTGGCGAAACAGGTCGCAGGCGCGCTGGGGCTGACGATGATTGAGTGGAACGTGAAATCCACAACGCGCGCGCAGCAGGGACTGTATGAATACGATGCGGTCAGCCGTTTGCGCGATAGCCAGCTTGGCGAAGAGCGCGTGCATGATGTTTCGAACTACATTCGCAAGGGCAAGCTGTGGCAGGCGTTTGACGCGGATGAAAAGGTCGTGTTGCTGATCGACGAGATCGACAAGGCTGATATCGAGTTTCCGAACGACCTGCTGCAAGAACTCGATAAGATGGAGTTCCACGTCTACGAGACTGGCGAGACGATCCGTGCCAAGAACCGCCCTATCGTCATAATCACGTCGAACAACGAAAAGGAACTACCTGACGCATTCCTGCGCCGCTGCTTCTTTCACTACATCCGCTTTCCAGACGAAGCCACGATGCGCCGTATCGTCGAAGTCCATCACCCCGGCATCAAAGATGCGCTGCTGACCACCGCGCTGACCCAGTTCTACGAAATCCGCGAAACGCAAGGTTTGAAGAAAAAGCCCTCGACCTCGGAAGTGCTGGACTGGCTGAAACTGCTCTTAGCTGAGGACTTGAGCGCTGAGGACCTTAAACGCGACGGTGTGAATGCACTGCCCAAGCTGCATGGTGCGCTTCTAAAAAATGAGCAGGACGTACACCTGTTTGAACGGCTGGCCTTTATGGCGCGTAGCAAGCGGTGATCACAGCTTGTCATCGGTACGGTCGGGTGTCAGCATTACATCAACGAAAGACCCCGCGCCAATCGGGCCTCCAGAGCAGGAAATAATAAAATGACTAACGCCCTCACAATTCGCCCCTTGCGACCAGAAGACCGGGATCAATGGGCCGAAATGTGGCGTGACTACCTGGCATTTTATGAAACCGAAGTGCCGGATTCGACTTTCCAAAACACCTTTGCACGGCTCTTAGGTGATGATCCGAATGACTTTTCCTGTTTTGTCGCGGATTTGGATGGGCAACTGCTTGGACTGACCCACTACCTGTTTCATCGCCACGCCTGGAAGGAAGAAAGTGTCTGCTATCTGCAGGATCTCTATGCCCGCCCAGAAGCGAGAGGCACCGGAGTTGGACGCGCCCTGATTGAGGCCGTCTATGAAGAAGCGGACAGGCAGAAAGCCCCCTCAGTCTATTGGCTGACGCAGCAAAACAACCATACCGCACGCAAACTCTATGACCGCATCGGCAAGTTGTCGCCGTTCCTGAAGTATCAGCGACCATGAGGCTTTTAGGCGCAACCCTACTTCTGGCGGCGCTGTCTGCCTGCACCACGGTCGACCGGATCGAGACGCCGACCCGTACCCAGGTGATTGAAGCTTCGCTGCCGCCGTCTAAATCCTTCGGCGCTGCTCGTCCAAGCCCGCCTGCCCGTTCGAACAAGAATATCGCTGCCGACTTCCTCTCACTGCATTTCGCACTTGAAAGCGGCGCGGAACTGCCGGTCTTCACCCGGTTTGATGGACCGATCACGGTGCGTCTGACTGGGACACCGCCACCAACGATGCAGACCGACCTGAGTCGGCTACTGACCCGGTTGCAACGTGAGGCGAAGATCGACATCCGGCAGATTCCAGAGGGTCAGGCGAACATCACGATCGAGGCTGTAAGCCAGAAACAGATCCGCCGCATCCTGCCGCAGGCCGCCTGTTTCGTCGTGCCCAACTCTTCAAGTCTGGAAGAATACCGCCGTGACAGGCGCAAAAGCAAAAGCAACTGGACCGAACTGCGAAAACGTGAACGGATCGGGATATTCATCCCCTACGATGCCAGCCCACAGGAAATTCGGGACTGCCTGCATGAAGAATTGGCTCAGGCACTTGGACCTCTGAACGACCTCTATCGCCTAACCGATTCAGTATTCAACGACGACAATTTCCACACGGTTCTGACCGGATTCGACATGTTGATCCTGCGCGCAGCCTATGCGCCTGAGCTGCAAAATGGCATGACACGCGAACAGGTGGCAGCGGTTCTGCCCGGCGTACTCAGCCGGCTGAACCCCAGAGGGGATCGGGTTGCGCCACAACAGGTTACTGAGACACCTCGGGCCTGGATTAACGCAGTTCAACGCGCTTTGGGGGCTGGCGCTGGTACGGCCAAACGCGTCAACGCTGCGAACGAGGCAGCGCGAATTGGTCAACAGCAAGGCTGGACCGACCACCGCCGCGCCTATCCGCATTATCTGCTAGGGCGCATGGGGCAATTCGACGACCCCGAGGCGGCGCAGCAGCAATATGAAATTGCCCTGAAATACCTGAACGCCACCCCGGGAACAGAAATTCAGCGCGCTCATATCACGGCACAAACCGCAGCCTTTGCTTTGGCACAGGGTCAGGGCACCGAGGCCCTGCCCGAATTGAACAAAGCAATCAATGTCATGACCAAGGCCGAGAACGCCGCCCTTCTGGCCACCCTGCTGCTGCTCAAATCCGAGGCACTGCGGCAGTCCGGTCAACTAGATCAGGCACGTCGCGTTCGGCTGGACAGTATCGGATGGGCACGTTACGGCTTCGGCTCGGATTTGGTGGTGCGCTCGGTCACACAAGACATCGCGCAGTCAGCCGCCACAAGCACGGGTGGATAACGTCACATGATAGTGGTTCTGGGCATGGCTATTCTGGGCGCGATTCTGGGCGCGTTGACAGCACGCAAACGTAACGGAAGCGGTGCGGATATGGCTCAATACGCTGCAGGTTACGGCATTGCCTTTGCGTTGGTCGGGCTGGTTATTTCACTGGTCATTGTTCGTCTGGTATAGAACGATGTTCCTGCCCTTCTTCGAAAACCTCCGAAACGCGGGCATTCCCGTATCTCTGCGCGAGTACCTGACGTTTCTGGAAGGGATGAAAAAGGGCTTGGCGACATACGATGTCGAGGCGTTTTACTATCTCGCCCGCGTTTCGATGGTGAAAGACGAGCGCAACATCGACAAGTTCGATCGTGCCTTTGCCGCCAGTTTCGAAGGGTTGGGTGAAATCAGTTTCGATCAAGTACTCGAGGCGGTCGATATTCCTGCCGAGTGGCTTGCAAAGATGGCCGAAAAGCACCTGTCGGATGAAGAAAAAGCCGAGATCGAGGCGCTTGGTGGCTTTGAGAAGCTGATGGAGACGCTACGCGAGCGCCTCAAGGACCAACAGGGTCGCCATCAGGGCGGTAACAAGTGGATCGGCACCGCGGGCACCTCACCTTTCGGCGCCTATGGCTACAACCCCGAAGGCGTGCGCATCGGCCAGAAAGAAAGCCGCCATCAGCGTGCCGTAAAGGTCTGGGACAAGCGCGAATTCAAGAATTTAGATGACACTGTTGAACTGGGCACCCGGAACATCAAGGTCGCTCTGAAGCGCCTTCGCCGCTGGGCCCGCGAAGGCGCTGCCGAAGAGCTTGATCTGGACGGAACGATCAAGGCAACAGCTGAACACGGCTATCTGGATGTCAAAACCCGACCCGAACGACACAACGCCGTCAAAGTGCTTTTGTTTCTGGACGTGGGCGGATCGATGGACCCGCATATCAAGGTCGTGGAAGAACTGTTCTCAGCGGCCCGAACCGAATTCAAACATCTGGAATACTACTACTTCCACAATTGCCTCTATGAAGGCGTCTGGCGCGACAATCGCCGCCGCTGGGATCAGCAAACTCCGACGCACGAGGTCTTGCGCACATACGGGCCGGACTACAAATGCATCTTTGTCGGCGATGCCTCAATGAGTCCTTACGAGATCGCTTATCCCGGTGGTGCAAATGAGCATTGGAATCAGGAATCTGGCCAAGTCTGGCTGGGCCGTGCACGCGAACAGTGGACATCGAACCTGTGGATCAATCCAGTGCCAGAGAAGTATTGGGAATACACCCATTCGATCGGCATGATCCGTGAGATATTCGAAGATCGCATGGTACCCATGACGCTGGCGGGTTTAGAACAAGGTATGCGGGAACTGACGCGCTAGTCACCGTCGGAGTCCTGGTTGCTTCAGAAACTGGAAACAATAGGCCTAGTTTTCAGAGATATTCGCGTCAAAAGCGCCACCAAAGAAACAATCTCGGCAAAATTCCCTGCCTCTCTCGAATTCGTGATATACGACAAAGGGATTGAAGCTGGGGGGCTGAGATGACCATTTCAAAACTACCAAATATCCTGACATCTGTTTTGACCATTACAGCGTTCGCAATTGCATCGGGTGCGACCGCGACATTGGTACTTTCCCCTGACGCCGCTTATGCCAAGAATGATAATGGCAATGGAAAGGGCCGCGGCGGCGGCAAAGGTAATTCTGGAAAAAGCAACGACGGCAACAAAGGCAAGGGAAAGTCCGGAAAAGGCAACGACGGCAACAAAGGCGGCGAAAAGGGAAAATCCAGCAAAGCTAAGGGTTCCAAAAGCGCGGGTAAAGATGCCGGCAAGGCCAACTCCAAAACGCACCGCGTGGAAAAGGCTTTCGGGTTTAACAAGAAGCAAAAGGCAAAACACCACCGGTCAGCCAAAACCTCTGCTAAAGCTAAGGGACGGAACGGCAAGGTACAAAAGACCACACTGGCGGGCTTTGGAAGAGAGTTTAAACGCGATGTCGAGCAACTATTTGGCAAGCGTTCGCCGGTAAAAACCAAGTCAAGCGCGAACCGCGTAACGAAAACGTATCGCAAGGCGTCGGTTGCTCCTGTTGAGTATTCCCCGCGACCTGTTGCTCGCACAGATTATAAATCCAAGCACTATGACAATAAGAAGCCCAGCAAGCGTCGCTATCGCGACCCGCTTGTTGCAGCGATCACCGATCCCGATGGCTCGGACAAGCTGCGTAACCTGAATGCGTCTAAGGCAGCAGCCCCGGCGTTCCGCAATGCTTCACCCAACAGCAATGTCGGCAAGATCGCGACCTATCAGGCGGCGGCGGAAACCTATTACGACCTGCGCGGTGACCTCTATGAGACCCGTCGCGAACTGCGTGATCTGAACGAAGACTACGATGGCCGCAGCAGCGAAGACATCGCCGATGATATCGCCGCACTTGATCCTGCGGACCCGGACTATGATGACAAGCTGAGTGCGCTTGAGGATGAGCTGCGCGATGCTGAAACCTATGAGGAGGCGCGCGACGATCTGCGCGCGGATCTGAGGGACCTGAAATACGAAACCCGCGACGCGTTGCAAGATGCGGAGGCTGCCTTTTATGACGCTTCGAAAGGGCGGACATTGACCAAGGCGACGCTGGGCGAATTCCACGGCAATCTCGATCTGCCACAGCCAAACTACTGGTACAAGGACTGGGCAACGATCCAGCCGGTGCCTTACAATCCTGACGGCTACCGCTATTCGGACGATAAGAAGATCTATGATGAAACCGACTATCGACTGCGCTACGACAAGCCATATTCCGATCGCAAGAAGGACCGCTACCGCTATTACCGCGACCCGCTTGTTGCAGCAATCACCGATCCCGATGGCTCGGACAAGCTGCGTAACCTGAATGCGTCTAAGGCAGCAGCCCCGGCGTTCCGCAATGCTTCACCCAACAGTAAAGTCGGCAAGATCGCGACCTATCAGGCGGCGGCGGAAACCTATTACGACCTGCGCGGTGACCTCTATGAGGCGCGCCGTGAATTGCGTGATCTGAACGAAGACTACGATGGCCGCAGCAGCGAAGACATCGCCGATGATATCGCCGCACTTGATCCTGCGGACCCGGACTATGATGACAAGCTGAGTGCGCTTGAGGATGAGCTGCGCGATGCTGAAACCTACGAGGAGGCGCGCGACGCTCTGCGCGCGGATGTGAGGGACCTGAGAGTTGATGCTCTGGTCGCAGAAAAGGAAGCTGAACGCGCATTTTTTGAGGCTTCGAAGGGCGAGATCTTAACCAAGCAGTCCCTTGCCGAGTTTCATTCGAACCTGCACCTGCCCTCGCCAGGCAGGTAAGGCTGGATTGAGCCAAATAACTGATCGGACGTGAAGGGCGAGTTACCGCTTGCCTCCTTGGGGTGGGCCGCCCATATCTAACTCATGCTTCGCTTAACACCCATCCTGCTGGCCATAGCCTATGCCGTTGTGATGTACCGGATATCCGTCTGGCGCACGCATCGTGAGTTGGATGCGAAGTCCACCGAACTGGCCGATCCTGCGCTAAAACGCATGACGGACCGGCTGGCTGCAGCCTTGGAGATTGATCGGGTCCCAGTCTACATCTACGAGATCGATCCGGTGAACGGGCTGGCAGCGCCGGATGGGCGTATTTTCATCACTCGCGGTTTTTATCGCAAATTTGGCAACGGCGAAGTATCAGCGGAAGAAATGGCAAGCGTAATCGCGCATGAATTGGGCCATGTCGCCCTTGGCCACGCCCGGCGGCGGATGATTGATTTCTCGGGTCAAAACGCCCTGCGTGCTGCGCTGATGATGCTATTGAACCGCTTCATCCCGTTCATTGGAGCCTGGATTGCAAATATGCTGACTCATTTGCTGGCCTCCCGCCTGTCGCGGAGTGATGAATATGAGGCGGATGAATATGCGGCTGCGCTTTTGACAAAAGCCGGGATCGGGATTGGTCCACAGAAGTCTTTGTTCCACAAGCTTGAGGATCTGACTCAGCAGCGTGCGGGCGTTGTGCCCGCTTGGTTGATGAGTCATCCAAAGACGGATGAGCGGATCGCAGCTCTGGAAGTACTTGAACAAAAGTGGGGCGTGGGAGTTTAGGATAGGAGCGAGGGGCCAGCCCCTCGCGCTCCCCGAGATATTTTTGGCCAGATGAATGGGATCCCGAATTAAGTACTCAGGGCTTTGCCAAGGCGCGGCAGGCGGGCTTTTTTCATTAAGCTACGCAAGGTCCATTGAGCACCGGATAGCCGGTTGGCTTCAGCAAGGACCGCTTTGGAAACCTGCGTCATGCCTTCGGGGTCGGACAGCCAGAGTTCATGCAGCAGCCCGTCCGGATCGCGCCGCTCAAGCCCTTCGTCGGCCAACATATTCTTGGGAAAGTCCTTGGCATTGACGGTGACAATGACATCTGCCGAGCTTGTGACCGCCGTTGCGAGAACGTGGATGTCGGCGGCATCCGGCAACCATAGGCGCTGTTCAACACCGAGGTTGGCGGGTTGCTCGGCATTTGGCCATTGGGCCTGAACCAGCGCGATTTCGGCGCGCGCCTGTGCCTCTCCCTCGGGGCCGAGTTTGCGGGCGGCACGGGCCCATTCTTCGAGGATACGTGCAGACCAGACGGGCGTGAAATAACCAAGCCTCGCAGCGCCCAACAGCATCTCTCGCATCACCGTGGGATAGATGACGCAGGTATCAAGAACCGCCTTCACAGACGGTAAAACACGGCTTTGAGGTAGCCGCTTTCTGCCAGCTGCGGCAGTTGTGGATGGTCCGGCCCGGCAAAGCCAGTTCGGATCAGTTGGGCCTGTCGTCCTGCCCGTCCGATCCCACGGGATGAGGCATCGCGGAAGCGGCCCAGATCAGCGGCATGAGAACAGGAGCAGAGGCCAAGATACCCGCCCGGTTTGACCAGCGGAGCCGCCAGACGTGCGGTACGCTCATAGGCGCGCAGGCCTGCGTCCAATGCTTGTTTCGAGGGCGCGAAGGCCGGTGGATCACAGATGACGACGTCGAACAACGCGCCCTCTTCGCCGAGTTTGGTCAGTATATCAAAGGCGTCGCCTTGTCGGGTCTGGAAACGGGCAGAAAATCCTGAGACTTCTGCGCCCTTCGCCGCCAGTTCGAGCGCCGCTGCCGAGCCGTCAACGGACAATGCCTGTGCTGCGCCGCCCGCCAGCATGGCCAGACCAAAGCCTCCGACGTGGCTGAATACATCCAGCACCTGCGCCTCGGGGTGAACCAACTTGGCGGCAAAGGCGTGGTTGGGGCGTTGGTCATAGAACAGGCCAGTTTTCTGTCCCCCGGTCAGGTCGGCCATGTAGGTTGCGCCATTCATTGGCACCGGCAGAGGCTTATCGGGCGCGGTGCCGCGCAAGGTCAGATTGGTGTCGTCCAACCCCTCGAGCACACGCGTGCGCCCCGAGGCGTTCTTCAGCACTGTGTCGACCCCGGTTACCTTGACTAGCGCGTCGGTCAGAGATTCAAGATGTGCCTCAGCCCAGGCTGCGTTGGGTTGGATCACGCAGGCGCCTCCGAACCGGTCGATGATCACCCCGGGAAACCCATCCGCCTCGGCATGGATCAGGCGGTAGTACGGCGCATCGAACAGACGCTCGCGCATCTCAAGCGCGCGGCGCAGACGGGTTTCAAACCAGTCCGCATCCAACTGCGCGCCGATATCGCGATCCAATACCCGGCACATGATGTTCGAGACCGGATTCACTGCGACCAGAGCGATTGGCGCGCGCTTCTCGTCTTCCAGCACAGCCAAGGACCCCGGCCCGATCTTGCGAGTCCGGCGGTCGGTGACGATGTCATTGGCGTAGACCCAGGGAAACCCGTGGCGCAGGCCTCGCGCATTGGCCTTGGGTTTCAAACGGATACGGGGGCGGTCAGCTACGGTTGTCATGGCGCCCTCATAATCGTGAATGCACGGGGGTGAAAGCCCCGTTAACGGTTGCGCTTGCGCCAGCCGCCACGACGCTTGGGGGCTTGGGCCGCCTGCAAACCCTCGGTCAGGACCTGCGTCATCGGATGATCAGCAGCCTGTTCCGAATAGACTGCGTGCAGGTTGGTCAAGGCCTGATTTTGATCAAGCTCTCCGGGCAGGCTCAGCGCCCAATCCAGAAAGATGCTGCGGCATTCGGGCAAGGTGATGCCTTCAATGCGATACGCCTCGCGGATCAGGCCTTTGTGGTCATTCGGATCATCACTGCGTGCCATCTTCAACGCCTCCGACAACTGCGCCAATCAACGAGGCCGCAGTGCTGTAATTGTCTTGCAACGCGGATTGCAGCTGTTCGACCTGATCGAACCCGGTCGCCCGACACAGAAAGGCCGTACCGCCTTCACCGATCTTGTCGGCCTCGATCACCTTTCCCGACAGCAGACGCGCCGCACATTGCACCGACCAGCATAAATCGTAACAACCCTTCAGGGTTTGCGCCTGTGCGACATCCAGCAGCCCGACAGCGACCGCCCCGTCCAGACCCGAATGGACATCGCGCTGGGGCAATCCGGCCAGCAATGCGCCCGTCTCTGCCATCAGCTCGATATCCATCATGCGGCCCGGCCCATTCTTTGCGTCCCAAACGCCCGCTGGTGCTTTGGCTGCGGCCAGTCTTTCGCGCATCTCGGCGACTTCTTTCAGCACCTTCTGGCGGTCGCGCGTTTGCGACAGGAAATCGGCGCGGAAGCTTTCGATATCCTCGGCCAGACCGGCGTCGCCTGCGACCACATGGGCGCGGGTCAAAGCAAGGTGTTCCCATACCCAGGCCTCATTCTGCTGATAGTTGGTGAAGCTGACCCAGCTTGTAGCCACCGGCCCCTGATTGCCCGACGGGCGCAGACGCATGTCGACCTCATAAAGCCGTCCCTGCGACATTGGCGCGCTGAGCGCCGTAATCAGTGCCTGGGTGAACCGAGCATAATACGTCCGCGTCGCCAGCGGGCGAGGACCGTCGGACATATCCTGATCCTGAGGATCGTAGATGACAATCATGTCCAGATCGGATTGCGAGTTGATGCGCCCTGCCCCAAGTGACCCCATGCCCAAAACCGCGGCGCCGCGCCCCGGTGCCGGTCCATGCTTTTGGGAAAACTGCTCGACAACGCAGGGTAGAACCGCCGCAATCACGGCCTGCGCCAGTTCGGCATATTGCTGCCCGGCCTGCGCCCCATCGATCAGTCCGCGCAGATGGTGAACGCCGATGCGGAAATGCCATTCCTTGCACCAGCGACGTGCGAAATCGAGCTGTGTTTCATAGTCGCTTTCATCCGACAACGCTTGTGTAAGATCAGCTTGCAAGGCCGACTGTCCGGGCCAGTCGCTGAAAAAGCTGCCACCAATCACCGCATCAAAAACCGAGGCGTTGCGCGACAGATGGGTGGCAAGGGCGTGCGATGTCCCAACGATATCGACCAGCAGATCGATCAGATGCGGATTCGCCTCGAACAGGGAAAACAGCTGCACTCCGGCGGGTAATCCCGCCAGAAACCCATCCAGTGCCAATAGCGCTTCGTCGGGTTTCGCAGTTTTTGCCAATCGCGCCAGAAGTTCCGGCCTGAGCCGTTCGAATATCCGTGCACCCCGCTGCGAGCGAAGCGCCGGATAGGTGGGCCAGCGGGCCAGCACGCCCTTGTCAAACTCGACCTCCTGTACCGGCGCGGGTGCTGCGCCCGGTCCGGGGGCAAAGAACCCTTCGGTCAGTTCATGCACTTCTGTCAGGCGGCGGGTCAGATCAGCGGTCAGTTCGGCGCTGCTGATGCCCATCAGGCACGCGACCCGTTCGAAACCGTCCTCTGAATTTGGCACCTTATGGGTCTGTGCGTCGTGCACCATCTGGATGCGATGCTCGACCTCGCGGTGGGCGCGGTAGTGGTCAGTCAGTTTCTCTGCGACGTCTTCGGGCACCCAGCCCTTCGACGCCAACGCCGCCAGACCGGGAACGGTACCCCGGACGCGAAGGTCGGGATCACGTCCGCCCGCGATCAATTGACGGGTCTGAGTAAAAAACTCGATCTCTCGAATACCGCCCTGCCCCAGCTTCATATCGTGGCCGGGAATCGAGAGACTTCCGCCCGTTCCCTTGTTCTCGCGAATGCGCAAGCGCATGTCATGGGCGTCTTGAATGGCGGCAAAATCCAGATGCCGCCGCCAGACGAACGGGCGCAATGCATCGAGGAATCTCAGACCTGCCGCGATGTCCCCGGCGCAGGGGCGTGCCTTGATATAGGCCGCGCGTTCCCACGTGCGCCCAAGGCTTTCATAGTAGCGCTCAGCCGCTTCCATCGCCAGACACACAGGCGTCACCGCCGGGTCGGGGCGCAATCGCAGATCGGTGCGGAACACATAGCCATCCGCCGTCTTGTCGCTGAGCGTGGCACAGAAATTCCGCGTGGCGCGCACCATGCCCTGTCGCGCTTCGTAGAAATCATCGGGATCAAAGCGGGTTTCGTCGAACAGCACGATCAGATCGATATCTGAGCTATAATTCAGCTCATACGCACCCATTTTGCCCATCGCCAGAATGACCATTCCGGCAGCGGTATCGACATCATCTTCGGTCATACCCGGCAGCTTGCCGCGCCGGATCAGCGCAGCAATTTCGGCCTTCGCTGCCACATCTGCGGCCAAAGCGCCAAAGTCGGTCAGCGCGGCAGTTACCTTTTCCAACGGCCACGCACCCGCCAGATCGGCCAGCGCCGTCAGCAAGGCCATGCGCCTCTTCGCTTGCCGCAAACCGGGTTTCAACTGATCCGACGGCAGCGCGCGCGCCGCGTCCATCACTTCCGACAATGCCTGGTCCGGTTGCTGCAACGCGTGTGGCAACCAGTTCCTTTCTTGGTCAATCAACCCTTTCAGGTAGGGGCTAGAGCCCGCAGTTCCCGCGATCAACTCCCCCTGCTCGGCAGTCAAATCGGGCAGCGCCGCGCGTGTTTCGTCACCCAGATCGGTATGAAAAGCGCGCGGCAAGCGGTTGATAACAAGAGGCTGGCTCATGACCGTTCCAGTGGTGTGTCCTGGCTGAAACTGTTGATCCAGACGTCGTGACGCCGCTCCCACAGGGATGAGATCAGCATCGCCTCCCATTCCTGTGCTTCGGGACGCAGGTAATCTGCCCTGTATGAGAGCAAAACCACATCCGCCGATAAGACGCGCAACCTGGTATCGCTGAGTTCATATTGCGCCATCGTAGGCGCATCGGCGAACTGGCCAACATGATCGTCGCGATTGGCAAAACCCGTTGGATACACGCCCAGAAAATCGGGGCTCAACAGTGCCCGGTCCGCCTGTGCATTGCCTTCAACCAGCGCAGTCCATACCTGTTTTTCCAGCGAGAGGACCTGATCGAGTGACGGTGGGCTGGTGTTTTCAATATCTTCCATTTGCCTATGACTTGTGACGGCCGAAAATCAGATGCGGCCAGCGCACATGATCGGACAGAGTTGGCTTAGCCCTGTCCGATTGAACAGCAGAAAGGGCCGAATGTCCAAATCGTTATAGCCACTGATCCACTGGCGGCAAATCGAAAGTGAACGGATTTTCAATCCCCTGCCCGGCCAAATCCCACTCATCATAGTGCTCGTCTTCACGAAGCTGCAAAAACACCGCCTCAAGCTGATCGTTCAAACTCACCAACTCGTCCCAGGCGTCACCCATATGAGCCTGGAACATCGCCAGTTGTTGGAACAAGCCATCTGGCAAAGGGCCAAATTCCACACTCCCCAGATCGCGAGCTGGGAAATACATATCCTCTTCAAACTCAAAGTAGCGCGACATTCCGTCGTTAAAGTCAATTTGGCCATCGAACGAGACCGCAGCAAATACTTCATAAAGACCGGTCTCATTCATTTCGAGCTCGAACGACACCTCGAAACTAAGTGCAAAATCAGAAATTCCGTTTTGGTGAAGCTTGCCTGCGATCTCGACGACCTCGTAATAGCCGTATGACGCCAATACCAGATCGCCATTTGTATCGAACCCATGCACATCGAACATCTCCCCCTGTTCGCTGGCTATAGACAGATGCTGAAACTGTGCTGCCTGACTAATGTGAACGCCCTCAAATCCAAAGGCTGACCGGGCCTCATAAGAAACAGGTATGTCCGTTCCATTCATGCTTATGGTTTCAAGCGCGACTTGCTGTGTATGGTACAGCTCGGAAATGAGCGTGGCGCTTCCGCGTGTCGCGATCTCGTGGTTCACCATCGAAAGATTGAACTCAACCTCGTGAGACCCAGCAACTTGATACGCGCTGACCGTGCTGTCGATCACCCCGTCCCAAAACCCGCGCAGTTCGATATCCGGCAGATCTTCTTTCCCTTCGAGATCATGGGGATCGAGGTTCAAAAAAGGCAAATCGACTTGATCAATCGAACTAGATACGCCGCCTTGCGAAGCTAGGCCTGGTTCGGTCGACAAGATGAAACTCTCCTCTGACCCGAACGGCCAATGAGTTGTGTTCACAACATTCATTTCAGCGACCTCCCTTGATTTCTCCTCGGAAAACTATGTATGCAGCCATTGTGCAAACCCTATGGAAGGGTTTGATTATTAAGCCTTCTTAATGAAACGTTTAATCGATGGGCTGCGTCGCTCGGCCTGAATTACTGAGACGTAAATCCGCTGTAGTTGAATACTCTATACTGCAGTAGATCAGAGGAAGCGGGATAATTGCGAATGGACCTGAATTGGCGTGTAAAATATGGGCTCAAATGCATTTCCTTAGTTTGAAAATCTCATGAGCCCAATGGTTTTCAAGAAGGCCTTGAACAGCTATTTACGCGGTCTGCTGTTTTCTGGGACATAAAAGTGGCAAATGCCCAATGCCTCATGAAGTCAATCAAACAAATAGTTTTGGGCGCTGGTAGGAATGGCTTAGCCAAGCCATGAGTTGCTTTCATTGAATATCTGGCCAGGGTGAGCGCCCTCCTGTAGGCCAATCAGAACGTGCAGATAGCCATCCTCCAAGCCAATACGAAAAGCACAGCGATAGTTCTCCGGTTTCAAAAATAGAACTGGCATTGCCTATGCCTAGACAATGCCAGCGCAGGCAGCTGGGAGGAAAGATTGAACTGCCTAATATTTCTGACCTTCGTCGTGAAACCCGCTTCTTACAGATGCACGAAGAGATCACTGCCCTCTACTGATACATCGAAGCGTCTCGTTTTAATGGACGAATCCACAAGAAACTCACCGCTGCGAATGTCGAATTCCCAACCGTGCCAGGCGCAACGGACGATTTCACCGGCGCGATCATAGACAAATTCGGTTGAGTCCGTTTGGCGGGTCGTACCGCAGACCGGGCCTTCGCAGAGGGCCGCACCTTTGTGAGGACAGATGTTGAGCAAAGCGTGATAACCGTCGTCGAGTTTGAAAACGCCGATGGGCATGTTCGAAACTGTGACGATCTTTGCCGCGTCGCTGGGGACTTCATCAGTTTTGCAGGCGAAATACTTGTTTGCCATGGTCGATGTCTCCTTCTTTATTCGGCGGCATGCGCCATCGGGCGTCGCAGACGGGTATATACGTCCAACGCATTGAGTCCGAAGATCTTCTCGCGCCATGCGGGCGGGACATGCAGCTTGTTGACGTCGTCGTAGTCCCAATGCGGATAGTCCGACGCGAACATCAGGGTGTTCTCTCCATCCATCGCCTCAAGCGTGGCCCACAGGTGCTGGATATTCGCGGGCTGCTCCAACGGCTGGGTCGACATGCGGATGTTCGACTTGAAGTACTCGGACGGCAGACGCTTGAGCCACGGCGTTTCCTTTCGCAGCGCCTTGTAGTTCGCATCTAGACGCCAAAGAACCGAGGGCACCCAGGCGACGCCACATTCGATTATTACCACTTTCAAGCCCGGCCATTTCTCAAACACGCCGTGGGCGATCAGGCTGGCCATGTGGGTCATGGCCGTCTGCGGTAGGATCGCGTGGGTTTCCCAGAAAAAGGTCGAAGGCCCGGCCCCGATCGGGGTCGAGTTGATGCCGCCCTGTCCGCCGAGATGCATAGCGAATGGCAAGCCCATTTCGGCGCAAGCCTCATAGATCGGGTGATAGAACGGGTCGCCATAAGGGCGCGCGGCACCGTGGCTCACCAAGACTTGAACGACACGGGGGTGGCCGCCAACCCGGCGGATTTCAGCGGCGGCCAGATGCGCGTCCTGCGGTGCCACCACGATCGAGCCCCAGAACCGCTCGTCCTTGGGCAGCCAGTAGTCGATCATGTAGTCGTTATAGGCTTTGCACAGCGCATTGGCGTAATAAGGGTTGGCCAGCGTTGAGGCTTCGATCGGTTCGTCGCCGGTCAGGATCGCAACGTCGATATTGTATTTATCGAGGTGTTTTTCCTTCATTATCAAGTAGTTGTCGTCTTCCTCAACCGGGTTCACGTCATGGCGGGCAAATCCTTCGGGGTGGAACCAGGGACGATGGCCATGTGGGAATGCGCCACGTGGGCCGGTGCGTTCTCCCCGGACGAACATGTCCTTGAAAAGACCTTCCATGTAGGGTTCCAGAACCGTGGCGCTGCACCAATAGTTGTGGCAGTCGCAATCGACGATGAACATGAACTTCTCCTGTTGCTGGCGCCAAAAGGGCGGGCTTACATCTTGTTCAACGATGCTTGATATCTGCGAAACTTTGGCAAATAAATACAATTGAAACGCACCTATCGATCGGGATTACCGATTAAATGAATCGCCAGCTCTTAGTGACCTACATGGATGTTCTGGAAACGCGGAACTTCAACCGCACCGCCGAACGTCTGAATGTGTCCCAATCCACGGTCAGCGCTCGCATCCGTCAGTTGGAGCAGGAGCTGGACACGCGCCTGTTCGAACGGGGGCGCGGCGGGGCTGAACCCACGGCCGCCGGGCGCCGCTTTGAGACCCATTGCCGGTCACTGCTGGCTGCTTGGAGTCTGGCACGACGCGATGTTGAGGCGGGTGGCAGCGGCAACAGGCAACGCTTGCGTATATCAGTTCAGTTCAGTTTGGCCCGATCCGTGCTGATAGACTGGACTAAGGCAGTCAGGGAAAGAAACCCGTATCTGGACCTGTATCTCGAGGCGAATTTCTCACAACAGATACAGCGGGATGTTCTGACCGGCGAGACCGATATCGGTATTGTTTTTGTCCCGCAGCGGGCGCCTGACATGTTTGTCAGCGAATTGGGCAGCGAAAGCTATGTAATGCTGTCCACCGATTGTGACCGTATCGAGGACGTTCCATGGACGCGCTACATTCAGGTAGCCTACACATCATATTTTGACCGCCAGCATGACGAGGCGTTTTTGGATCAGCCGCAAAGCTCGACCCTGGTGGGCAGCAATGATCTGGCTTTGGATTTCCTAAAAGCCAGCGGCGGAACGGCATATTTCCCCGGATTTGCCGCACCGGGTCTGTGTGCCGAGTATCCAACATTGCAACAGGTTACTGACGCACCGGTGATCCCACAGCCCATCTATTCCATCGTGCACGTTCGAAAACGCCATGATCCGCTGGTGGCGCAAGCTGTCACCCTGTTCAAAGAACTAATCCAACACAGATCAATCGCTTTAACCGATTGATACCGCAATTCTGCACCGTTTTTCAGTCCCCTCGCACCATTATCCTCGCGCGAACCCTATTCTGGAGGTTTCCGCAAGATGCTCGTTGCGACGGACAGTCCGTTTTCCCTGAGTTCAGCCAACAACCAACCCTGCTACGCAGGTGGGCCTGCCACTTTGACCTGCAAAGCGGTGATCGATGAAACGCATGACAGCAAGACCTTCGTCTTTGAAGACACGCAAAGCCGCAGCTTCGACTTCAAACCAGGCCAATACGTGACCTTCTGTTTCGAGATCGAGGGCAAGCAGCATGTACGCGCCTATTCGATCTCGTCCACGCCGACCCGGCCCCACAACATTCAGGTCACCGTCAAGCGCGTGCCCGGTGGGGTTGTGTCCAACTATCTGAACGATCAGATGGTCCCCGGAACAGAGATCGAGATTGCAGATATCACCGGTGGCTTCAACTGGGTGGATATCCCCAGCGATAAGCCATTGCTCCTGTCCGGTGGCTCGGGTGTCACCCCGGTCATGTCGATGCTGCAATACGTCACCGACGTGACCTTGCCGAAAGACATCGTTTTCGTGCATTTCGCTCGCTCGCCTAGGGACATCATTTTCCGCGACCAGCTTGAGTTTTTGAACCGACGCTTCGCCAACGTGACCATCCATACCATTGTGGATGAAGCGAATGATGGGTTTGAGGGTGAAATCGGTCAGATATCGGCAGATTTGCTGCAGCGACTTGTGCCTGATCACGCCGAGCGCAGCATTTTCATGTGCGGTCCCGAAGGGTTCATGAAAGCAGCCCGTGATGTGGCTTCTGTCATTCCGTTTGCCGCTGTCCACGAAGAAAGCTTTGGCGAAAAGATCACTATCGAAGAAAGCAGCGGCACGGGGGGTGAGGTCTATTTCTCACTCAGCGGTCTGCACGGTCATGCCGCCGAGGGCGAGACCTTGCTAGAGGCTGCGCTGAACGCAGGCGTCTGGATCGACTCGGCCTGCCAGCAGGGCGTTTGCGGCAACTGCAAAGTGCGCCTCACTCAGGGCGATGTTGAGATGCAGGACATGGGCGGCCTGCAACCCGGTGATACCGAGCAAGGGTATGTGCTGGCCTGTTGCAGTTGGCCGAAAGGCCCGGTCGCGCTCGACGCGTGAAGTGGAGATTCAAAGGGAGGAATACAAATGTCAATGAAACCACCGCTATCGGAACTTCCGATAAAAACCGCTGACAACGGTTTTTACCGGGGGTTCAGCGTCAACGTGACGGTGATCAGCAAGATCGTCATCAGCCTGCTGGTTGTTTGGTGCATAGTCTGGCCAACACAGGCTGGTAGAATTCTTGGCGATTGGAATGCCGCCATTCTTTCGCAGTTTGCTGCCTGGTATATCTGGGTTGTTACCGGGTTTGTCATCGTCTGTATTGGGCTGGCCATCTGGCCAACTGCTGGACGTATGAAACTTGGCGTAGAGGGCGAGAAACCCGAGTTCTCTAACTTTTCCTGGTTCTCGATGATGTTTGGCGCGGGCATCGGTGTCGGAATGTTAACTTGGGCGGTCGCCGAACCTGTAGCGCATTTCGAGAACAATCCGTCCGTTATTCAGGGGGTGACGACTGCACTGGATGCAGACAATGTCCGAACGGCGTATGTTTGGTCATACCTGCATTGGGGTTTCGGGGCGTGGGCATGCTATGCGATAGCCGGCTTGGCGCTTGCTTTCTTCAGCTATCGTCGCGGACTGCCGCTAACGATCCGCTCCTCATTGACCCCACTGTTTGGTAAATCACTGTCGGGCAACCTCGGTCATCTGATCGACATCGTCGCCGTTGTCGCCACTATTCTTGGGGTAGCCCAGACGCTCGGCTTCGGTGTTGAACAGTTCGTTGCAGGTCTCACACGCATCGGCATCGGTGGGCTCGCACAGCCCGATGGTTCTGCGACAAACTTGGGTATCGTCGTCGCTCTGCTTGTCATCATGGGCGCGTCGACCTTGTCGGCCCTGTCCGGTGTTGGCAAGGGCATCAAATGGCTTTCGAACATCAATATGGGCCTGTCGATCTTCCTTCTGGGGTTCTTCATCCTGTTCGGAGCGACCTTCTTTGGCGCCAAAGCGTTTTTTGTAGGCATATGGGACTATGTGGTCGCGCTGCCATGGCTGAGCTTAAACGTATACACATCTGATGGTGTTGAAGGGTCGGAAGCGTTCCTTCTTGCGCAGTGGCAAGGCTGGTGGCCGGTCTTCTATTGGGCGTGGTGGATCGCGTTCGCACCTTTCGTCGGTTTGTTCCTGGCGCGGATTTCCAGAGGCCGGACAATCCGTGAGTTCGTGTTGGGCGCGATGATTGTTCCCGCACTAATGTGCTTTGTCTGGTTCGCCTGGGCCGGAGGCACGGCAATCGACCTGGAACTGAACGGAGACGCAAACGGCGTCATCCTGGATGCGGCGAACGGCGACAAAATCTTCGCGATGACAGAACACATGCTTGCTCCGATTGCAGAAGCATTGGCGTGGGCAATGGCCGCGGTGATCGTTGTCCTGCTGATGACCTTCCTTGTCACGTCTGCAGACTCGGCCGTGCTGATCGTGAATACGATCAACGCAGCTGGCGACGAAGGTCCCAAGGCAAGGCCTCACATCATGTTCTGGGGCGCAGCTCTGGCACTTGTTGTCGGGGGCTTGCTTGTCTCAGGTGGTACCGGAGCAATTCAGACTGCAATGGTGATAGGTGCATTGCCCTTCTCTATTGTAATGGCGTTGATGTGCATCGCACTGATCAAAGCAATCTGGAATGATGGGCGGCGCGAAGCAGCGGGCATCGCGACAACAATCTCAGCTGACGCAACGACTATGCCGGCCGAGTAGAGGTTGAGCTAATATCTTTGATTGGCCTCCGGTATTTCGGAGGCCATTTTCTGTCTGGCCCTCAATGCCAACCCATCAAAGGTGTGAGCAAACTGAAACTGATTCAAATCTGTATTCCAGTTTGAAGTTGTTTGCGACAATGTCAGCCAATGTGGACGCTTTACTACAAGTATCGCCCCGCACTTTTTTGCCGACAATCGAGGTCGCGCGCATGATCCGTAAAGGTCAGCTAACGCTTGGAGTCTGTTCCTTTCAGAAACTCAAAGAACTGACCACTTTATACCGCAGGTCAGATGCATTTCTTAAAACTTCAGGAGGCTTCGCTGCAGAACCCTTATGCACTCATGCGGCACCATCGGCCTTCGTCTTGGCCGATGCCAGTACGCTTGAGATAAACGCCATACCCAACAAACCGTCAAAAAGACCGGGCAGTAAGTGGTCCGCCTTATCCTCACATCGGATCAGTTCGGCGGCCTCGGCGTAGAGGGTTGCAAAGCCTTCCAAATATCCTTCAGGGTGGCCCGGAGGGATGCGAGTTGCTCGTTGGGCGGCTTGCGGCAGCACCGATCCTGATCCACGTGTCAGGAGCTGCATAGGCTGGCCAACGCGGGTGAATTGTAGGTGGTTAGGGTGTTCCTGTGACCACTCCAGACCACCACGTTCGCCATAAACCCGCAAACGCAGGCCGTTTTCGTTTCCCACGGCCACGTGACTGGCCCATAGCATTCCACGCGCGCCACTAGCATAGCGCATCAAGACGTGGGCGTTGTCGTCCACCTGGCGGCCCGGAACCAAGCTTGAAAGGTCAGCGGCAAGGTGCGATGGCACTTCGCAGTTACAAAATGTGCCAGATTGAACGCGTGAGTACCGATATCACCAATTACACCAGCACCGGACCGAATTGGGTCGGTGCGCCGGTCGGACTGCTTGTTGTCCGATGCGGTGGGTACGGCCAGCCAGTCTTGCGCATATTCCACTTGCACCAACCGCAGCTTGCCCAGCTCGCCCGCACGCACCATGCCACGTGCCTGACGAACCATTGGATAACCCGTGTAGTTGTGAGTCAGTATAAAATGAGCTGATGACGCTTGTCGGAAGCGCAGAATGCGCTTACTCGGCATCACGTTCGGTCACAAGATCGCCCTTCATTGCGAACCAGGCTCTTATGTGCCCGAATAGTTCGGTATCCGGATCGTAAACCTGTTCGAGATCTTACGAGTCGATGACGGGTTCATGCAGCTTTCGAACCTGACATGGTGCCCTGTTCAAACCACCATGCTGCAGATTCAGTTTTTGACCGAGGCTTAGGTCATCTGGCTTAATACCTATCATGCGACACTGATTGAACGTCTTGGCCCCCTGCTGTCGTCGTCAAAATTGACATGGTTCAAAACCGCGTTTGCGCCGTTGCCACTTTATAGAAGCCGGTTCTGTCGTAACGGGACCCGTTGCAATCTTTTGACCATTGACCTTGGCGGATCTAGCGTCAGTTTGGCGAAAAGTATTATCCAGTTGACGGTATGCTATTGGTCTCGTTCAAAAGGCGGTTCAGTGCAGCGTGGTCCAAGACTACGCTCCGCTCCGACATGGTTTCTTCTGGTCCCGGCAAGAAACACGCTAACGCAGGTAGTGGAAAACCGCGTGGAAGATCACTTCATCAGGAAAATGTGCTCCCTTGAGTAAGATCAGAACGTACCGCTCCTGTCTGTTTTGCGAACGCCGCCAAAAGAACTACCTTGCAAGCGACAGTTGGGATCGTAGATTGCGACAGAACCTATCTGGTTTGGTCCGAAAAACATCGTTTTCAGGCAAGGCTGTGAGTGTTCAGGGTAGTGTGTTGCAGACCTCAGCCATATCGAATGAATGACCACCGAAGCCTGCAGATGTTGCCTGCCCCGGACCTGCCGAGGCAAGCGCGCGCACCCCTACTTCAGTGCCCAATGCGGGCTAAAATCACGCTGCCGCAATCTGGCGAGCCTTTTCGACCATGACCTCCGCCTGGCGGATCGAGGCATAGTCGATCAGACGACCATCCAGCGACACCGCACCTTTGCCTGCTGTCTCGGCCTCGGCCATAGCAACAAGGATACGCTGCGCCTTGGTGACTTCGGCATCGCTGGGTGACATGACCTCGTTCGCCAGAGCGATCTGGCTAGGGTGGATGGCCCATTTGCCTTCGCAGCCCAACACCGCCGCCCTTTTGGCAGCTGCCTTATAGCCTTCAGGATCCTGGAAATCACCGAACGGACCATCAATCGGACGCAGGCCGTTGGCACGGGCGGCGACAACCATGCGGGCGAGCGCGTAGTGCCACATATCGCCCCAATGGGTCGCGCGCGCAGCATCGCCATCCGGGTCGGTCAGAACCGAATAGTCGGGGTTCACACCACCGATGATCGTGGTCCGTGCGCGGGTCGAGGCTGCATAGTCCGCCACACCGAAGTGCAGGCTCTCATTGCGGCTCGAGGCCGCCGCGATTTCGCTGACATTCTGCATGCCCAGAGCGGTCTCGATGATATGCTCGAACCCGATGCGTTTCTTATAACCCATCGCGTCTTCGATCTGCGTGACCATCATATCGACGGCATAGACATCTGCTGCTGTGCCGACCTTGGGGATCATGATCAGGTCCAGCCGCGCACCGGCTTGTTCGACTACATCCACAACGTCGCGATACATGTAATGCGTATCCAGCCCGTTGATGCGCACCGACATTGTCTTGCTGCCCCAGTCGATATCGTTCAGGGCTTGAATGATGTTCTTGCGGGCCTGCTCTTTTTCATCCGGGGCTACCGCGTCTTCGAGATCTAGGAAGATCACGTCCACATCCGAGTTCGCGGCTTTTTCGAACATGCCGGGCTGGCTGCCCGGCACGGCGAGTTCGCTGCGGTTCAGGCGCGCGGGGGCCTGTTCGATGGCATAAAAGCTCATGGGTTTTGCTCCTTTGAAGAAGGGTTCGTCAGATCACGCGGTCACGGGGTGGGCGACCAGCGAAGAAGTCGCCCAGATTGTCCAGCACGCGAAAGCCCATGGCTTCGCGCGATTCTTTTGTTGCGCTGCCCAGATGCGGCAGCATCACCAAGTTGTCGCATTGCAACAGGTCAGGGTTGATGCGCGGCTCGCCGTCGAAAACATCCAGCGCAGCGCCGCCGATCGTGTCGAACATCAGCGACTGTACCAAAGCGCGCTCGTCCACCACCTCACCGCGCGCGGTGTTGATCAGGAAGGCGTCGGGTTTCATCAAGTCCAGCCTGCGCCCGTTGATCAGGTGCCGGTTCGCGGCCCCGCCGGGGCAATGCAGCGAGACGAAATCGCACTGCGGTAACAGATCGTCCACTGTCTCGACCTGCGTGGCGTTGAATTGCTTCAGTACGTCTGGCGACACGGTGCTGCGGTTCTGTACGAGAATTTTCATGCCGAAACCGTGATGAGCGCGGCGGGCCATTTCCTGACCGATGCGGCCAAAGCCGATGATGCCCAGCGTCTTGCCGCTGACCTTGGTGCCGACCAGATGGGTCGGACGCCAGCCGGTCCAGCCGCCTGCGCGTAGCTCGCGCTCGCCCTCACCGGCGCGACGGGCGACCATCAGAAGCAGGGTCATGGCCAGATCAGCGGTGCATTCAGACAGAACATCGGGCGTGTTAGTCACTGTCATGCCCAGATCACGGGCTGCCGGTTCACAGATATGGCTGTACCCGACGCCGTAATTGGCCAAAATCTTGGTATGAGCTGCGGCCACGTCCAGCGCCTCGGCGCTAAGCGTGTCGGTGACGGTGGGCAGAACCGCGTCGTATGTCTTCAACGCGTCGCGGAATTCAGCAGGAGACATCGGAATGTCCCCGGTATTCAGCACGGCGTTGTAGTTTTCGGCCAGTTGCGCCTCGACGGCGGCAGGCCAGCGACGGGTGACAAGGACCGAAGGTTTGACCATCACGCAGCCTTTCCCATGACACGGGCGATAGTCTCGCCGATCACCGCGGGGTTTTCAGCAACCGTCACACCAGCCGCTGACAGGATTTCCACCTTCTCGCTGGCGCTTTCGCCAAAGGCCGAGATGATTGCACCAGCATGGCCCATGGTCCGGCCCTTGGGCGCGGTCAGACCCGCGACATAGGCCACAACAGGCTTGGTTACGTGGTCACGAATATATTCTGCAGCCTCGGCTTCCTGAGGGCCGCCGATCTCGCCGATCATAGCTATGACCTCGGTGTCTTCGTCCTGTTCGAACCGCTCAAGGATATCGCGGAAGGACGAGCCGTTGATTGGATCGCCGCCAATGCCGACGCTGGTTGAGACACCGATGCCGCGCTCTTTCAACTGCGCCGCAGCCTCATAACCCAGCGTGCCCGAGCGTCCGATGATCCCCACAGTGCCCGGCAGATAGATATGGCCCGGCATGATGCCCAGCAGCGCCTTACCGGGGCTGATGGTACCGGCACAGTTCGGACCGGTCAGCACCATGCGCTTGTCCTTAGGATAGCGGTACATGTAGCGTTTTACGCGGATCATGTCCTGCGCGGGGATGCCGTCTGTGATGCAGACGCAATAGCGAATACCGGCATCTGCGGCCTCCATGATCGAATCCGCCGCAAACGGCGGAGGCACGAAGACAAGGCTAGCCTCGGCGCCAGTGGCCTCAACCGCCTGTTTGACGGTGTCGAATACGGGTACGCCTTCGACGGCCTCTCCGCCTTTGCCGGGAACAACGCCGCCAACGACGTTGGTGCCATATTGCACCATATCCTTGGTATGCAGGCGCGCCATGCGTCCGGTGATGCCCTGAACGATAACGCGGGTGTCGCGGTCCAGAAGAATGCTCATTACACAGCCCTCATCTTGGTGTTTTGGGACAGATCGTTGCGCCATGCACCCACAGCGCGTTCAGCGGCTTCCATAAGGGTTGTCGCGCGGATGATTGGCAGGCCCGATTTGGCCAGGATCTTCTGACCTTCCTCGACATTGGTGCCCGCCAGACGCACGATGACCGGCAGGTCGATTTCCAACTCGCGCAGCGCCTGCACTACGCCCTCGGCCACCCAGTCACAGCGGTTAATGCCTGCGAAGATATTGACCAGCACCGCCTGAACGTTGTCATCGGACAGTACCAGTCGGAACGCCTTGGCCACCCGCTCGGGCGAGGCACCGCCACCGATGTCCAGAAAGTTCGCAGGTTCACCGCCAGCCAGCTTGATGGTGTCCATCGTGGCCATGGCCAAACCGGCACCGTTCACGATACAGCCGATATTGCCGTCCAGTCCGACATAAGACAGTCCGCGATCCGCCGCGCGGCTTTCGCGCGGGTCTTCCTGACTTTTGTCGCGCAATTCAGCAACCTGCGGATGGCGAAACAGGGCATTGTCGTCAAAGCTCATCTTCGCGTCCAACGCCAGCACACGGTCGTCACCAGTGATGACCAGCGGGTTGATCTCGACCATAGTCGCGTCCAGCTCGCTGAACGCAGCATAGCAACCCTGCAGGGTACGGACCATGTGTTGAATTAGGCGAGGTTCCAGCCCCAGATTAAACGCTATTTCGCGGGCCTGAAACTCCTGCAGTCCAACGGCAGGTTCAACGATTGAGCGTACGATACTGTCGGGGCGCTCAGATGAGATTTCTTCGATCTCCATCCCACCTTCCGAAGAGGCCACGATCATCACCCGCTGACTGGACCGATCCAGCACAAAGCCCAGATAAATCTCGCGATCAATCGGTACGGCGGCCTCCACATAGACGCGGTAGATGCCTTTGCCCTCGGGGCCGGTCTGGTGCGTCACCAGCTTGCGGCCAAACATCTCGTCACAAGCCTCGTATATTTCGCTTTCCGAGTTGCACAGCTTTACACCACCGGCCTTTCCACGCCCGCCGGCATGGACTTGCGCCTTAATGACCCACTTGTCACCACCCAACTCACGCGCGCGATATGCCGCTTGCTCGGGGCTGTAGGCCAAAGCCCCCGAAGGGACCTCGACGCCGAAATTCGAAAGAAGTTCTTTCGCCTGATATTCATGGATATCCATCTGCATTCCCTCCCGTTATGCAGCGATAGATGTGCCGTAGCGACTTTCCAAAAGTGCTTCGATGGCTTCGAAATCAACCGAGCCGCCCATCTCGCGGATGGCCTGGGCGAACAGCCTGACGATGCGACTGACCGATTGGTGGGTTAGTTGGTTCAGGATGCCGATACGGACTTGAACCGGGGCGCTGAGCGTGGGCCAGATGCCAAAGCCACGGGCGCGGCAGTTCTGTACCAACTCCATCTCACGACCCGCCAGCTCTGCGGGCAGGTTCAATACCACAAGGCTGGGCATGTCCGATGTGACCTGGCAACCCATCGCGGTGACGGCGTCGCGCAGGACGGCCTCATGCGTGCGATAGGAATGCGCACGTTTGGCCAATCCCTCCTGCAGAGTCAGGCGTAGCGATTCATGGAAGGCGGCGACCGCATAGCCCGAATGGGTACGGTGATAGGTGCCCTTTTCCACGTCTTGCCCGTCAACGATGCCCCAGTGGCGTGCTTCGAAAATCGGGTTGTGGACGTATGTATAGGCGCCGGAGGTCTTCAGCGCGTCGATATAGGCGTCGGTGAAGCTGACCGGCGCATAGGTCAGCGGTAGGCAGCACAGCCCTTTTTGCGGGCACGAGGCCCATCCTGCGACACCCGGATAGTCATCGATGCGGAAATCCGCGATACCCAGCGACGATACGGCATCGATCAAACCCATCACATCGTGGCGTTCACAGGCATCCGAGAAGCCACGCAGGTCGTTGACCCGACCCGACCCGGTTTCCCAATGCGCCATGAAGGCCCACTTCGGTTTGTGCGAGGCCAACACCTCTTCGACCATCTCGCCTGTGACGGGCTGGCCGTGGGGAATTTCAATAACGGCGACACTCGCGGCTTGTGGGTCCAGAGGGTTGGTCGCGTGCTCTTCCGGTGTTGCAGCCTTGATCCGCAGAGTCATCGCATCGATGCCCGAGAAGGTGCCATTGGTGAAGGCCACAACCTTGTCACCCGGCATCACCGCCGAGAACATGGTGTCCAGCCCACTCCATCCGGTGCCAGCAACCGCGAAGGTATGGGTGTTGGCGGTGCCCCAGATCAGACGCAGCATGTGCTTGCATTCGATCATGCCACGCAGCACGTCGCTCTGCATGTGGTCGGCAACGCCGGCGCTGGCAAACGCCTGCAAAACACGTGCGTCGGTGTTTCCCGGTCCTGGGCCAGCGGCCAGCGTCTCGGGGATGTCGAGCGTTGGATAGATCTGAAACGTCATGTGCTCCTCCTGTGCGTCGGGTGTGTTCGATACCGCCGATCGCCTTGACCCAGAGGAAAACTGAAACTTGCGCCGGGGCGCAACGTAACTTACTACAGCTTTAGCATATCTTGTTAGGCGGGTAATAACCTACCCATTTTGGTAAATATGCCAATGTATACTGAAAGCATCCCCACCAAAATAGGTAGGTTTAGTTAAAATCAGACGGGAAAACAATGTCCGACACATCTCAACGCCCCATTGATGTCATGCTGGCCAACAACAACCCTTTGGTGCTGTCGGCCATGTCCGAGATCTTCGAGCGCGACCCGCGATTCTCTCTGGTGGCCACTTCAGCGACCGCCGAGGGATTTCTGGGCACAGTCATGCGGGTGCCGGTTCAGGTGGGGATCGTGTCCTGGGAACTTCCTGCTTTGGGCGCGGCAAAACTGATTGAGGTTCTGCGCGAACAGACCAACGCGCCACGCTTTGTGGTCTATGGGGACGAGGCTGGGGACGTACCGCGTCAGGCTATGCAGGCCGGGGCCGCAGGGTTCGCGCCGCGTTCGGGCGAGGTCGAAGGCTTGCTGGAAACCTGTGTCGATGTCGCTAAGGGCAAAATGGTATTTCCCTATATCGACGTGCGCAAAATGCATCAAAACCCGTTGCAGACTTTGTCGCGCAAAGAACTCGCTATCCTTGAGGCGCTGGCGCAGGGCATGTCTAACAAGGAATTGTCGAAAGAGCTGCAGATTTCGACCAACACGGTAAAGTTCCATCTGTCGAACATTTACGACAAGCTGTCGATCAAGAACCGCGCGCAGGCGATTGCCTTCTATTACGCTTCAAAACTGGACAACGGAAACTCGTGAACTGCGAAACCTCGTGGCGTCCGTTGCTAAGGTTTAGATTGTTAAGCGGCTGGTTCAGCGAATTGATGAAACGGACAGGTTCTGGGTCTGATTTGACCTTTGCGGATCATATGCGTCACTTACCTTTCGTCGAGCGTTACCCCCGCTGATTTGAGCGCGCTGATCCAGCCGATCTGAGATTGAGCGTATGAATGACATCTGGGCCATGGACATCGCGTCGGACCGGCTGGCGTAGATCAAGGGCAAACCAGCGGGCTATGCCTACTATGAGGCGTTGTCGCCGTGCACTGAATTTCTGGACGCAGATATACGCTGATGCTCCAGCCCAGATTTTGTGCCCGTAATTCTAGGATATACACGGGACACCAAATCGCTATTAGGCCGCCCAAGGGCAGCGATTCAGTTGGGGGACCCGAACCTGATCGCAACCCTCGTTGCCTTCGTTCTGTAGTAAGCTCGGTTCGAACACGGCTTCGAACTCAGAGCCTTTCACCCTGACTTAATTGGTCGAAAAAGAGCTTTTCCATAGTCTTTGCGACCCGACCACCGTGAGCGGATACATCAACGGGCAGTAATAATCGCCTTCGGTTGTCTTTCGAGCATTCTTTCCCGAGGTTGCGCTGAATATTTCAATCATGCGCCCTGCGCATTGCCTGCCATCCGCCGCGGCAAATGATCTTTTGCATCAACTAGTTTCAACGATTGAACGCATCAATTAACAATTTTGATAAGCAACATGCCATTGCTACCACTCGACCTCTGACGCAATTAGTTAAAAAAACCGGCTAGGAATAAGAACAAAGCTTTGACGTCGTCAATCTGGATTTGACAAGGGCTTCGGCAAAAGTGACGGCACATGCAACGCCATCTACCACCGGCAGGCCGAACTCTTCGGACAGTTGTGACATCAGATCTGTCATGCCAGCGCAGCCCAGAACAATCGCTTCCGCTCGGTCTTCCTCGATTGCGGCGCGTATCTCTGCCCGTATTATGTCGATGGTCTTGGGATCGTTTTCCTCCAGCTTCAAAACCGGTACATCCGAAGCCCGAACCCTGACACATCTGCGATCTAAGCCGTATCGCAACAAGTTTGCCTCTAGCCCTGCTAGAGATCGGGACAAAGTGGTGATGACGCTAAATTTTGGACTGATCATGGACGCCGCGTGGTAGGCCGCCTCCCCAACGCCGATGACTGGCGCCGAAGTGACGCAGCGCACGGCGTCGACTCCGGTATCATCGAAACAAGCAACAACAATTGCGTCCGCATCAGCATGCGCCTTCACGACCTCCAGAAGACCGGGAACACAGGTAGAGACATCCAGATAGCCCTGAATGCTGGCGGGGCCTTCTTGCGAATTGGCGGCAATGATCGTGGTTTCGAAATGCGCAGCGACCCGTGCAGCTTCTTCGATCTTTCGCGTCATGGAGGCGGTGGTGTTGGGATTTACAACAAGCAGTTTCACAGCGTCCTCACACTTCTCCGCCCAGATAGGCGGCTTTGATCCGGGGACCAGTGAGCGAAGAAACCAGAAAACGACTTGCTGCAATTATCCATGTCGAAATTTGAATAAAACCATGGCGCGCTTCACCCCGCTGATTGATCCGCCCGGTCAGACTCTGGATTCCGAAAAATGTAAATCTTTTTCACATCCCCCTTGCAACCACCTACCCCCCCTCCCATCTTGGTAATGTGAAAAGAATTTACATCCTAACTGGAGAGAGCACATGACCGCATTGTCCGACCACGCCGTTCCCCAAAATCCGGGATGGCTGCACCGAAGCGAAGCCTGGCTTGATAGCAAGGGCAAAGGCGCCTGGATCGCCGCAATGGTCCTTGGCTTTATCTTCTTCTGGCCCATCGGCCTGGCCTTTCTTGCCTATATGATCTGGAGCAAACGCATGTTCAGCAAATCCTGCAGCCGCCGTTCGTCGTGGAACAGCCACATGAGCGCCATGAAACCTTCGGGCAACAGCGCGTTTGACGCCTACAAGGCCGACACTCTGGCCCGGTTGGAGCGCGAACAGAAAGACTTTGAGGCCTTCTTGCACCGCCTGCGCGAAGCCAAGGACAAGGCCGAATTCGACGAGTTCATGGATGAACGCGCCCGCGACAACCGTGACGACAGCGAAAATGGCGAACAAACTGCCTGATCGCAACTTGCCCTGTCCCGGCCATCGGGACAGGGTGTTACCGTACAAGACCCGGACCACAGTATATGTCTCATCTGCCTGACCCTGACAGCCAACCCGAATTCTATCAGTCCGTAGCGACCAAGCGCTTTTTTGCGTGGCTGTTCGATATCGCCTTTATCTCATTGCTCTGCACGGTTGCGATCCTGCTGACCTTTGGCATGGGCTTCTTCATTCTGGCGCTGATCTACGCCGTCATCAGCTTTGTCTATCGCGTCGTCACCATCGCCAACGGCTCGGCCACACTGGGGATGCGGTTCATGGGGATCGAGCTGCGTGACGCGTTTGGCGCCCGGATGGATACGGGCAAAGCCATTGCACATACGGCAGGTTACTTTGTCAGCATGGCGATCCCGGTACTACAGATCATTTCGGTCATCATGATGATGACCAGCGCCCGCTGTCAGGGCCTGACCGATGCCTTCCTCGGCACCGTGATGATCAACCAGCGCGCCTAAAAACACCTGAGTGAAACACTTGGCTGCGCCAAAAACCGTTGCTATCATCGGTTCCGAGGAAATGCGGGACCTTCATGCGACACACGCTGCCAATTGCGCCACAATTCTATGTGACGGCACCCCAGCCCTGCCCTTACCTTGAGGGCAGGATGGAGCGCAAACTGTTCACCGCCCTACAGGGGGAAGGTGCGGATCAATTGAACAATTGCCTTTCGCAACAAGGATTTCGCCGCTCGCAGAACGTTCTATATCGCCCGTCCTGCACCGACTGCGCCGCCTGTCTATCTGCCCGTATCGATGTGTCAGCCTTTCAGCCAAGCAAAAGCCAAAAACGGGCCCACAAGCGCAATTCCTACTTGATCCGACGTGCAACATCGCCCTGGGCAACGGATGAACAGTTCGACCTGTTCCGTCGGTATCTGGACGCGCGCCATGCGGATGGCGGCATGGCCGATATGGATGTCTTCGAATTCGCCGCGATGATCGAGGAAACCCCGATCCGCAGCCGAGTCGTAGAATATGCCGATCCCGAAACCGGCGAGCTGATCGCCGTCAGTTTGACCGATGTACTGGATGACGGGCTGAGCATGGTTTACTCATTCTACGATCCAGAGTTCCAGCAAAGCTCTCTGGGCACTTACATGATTCTCGACCATATCGAGATCGCGCGCGAGGCTGGGTTGCCCTATATTTATCTGGGCTATTGGGTGCCCGGCAGCCCCAAGATGGGGTACAAGGCCAAATTCGCGGGCTTGCAGGTCTATATGCAGGGTGAATGGCAGCGAATTAAAAATCCCGAGCAGTGTGACCATACGGCCCACCACCCCCTTTCGTCGGCCCCGATTGCCGAGCAGGTGGCCAACATCCAGCTGCCTGACCGCCACCCCACCAAAGGTTAATCTATCATGCGTCAGAGCCTTCATGCGGTGACGCTGGTCGTCCCGGATTATGACGCAGCGATCGCGTTCTACACCAAAGTGCTGTGCTTTACTCTGACGCAGGATATTGATCTGGGCGATGGTAAACGCTGGGTGCGGATCACGCCTCCGGGCTCGGATGGTGCTTCGTTGTTGCTGGCCAAGGCGGTGGGCGCGGAACAGATCGCATCGGTCGGCAATCAAACCGGTGGGCGCGTTGGCTTTTTCCTCGAAACAGATGATTTCTACCGCGATCACGCGGCGATGCTGGAAGCAGGCGTAGGATTTGAAGAGCGCCCGCGCCATGAACCCTATGGAATTGTCGCCGTCTGGCGGGATCCTTTCGGAAATCGTTGGGATTTGATCGAATTTTCAGCACCTGTATCGACAAAATAAATACATTTTTTTCATCGCTTTAAACTACCTTCCGCCATGCTGCGCCCAATTGTTAAGCAATCTTAATCGACCTTCCCCCGCCCGTGCGATTGAAAGTTGACGCAAGGTCACCAAATTAGCCGCACTTCTAAACGTCCAGCCCAAACCTGAAACCCGCAGCTCAATCAGACGCTGACCGGGCTGGCTTTATTGTCGCTACGGCAGGCCTCCCACCCTGTCGCAGAGGTTCTGAAGGAGGGGGAAAATGACGTATGCCGCACGCCGACTGGTTTCGGCCACGCTGACGACCCAGATCCTGGTCGCGCTCGCCTTGGGCTCGATCTTTGGTCTGGTCTTGAACTATCTCGATATCGCTGCGCTCAACGCAACACTTGTGCAGGGTGTGCTGTCCATGTTTGGGCAAATGTTCCTTAATGCACTTCAGATGCTTGTTGTGCCGCTGGTTGTATTCTCATTGCTGTGCGGCGTTGTCGGCATTGGCGATGTCAAATTGCTGGGCCGTGTCGGAGGGCTGACCTTCGTTACCTATCTGGCCACCACGGCCTTGGCCGTGACAACTGCCTTGATCTTTGCGGGCCTCATTGGGCCGGGTACCGGATTCACGAGCCTGCATCTGGCCGGTGATAGCGTAAGCGTCGCCAACCCACAGACCACTGGGGAAATACTGGCGAACATCATCCCAAAGAACCCGATCAACGCTCTGGCCAATGGTGAGATGCTGCAGATCATCTTCTACGTGATGGTCGTTGGTATTGCAGTGCTAATGATGGGCAGCCGCGCCAAGGCCTTTGTGGAAGGCTGCGAGTTCATGAATGAACTGGCGATGAAGATCGTCAATATCGTCATGGCCTTCGCCCCCATCGGCGTCTTCAGCCTGATTGCCAAAACCTTTGCGATGGAGGGCTTTGGCCTGTTCGGACCGGTGATCGGCTATCTGACCACGATCAGCCTGACGCTGGTATTCCATCTGTGTGTCACGTTGATGGCGCTGCTGTATTTTACGACCGGGCTGAGCCCTCGGGTATTCCTGCGCAAGATGCGCTCGGCGCAGGTGTTTGCGTTCTCGACCTCAAGCTCGAACGCGACAATTCCGGCCAGCTTACAATGCGTGACTCAGAGAGTCGGCGTTGACCGTTCCGTGGCGTCGTTCGGTATTCCCCTAGGGGCGACGATCAACATGGATGGCACCGCAATCATGCATGGAGTGGCGACCGTTTTTCTGGCTAATGCCTATGGCATTGATCTGGGGCTAAGCGGTTATCTGACCGTGATTTCAATCTCAGTTCTGGCCTCAATCGGCACGGCAGGTGTGCCCGGTGTGGGGATAGTGATGCTGGCGATGGTTCTGAACCAGTTGGGTATGCCGCTGGAAGGCATCGGCATCATTCTGGCCGTCGACCGGATCCTCGATATGATGCGGACGGTTGTGAATGTCACTGGCGATGTGGTGGTGACCACCATTGTCGGGCAAAAGGTCGGCAAGCTGGACAAGGCCACGTTCGACAATCCCAATGCCGGACTTGTCGAGACCACAGACCTTGCAATCGATCATGCCACTGAAGCGGAGTTTGAAAGGCTGACACACCCACAGCCGAATTCCTGAAAACAAACGGAGGCCCTAATGGGCCTCCGTATTCGTCAGTCTAAGCGACAGATCAGTTCGGAATCAGGTCAGGAACGATGGTTACAATCGACGGGAAGAACCACAGGATTGCGATGCCCACAACCTGAATGATCACGAACGGTATGATGCCGCGATAGATGTGGCCAGTGGTGACCTCTTTCGGCGCAACACCCCTGAGATAGAACAGCGCAAATCCGAACGGAGGCGTCAGGAACGAGGTCTGCAGGTTCACCGCCACCATGATGGTCACCCATTTCGGATCAAACGATCCGCCATAGATCACGGGGCCCACGATCGGGATCACAATGTAGATGATCTCAAGGAAATCCAGCACAAAGCCAAGAATGAACAGCACCAGCATCACTATCAGGAAGACCGTGAATTCATTATCAAAGCTGCGCAGGAACTGCTGGATATAGTGCTCTCCACCAAAGGAAATCACCACCAGGTTCAGCAGTTGCGATCCGATCAGGATGGTGAAGACCATCGACGTCACCTTCGCTGTCTCACGCACCACCGGTGTCAGAACCCCGCTTGAGAACAGCACCCAGCAGCCGTAGATCAAGCCGAACAGCGCATAGAGGTAGGCCGAATAGGCGATGATGAACGCGATCCAGCTTTCAACCGAAACATTGCCCTGATTGATGCGCAGATCGAAGTTCACCCCCATCACCAGTGCGATGATCACCGCGAAGGTCGACCAGATGATCACTTTGCCCGACCGGTTCTGATCCTGAAGTTTCCGATAGGCCGCTAGCATGATCGCTCCACCCGCCCCCAGTGCCGCAGCCGGCGTAGGGTTGGTGACACCGCCAAGAATCGAACCCAACACCGCGATGATCAGCACCAGCGGTGGGAAGACCACACGGATCAGATCATTGGTCGCGCAACGGGCGGCAGCTTCTTTGCACCCATGCATTGCGAGCGCAAAAGGTATGGCGAGTATCAGGAACGTAGCCCCGGACGAAGTCGTTGGCGCGATCAGCAACACGTCGACCAACAGCATCAGCAACAGGCCAATCGCTCCGACGATCAGAGGCTGCGGCGCTTGCGACGGTGCGATTCCGCGACCCAGTACCAGTGTCAGACCCAGCAGTACCACAATCACGGCGACACCGTTGCCAATTGGCGCTGCAGCGGCGATCTTGGCCTCTTGCGCAGCAGCCAGTTCCTCTTCGCTCAGACGCTGGGCTTCGGACGAACCACCTGCTTCGTCAATCGCTTCCTGCTCGGCCACGGCCTGGTCCCAGGCTGATTGCCCATGCAGTTCGATCATCGAAGCCTTACACTCTTCGGACACGTTCGTGCGCAGCGAGGCGCCCTGCCCGATATCCGTAAATGCCGAGACCGAGATGTTCTGGCTGCCAATCACTCCCGCGCTTCCCAGAAGCACCGCGCCAAAAATCAGAGCAACCGGAGCGCCCAGCAGCCAGGTCAGCCCTTCCGAGCGCGTGATGGTTTCACCCGAGCCTCCCGACAATTCAACAGCCGGGGCCTTTTCCGGGTTCAACAGCGCATAGCCAAAGGCATAGAGCGCATAGAGCAGCGCCAACATGATCCCAGGCAGCAGCGCCGCCTGGAACAGTGTACCCACCGAAACAACTGCAGGCTCGCCCAGATAGGTCAGTGCGTCGGTGCACCCGGCCTCAACCGCGCGTGTTTCCTGCGCGGTCGAATAGAGGTCACCAGCCAGTGTACCTAGCAGAACGATCACGATGGACGGTGGAATGATCTGCCCCAACGTACCCGAGGCCGCGATCACACCTGTCGCCAATTCCGGCGAATAGTTGTTCCGCAGCATGGTCGGCAGGGCCAACAGTCCCATGGTAACAACGGTCGCGCCGACGATTCCGGTCGAGGCAGCAAGGAACGCGCCCACGACCACAATCGAGACCGCAAGGCCACCGGGCAGCGGGCCAAAGACGCGCGCCATCGTGGTCAGCAGGTCGTTTGCAATTTTTGAACGCTCCAGCGTGATGCCCATCAGAACGAACATAAGCACCGCCAGCAGCGTCTCGATCGACTGCCCGGCCAGAACACGTTCGTTCATGCGGTTCACGATGAAGGAAACATTCCGGTCCAGCGCGGTTTCCCAGCCTTGTACAAAGACCGGCTCGGCGATCCTTGGCAAATCCGGGTATCGGAACACGGATATCACGTCAGGTTTGACGCCAGAATTCACCACGTCGCGGTAGGCTTGCGAGCCGGTGTCGATCGCCTGGTGGATCAACAGTCCGGCACTATCCAAAGCAGCGATAATCCCGAACGAAATCACCCCGGCCCCACCGATGGCAAAGGCCACGGGGAAACCCGAAAGAATGCCTCCGAAGAGGCAGAAAAATACGATAATGAGGCCTATCTCGACGCCATCAAGTCCGAATAGCATTGTCTGGTTCTCCGTCCCTAATGCGCGCCTTCGTAGGCTTCTTCACCCTCGCCAAGGCTGTCCTTGTCGAGGTATTTTCCTTCACTTTCCGGCCCTTCCACGTATTCCAGATACGAGCGATACAGGAACGCAATCGCGTGCAGGAACACCATGGCGGCAAAGACCACCAGCAGGATTTTGAACAGGAAGTAGGCGTTGAACCCGTTAGGACTAAACCCGATGGTTTCCACGTTCCAACGCAGCGCTCGGGACTTGGCCACAAGCCTATCCAGCGTGTCACTGGCCGAGGGTTTCGGCACGATCAGGTGCCGCCACATGAAGTACCATCCATACATCCAGGTCAGAACGGCCATGGGCATCATGAACAGAACCGCCCCGCACATATCAACGACGCGTTTGGCCTTGTGACTGATGCCCGCATAGATCAGGTCAACGCGCACATGGCCGCCCTGCACGAATGTATAAGTGCAGCAGAGGCAGACAACCATGGCGTTGTAGAGTTTAAGTTCTTCGGCGAACCAACTGATATCCATTTGAAAAGGTATACCCAGCCCAAAGGACATATCCGGCCGTGTGAACACCCGCTGCATGAATACGATAACGATCTGCTGAATTACCATCAGCAATCCCGCCCACGCAAAGAAGCGGCCAGTGGTATTGGCGAAGCCCTCGAGCCCGCGCACCATTCCCCACATGAAGTTCCGATAGTAAAGACCAATGGCCGTCAGCACCAGAAACAGCGCGAAGATCACGAAGAAGAACTCGACAGACCCGCCATAATAAACAAAGCGCATGATTGCTTCTTTGTTCGACCAGTCCAGCCAGAGCTGCGGATGCGTGATGGCGTATCCGAAATTATAGAAGGCTTCGGCAATGTTCTGAATGAACCAGACCAGTCCATTCCACAGGGCGCCGAAGAACGAGATACCGTTTTCGTCCTGCATGTTGTCCCCAGGTCGCATCGGTTGCACGTTTGGTTATGACGGCATGTCCGGGCCGCTTATGTGCAACAGGAAAGGCTCCCCCGCTGACGGGGGAACCGATTGCATTGAGCGGATTGCTTAGCCGCGTACGCGGTCACGCTGCGAGGTGTAGACACCCGACGACAGGTTGTTCCATGCCGACGATGCTGCCATCGACTCCATGGCGCTGTCGTGAATGCGCTTGAACAGCTCATCACCCATGTTTTCATCCAGAACTTCTTGGCTGGCTGCGCCAAACGCGTCCCAAACGCTGTCCGGGAATTCCATGACCTTAACACCACCGGCCTGCAGACGCTGCAGCGCTGCACCGTTGTTGGCCAGGAATTGTGCCAGGTTCCACTGGTGGCACTCGGCAGCTGCGATCTCGATGATCTTCTGCTGCGCGGCGGACAGGCTGTCATAAACCTCGCGGTTGGTGGCCAGCGACAGACCCGCACCCGGCTCATGGAAGCCCGCGGTGTAGTAGGTTTTGGTGATTTCCTGGAAGCCCGCTTTTTCATCAGCCCAGGGACCGATCCACTCGGTTCCGTCAATAGCACCGGACGACAGCGCCTGATACACTTCCGAACCCGGAATGTTCTGAACGGATGCGCCCAGTTTGCCCAGCGCCTTGCCACCCAGACCCGGCATGCGGAATTTCAGGCCGTTAAAGTCTTCGGGGCTGTTGATCTCTTTCGAGTACCAGCCACCTGCCTGCGCGCCAGTGTTACCGGCCAGGAAGGATTTCAGGCCGAAGATTTCGCCCAGCTCATCATGCAGCTCCATGCCGCCGGCATGGTAGTACCAGTTCACCAGTTCCTGCGCGGTCATGCCGAACGGAACAGCGGTGAAGAACGCATAGCCCGGGTGCTGACCCACAAAGTAGTAGTCTGCCGCGTGGTACATATCGGCCTGTCCGGACGATACCGCGTCAAACACCTCAAAGGCACCAACCAGTTCACCAGCGGCTTTGATTTCAACGTTCAGGTCGCCATCCGACATTGTGGTAATGCTGTCGGCGCAACGCTGCGCGCTGTCGAACACACCTGCGAGGCCACGGCCCCACGAGGTGACCATAGTCAGCGTGCGCTTGCCTTGCGCATAGGCGGGCGCTGCCAGCGTGGTGGCTGCAGCGGCCGAGCCGCCCAGTGCTGATGTTTTCAGAAACTTACGACGATCCATATGAGTGATCCTCCCCTTCATATTCATTCCCCGGGTGATGCCGGGTCGATCGTTTCTAGTGCGCGTTAGCCTAGTTCCACACACATGAATGTGAATACCTACTACTACGTAGCCAGTCGGGTTTTTCCACATTCAAAAGCACAAATCCGGTTGATTTTACCCGCTCGCGCCCAAATCACTGTGGCCGAGCACTGTGTTCTTCCAAATTTTTTGCAATTTGCCGGCAGCTTGCGTATCGATTCGAACATGGGAGGAATCCGGAACCTAATCTCGCTAACCTATGCGCAAAAACTGTCGCTGGTTGCCGCAATCCCGCTGATCGCAGCGGTTGCGGCCATTGCAATGGTGGTCGCTTATGAATCGCGCGCGACCGCCGAGAGTGAGATACAGGCGCTCGAGCGCCGCCTGATCGAAGCCAAAAAAGAAGAGCTGCGTAATTACGTGACCCAGGCGCGGAACGGGTTTGCCTATATTTACGGTCGCGCCTCCCCGGATGACGAAATCGCAAAAAACCTCGTGACCCAGATTCTGTCGGCGATGATTTACGGCAAGGACGGGTTCTTCTTTGTCTATGACTATGACGGCAACAACCTCGTCAGCCCGCGCCAGACTGAATTCATCAATCGCAACTGGGCCGATCTGACCGACAGCGATGGCACCCCGATTGTGGATGAGTTCATCACGCTCGCCCGACAGGGCGCAGGCTGGCACAGCTTTATGTGGCAAAAACCATCGACCGGTGAAGAGGCTCAGATGATCGCCTATGTTGTTGGCCTGCAGGACTGGCGCTGGGTGGTGGGCACGGGTGTGTTCATCGATGACATCGTTGCCACCGTCGCCAATGCCCGGGCTGAGGTTGAGGCGCGCGTGCAGCGCACCTTCCTTTATATCGGAGGCATTGTTCTGGCCGCTGTTCTAATCGTCTTTGCCTCGGGCATGTTGCTGAACTTCCGCGAACGGCGGCTAGCTGATGCCAAGCTTAAGGAACTGACACAGCGGGTACTGGACGCTCAGGAAGAAGAGCGCGGGCGCGTCGCCCGCGAATTGCATGACGGCATCAGCCAGATTCTGGTTGGCGTACGCTATGCACTGGACAACGCCCGACGACGTCTGATCCGCGGGGATGACGAGTCGGCGCAGGAACCATTGCAAACAGGTATCGACAATCTGGCAACCGCCATCACCGAGGTTCGCCGCATCAGCCGCGACCTGCGTCCGGGTGTTCTGGATGATCTGGGGCTTGGGCCAGCGCTCAAGGCTTTGACCGACGATTTCAGTGAACGCACGGGTATTGAAACCGATTTCTCAACCGTGGTGTTCCGAAACCGATTGGATCAAGACAGCAAGATTGCCCTCTACCGTATTGCGCAGGAAGCCCTGACCAATATCGAGCGCCACTCGGGAGCAACCCGTGTTACCATTGACCTGCGGGGTCATAAGAAAGGCGCCACGATGCGGATTACGGACAATGGTCGCGGGTTGCGGAACGAACCAGGCCATGTCAGCACCGGAATCGGGCTACGCAACATGCAGGAACGGATCGAACAGCTTGACGGCACTTTACGCATCCTCTCATCGCGCGGCGGGCGTAGCGGCACCGTGATTGAGGTCAGCTTGCCGCTCAGTCATATGCTGCCACCGCAGGAAGACCCAACGCCAAAACGAAAGGCCGGTATCTGATGTCCGACTCAATCATCCGGGTCCTTATTGTCGACGATCACCCCATGGTCGCCGAAGGCATTCAGTCTCTGCTGGAAAGCTATGATGAGATCGAAGTTGTCGGCACACTTTCCAACGGACAAGAAGCTATCGATCGAGCAACCCACCTGCAGCCGGACGTGATCCTGATGGATCTCAACATGCCCGGCCTGAGCGGGTTGAACGCCACCGAGATCATTTTAGAGCGCCTGCCCAAAACCCGCGTTCTGATCCTGTCGATGCATGACAGTCCCGAATACATCTCAACCGCGCTCAGCCACGGCGCCAAAGGCTATATCCTCAAGGACGTTCCCACCGAAGAGATCAAGCAAGCCATCGATGCCGTGATGCGGGGCGAGCGGTATCTTTGTACCGGGGCCAGCGGCTCGCTGGAGCCCAAGGACGGCAACACGCGCGAGGCGCTGACCGGCCGGGAACAGACAATCCTGCTGGAATTGGCGCAAGGTAAATCCAACAAAGAGGTGGCACTGGCGCTGGACATTTCGGTGCGCACAGTTGAGACGCATCGCAAGAACATCAAGCGCAAACTTGGCATCTCCTCCACCGCCGGCTTGACCCGCTATGCCCTGGAGCATGGCGTCCTGCAGGGCACCAGCCCCGGGCTATGACCGCAGCGCGAAACGCGCTGCCCGGCCCAACCGAAGGAGATGTGCCAACGGCACATTGAAGTCGGGCGGGAGCACTACCCGCTGCCGCGTTCACTGATATCTTCACCAAAGAACACCAAAGTCCCGTCTTCATCGAGGACATGAAATTCGCGCTGCTGATACGGCTGATCGAATGGCGGGCGCACCCGCCCTTCAGGCAGCTCCTCCAACCCGGGGCGCAGGCTTTCGAACAGGCTGTCGATTCCTTTGACGTCAACATAAAACGACTGCTCATCCCCCAATGCGCGCCCATCCTGACGCGGTGGACATTCCAATAATCGGATCGCCACAGGATCACGGCGCAAGAAGGCATAATTGTCCTGCCTGAATGTGCAGGAAAACCCAAGCCGCTGAGTGTAGAACTCAATCTGCGCGTCCAAAGAAGAACAAAGGACAAATGGTGTAAGTTGTAATATCTGCATCAAAACAGCCCTCTTCCAACCTCGGGCCCGAGACTAGCACATATCAGTCAAGCAGTTGATCACCCCGCAACCCTTCACGCTCATAATGATGCGGCAGCACACGGCCATAGAGTTGACGGGTCCGCTCCACCCCACCACACATGCCTTCGGTTTCGACAAACGAAAAGATACCAACATAGCGTTTCCGTTGTCCTTCAACCGGCGCTACCCGGTGCAATGCATAGCGCCCCTTGAAAATCTGCAGGTCGCCCGGTTGCAGTTCCAGTTGGTGTACGCCCCTCCTGCTGCCATCCAAAATCGCAGCGACGCCTTTGAAATTCTCGTCTTCACTGGTCCGCAGATTGGGTGCGTATTCGAATGCACCGCCCTCCTCGCCATTCTGGATTGCCAGCGTCACGGTGTAATTATTGGTGTCAAAATGCCACGGAAAGCCGCCTCCCTTCTCGACCACATTGATGATCACATCCGCCAACGGGTCATCATATCGGAAGAACCGATCCTCCGGCTCGTTCAAAGCCGTGCGGATGAAAGGCATGAAACCTTCATACTGATAAATACGCCGCAGCGGGCTTGTGACAGGGAAGTTGTCAGCCGGAACAAAGGCGTTGGATCGGTCAAAAAACCGTCGGATTGGATGACCGATCCCGTAACTGGGATCATCCTGCGTAAAATAGGCATTCGTGCGATTGAACGATCGATGGGCTTTGGGAGCGACGTGATCGGCCTCAGCGATCAGTTTCCCAAGGCCATCTACGTGCACAAAGCCGGGGAGGACCGCGCATCCATCAACTTTCAGGTCCCGCCTCAGATCCGCGATCAGCTGCCTGTACCCGTATGAATCAGGCCGATCGATCGGATAGCGCCCCAGATCCACAAGATCGCGCAGCATGTCTGACCTCCCGATTTAGCGCTGTTTTCACCAGCCTGCCTCAGCATCGGGCGCTGCTCTGGTCTGTTTCAGACATGGGCCTGACGCAATCAGACCACTGTTGATCACCCGATCGCCCACCAATTTACGGCGAATTTTCGCGGATATTTCTCGACCTGCGTCATTTTGCGCAACAAAATATCAAATCCCACAAGCCCAGACTTACAATATTTTTGTATTTGCCTGTTGACGCCCCTTCCCCTCAACCATAATGTCCCTGCACGCAAAGAAGGAGCCTCTGGCGATGAAAGCGCTAGTCGTAATCGTAGGAAACACGCGCATGGGCCGGTAACGGTAAACCATAATCGAACCCATGCGCCTCCGAAAATCTCGGGGGCTTTTTTTTGGCAACACGCAAGACACATGTCGCGAACGGAGCAAAGCAGATGACACGTGAGATGACCGGCGCAAAGATGGTGGTTCAGGCCCTCAAGGATCAGGGCGTGGACACGGTATTCGGATACCCCGGTGGCGCCGTCCTACCGATCTATGACGAGATCTTTCTGCAAAATGACATCCGTCACATTCTGGTACGGCATGAGCAAGGTGCGGTACATGCTGCCGAAGGCTATGCCCGCTCGACCGGCAAGCCGGGCGTTGCTTTGGTCACATCCGGTCCTGGCGCGACCAATGCCGTGACCGGCTTGACCGATGCGTTGTTGGATTCAATTCCGATCGTTGTTCTGACCGGTCAGGTTCCGACCTTCATGATTGGCTCTGACGCCTTTCAGGAAGCCGACACTGTGGGCATCACGCGCCCCTGCACCAAGCACAACTGGTTGGTGAAGGATACGGACTCGCTGGCGGCAACTATGCACGAAGCCTTCCATGTGGCCACTTCCGGTCGCCCCGGCCCCGTGCTCGTTGACATTCCGAAAGACGTTCAGTTCGCCTCGGGTGAATACACGACGCCAAAACCGTCGACCTCTCACTATCAGCCAGTATTGAAGGGCGATCTGGAAGAAATCACGGAGCTTGTTGCAGCAATCGAGACCGCAAAGAAGCCAGTCTTCTATACCGGTGGTGGCGTTATCAATTCTGGTCCAGCTGCCAGCCAGCTGCTGCGCGAACTGGTGGATGCAACCGGCTTTCCGATCACTTCGACTCTGATGGGGCTTGGGGCCTATCCGGCCTCTGGCGAAAACTGGATCGGTATGCTTGGGATGCATGGGCTCTACGAGGCCAACATGGCGATGCATGATTGCGATCTGATGATTAACATCGGCGCGCGATTTGATGACCGTATCACCGGCCGGATCGATGCGTTCTCGCCGAACTCAATCAAAGCCCATGTAGATATCGACCCTTCGTCGATCAACAAAGTTATCCGTGTCGACATCCCAATAGTTGGCGATGTTGCCCACGTGCTTGAGGATATTCTGAAAGTCTGGAAAGCACGCGGTCGCAAAACAGACGCTGCCAATATCAAGCAGTGGCAAGACCAGATTAACGAATGGCGCAACGTCAACTGCCTTGCCTTCACAAACAGCGAGAAGACCATCAAGCCGCAATACGCGCTGCAACGGCTTGAAGAGCTGACGAAGAAATACGACCGCTATGTCACGACCGAGGTTGGACAACACCAGATGTGGGCGGCGCAATACCTGGGCTTTGAAGACCCCAACCGCTGGATGACTTCGGGCGGGCTGGGCACCATGGGCTATGGTTTCCCCGCCTCGATCGGTGTGCAAATGGCACATCCCGATGCACTGGTCATCAACGTGGCTGGTGAGGCCTCGTGGCTGATGAACATGCAGGAAATGGGCACGGCCGCGCAATACCGCCTGCCCGTGAAACAGTTCATTCTGAATAACGAGCGGCTTGGAATGGTACGACAATGGCAAGAACTGCTGCACGGCGAACGCTATTCGCATTCGTGGTCCGAGGCCCTGCCTGATTTCGTCAAGCTCGCTGAAGCCTTTGGTGCCAAGGGTATCCTGTGTTCCGACCCGGCCGATCTGGACGACGCGATCATGGAGATGATCAATTACGACGGTCCGGTCATCTTCGACTGCGTGGTCGAAAAGCACGAGAATTGCTTCCCGATGATCCCATCGGGCAAGGCCCACAATGAGATGCTGCTGGGCGAAGCCGAAACGCAAGGTGTTATTCAAGCTGGTGGAGCTGTGCTCGTTTGAGCACCGCTTTGCCACATCTAGGTCAAATGCCGGAGCTAAGGTCGCCGCACGTGACATGAAAAAGGGTTAGATCATGCGTGATCTCAGCAGTCAGTTCTCAGCCAGAGCTTCGAGCCCGGAAGAGAATTTGTCGATATTCACCGGCCGTCGCGGTTGGCAAGTGGGGCTCATGGTTCCGCTCTTCGTTCTAGCGTTGATATTGTTCTGGGTCGGCACAGGCTGGTATGCCGTTGTTGATCAAGGAAAAATGGCGTTATCCGTTGATTTCAAGGTGTTCTGGGCTGCAGGTCACCTCGCGCATTTAGGCGAACCGCTTGCGGCATTTGATATCGACAGATTGTCGGAAATACACGAAGCGTCCAAGGAAGACGATTGGATGCCTTGGTCTTATCCTCCCTCATTCCTTGTCGCACTCCAACCACTCGGGGCATTGTCGTTTTCTCCGGCTTGGGCGATTTTCACAGCGATTTCAATTGTCGCGATGTTTCTTGCTGTGCGGCCATTTTCCTGCGGAATCGTACCGGTTTGGTTTGCTTTTGCACTCTCCCCCGCCATGTTGCCAAACTTGTATATGGGGCAGACCACAACCCTTTGGGCAGCAGGCCTTCTGGCCGCACTAGCGGCGCTAAAGAACGACCGCTTCGTACTAGCAGGGTTCTTTATTGGATTGCTGACGCTTAAACCCCAACTCGGCCTGCTCATACCGCTTGCGCTTTTGGCAAGCGGTGCGTGGAAGACGATCATATCAGCAACGGTCACGACGGTGGTCTTGTCCGTTCTGGCCACTCTGGTCGTTGGCGTCGAATATTGGACCGAAATGCGCAACATGATGGGCGTTCACTTTGAAGAGATACGAAGCTCAATCCACCTGAATACGGTCATGCTTAGCCCTTATTCCTTGCTGGCCAGCATAGGTGTGCCAGAAACGCTCGCGCTTGCGATGCAATGGACTTTGACAGTGTTGTCTGGAATTGCAGTCTTCGTTGCATGGCGCAGCCCAAGGGTAGGTTTTGACTTGCGGGTAGCGGTGCTCTTTCTGGGTATTTCCATGTCTACACCGTACTTCTGGTTCTATGAATCTGGGCTGCTTGCAATCGTTGCATTGTTCCTGCTTCGAGCTGGCGTCCTGACAACTTCTCCATGGCGTCTGGTACTGGCCGCCGCAATGTGGATCGGTATCGGACCAGCAACACATATGGTGCTTTTCAAGATGACCGAGATATTGTCTTTGCGCCTCGTGTTTGCCCCGATCCTAATACTGGCTTGCGTAGTTTGCCTCCAAGCGCTGATCTCTGCGCTACGAAAGCCCGAAGAAACTTATATCCAAGATGAGGTCTATCAATGACTCCGCTAAACATCGTCAAAGGCTCCACCCGCCATTCTGCATATAACCTACGCCCGACATTCTCGGACGTGCAGGAACAACACACGATCGCGGTGCTGGTTGAAAACGAACCGGGGGTTCTGGCCCGCGTAATTGGTCTGTTCTCGGGTCGTGGCTATAATATTGAAAGTCTAACGGTTGCTGAGGTTGACCATACCGGGCATCTCAGCCGAATTACCATCGTCACCACCGGCACCCCGCAAGTGATCGAGCAGATCAAGGCGCAGCTTGGACGCATCGTGTCGGTCCGCGACGTGCATGATCTGACCGTCGAAGGTGCTTCGGTCGAGCGCGAGCTGGCGATCATAAAGGTTGTGGGTGAAGGCGATAAACGGGTCGAAGCCCTGCGACTGGCCGACATTTTCCGGGCCAATGTCGTCGATAGTACGCTGAATTCGTTCATCTTCGAGATCACCGGTGCACCGGACAAGATCGATGCCTTTGCCGATCTGATGCGCCCTCTTGGCTTGATTGAAATCGCCCGTACCGGAGTTGCAGCCCTGTTGCGCGGTGACTAAGCCCCATTTCCGCCCCGGGACTGAATTCATTCTCGGGGCGGCGGCCTGCTTGGCCATTGTGCCCTGCTAACCTCAAAAAGGCTTAATGCGTTCATCAAATATGAGCAACAGCATGAAAAAGATCATGCAAATAGGCTGAAAGCCTATTGATTTTGCTTATCATCAGACTAGCCTGTGACGCGTAGCGAGGCGCTTTGCAGCGCCCGTTGGGGTCAACTTTACGATTTCTGAATACTGCGCGGCCGCTGTGCCGCCGCAAACCTGTTTTTGCTGAAGATACAAACGGAAATCTGGGACAGAAGTGACCGACATCAATCGCAGCCCCGCAGAATTGCGCAGCATGTTCGGAGCCAACCTTAGGCAGCTCGCAAACAGTTATCGGTCGGTTTCAGAGCTTTGCCGCCAATTGGGTATCAATCGAACTCAGTTTAATCGCTATCTGTCAGGTGAAAGTTTTCCCAGGCCGGATGTGCTGGACCGGATGTGTCGATTCTTCGATATCGACGCGCGTATCCTGCTGAAACCTTTGGATGAAATAGAACCGGTCGCCGCTCATCCCGCATCAGAAATCATCGATCGATTTCTCGTCACCGGGTCAGAAAAAACTATGGCGACCGGATTTTATCACGCCGCTGAGGCCTCACCAAACCGACGCGAACCAACACTTCACCGGCTACTGTTTATGCGCCGCATTCGGCATTGCACCTTGCTGCGCAGCTATGAACCCTTGTCGCATATGCCGAAATGCTCCGCGCCCATGCGTGAGGTTCAGGGCATCGTTTCTCACATCGGCGGACAAGTCTGCGCATTGATGTCCCGGCCCGGCGCACAGGATTGCAGAATGATGGTTCTGAACCTTCCGCCTGAATGGGCACCTCAGGAATGGTCGGGTTATGTGTATCGGTTGGCCGGTGGCAGTGGATCCGATGTAAGACGGCTTACGCTGCATCACCTTGGGCATGATTTGTCCGCAGCACTGCAATCGGCCCGAAAGGCGCACAATTCATCAGGGCCTGACTTAGACGGACAGATTTAAGAGGGTGTCGGCTGAGCAGCCCCGGACGGATCGTTGTCCAAGATCAAGCGATAAAGATGCCAGCTGGCATGCCCCAGCAAAGGCAGGACGATAAACAGACCCAGGAACCAAGGGATCATCGCCAAAAAAGTGATGATCGCGATGAAGGCCCCCCACGCCAGCATCACACCCATGTTCGCTTTGACATAGGCAAAGCTGGTGATCATCGCGGTCACAAAATCCAGCTCACGATCCAGCAGCATAGGAATCGACAGCACGGTGATCATGTACAGAATGATTGCAAATACGGCCCCGACCAGTGTGCCCAGTACCAACATGCTCAGCCCATTCGTGGTCAGGAACACCTCAAATGATGTTGAAATATTGGTCATCGTCGACAGCCCCATGAACAGGGCAAAGATCATGTGGCCCAGAAAGAACCAGAACAGAAAGATCACCACGATAATGGCGCAGATCGACGGCAGTTGCCTTCGGCTTTGCTGTATGACCACGCCGAAGATCGCACCGGGATTCAACGGCTCTCCCTGTTCCAGCCGGTGCGAGACCTCATATAATCCCACGGCAGCAAACGGCCCGATCAGGGGAAAGCCGATCGCGGCCAAAACCAGCCAGAACGACGTTCCCGTCTGCAGCGTGACCCACGCCATCAGCCACCCGGCCAGCACATAGAAGCCCGCAAACAGAAGCCCAAAAAGCGGCGCGCGGCGATAATCCTGCCACGCTCGACGCAGTGCCTCTTTCAGCATCGCGGTATCAACGGGTTTCAGCGTCGGCACACCAAAGGGTTTGTCCATTCTTGTTTTCTCCTCCCGGGCGGTTGTTCTACATGGCGGGTCGTTTCTGAGGCCAAAGCGTTGCAGAATGATATGCCGCCCCAATCGACAAGATCCGCGCATCTGCACCACGCGGACCGAACAGCTGCATTCCCATTGGCAGCCCTTGTGGTCCAAAACCGACAGGCGCACCCAGACAGGGCAACCCTAAAAGGCTAACGGGTGTCACGACCTGCATCCAGCGATGGTAGGTATCCATCCCCTGCCCCTTGATTTCGGTTGGGTACGGCGTTTCGAGCTCGAACGGCCAGACCTGCGCTGCGGGCAACACCAAGGCGTCATAGTCTTCGAAAAGCTCCACCGCCCGCTTGTGCCAGTCAGACCGGTTCACACTGGCCCGGTGCACATCCATCGCGCTGAGCGCCAGGCCGCGCTCCAACTCCCATTGCGCGGTGTCTTTGAGTGATGATTTCTTCTTGGCCAAAGGCTCCAACCCTGCGGCCACTGACCAGGAGCGCAGAGTAATCCAACTGTCCCAGATCAGGTCCGCGTCAAACGGGGGGGCAAGCGCCTTAACGCGCGCACCGCGTTCTTCGAAAACGTGCAACGCATCGCGGCATAGCGCGAGGATACCCTCTTCGCACGGAAACGCCCCACCCCAATCGCCCAACCAGCCTATGCGCAGCCCTGTCAGATCAGCCGCTTGAACGGGCAACACGCGCTCGACCTCTGTGCTTAAAGGCATCCTTGAATCAGGGCCGGATATGACGTCAAGCAATAGCCCGATGTCTTCGGGGCTGCGCGCCATAGGCCCCAGTGTTGAAAGCTGATGCAGATAACTGTCCCCCACTGGCTCAGACGGAACGCGCCCCCAACTTGGCCTGAACCCGTATACGTTGTTCCATGCGGCCGGGTTGCGCAGGCTGCCCATCATGTCCGAGCCGTCCGCCAGCGCCAGCATTCCCGTCGCCAACGCCACTGCTGCACCGCCCGACGAACCTCCACAGGTTTTCGTGGGATCATAAGGGTTGCGTGTTGCACCATAGACAGGATTGAATGTGTGCGAACCCAGTCCGAATTCCGGCGTGTTGGTCTTACCGATCAGAATTGCCCCAGCAGCCCTTAGCCGGGCGGCCAGTAGATCGTCAGTTTGCGGCACATGATCCTTGAACAATGGCGAACCCTGCGTCGAAGTGATCCCTGCCACATTTACCAGATCTTTCACCGCTATCGGCAACCCGTGCAGCGCGCCGCGAGGTGACGCGGCATCCGCCGCCCGCGCCTCGGCCATCAAAGCGTCTTCATCCCGCAGCGCGACAATCGCGTTTATCTCACCGTTCACCTGGGCGATCCGATCCAGCGTCGCGCGCATCAGTTCTGCAGCTGAAAGCTGTCGGCGGGACAAGGCGTCAAGAATGTCCGTCGCGGATGCTCTGGTCAAATCCATGCGGGTTGGTCCTTTGGCTGCTCGTCATCAGCCTAGCGACGTGCTCGGACCATTTAAAGCCACTGTTTAAATGTATCTTTTTAGAATTTCGCGAAGAAGAGCGGCGCAAGAGCGCGCATCATCTGATCCTGAGGTCGATCCGCACATTGCTATTGCGGCCCAGCACATTCTTCAGACCAAAGACGATCATCACCAGACTAAGCACCAGCCACAACCCGCCCCACATCATGGTGGTTCCGCCGAATTCTTCAGCCAGCATATATGCATCTGATCGCAATCCCGCGCGTCGGATCGTGTCATCGAAAATGTCAAACGGAACGTAGATCATGCTGGTCAGCCCGATGACCCGTAGAATCAGATCACACAGGTTGCGGTTCAGGAACCACGCGGTGGCCAGCATCACCGCTCCACAGCCCGCGCTGAACGCCATGGCAAACGGTTCCCGGATATACAGGAGCGCAACAATCAGCATGACTCCCCCAAAGAGACCAAGCGCAGCCCGATCGGCATTGGTGCGCAGGGCGATCATCAGCAGGCCCATCCCAAGCATCAAGGACCCAAGATATCCCGCTGACAGACTGACAAACCGATTGCCTCCTCGGCCAATAACCAGGCCACCTTGTTGTGGAGAGACCGAGAAACTTTCAACCGAACCACCGGTCAGGATAATGGCACCGGCATGCGAAAGCTCATGCAGGAACACAACCAGGATTTTCAACGGAAGCACCAGCATCGTGTTCCAGAACACAAACACCAACGCGACAATTGCGATCAATTGCCAGTGGCCCTTGATCAGGTTCACAGCCGAGGTCAGGGACTGCCGCAATTAGCCGTCGCCCTGTGCCTCGGACCGGCTTTTGCCCGAGACATTCAGGGCCAGTGTCGCCGCCATGAAACCATCCAGATCACCATCCAGCACACCCTTGGTGTCCGATGTCTCGTGATTGGTCCGCAAGTCTTTGACCATCTGATAGGGCTGCAGCACGTAAGACCGGATCTGGTTGCCCCAGCCCGCATCACCCTTGGCTTCGTGGGCGGCGTTGATCTCGGCGTTTCTGCGATCCAGTTCTTGCTGGTACAGGCGGGACTTGAGCGCCTTCATGGCAATATCTCGGTTCTGGTGCTGCGATTTCTCGGAACTGGTCACCACGATTCCGGTTGGAATATGCGTAATCCGAACCGCCGAGTCGGTGGTGTTCACGTGCTGACCACCGGCACCGGACGAACGATAGGTATCTACGCGGATATCGGCCGGGTTCACCTCAATCTCGATGTTGTCATCCACCACAGGATAAACCCAGACCGAACTGAACGAGGTATGACGCTTGGCCGCCGAGTCGAACGGAGAGATACGCACCAGACGGTGCACGCCACTTTCCGATTTCAACCAGCCATAGGCGTTGTGGCCAGTGATCTTGTAGGCGGCGGACTTGATCCCCGCCTCTTCCCCCGCTGTCTCGGATTGCAGTTCGACCGTATAGCCCTTTTTCTCGGCCCAGCGGACATACATCCGCGCCAGCATCGAGGCCCAGTCGCAGCTTTCCGTACCGCCCGCGCCCGAGTTGATCTCAAGGAAGGTATCATTGCCGTCCGCCTCGCCATCAAGCAGCGCCTCAAGCTCTTTCTTTGCGGCCTTGGTCTGCAGCTTTTTGATCGCTTCTTCGGCGTCGGTCACGACCTCTTCGTCCTCTTCCATCTCGCCCAGTTCGATCAGCTCAATATTGTCGCTGAGATCAGTCTTGATGGATTCGTAGGTCTCGATGGCGTCGACCAGCAACTGCCGTTCGCGCATCAATTTCTGCGCGTTCTCAGGATTGTCCCACAGGTTCGGATCTTCAACACGCGCGTTGAATTCCTCCAACCGGTGCGGCGCTGTTTCATAGTCCATGCGCTGCGCCAGCAGCTCTAGCGACTTTTCGATTTCCGCCACAATATTCTGGGTTTCGGCGCGCATGGTCAGGTCCCAACTTGCTCAATCAGGTGTGCGTGATAGCAAGAGGTGCGAGGCACCACAAGACGACTGAGCCGGGAAACTTGGGCGGATCAGTAAAGCCCGCCGCCCTGCAGATCGCCCTGGCTGGCATTGGGGCCAACCGTGATCGTATCCCCGGTCGAAGTGGTCACCTGACGGCCCGAACTTGCCTCTTCAAACAACGGCAGGTCAGATCCCATCGCGAAGCCACCGTCATAGACGCGATCGATAAAACCATCCACGCCATCACGGAAATACTCGGCAACCACATATTCTCCACTCGCGTCTTCCGGCAGGCGCGCGCCGCTGAAACGGTCAATCTTGATGAAATGGCCACCCGGAGGCACCTCGAACGGGCCACCGCCGTATTTCTCGACTGCTTTTTCCATAAAGCTTTGGAACACAGGACCGCACAAGGTGCCGCCGTAGGCTCCTCGGCCCATCGGGCGCGGGCGGTCATAACCGATGTAGCAACCGGCCACGATATTTGAGGTGAAACCGATGAACCACGCATCCTTGGATTCGTTCGTGGTGCCGGTCTTGCCCGCTGTGGGCACGGGCAGGTTCACAACACGTGATGCAGTGCCGCGATCAACCACGCCCTTCATCATCGACGTCAACTGGTAGGCGGTGATGGCATCCATGACCTGGCTGCGATCGGTGAGGATCGTCGGCGATTCATCAGGCTCAAGCCAGCTAGAGTTACAATCGACACACTGGCGATCGTCATGGCGATAGATGGTCTTGCCGAACCGGTCCTGAATACGGTCAACCAGTGTGGGTTCAACCCGCTCGCCACCATTGGCGAACATCGCATAGGCAGCGACCATTTTGTACAGCGTAGTCTCTTCAGACCCTAGCGAGTTCGCAAGGAACGCACCCATCCGGTCATAAACGCCAAACCGCTCGGCATAGCCTGCGACCACGGGCATTGTGACTTCTTGCGCCAGACGGATGGTCATCAGGTTCCGCGACTGTTCGATCCCGGTACGCAAGGGCGTTGGACCGTAAAACTTGTTCGTCGAGTTCTTGGGTCGCCACAGTCCCTGAGGTGTATTCACTTCAATCGGCGCATCCACAACGATCGTTGCGGGGCTGTATCCGCTGTCTAGCGCCGCTGCATAAACGAACGGTTTGAAGCTCGACCCGGGTTGGCGCTGTGCCTGAGTGGCGCGGTTAAACACGGTATCCTGATACGAGAACCCGCCCTGCATCGCCAGAACACGGCCCGAATTCACGTCCATCGCGACAAAGCCGCCCTGCACTTCTGGCACCTGACGGGCAGACCACTGCCCCTCTTCGCCAACCATCACCAGAATGACATCGCCGCGTTTGAAATTGTCCTGGAAATTGCCCTGCATCCACTTGATGTCTTCGCGCGGGATTGTGCCATCTGCTGGGCCATCTTCGATCCCGACGGTCAGGGATTGGTCGGCCACGTTCAGAACAACGGCAGGATACCACTGCGTCGGCAGCACCACGTCGCGGGGGATTTCCATGATCGCCAGCGCCTCGCGCCACTGTGCTTCATCCGCCAGCTTCTCCTCGGCGATGACTTCGCCTGTGCCGCGCCACCGCCCGCGAGAGCGGTCGTATTTCTGCAGCGCCGTGCGCAGGGCTTTCGCCGCTTCGACCTGCATTTCCTCATCCACTGAGGCGCGTACGGTGAAACCGCCAGTGAAGAACTCACCCTCGCCAAAATCCTCGCTCAACTGGCGACGGATTTCGTCGGTGAAATAGTCACGCGGCGGCAGTGCAGTGCGGAAGCTTTCAAAATCGCCGTTCTGAACCGAACGCAAAGGCATATCGACTTCGGTCTCATAGGTGGCCTGATCGATATAGCCGTTCTGCTGCATCTCGCGCAGCACATAGTTGCGGCGGTTCAGCAGACGTTCTTTCTGCCGCACAGGATGGTAGTCCGATGGTGCCTTGGGCATCGCCGCCAGCATCGCGGCCTCATGCGGGGCCAGTTCCTGCAGAGTTTTGTTGAAATAGGTCTGCGCAGCAGCGGTCACACCATAAGAGTTCTGGCCCAGAAAGATCTCGTTCATATACAGCTCGAGGATCTGTTCCTTGTCCAAGGTATCCTCAAGCCGGGTGGCGAGGATAATTTCCTTGATCTTGCGCTCGGCCCGGCGATCACCGGACAAAAGGAAGTTCTTCATCACCTGCTGCGTGATGGTTGACGCACCACGAACGGTTTCGCCTTTAGTGCGCACTGCCTCGACCCCGGCAGCAATGATCCCACGCGGGTCATAACCCTGATGAGTATAGAAGTTCTTATCTTCCGCCGAGATAAAGGCCTGTTTTACCAGATCGGGAATTTCCTCGGACGGCGTAAACAGGCGGCGCTCCTGCGCAAATTCGTCGATCAGCTGGCCCTCACCCGAGTAAATCCGGCTGATCGTCGGTGGTTTGTATTGTGCCAAAGATTCATGACTGGGCAGGTCTCGGCCATACATCCAGAACACCGCACCAACGACCAGCGCGGCCATAAAAATACCTAATGTCACGAGACTGAAAATTGCCCCGAAGAACGAAAGAATGAACCGGATCACGTTACTGCCTTTTACTCGCGATGACGCCTATATAGTGTCGCCCCCGCGCAGGGTCAAAACACGAAAGGCTACAATGGCTGTTTTGCGCCGCTGCGTCATTGTCCGATCAGAGATCGCTTCACCAGATCGTCCCGACGCCAGTTCTCAAGCCCCTGCACAAGCCCATGCGCCATGGATGCGCGCCAGTTTGGATCAGAGATGTTCTTGAAATCGCGCGGGCTGGACAAAAAACCCAACTCAACCAGAACCGATGGGATATCGGCTGCCTTCAACACCGAAAACGACGAAGAACGTAGCGGACGACGATTCATCGGGCCTCCCTGCTGCGTCATTCCATCCACCAGCGAGCGCGCCAGTGCGCTACTGCGTGGCACGGTCTCTTGCCGAGCCAGATCCAGCAACACATCAGCGACCTGATCGTCCGCACCGCTGAGATCAATGCCTGCGATCAAATCACTCCGGTCATGCCGTTCGGCCAGCTTTTGACTGGCAACGTCTGAAGCTTCCTCTGAAAGAGTGTAGACGACCGACCCATGCGCCAGCCCTTCGGAAAGCGAATCCGCGTGCAGTGAGATAAACACATCGGCCCCGGCCTGATGTGCCAGCGAGATACGGCGTTCGAGCGAGACGAATTGATCGTCAACACGCGTCATCACCACTTCGAAACCGCCGGTACGCAGCAGCGCCTCTCGCAGCTCTCGCGCGAAGGTCAGCATCAGTGTTTTCTCATTGGTATCAGCGAATTCTGCCCCGGGATCAATGCCGCCATGCCCGGGATCCAGCATGACCCGAACCGCCCGCACACCGTCGCGCCGCGGCAGTGCCGGTGTCACTGCGGGTTCCGGCAAATCCCAGCCGGGCTGACGGGGGGCACCTGCGCTGGCTGCAAAACTGTCAAAATCAGTGCCTTTCAGGTGCAGCGATAGTTGAGCAGTGCCCGTCGCCTGATCAACCCGCAGATCAGCTGTTTCCACCGCCAGCGGAGCGCCCAGCTCCAACACCAGACGCGACCAACCGGGCACGTATGCCCCGAATTGAACACCGCTGATCCGGCTGGTTTGCAGAAAGGTCTCGCGGTTCAGGCCAGACCAGTCGACCTCTTGGAAATCCAGAACCACGCGGTATGGATCGCGCAGTGTGAACACGCGGTATGGCACGCCTTGAGTCAGCCCAAGTTCGACCCTTACGCCGGTATTGCCATCATCGACGATGCCGCTCTGGTCCGGAAGGACGCGTGCGAGCGCGCTGAAGTCCTGCGCGACAACGACACCGTTCAACGCCCAGATCAGGGCGATTGCGTAGAAAATCCTGCTCATGGCCTCAAGTTATCCCGAGATCGTTTGAGGCAGAGCCTATCGCATGACGCCGCCTTTGTGAACGCTTTAGGCCGATTGCGGGATCGCACCCCGCTTGGCCATAAAACGTTGCAGCCGATCCAGCCCCTGCTGAATGTCTTCGGTCGATCGCGCATAGGAAAATCGCAGCGTCGTGTGCCCGCGCACCGGGTCGAAATCCAGCCCCGGCGTCACGGCAACCCCGGCTTTGTCGAGAATCTCGGCTGCAAATGCCCGGCTGTCGTCGGTCAAGTCTGAGACATCCGCGTAAACATAAAACGCCCCATCCGGCGGTGCGATATTGGTAAAACCGGCCTTGGGCAACCCGTCCAGCATCAACAGACGATTGCGGCGGTATACATCCAGATTGGCCTGCAATTCGTCGTTACAATCCATAGCTGCCAATGCGGCCACCTGACTGGCGTGAGGCGCGCAGATGAACATGTTCTGGGCAATCCGCTCGACCACGCGCACCTGATCTTCGGGCACAACCATCCAGCCAACGCGCCAACCGGTCATCGAGAAATATTTGGAGAATGAGTTGATCACATAGCACTCATCCGTCAGCTCCAGCGCAGTGACGGCTTTGGCCTCGTATTCCAGCCCGTGATAAATCTCATCACTGATGAATGATGCGCCCTGCCCCTGTGCGCCTTCGATCAGCGCCTGCATCGCCGCATGATCCAGCATTGTCCCAGTCGGGTTGGCAGGCGATGCAACCATCAATCCCTGCAAATCAAGCCCCGTGAAATCGGCGGGCACCGGCTGTAGCCGGTTTTCCGGTGCTGTCGGCAAGTCTACCGGCACCAAACCCAATGCTTTCAGGATTTGCCTATATGAGGGATATCCCGGGGCACCAATCCCCACCCGATCACCGCTGTCGAACAGAGCGGTAAAGGCGAGCAAAAACCCGCCCGATGATCCCGGTGTGATGACCACCCGTTCTGGATTGAGATCAACGCCATACCATTCGCCATACATCTGCGCGATCCGCTGACGAAGAACGGGCAAACCCAAAGCCACCGTATACCCAAGCGGCCCTTGTTCCATGGCCTTCGCCAATGCTTCGGTTGCCCCTTTGGGTGCGCCGGTCCCCGGTTGACCTACTTCCATGTGAACGACATGCCGCCCGGCTTCTTCCGCCTTGCGCGCGGCCTCCATCACGTCCATCACGATGAAGGGATCGACCCCGGAACGGGTTGAGTTTCTCATGGCCATCTCCCATGTTGCAGCCATGGCTTTTGAACGCTTATCCCGGCTGGCGTCAATCCCGGCCGTGTTGCTGCTGGCAGTGACATGGTCGATCAGCGCCATGCAGGCCAGCGCGCAAAGCCTTATCCGCGATCCCGACATTGAACACGGGCTGCAAGAGCTTGCCTTTCCGATCCTGCGGGCCGCTGGCCTGAACACCAACCGGGTGCGCGTACTGATCGTCAATGATGGTACGTTCAATGCCTTCGTGATCGATTACAACACGATCTATATCAACTATGGCTTGATCCTGAGCGTCGATACGCCCGAGATGCTGCAAGCGGTGATCGCACACGAGGCCGCGCACATCGCCAACGGCCACTTGGCCAGACGCTCAGAGAACCTGCGCGCGGCACAACGTAACGCGCAGCTTGGGACACTTTTAGCGCTTGCAGCCGCAGCCGCAGGTGGCGGAGAAGCTGCTGCAGGAATTGCAGCGGGCACACAAGCCTCGGCGCTGCGCAGCTTTCTGGGCCATACGCGGGCTGAAGAAGCCTCGGCGGATCGAAGTGCTGCCAGCTATTTGCGTTGGGCGGGAGTATCTCCGCGCGGGATGGTCAACCTGCACCGTAAGTTCGCGGGGCAAGAGCTGTTGAACCCCGTCAATCAAGACCCCTACATGCGCTCACACCCTACCAGCCGCGAACGTTTGCGCGCCGCCGAGGCCTTTCTGAACGAATTCGGCGACAAGGCAGAGCAAAACGCAAATGCCGATTACTGGTTCGCGCGGATCAAAGGTAAGTTGTCAGCCTTTCTTCGATCCCCGACCTGGACCATGCGTCGCGCGGGCGAAGAAAAAGATCGTGACATACGCCTGATGCGCGAGGCATCGGCCCATCATCAAAATCGCGATCTCGCCCGTGCCCGCGCCGCAATCGATGGTGCGCTGGAGATTCGCCCTGACGATCCGTTTTTTTATGAATTGAAGGGCCAGATTCTATTGGAGAACCGGCGCGTGCGCGAAGCTGTGGATGCCTACGGTGCAGCCGTTGATATGGCGCCCAACAATGCCCTGATCCTCGCCGGTTACGGACGTGCTTTGCTGGCGGATGGCAAGACGAAGAAAGCCCTGCAAGTGCTTGAAAAGGCGCGCGCACGCGACTATCGCAATGCCCGGCTGATGCAGGATCTGGGTTCTGCCTATTCGCAGGTGGGCAACAACGGAATGGCGTCTGCGGTGACTGCAGAACGCTATGCGCTGCAGGGCCGACTTGATGATGCGGGCATACATGCTAAACGGGCTGTTGCACAGCTCCCCGAAGGCTCTCCGGGTTGGCAAAGGGCACAGGATGTGTTGATTGCCTCGGAGCGCGCAAAGAAGAAGAAAAAGAGGAAACGGAAATGATCCTGAGACATGCTGCACCGGCCCTACTGGGTCTTTCCCTGATCACTGGTCCTGCGCAGGCGCTGGAATTAAACGCGATGAGCGACGCCGAGAAGGCCGAGTTTGGCGCACAGGTGCGCGAATACCTTCTGGAAAACCCCGAAGTGATCCTCGAGGCGATCAACATCCTTGAGGAACGCAATGCCGTTGCCGAGGCTCAGGCTGACAAGGAGCTCGTTGCGGCCAACGCTGACGAGCTTTTTAATGACGGTTACAGCTGGGTCGGTGGCAATCCGGACGGCGATATTACTCTGGTCGAGTTCATGGACTACCGTTGCGGTTACTGCCGGCGCGCCGTGCCCGAAGTGGCCACCCTGCTGGCCGAGGACGGCAATATCCGTCTTGTGATTAAGGAATTGCCGATCCTGGGCGATGCCTCTGTAGCGTCATCCCGCTTTGCCATCGCAACAAAACAGGTAGCCGGAGACGATGCCTATAAGCAGGTCCATGACGCTCTGCTGGAATTCAGCGGCGAGCCCTCCGAGGTGACCCTGCGCCGGATTTCAGATGGGCTGGGTCTGGACAGCGACGCGATCATCGCGGCAATGAACAGCGATGAGGTCACCGAAGAAATCGCAAAAACCCGCGATCTGGCGCAAAAGCTGCGGATTTCAGGCACACCGTCCTTTGTTCTGGGCACCGAAATGATGCGCGGGTACCTGCCCGCAGACCAAATGCTCCAGATCGCAAATGGAGTTCGGGCAGAACAGGGTTAAGTCATCACTGTAGGTTTCCAGCATGGATCGACGGAACCTCTTACTCACTGGAGGCGCGCTGAGTTTTATGGGCCTGTCTAAGCAAACCCTCGCTCAGCGCACCTCAAACTTCTTTGTACCGGCGGAAGAAGCGCCCCACGAACGCACATTTATGCAATGGCCGGTCAGCCGCAAAGTTTACCGTGACCAGATCTTTCTGGATATGGTGCAACAAACCATCGCGGAAATCGCGAACGCCATTTCCGCCTTTGAACCCGTGACAATGCTTGCGGCGGCAAAGCACCATGCGGATGCGCGTCAAAAACTTTCCTCATCAGTCGAGCTCTGGGATGTTCCAACCGAAGATTTGTGGTGCCGCGACGCAGGTCCAATCTTCGTGATCGACAATCGAGGCGGGATTGCGGTCACTCGTATCCAGTTCAACGGCTGGGGTCGGAAACAGGTGCACAAACACGATGCGCGGATCGCTGCCAAGGTTGCCGACCATCTCGGTCTGCCCCTGCTTCCAACCGGCTTGAAAGGCGAGGCCGGCGGTGTAGAACAAGACGGTCATGGGTTGATCATGGCCCATGAAAGCTCGTGGGTGAATGAGAACCGCAATCCAGACCTGTCACGCAACGAAATTGAATCCCGATTACTGGCAGCCTATGGGGCTGACCGCATGGTCTGGTCTGATGGGGTCTGGGGCGAGGATATCACCGATTACCACATCGACAGTCTGGCGCGCTTCACCGGCCCTGGGCGCGTTTTGATCAACCTGCCAGACGAGCCGGATATGGATGATCCATTTCATGTCGCGGCCCTTGATACTCATGACCGTCTCATCGCCGAAGGATTGCAGGTTGAGGTGATCCCTGAACCCAATAGGCGCCGAGTTAACGATCCCGAATTCGTGGCGTCTTATGCGAATTACTATGTTTGTAATGGCGGCATCGTGATGGCCCAGTTCGGAGACCGCGAAACCGATGAGATTGCACAGATGGCCCTAGCTCGTCACTACCCCGGGCGCGAGATCATTGCATTAAATGTCGACGTATTGGGCGAGCTGGGCGGCGGCATTCACTGCGCAACACAGCAAATGCCTGTTGCTTAGGCCTTGTTACTCAGCAGCTTCAGCTGCCGCATCCAGCTCTGCTGCCTTCTTTTCGACCTCTTCAACGATGTGATCAATCATCTGGTCGTTTGACATCTTGTGGCTGGCTTTGCCTGCCAGATAGACCATGCCCGAGCCTGCCCCGCCACCGGTGAAACCGACATCGGTCATCAGCGCCTCACCCGGACCGTTCACGACACAGCCGATGATCGACAGGCTCATGGGTGTCTTGATGTGTTCCAAGCGATGCTCCAACGCCTCAACCGTTTTGATTACGTCAAAACCCTGTCGCGCGCAGGAGGGGCATGAGATGATGTTCACGCCGCGATGGCGCAGGCCCAGAGATTTCAGGATCTCATAGCCGACCTTGACCTCTTCCACCGGATCAGCAGACAGGCTGACGCGGATCGTGTCGCCAATGCCCATCCACAGCAGATTGCCCAGACCGATGGCCGATTTGATGGTGCCGCTGACCAGCCCTCCGGCCTCGGTGATGCCCAGATGGATGGGCGCATCCGTCGCCTCGGCAATGCCCTGATAAGCCGCGGCTGACAGGAATACGTCGCTGGCCTTCACGCTGATCTTGAAATTGTGAAAGTCGTTGTCTTCGAGAATACGGATATGCTCCAACCCGCTCTCGACCATCGCTTCGGGGCACGGCTCGCCGTATTTCTCAAGCAGGTGCTTTTCCAGGCTCCCTGCGTTCACCCCGATCCGGATCGAGCAATTGTGGTCTCGCGCGGCTTTGATGACCTCTTTCACCCGTTTTTCATCGCCGATATTGCCCGGATTGATCCGCAGACAGGCCGCACCGGCCTCGGCGGATTCGATTCCGCGACGGTAGTGGAAATGAATATCAGCCACTATAGGAACAGGGCTTTCGCGCACGATCTCTTTCAGCGCTTTTGACGAGGCCTCATCCGGGACCGAGACCCGCACGATATCCGCCCCCGCCTCGGCCGCCGCCTGCACCTGTGCCACGGTCGCAGCCACATCGGTGGTCAGCGTGTTGGTCATGGTCTGCACGGCAATCGGTGCGTCACCTCCGACGGGCACATTGCCAACCATGATCTGGCGGGATTTACGGCGATAGATATTGCGCCAGGGGCGCACGTGATTGAGCGACATGAGGATCGATCCGGATCAGCCTAAATTGACCCTTAGATAGTTCGCCATCCCTTGGGGAGCAATGCCAAGATCACTCGGCGGGCGCTTCTGCCGCCTCGGTCTGCAACTCGGCCACCAGTTGCTTGAGTGCGCTGTTCTGATCGGCCTCAAGATCGGCAACTGCGAAGGTTTCTGCAACGGCATCCTTTGACAGAACAACACCTTTGGCCACCGTACCCGGCGCGCCCACAGGACCAAAGTGTTCGCCATTCATGGAGAAATAGACCGACCCCGCGGCTCCTGCTCGCAGTTGCGGGGGTTCCTCGGTGAGCGGCACTTCAAACGTGCTGCCCTGCTCAACGGTGCCCAGAGTTCCTTCGAAAATCACGCTGCCATCGGCTGCAGTGACACGCATCCAAGCAGGGTTCACGGCCACGATCTTCAGCGTCGTATCCAGCTTTTCAACCACTTGAGGCAAGGCCGGGCGTTCAACCGTATGAACTTCGGTCACTTTGATTTGCGGAGGTTCAGGCGCGCGGAACGTTCCGACATTGCGCGGATCAAGGGTGGAAATCGGCGCATCGCGCGCCACCAGCACCGGCACATCAAGTGCCTGCGGACGATACAGACGATCCAGCGCTTCAGAGCTTGGCACCTCTGCGCTGGCCAGTTCGGTTCCCTCGGGCCGGGCCTGTGCGGCATCCAGCGGGTCAAGGTCTGTAAGCACGACGGGGGCCTGCTCAACCGGGCTGACCTGCACCTGCTGAATGCGGTTCAAAACCGACCAGCCCCCATAACCGATGCCGCCAATGACGGCCAACAGCACCAGCGTCGATCCAATAGCACGCGGTTCAATCTGGCTGACTACGGATTCGCGGCCCGGTATATAAGGCGTACTGGGCGAGACAAACGGATCACGTCCCATCGGCCCGCGTGAAGGCAGACCACCCTGCGCCTTTTTGACCACCGACGCCTCAGCCGACATGCCATGCGCAACCTCGAAACCGCTTTCCTGACAGAAGGTCGCAAAAGTCTCATCGGGGTTCATGCCCAGATAGCGGGCATATGAACGCACATACCCGGCGATGAAGCCGGGTGTGTCAAAGGCATCGGGATCTGCATTTTCGATGGCGGCGATGTAGTTGGCTTTGATTCGCAGTTCACGCTGCACATCCAGAAGCGACTTGCCCATCGTTGCACGTTCGCCGCGCATGACATCGCCAAGCCGTACCTCATAGTCATCAAAACCCTTGGGTCTGACGTCCATGTCTTCTTCGGAATCGCGCTGTGATCTGCGCCCAATCATTCCTGCTGCCCCATCTTTGCCTGTCGCGTGTTACGCGCAAACGTCGAATCGCCCCTATAACGATTCGTCCGCTTCTTTTGTTAGCGTAAGCTTAACACGCAGCAAACTCGTTGCACACTTTAGCGTGAGGTTATCCAGCAAGTTCGGCGCGATTTAGCGCACAATGTGACCAAAGTTCGTCCATCGCCTGCACCAGACGGTTCATTTCGTCGGGTCCATGCACCGGAGATGGCGTAAACCGCAGTCGTTCGGTGCCGCGCGGAACGGTCGGGAAATTGATTGGCTGCACATAGATACCATAGTCATCCAGCAGCATATCGCTCAACTTCTTGGTGTGGACTGGGTTGCCAACGATCACCGGCACAATGTGGCTGCCGTGATCAATCAGAGGCATGCCAAGCCCTTTCAGCCTCAGCTTAAGAATGCTGGCCTGGGTCTGGTGCTGCTCGCGCAGTTCAGGCGCGCGCTTGAGATAGGCCACCGAGGCTGCCGCCCCTGCCGCAACCGCAGGTGGCAGCGAGGTGGTGAAGATAAAGCCCGGCGCATAGGACCGGATGGCGTCACACATCTTGGCACTCGCCGCGATGTAGCCGCCCATGACACCGTAGGCTTTGGCAAGCGTTCCGTTGATGATGTCAATGCGATGCGCCAACCGATCACGCTCGGTTACGCCCCCGCCGCGGGGGCCGTACATGCCAACCGCGTGAACCTCATCAATATAGGTCAAAGCACCGAATTCATCGGCCAGATCGCAAATATCTTCAATGGGTCCGAAATCGCCATCCATCGAATAGACCGACTCAAACGCGATCAGCTTGGGGGCTGCAGGGTCATCAGCCTCAAGCAACTCACGCAGATGTGCCACGTCATTGTGGCGGAAGATGCGTTTGGCCCCCCCGTTGCGGCGCACGCCTTCGATCATCGACGCATGGTTCAGTGCATCGGAATATATAATCAGGCCGGGGAACAATTTTGGCAGAGTGCTGAGTGTCGCGTCATTGGCGATATAGGCACTGGTGAATAGCAGTGCGGCTTCTTTGCCGTGCAAGTCCGCCAATTCAGCTTCCAGCCGTTTGTGATAGACTGTCGTGCCTGAAATGTTGCGCGTCCCACCCGAGCCTGCGCCTGCGGCCTCCACCGCCTCGTGCATGGCCTCCAAAACAACAGGATTCTGACCCATGCCCAAATAATCATTGCCACACCACACGGTGATGTTCTGCTGCGAACCATCGGGACAAGTCCGTACCGCATGCGGAAAATGACCATTCCGACGTTCAATATCGATAAAGGTCCGATAACGTCCTTCGTCATGCAGCCTGGCAATCGCTGTATCGAGCTGAGCAGTATAGTCCAACGGACCCTCCTTGGATGCCCGGTTATTATAGCCCCGGGCGACTTTTTTCGCCACTTCACAAGCCGGGCTGGAAGTATGGCGTCGCGTTCATCTGTCCAACTGGCCTACAGCCGAACAGCCGAACCCAACTTTGATTTGCATCAAATAACGCCAAACGCCTAAACCGACAAGCAAAGTTACGACCACAAGACGCGAGGAAACGCCGCAGGCCTTTCCCCCAGATCCAGCACAGAAACCTGCTGGACGGTACCGCCCATGCTGTTAGGCTCTGTCCAATTTCAAGACCTTCCCAGGAGACCCCTATGTCGCTTGACGCTGTACTGAGCCGGATCGATACCGATCTGACCACCTCCATCGACCGCCTGATGGAGTTTCTGCGCATTCCCTCCATCTCGACTGACCCGGCCTTCAAGGACCAAGTCGACCAGGCTGCCGATTGGCTGGTGGCGGATCTGAAAAGTATCGGTATTGCAGCCGAAAAGCGCGAAACTCCGGGACATCCCATGGTCGTTGGCCATGTCGGTGAGGACAGCGGTGGGCCGCATGTTCTGTTCTATGGGCACTATGATGTGCAACCTGTCGACCCGCTGGAGCTGTGGACACGCGATCCTTTCGATCCGGCTTTGGAAGACACTCCACACGGACAGGTGATACGCGGGCGCGGCGCTTCTGACGACAAAGGCCAACTGATGACCTTCGTCGAGGCCTGCCGCGCCTGGAAAGCAGTGCATGGCACCCTGCCCTGCCGCATCACGTTTTTCTTCGAAGGTGAGGAAGAATCCGGATCGCCCTCACTCGTGCCATTTCTCAAAGCAAACAAATCCGAGCTTCAGGCGGATCTCGCGCTGGTCTGTGATACTTCGATGGTGTCGCGGGGGGTGCCTTCGATAGCGTCGCAATTGCGCGGCATGCTCAAGGATGAATTCACAATCATCGGTCCCCGCATCGACCTGCATTCGGGCCACTATGGCGGGCCGGGTCTGAACCCGCTGCGGGAACTGTCGCGCATCGTCGCATCCTTCTATGAAGAAGAAACCGGCCGCGTCGCAGTCGAAGGTTTTTACGAAGGCGTACACGAAGTCCCGGCCGAGCAGTTGCGCCAATGGGAGAATTGCGGGTTCGATGAAGCGGAATACCTGAATTCGGTTGGCTATACCGAGCCGCACGGTGAAACAGGCTATTCCACGCTGGAACAACAATGGGCGCGACCCACGCTCGAAGTGAATGGCCTTTGGGGAGGTTACAACGGCGCGGGCTCCAAAACCGTTATCCCGTCCGAGGCACATTGCAAGATCACCTGCCGCCTTGTCGGCGACATGGACCCGGACGCGCTCCGCAAAAGGATCCGCAAACATGTCGAAGAGCGCCTGTCTACGGACGCAAAAGTGGTCTGGGACAGTGATCTCGAAGGCTCTCCTGCTTCGGTGATGAACCTTAGCCGCCCAGAATTCGAAGCGGCCCGCGGAGCACTTTCGGACGAGTGGAATCGCGAGGCCGTTTTCACCGGGATGGGCGGATCAATCCCGGTGGTTGGATATTTCAATACAGTATTGGGGCTGGATTCGATGCTGGTTGGGTATGCCAATGACGATGATGCTATCCACTCGCCGAACGAGAAATACGACGTCAAAAGCTTCCACAAAGGCATCCGCTCGTGGGCCCGTATATTGGAAGCATTAAATAAATGAGAATCCTTTGCGAGGCTCTGCCTCGCGCTCCGAGGTATTTTCGGCCAGATGAAGTACGGATACCCTGCTTCATCTGGCTATAAATATCTCGGGGGAGTCGCGGCTTGCCGCGGCGGGGGCAGAGCCCCCTGTCCTTACATGTGGATCACGCGTCCATAGGCATCCAGCACGCTTTCATGCATCATCTCAGACAGCGTCGGATGCGGGAAGACGGTGTTCATCAGGTCTTCTTCAGTGGTTTCCAACTGGCGACCGACCACATAGCCCTGAATAAGCTCTGTGACTTCGGCACCGATCATGTGTGCACCCAGCAGTTCCCCAGTCTTGGCATCGAAGACGGTCTTGATCAGTCCCTCGGGCTCACCCAACGCGATGGCCTTGCCGTTGCCGATGAACGGGAAGCGTCCGACCTTGATGTCATAGCCCAGCTCTTTGGCCTTGGCTTCGCTATACCCAACCGAAGCGACCTGAGGCTGACAGTATGTGCAACCCGCGATGCTTTCAGGCTTGACCGGATGTGCGTGTTTGCCCGCGATCAGCTCAGCTACCATCACGCCTTCGTGGCTGGCCTTGTGTGCCAGCCAGGGCGCCCCTGCGATATCACCTATTGCGTAAAGCCCGTCTACCCCAGTGCGGCAGTATTCATCGGTGACCACGTGCGTGCGGTCGATCTTCACACCCAAGGCTTCAAGCCCGAGGTTTTCCACATTGCCGACGATGCCCACGGCCGAGATCACCGTGTCAAAATCGTGTTTGTCAACCTTGCCTTTCACCTCGATATGCGCAGTCACCTTGCCCTTGGCGCGGTCCAATTGTTTAACCATCGCCTTTTCCATGATGGTCATGCCCTGCTTGGTGAAAGCTTTCTTGGCAAATGCACTGATCTCGGCATCTTCGACAGGCAGCACTCGATCCATCACCTCGACCACGGTCGTGTCCGCGCCCAAAGTGTTATAGAAGCTGGCGAATTCGATCCCGATCGCACCCGAGCCGATGACCAGCAGTTTCTTGGGCATCCGCGGCGGTTGCAGCGCGTGTTTGTACGTCCAGACCAGATCGCCATCCGCTTCAAGGCCCGGCAGTTCGCGCGCCCGGGCACCGGTGGCCAGAACGATATTCTTCGCGGTTAGGTCTTCCGTGCCTTTGTCTGTTTTGACGCTGACCTTGCCCTTGGCGGGGATCGATGCCTCACCCATGACAACGGCGACTTTGTTCTTTTTCAGCAGATGACCTATACCGCCGGACAACTGCGCGGCAACACCGCGCGAGCGCTTCACAACCGCATCCAGATCGTAGCCGACCTTGTCTGCTTTCAAGCCAAAATCCTTGGCACGCTCCATCAGGTGAAACACTTCCGATGATCGCAGCAGGGCCTTTGTCGGGATACAGCCCCAGTTCAGGCAGATACCACCCAGATGTTCGCGCTCGACGACAGCGGTCTTCAAGCCCAGTTGCGCCGCGCGAATAGCGGCTACATAGCCACCGGGGCCAGCCCCGATTACGATCAGATCATAAGATTGTGCAGCCATGTTTCCCTCTCGGCACAGGTCAGTTCAAAAAACTAGTTTACCGTTAAACTATTTTTTACAACGCATCAACATCAGAGCCCGCGACATATGTGACGCGGGGTCAAATCAGGTATTTGGAGCTGAATTCAGCCTATACCCACGTTACCGCAAAGGCTAGAACTGACGAATATGCACTACCAGTTTTTGACCTTCCCGATTTTCGAAAGGCGTATCATGGCTAAAACGCTCAAAGATTTACTGCTCGCTCTTTTGAACGCGACATTGATATTGTTGGCTTTATGCCTGTTTCTGGGGTGGAAACTTGCGCAGTCTGTCGATCAGATCCGGGTCGGGTTTGCTGAGAACCTGCAGGTCGTGGCGCCGCTACGAGATCAGGCGCAGGGAATTCGTGGGGAACTGGCCGCGTTGCGCAGCGATCTTGCAACCCTTAGCAGTCAGGGCACGCAACTCGATGCGGTCACGCGCCAACAGCTGAATGCGGCATTGCGACGTTTGGGTGATCTGGAGGGGAAGCTGGAAGACACTCAGGCCCGATTGGCGGGCCTGGTCGAAAAACCGGAAGACTTGATCGACTATGCCATCACGACATCTGCCGACACTGTCACCGACCGGCTTCTGATCCTTAAAGGCTGTGAGCCCGCGACCTAGGTCGCGGCCTGCAACTCGCGCACGGTCGACCCGTAGCCGCCATTGCTGACATATGCGGCTTCGTGTTCAGTAGTCGCGCGTTCCAACGCATCGTTGCGATATGGGAAACGACCGAACTTGCGGATCACCTCACGATGAGCGCGCGCATGTAGCAAATTGCTGTCGCCGCCTTCTGGCATCCGCTCGATCATAAGGCGCACGCAACGCTCCTGATCACACAGATTTTCCGAATGCATCATCGGCAGGTAAAAGAACTGCCGCGCCGGTTCGTCGATCTTAAGATCCCAGCCTTTGTCGACTGCGCATTTCGCTGCAGCCAGTGCAGCCCGATCCGATGCAAATGCCTGTTTGCTTCCCCGGAACATGTTGCGAGGCAACTGATCCATAAGGATAATATAGGCCAGTGATCCGCTGGGATAGGTCAACCAAAGCGAGAATTTCCCCTCGCACGCGGCTTCCCATGTTGAAAGAAATTTTTCCCGGATCCGCGCATCCAGCGCTTCATCCTGCAGGTACCACCCCTCGGGGCCAACCTCATCTAACCAAAAACTCAATACTTCTTCAGGACCTACCATTGCCCTAGACTCCGTAATTGCCCTCCCCAGGACGTAACGTCATTAAAATCACTTTTACAGATTTGTGACAGTAACATATTGCAACACAAAAGTCACATTTCCGGCGCTCAGGCGGGTTCTTGCGTATCCTGCTCGTCCTGGGCTGCTTCAATGGCGACCTCTTGCGCAACTTCCAGGGCAACGGGCGAAGATGTCGGGTAGATCGGGGCAATCGATCCGGTTTCATCCACGGGTTTGTAAACGCGCTGGGTCATACGATAGGCCGCATAGGCGGCCATGATGAACATCAGCGCCGCGATGAACAGGAAAAAGCCTTGTGGGCCGAGCACGCCAGCCCCCATTAGCCAACCGGTGATAATTGGACCTGCGATTGCGCCCAAGCCGTTAATAAAAACCAGACCGCCCGAAGCCGCCGACATATCGTCATACTCCAAGTAGTCATTGGTATACGCGATCAACAGAGAATAGAGCGGGCTTGTCATGCCGCCGATGATAAAGGCAGCTACGAGAAGCATGGTGAAAGTGACGCCAAATATCATGCCTATCACGGCGCCTACCCCACCAACAGCGGCCACCAGCATGATCAGCAGACGGCGGTCCATTCTGTCGGACATCCAGCCCAACGGATATTGCAGGACTACGGCGCCGATATAAAACACCGCTACGAAGGTCGAAATCTCGACCAGACTCAATCCAACCTGAGCGCCATAAACGGCGCTCATCCCGAATTGCGCTGAAAATATCCCGCCAAGCAAGAACATGCCGACGCAGCCCAGCGGCGATGTTTCCATCAGCTGGCGCAATGTCATCGGTTTGGTGGTATCGAACGCCGGGGTCGGAGAAATGGACAGCAGAATAGGCGCAAATGAGATCGAAACCAGTATAGAAGCGATGACAAAGGTCTCATATCCTGCCGGGTCGCCGACCAGCAATAAGGCCTGGGCGCTCACCACACCTGTCATCTGCACCATCATATAAAGCGACAGCGCCTGCCCTCGGTTCTCGTTGTTTGCGGCATTGTTCAGCCAGCTTTCCGCGGTCACATACACGCCCGAAAAACAGAACCCGATAATCACGCGGCCAATCGACCATGCAATTGGATCGGTCAGCATCGGATACATGATCATGACCGCCGAGATGAACGAGGCCAGCGCAGCAAACACGCGCACATGCCCGACACGACGGATCATTTCAGGCGCCAGACGCGAGCCGCCAAGGAACCCAAGGAAATAGGCCGACATCACAAAGGACATCTCTAAGGTCGAGAATCCCTCGATTTCTCCACGCACCCCTAGCAACGTGCCCTGCAGGCCATTGCCGACCATCAGCAACCCCATTCCCAGAAGAAGCGCCCAAGCGCTGGAAAGAACCTGAAGCATTCTGCCTATCCAAAATTGCTGGTGTGTTTTGTCCGCTTTGCCGTCAATGACGAAGCACGTCGCGCTTGTCTACGACATTGTAAGGGCGCAGATGGCCAAGATACGACTATGGTATCAGCAGAGACGCGTCGCCGTATGAGAAAAAGCGATATTCTTCTGCGATAGCGTGGTCATAGACCGACTTGACCCGATCCTGCCCAATCAACGCCGAAACCAGCATCAGCAATGTGGATTTCGGCAGGTGGAAATTGGTCATCAGCGCATCAGTGACGTGAAATTCAAAACCTGGGTATATGAAGATATCGGTCTCGCCTTCCCACGGCGCGATCCGGCCGCAGCGTGCCGCGCTTTCGATCAGTCGAAGGGCGGTTGTGCCCACCGGGATAACGCGCCCGCCCGCTTCTTTGGTCGCCGCAATCTCGGCAGCGGCCTGCGCGCTGACCCGTCCCCATTCGGCGTGCATCTTGTGGGAGGTCACGTCTTCCACTTTGACCGGCAGAAATGTGCCTGCCCCCACATGCAGCGTGACATGCGTGAACTCGACACCGCGCTCCGATAGCGCCTGCAAAAGCGCATCATCAAAATGCAAGGACGCGGTTGGGGCCGCTACGGCTCCGGAGTTTCGCGCCCACACAGTTTGGTAGTCGGTCTTGTCCTGTTCATCCGCCGCGCGTTTCGCTGCGATGTAGGGAGGCAACGGCATCGCGCCGGCCTGCTCCAACGCTTGATCGAAATCCTCTCCGGTCAGGTTGAAGCGCAGATAGGCTTGGCCATCGGCAACTCGGTCCAGGGTTGCGCTCAGATCGTCTGAGAATACGATCTCTTCGCCCGGTTTGATCTTCTTAAGCGGCTTGATCAGCGCGGCCCAACAACCATCAGATTGTGGGTCCAGCAACGTTGCCTCAATCGCGGCAGATACCGGCCCTTGCGCGCTGTCACGGTGGCGGCGACCGCTGAGGCGAGCGGGAATGACGCGGGTGTCGTTCAGCACCAGACGGTCCCCGGGCTGCAATATGTCCGGCAGATCGAACACGTGCCGGTCCTGAACAGCATCACCCTGCGCAAGCAGCAGTCGCGCTGACGAGCGCGGGCTGACGGGACGCGTGGCAATCAGGTGTTCGGGCAGGTGGAAGTCAAAGTCGCTGAGTTTCATGGCCGCGCCATACATCGGCCCGACAGATTCGGCCACAGCTCAGATCAGCGATCCTCACCACGTGTCTGGAAGGCGGGATTGGGTTCGCCAGATCGATCCGGTGTGGCATTCGGGCCATCCGAGACCGTTGGCGCAGGCTCGCGCAACAGGTTGCGCAGAAACAGAGGTGCGAGACCAGACAGAGGATTGACCGAAACTTGCGGGTCGGACAGCGGTCCGGACAGAGTGTAGTTGAAGGCAAAGATACCTTCCCCCTTTTTGGTCAGAACGCTGCCAATAGCATTGACCAGATAGATCGGTGAAATCGCGCCGCGCAGGTTCAGCATCCCGGCTACAGTGTCGACCGTACCATCAAAGGACAGCCCCATTGATGGACCTACGGCACTACCGCTCAGCACTTTCACCTCGGTCGGAGTGATACGCATTTTGCTGTCGATGGCTGCGAAGAAAATACCTTGCCCCGCCATTTCATCCAGCAACCCCACCAGACTGATCGCGTTCAATATCGCTGCCATGGCCGGGGCGTCCGTGATCCGCGTATTTTTGATTTTCAGGTCGACGTCATAATTTCCAGGCTCTGCGATCGGATCCAGTTGCAATTGCATTGTTCCACCGCGTGCCTGCGTCAGAACCCCCGCTGATCTCAGAACCGCCCCTGCATCGTCCGAGGTTAGACCAACCGCAGATCGGGACGCGCGCGGGGTGACCTGACCGCGGATCGCTGCACCGCCATTGACTTGCGACGCAAAGCTGCCGGTCAATCCGCCAGTGGTTTGAAACGAGCCAGTCAACCCGGTCAACGCAACGGATTCAGTGACTTGTAGTCGGTCCAGCTTCACATCCAGCTTTGGCCCGGGCCCAGCAGCACCACCGCTGCTACCTCCCTCACCGATGGTGGATTTTCCCAGATCAAGCACGCCGCCCAACACACGGATATCTGGCAGCGCGGCACCACGCCCAATCAATTCCGCCGGAACTGCAAGCCAGTCGCCCAGTTCGAACGTGCTGAACCGGACCCTTTCGAACCCGCCATCCCGGAACGAGATCGCTGCAGTTGTCCGCAAACCAGCAGCGTTGATCCGAAGGGAATCGACACTTAGCTGAGCGCCCAGCGTGGCCTCGGCAGTCAGAGAGCCGCCAGTGCTGGCTGATTTGCGCCATCCAAGCTCAGGGATTGCCAACGCGACGCCAACCAAATCGGACTGTGCCGACAAGCGCGGGGGCTCACCCGCACCAATACTCAGGCTGAAATCGGCGATCCCCTCTCCGGTCAACATGCCGCGCGGCAGTCCGGCATTGATTTGTTCCATCAAACGCGGGGAGAGTTCGATTTGACCTGTCAGTTCGCTTTGCTGCGGGGTTTCGCCTCCGATCGGCTGCCGCCAAAGCGCTTCAACCGGTACGACGCCAAACAGCCCCTCGCCCTGGATGGCCACCTGCGTCTGATCCCCGTTCAGGTCCAATCGGTCTGCGCTGACTTCAAATCCGGGTACCAGCTTGCTGCTGTCCAAATTCGACAACTCGCCAATGAAATGGAACCTGGTATCTTCCAGCTTCAGGCCCTTGATCAGCGGCAAGGAAAGCGTTCCACTCAGACTGACCTGACCGTCGGCCAGATCCACCGGCAGATAGGCCTTGGTCAGCAGTTGCAGCGGCGGCCGGTCCAGCAATGACATGGCTGCGGTTACACTGCCGCTGGCCTTAATCCGCGCAATGGCCGGGGTGGTTTTTTTGATGCCGGTATCGGGGATGATGAACGAGGTGCCCGAGGCATCAACGGTACCTCCTTCATCCGCGATCACAATCCCCTTTTGCGCCGAGACGGTAAAGCGCCGGTTGAGCAGGCTGGCCTGCCCCTGCGCGTCTTGGATAGTTGGCAACGTCTTGGCGAACCGAATCTCGGTCTCGTCGAATTCGAAATCCGCATAGATGTCCGGCTTTTCGCCGGGCCGTAGACGCAGGGCGAAATCCAGATCGGACATTTCTCCGTGATAGAGGTTGTCGGTGACCCAAAGGCGCGGTTTCGGGGCAAGTCGTTCGGGCCAGTAGTTCAACAGCTGATCAGAGCTCATCCGATCAATCTGTGCATCAATGGCTGCGACCCAGCCGTCGGTCAAACCAGCCAGAGACCCGCTGAGCCGTGCGCGATGTGCACCGTCTTCAACCGTCATCTGCCCCAGCTGTATACGGAACGGCGCAAGTTTCATCTGGAAATCAACATCGGCCCGCGTCAGATTCAGTGCTTCGGGGAACAGATTGGCCGGGTTGATCTCAATCCCGCTGAGGCGGAACTGCCCCGACATACTGTCCAACCCGCCAGCTTTGACCCCATGTAGAAAGGCCTTGCCATCTGCCTGCACCGTACCCCAGGCAGACTGGATCGAGACTTCGTTGAAATCCAGCGCCTGTTGTTTCGGGTCGTAGGTAAAATACGTTCGCGCCGCGTCGAATTTGATCGGTGTTGTTTCAGGCGTGGGCTGCACGGCGCCTGCACCCAGATTCAACGTGGCAAAGACCGGCCCCAGCGCGCCCTCAGTATCAATGCCACCCCTCAAAGCACCTGAGATCGGTGTGCGAAGTACCTGCATCCATGCCAGCGCCGGGCTGTGGCCTGCGATATCCTCGGCGGGAAGATCGGTGATCGAGATGCCGAACTGCGCAGCCGGACTGCCCAGCAAACTGGTATAGTTGGCCTCGATCGTGCTGACATAATCGCGACCGGCCAGCACCGAGAAATTGGTGGCCAGACGAACCTCACCCGCGCTGCGGTTGGCCTGAATACGCCCGCCGTCCAGCACCCAGGACCGGCCCAACCGCAGGTCCTGATAGTCCAGCGTAATTGCATCCAGTTCGACCGAGGTCAGGGCTGACAAAATAGGCGCCTGGAACACCTCGTCCGATGATTCAATCAGCTGCGCCAGGTTCCGGGCCTGACCGACCGGCGCACTTCCGGCACCGACCGTCAGCGACAGCGCTCCATCGACACCCCGTGTCAGTGCAATCTGCGCGCCTTGCAATATGATCCGCTTCGGGCGCACATGCCCGCGCAACAGCGGGCGCATCGACAGGCTGGCCCGCAGGTCGGACACTTCGGCAATCTGCCGTCCGTCCGCATCGCTGATACGAACATCGGTCAGTCGCAATCGCGGACGCCAGCCTTCATGAATGATGAAACTGACATCGCCGAACCGAACTTTGACGCCACCCAATGTCTGATCAAGGCGCGCCTCGACCCGGTCGCGCAACCAATCCGGCGCGTGCATGCGCTGGCCGACAACCATAAAGCCGGTGACCAGTGCCAGAAATCCAAGGATGAAGACACCGCGCAATGTCCACAGCCCTGCGGTTCGACGCCGCGACCGACGGCGGGGTTTCTTATCCGCCTTCGTGTCATCCTGCTGTTCTTGCTGGACCAATTTGCGTCTCACGCCTTTCAACCTGTCAACGGAGCCCTATGATAAGCGGCAACCGTTAATTTCTCAGCCGGAGTTTGAATATGCCCGAAGTCTCAGACATCGCACCCGACTTTACACTGCCTCGCGACGGCGGCGGCGAGGTGACCCTGTCGGAACAGCGTGGCCGCGCGGTCGTTCTGTTTTTCTATCCCCGCGATGATACGCCGGGCTGCACCAAGGAATCCATCGGTTTCTCGGAACAACTACAAGCCTTTGCGGATGCGGGTGCTAACGTTTTCGGCATCTCGCGCGATACCGTGGCAAAGCATGACAAATTTGTCGCCAAGCACGGCCTTACGACGCCGCTTTTGTCCGATGAGGGTCAGAGCGTGTGCGAAGATTATGGCGTCTGGGTCGAAAAGAACATGTATGGGCGCAAATCCATGGGGATCGAACGCTCGACCTTTCTGATTGATGCGGATGGAAAAATCGCCCGCGTCTGGCGCAAGGTGAAAGTGCCGGGTCATGTGGACGAAGTGTTGGAGGCCGCACGCGCGCTCTAGCCCTCTCGACCCGCGCGGGCATCAAGGGTATGACCCGCGCGGAGTGCAGCGTAAGGGGGCAAGCGTGTCAAAAACACTGACCGAAATGGCGACCGAGATTCTGACCACATCGGTCGGGCGCGAGAAGACTGCTCTGTCCAAACGCTATGCCGCCGAATGGTTTGCCGCCCGAAAAGGCGAAGCACCCGAGATCGCAGTGGGCACTGCCGAGCCTCCGCTTTACCCTGCGCGTCCCGATAAACCCGAGCTGTTATCGCCCCGCGATGTACCCCGCCGCAGGCCGGGGTCAGAAGCAGGTCGTATCGCGCTGTTGCACGCCGTTGCCCATATCGAATTGAACGCGGTGGACCTGCACTGGGACATCATCGCCCGGTTCGGGGATGTGCCCATGCCCATCGGGTTCTACGATGATTGGGTGAAATGCGCCGAAGAAGAATCGCGCCATTTTGAGATGGTCTGCGACTGCCTCGAACAGATGGGCAGCCACTATGGCGCCCTGCCCGCCCATGCAGGCATGTGGCGCGCCGCCGAGGACACCGCACAGGATCTTATGGGTCGTCTTGCCGTCGTCCCAATGGTGCTTGAGGCACGTGGGTTGGACGTGACCCCCGGAATGATCGACATCTTCCGCAAGGCCAAGGCTGACGACGCAGTCGCTGCACTGGAAGTGATTTATGCCGAGGAAGTTGGTCACGTCGCCTATGGCTCGAAATGGTTCCACTTCTTGTGCGGGCGCGAGAATGCCGACCCCAAGGATGTATTCCACGCCCTCGTCCGCCGCTACTTCCACGGCGCGCTGAAACCACCATTTAACGAAGAGAAACGGGCCGAGGCCGGACTGCCGCCAGATTTCTATTGGCCCCTGACCGAAGACCTGCCACCACCCGGAGTTGTGTCGGACTGACAGCAAATGCTCGCTATCGGCAAGTTCTCGCCGATCACGTGCGGTAATTCTCCGTTCATAGCTCTTGATTGGTTAACAAACTTGCCCGAATGCCTCGACCGCTTTATGCAATCGCGTCAAGGAGCGGCTACTCACTCACGACCGGCTCCGAGATATGGGGACAATTGAGGTAGGACGCGTGCGGACACGTCTGGCAATTAAACTACACTCACTGCTCGAGCGGCACTTTCCAGAGCGCCGTGTTTTTCTGAAATCTGACAACGACACGCGGTTCATCCGACTGAGTTCTGAAACTCAGATCGCTGCAGTCGCCGGTGTGTCGGTGATGGTCGCCTGGACCGCGATTGCCACGTCAGTTCTGTTGATGGACAGCATCGGATCGGGCAATTTCCGGGAACAGGCCAAGCGCGATCAGGCTACGTATCAAGAACGTCTGAACATCCTGTCGGAAGAGCGCGATGCGCGTGCGGCCGAAGCGCTGGCTGCACATGACAGGTTTAACGCAGCTCTGGAACAGATTTCGGTCATGCAGTCCGAATTGCTGGAATCCGAGAACCGCCGGCGCGAGTTGGAAACCGGCATCGAGGTGATCCAAACCACGCTGCGTGCCACTATGAAGCAGCGCGAAGACGCGCGGACCAAACTGGCCGAACTGCAACCCAGCACTGATGCGGACGCGGCTTATGCGATGGCATCGGCAAACCCGGAACAGATGGCATTTATGACCGATGCCCTGGCCCGGACCGCGGCGCAGCGCGACCAGATCGCTGCCGATGCGCAAGGCGCGTTGGACCAGCGTGACGAGCTCGAGCTTGAAATCCGCCTAATGCAGGAGCGCAGCGACGAGATTTTCCGCCAGTTGGAAGAGGCGATGCTGATCTCGGTCGAACCTCTCGACAAGATGTTCCGCAGCGCGGGCATGCCAACAGATCGTATCCTCGACGAAGTTCGGCGCGGATATAGCGGTATGGGCGGTCCGCTGACCCCTTTATCCTTCAGCACCCGCGGCGAGGAACTGAGCCCCGACCAGATCCGCGCCAATATCCTGCTGGAACAGATGGACCAGCTGAACCTCTATCGCATCGCTGCGGAAAAGGCCCCCTTCGCCAGCCCGGTGCGCGCCGCTGTCCGTTATACCAGTGGCTACGGAACCCGCCGCGACCCAAAAACCGGCGGCCGGCGCATGCATAACGGGTCGGATTTCGCCGGTCCTCGCGGGACCGATATCTTTGCGACCGCCGATGGCGTTGTCACCCATGCGGGCTGGCAATCCGGTTTCGGAAAGCTGGTGAAAATTAAACACGCCTTCGGGATTGAGACACTTTACGCTCATAACAGCAATCTTCGCGTTAAGGTTGGCCAAAGGGTCTCGCGCGGGGACCATATTGCTGATATGGGTACCACCGGACGATCGACCGGCACGCATCTGCACTATGAGGTGCGCGTGAACGGAAAACCCATGAACCCAATGACTTACATCAAGGCTGCGAGAAATGTTTTCTAAGAGCAAAATCAACGAACCCGGGTCGAAAGAGACTGAGGCAGCAAAACCGGCCGCTCCGGCCACTCCGGCAACACCTGCACCGGCTGAAACAAAGGCCAGCACCCCTCCCAAGCCCAAGCCACCGGCATCGGTGCTGTCCTCGGATCTGCACATCACCGGTAACATCAAGACCTCGGGCGATATCCAGGTTGAGGGCACTGTCGAAGGCGACATCCGTGCCCACCTGCTGACCATTGGCGAGACGGCCACCATTAAGGGCGAAGTCACCGCAGATGACGTTGTTGTCAACGGCCGTATCGTGGGCCGCGTGCGTGGGCTGAAGGTACGTCTGACCTCGACCGCGCGGGTCGAAGGCGACATCATCCACAAGACCATCGCCATCGAAAGCGGTGCGCATTTCGAAGGGTCTGTCCAGCGTCAGGACGACCCGCTGAACCCGGGCCGCAGCGGCAAATCGGGTGCCAACCCGGCGGCGGAAGTGAAGCAGTAAACACTTATCGGCAAGACCAATCAGCAACGCCGCAGGATACACTGCGGCGTTTTTTTTGTTTTGGGGTGTCCGTCTAAATCTGACAATGACCTCAATGCGGGACGAAGCGGCCTTACACCGCGCAAGTGCCGCAATGCGCTTGGTTGATCAGGAGGGCTTGGTCTGCGCTGCCCCCGCTACTCGTACTGCACGATCATCGAAAGAAAATCATCATCGCTTGTTACAACTGTGTGGTGGCCTTTGCCGTGTTTGTCTTCCATATGCCAGACGTCACCCGGACCAATATCTCTGAATTCGCCGTCGCTCGCGGTCACGCGCACTGAGCCAGAAAGACAAATGAGCTTTTGAGCGACAGGTGTGGGATGAATTGGCTCATCCCAACCCTTCTTGAGTCTCAAGAACATGGTTTGCTTGACAGCTTCTGGCTTTGAAATCTCGATTGCTTTCGCAGGTGGTGCAAAGCTTTGCTCTTCAAGTTCGACTTCGATGTCTTTCCAATGGCTTTCGCCTTGAGCATCCGAATACAGTTTTTTGAACTTCACTTTGATACCCCCGCCACATCGCAAGCCCACAACCGATACCGGACATTGGGGCGCACAGGAGAAAAACGCAAGTTGGGCCGAGTGTGTCGTTCTCAATCGCCAGCACACCGGAATAAGCATATTCCCTAACAGCCCCCTATCTGACGTGTCTTGAAGGAAAATTCCCCGCATTCTCACAGTTTCACAAAAAGCGTTTTTTGAATTAACCTTAAAGTCATTGATTTCTGGAGGGCTTTTCATGTCATCAAAACTCATGGCCGAATTCTTCGGTACATTCTGGCTGGTACTGGGTGGCTGTGGCAGCGCGGTACTGGCTGCAGGTGTGGCCGATGTGGGTATCGGCTGGCTGGGCGTTTCGTTCGCTTTCGGCCTAACGGTGCTGACTATGGCCTACGCGGTCGGTCATATCTCGGGCGGGCATTTCAACCCGGCGGTCAGTCTTGGGCTGATGATCGGAGGGCGGTTCGATGCCAAAGATCTGATCCCCTACTGGATCGCGCAGGTGATCGGAGCGATCGCCGCAGCAGCCGTGCTCTATCTGATCGTCAGCGGAGCACCGGGCTTTGAAGGCGTCGGGGGGTTTGCCTCAAACGGGTATGGCGAGGCATCACCCGAAGGCTATTCGATGATGTCGGCCTTAGTGATCGAAATCGTCATGACGGCGTTTTTCATCGTGATCATTCTCGGTGCGACCTCCAGCGGCGCGCCTGCCGGTTTCGCCCCGATTGCGATTGGATTGGGGCTGACGCTGATCCACCTGATCTCGATCCCGGTGACCAACACCTCGGTGAACCCTGCCCGGTCAACCGGCGTGGCGTTGTTTGCCGATGGTCCGGCACTGGCGCAGCTCTGGCTGTTCTGGGTGGCACCTTTGATCGGCGGTGCGATTGGCGCACTGATCTGGCGGGCGATGTCGGACGACGATTGACCCGGCCGCATCAAGACCCCCCGGCCCGCAGAAGCGCGCCGGGGTTTTCTTTTATTCGGTCACCGTGACCTTTTTCATCGCATCCGGTTGTCCGATCACTGCGCCATTAGGGCCATCGCCCCGCTTGATCGCATCGACCACGTCCATCCCTTCTGTCACCTGACCAACAACCGTGTACTGACCATTCAGGAACGGGCCGGGCTCGAACATAATGAAGAATTGCGAGTTCGCGCTGTCTGGGTCCTGCGCCCGCGCCATACCCACGACGCCCCGGTCATAATTGAAATCCGAGAATTCAGCAGGCAGATCAGGGCGATCCGATCCACCCGTACCCGCACGACGCATGTCGCCACCGACACGGCCAAACTCAACATCGCCGGTCTGCGCCATGAACCCATCGATCACACGGTGGAACACAACCCCATCGTACTGACCCGCAGCGGCCAGAGCGGTGATCTGCTCTACATGCTTGGGTGCAATATCCTCGAATAGATCAACGGTGACGGTGCCATTGGCGCCCTCGCCCTCGATCTCAATCTCAAGCCCGGTTGCCAGCGCAGGGCTGGCCAGCAAGGCAAAAACTGCAGCCAGCTTATGCATCAGCAGCCACCTTAACGCTGATCATGCGGTCGGGGCTCGCTGGCGGCTCACCACGCACAATCGCGTCTACATGCTCCATCCCGTCGATGACGCGGCCATACACGGTGTACTGGCCGTTCAGGAAATGGTTGTCCTTGAAGTTGATGAAGAACTGCGAGTTTGCCGAATCCGGGTTGGCCGAGCGTGCCGCACCCAACGTGCCGCGATCATGGGGCAGTTTCGAAAACTCTGCCGGAACGTTCGGCAGCGACGATCCACCGGTGCCCGCCATACGAATGTTGAACCCGTCTTCCATGTCGCCATGCTGCACATCGCCGGTTTGCGCCATGAACCCGTCGATCACACGGTGGAAGGCGACGTTGTCATATTCACCACCACGCGCCAGCTCTTTCATGCGGGCCGAGTGCTGAGGGGCCACGTCGGGCAGCAATTCGATGACGACATTGCCGTCTTTCAGCTCAATGATGATCGTGTTTTCGGGGTCTTTGATCTCGGCCATCTGGCCCTCCTGTCTTTGAAACTTGCGCAAATACCTATGACGCGGGCGCGCGAATGCCAAGTGACGCATTGACCTGAACGCAAAATGCAGGAAAAGAACCGCTGAAACTGGATGCAATGGGCAAGGATGAGCGCGATGGGCTGGAAATCTCTGGACGATATGGATCTTGGCGGTAAGCGGGTTCTGGTGCGCGTGGATATCAACGTACCGGTCGCGGACGGCGTGGTGACCGACGACACCCGCATTCAACGGATCGTGCCAACCGTGCGCGATATCCTCGCCGCAGGCGGTAAACCTATCCTGCTGGCCCATTTCGGACGCCCCGGTGGTCGGCATGTACCCGAGCTGTCATTGAAGCAGCTTGTGCCAGCACTTGAATCCGCTTTTGGGGCTCCCGTGCGCTTTGCCGATGATTGCGTGGGCTATGAGGCTGAAACCGCCGCCTCCGCCCTGACGGAAGGTGAGGTTCTGCTGCTGGAAAACACCCGCTTCCATGCCGAGGAGACCAAGAACAGCGTCCCACTTGCCCAAGGCATGGCAAAGCTGGGCGACATCTATTGCAACGATGCCTTCTCGGCCGCGCACCGCGCCCACAGCTCGACCGAGGCGCTGGCCCGTCTGCTGCCCGCCTGTGCCGGGCGCTTGATGCAGCAGGAACTGAGCGCGCTTGAAGCCGCCTTGGGCGCACCCAAGCGGCCTGTCACAGCGGTTGTCGGGGGCGCCAAAGTGTCGACCAAGCTGGACCTGCTGGGCAACCTGATCGAGAAGGTTGACTATCTGGTCATCGGTGGCGGGATGGCGAATACATTCCTACTGGCCCAGGGGATCGATGTCGGCAAATCGCTGGCCGAGCACGCCATGACCGATACCGCCGCGGAAATCCTCGGCAAGGCCGAAGCCGCTGGCTGTACGATCGTCCTGCCGCGCGACATCGTCGTGGCCGAAGTGTTCGAGGCCAACGCGCCGCATCAGGTGCTGCCCGCTGATCAGTGCCCTTCTGACTCGATGATCCTAGACGCCGGTCCCGAAAGCGTCGCAGCCGTGTCCGAAGTGCTGGAAAAAAGCCAGACCCTGATTTGGAACGGCCCACTGGGGGCGTTTGAGCTGACCCCGTTCGATGCCGCAACCAATGCGGCGGCGCTGAAGGCGGCTGCACTAACCCGCGATGGCAAGCTGACCTCGGTCGCGGGTGGGGGTGACACGGTCGCCGCGCTGAACGCCTCGGGCGCGGCAACGGATTTCTCATATATCTCTACTGCTGGTGGTGCCTTCCTTGAATGGATGGAAGGCAAGACCTTGCCGGGTGTGGCCGCGCTGGACCCGTAAGCGCTCAAACCTCAGGTCTCAGCTTTTTCTACACAGGGGATTCACAACCCGAATCACCTGTGACATAGTGCGTCGAGACATCCAAAAAGGGTGCGTTTCTGAGGCAGTATTTCACACGGCGGTTAACACAGTGTCCCGTTCCAATCGGCCCGGTTTAGGGGCTTTCATTTTCTTCTCAATCGCCTTCATGCTGGGGGTGTATTTCACCTTTGCCGCCGTTCAAGGGGATTACGGTCTGTTTCGCCGGGTCGAGATTGCCGCCGAGCGCGATGTTTTGTCTCGCGATCTGGCGCAGCTAAACGCCGAGATCGAGCAGATGGAGAACCTGACCCGCCGACTGTCAGACACCTATCTGGATCTCGATCTGCTGGATCAACAGGCCCGCTCAGTGCTCGGCATGATCCGCGCGGATGAGATCGTCATCCGCTGACGAAATTTTTGACTAAGAATCTCTGTACCTTAACGCCCGGAAGATAAGCTGTGGCAGGCCGCAACTCGCGTATCCTGCCCTCACGTAACATTAGTACTCGCCAGAACGTGTGAAATGCTCTATGAGATAGTTTAACGCTAAACTATCTTGCCGAAAGGGGGAGATCGCCACTATGGCTGCGCGAAAAACCACAAAGAAACCAAATGTTTCTGCGGAAGAACTGACCAAATATTACCGCGAGATGCTGCTGATCCGCCGATTCGAGGAAAAGGCAGGTCAACTCTACGGCATGGGTCTGATCGGGGGTTTCTGCCACCTCTACATCGGTCAGGAAGCGGTTGTTGTCGGCCTTGAGGCCGCGGCCAAAGAAGGCGACAAGCGCATCACGTCCTATCGCGATCACGGCCACATGCTGGCCTGTGGAATGGACCCGGGCGGCGTAATGGCCGAATTGACCGGTCGCGAAGGCGGGCTGTCCAAAGGCAAAGGCGGCTCGATGCACATGTTCTCGAAAGAGAAGAATTTCTATGGCGGCCATGGCATCGTCGGCGCACAGGTTCCGCTGGGTGCGGGTTTGGCCTTTGCTGACAAGTATAAAGAGAACGGCGGCGTCACCTTCACCTATTTCGGTGACGGCGCGGCCAACCAGGGTCAGGTCTATGAGACCTTCAATATGGCTGCTCTTTGGGAACTGCCGGTGGTATTCGTGATCGAGAACAACCAGTATGCCATGGGTACCGCGCAAGCACGCTCGACCTCTTCGGCCGACATCTACCACCGCGGTCAAGCCTTCGGAATACCGGGTGAAATGGTGAACGGCATGGATGTGCTGGCCGTCAAAGCCGCAGGTGAAAAAGCGGTCGCCCACTGCCGTGCGGGCAAAGGTCCCTACATCCTCGAGGTGAAAACCTACCGCTATCGCGGCCACTCGATGTCTGACCCGGCCAAGTACCGTACACGCGAAGAGGTTCAGAAGGTCCGCGAACAAAGCGACCCGATCGAGCACGTGCGCGAGCTGCTGCTGACCGGCAAACACGCGACCGAGGATGACCTGAAGGCGATCGACAAAGAGATCAAAGAGGTCGTCAATCAGGCCGCCGAATTCTCGAAAGAAAGCCCCGAGCCGTCGCTGGACGAGCTCTGGACTGATATCTACGCCTGAGAGGACGAATAAGACATGGCAACCGAAATTCTCATGCCCGCCCTTTCGCCCACGATGGAAGAGGGCACATTGGCCAAGTGGCTGGTCAAGGAAGGCGACACCGTATCCTCGGGCGACATCATGGCCGAGATCGAAACTGACAAGGCGACGATGGAGTTCGAAGCCGTCGATGAAGGCATCGTCGGTAAGATTCTGATCAGCGAGGGCACCGAAGGGGTCAAAGTAAACACCCCTATCGCGATCCTGGTCGAAGATGGTGAAGACGCCTCCGCCCTGCCCGTGGCTGCGCCCGCAGCCGCAGCGGAGGCCGAAGCCGCCCCTGCGGCGGTTGAGGCCCCCGCTCCTGCCGCAGCAGCCCCCGCTGCTCCGGTTGTGGACCTGTCGCCCGATTGGCCTGCCGACGCCGAGATGGCGCAGCAAACCGTCCGCGAAGCCTTGCGCGACGCGATGGCCGAAGAAATGCGCGGCGACGAAGATGTCTATCTGATGGGCGAAGAAGTCGCTGAATATCAGGGCGCCTATAAAATCTCTCAAGGCCTGCTCGATGAATTCGGTGCCAAACGTGTCATCGACACCCCGATCACTGAACACGGCTTCACCGGCATCGCCGTCGGCTCGGCCTTTGGCGGGCTGAAACCGATTGTCGAGTTCATGACCTTCAACTTCGCCATGCAGGCGATTGATCAGATCATCAACTCTGCCGCCAAAACGCTTTATATGTCTGGCGGTCAGATGGGCTGTCCGATCGTATTCCGTGGCCCTAACGGTGCCGCTGCCCGCGTGGCCGCGCAACACTCGCAGGACTACGCCGCATGGTACATGCAGGTGCCCGGTCTCAAAGTGGTGATGCCCTATTCCGCAGCCGATGCTAAAGGTCTGCTGAAATCAGCCATCCGCGACCCGAACCCGGTGGTCTTCCTGGAAAACGAAATCCTCTACGGCCGGTCCTTCGACGTGCCACAAGTGGATGACCTGACCATCCCGCTGGGCAAGGCCCGCATCTGGCGCGAAGGCTCGGATGTGACCATCGTCAGCTTCGGCATCGGCATGCAATATGCGCTGGAAGCCGCAGACAAACTGGCCGAAGACGGCATCAGCGCCGAAGTGATCGACCTACGCACCATCCGCCCGATGGACACTGGTGCGATCATCAACTCGGTGATGAAAACCAACCGTCTTGTGACCGTCGAAGAAGGCTGGCCGCAAGGTTCCGTTGGTAGCTACATCAGCTCGGTGGTCATGCAGGAAGCGTTCGATTATCTCGACGCCCCGGTCATCACCCTCACCGGCAAAGATGTTCCGATGCCATATGCGGCGAACCTCGAAAAGCTGGCGCTGATCACCACTGATGAGGTGATCGCTGCGGTGAAACAGGTGACCTACCGGTAATGGAGATCAGGGGCCGCGATCCAGCAACCGAATGCTACCGTGTCGAGATTGACATCGACAACCGCATCGTGCGGGCGCTTGTACCCGAGCGACTGGCGGCGGATATGCGTTTGATCGGCGCGCGCCCCTCACACCAGACCGCCTATGTCTGGATGGCGGAGAACAAAGACAAAATCGAGGCTGCGATTGCGACACTCGCACGCGGCACTGGGCGCCCCAAGGCGCCCTTTGACCAAATTACTCTGATTGAGGAGCGCTGAAATGCCCACCGAAATCCTGATGCCTGCCCTGTCCCCGACGATGGAGGAAGGCACACTTGCAAAATGGCTCGTCAAGGAAGGCGACACCGTCTCCTCGGGCGATCTGCTGGCCGAAATTGAAACCGACAAGGCAACAATGGAGTTCGAGGCCGTTGACGAAGGCATCGTCGGCAAGATCCTTATTCCTGAGGGAACCGAAGGCGTTAAAGTCAACACCGCCATCGCAGTCCTGCTGGAAGATGGGGAAAGCGCTGATGATATCGGTGCAACGCCAACCGCTGCTCCCGCGGCTGCGCCAGCTGCCGCAGCGGGCAACGAGGCTGCCGCACCGGCGGCACCCGAGGCGCCCGCCCCTGCCCCAGCGGCACCGGCCAAAGCGGATGGCGGTCGTATTTTTGCCTCCCCCCTTGCTCGTCGGATTGCCGCGCAAAAGGGTCTAGATCTGGCTCAAATCTCAGGTTCTGGCCCTCATGGCCGTATCGTCAAAGCCGATGTGGAAAGCGCCACAGCCGCACCTGCAGCGGCACCTGCGCCTGCTGCTGCAGCCGCCCCAACCGCCGCCGCTCCCGCAGGTCCATCGGCGGACGCCGTGGCCAAGATGTACGAAGGCCGCGAATACGATGAGATCAAACTCGATGGCATGCGCAAGACCATCGCCGCGCGTCTGTCTGAGGCCAAACAGACCATCCCGCATTTCTACCTGCGTCGCGACATTAAGCTGGATGCGCTACTCAAGTTCCGCAGCCAGTTGAACAAGCAGCTCGTAGGCCGGGGTGTGAAGCTCAGCGTCAACGACTTCATCATCAAGGCCGTCGCCAACGCGCTGCAACAGGTGCCCGAGTGCAATGCCGTCTGGGCGGGTGACCGGGTTCTGCAACTGAAACCTTCGGATGTGGCTGTTGCCGTCGCCATCGAGGGCGGTCTGTTCACTCCGGTCCTGCAAGATGCCGACACCAAATCGCTGTCGGCGCTGTCGACCGAGATGAAAGACCTCGCTGGACGCGCCCGCGAGCGCAAGCTGGCCCCGCACGAGTACCAAGGCGGTACTTTCGCAGTCTCGAACCTCGGCATGTTCGGCATCGACAATTTCGATGCCATCGTGAACCCGCCGCATGCAGGTATCCTCGCAGTTGGTACCGGCCTCAAGAAACCCATCGTGGGCGATGACGGAGAACTGACGGTCGCAACCGTCATGTCCGTCACCATGTCGGTCGATCACCGGGTCATCGACGGCGCGCTTGGCGCTCAGCTGCTGCAAGCCATCGTCGACAACCTGGAAAATCCGATGGTCATGTTGGCCTAAGCCCAGAAGATCATGCACAAAAAAGGCCGCCTCGAACCCCGAGGCGGCCTTTTTCGTCTATTCACTCCGAATTACTGGTCTTTCCCCAGCATATGATCCATCGAGATTGACGGCTGATCGCACCCGGCCTCGCCCACGATCTTGGCGGGAATGCCAGCGACCGTCGTGCACGGTGGCACTTCCTGCAGCACCACTGATCCGGCGGCGATACGGCTGCAATGGCCAACCTCAATATTGCCCAGAACCTTAGCACCCGCGCCGATCAGAACGCCGTCACCAATGGTTGGATGGCGCTGTTCTTCTTCCTTGCCGGTTCCGCCCAGCGTCACCGAATGCAACATCGAAACATTGTCCCCGACCACAGCGGTTTCACCGATCACGATAGAATGGGCATGGTCGATCATGATGCCTTTACCGATGCGGGCAGCTGGATGGATATCAATGCCGAATATCTCGGAAGATCGCATCTGGAAGAAATACGCCAGATCATGGCGCCCCTTGTTCCAAAGCCAGTGGGCTACGCGATAAGCCTGCATCGCCTGATACCCCTTGAAATAAAGGATCGGTTGCAGCAGGCGGTGGCAGGCCGGATCGCGTTCATAAACGGCCATCAGGTCCGCGCGCGCGGCTTCAATCAACGCTTTGTCGTCAGCATAGGCCTCATCCACGATCTCACGCAGTACCATCATCGACATCTCATTCGAGCATAGCTTGGCCGAGATGCGATAGGACAATGCCCTCTCAAGACTGCGGTGATGCAAGATACAGGCGTGCACCAACCCACCCATCAGCGGCTCTTTCTCGACGGCTGCATGGGCTTCCGAGGTGATGCGGTCCCAAACCGGGTCCACAGGTGTCACTTGGCTGCGCGTTTCGAACATGGCTTTTCATCCTTTGCTGCGCTTAGAATAGCCATCTAGTCGTAAAATTACCAAACGCAAACCCTTGATATGCACTACAACAAAAAATGAACTCAGCCGATCTGGACCATTTTCGGAAGCTTATTCACCAGCGCCTTCGCGATCTGGCCGCGCAATCCGCCGCCGGTCAGGATGCGCAATCAGTTGTGGAGCTGGATCAACAGGCAGTGGGTCGGCTCAGCCGGATGGATGCGTTGCAAAATCAAGCAATGGCCAAGGCGCAACAGGCCCGGCGCGACACCGAAACGCATCGGCTTCGGGCCGCGCTGAACCGGATGGACGAAGACGAATTCGGCTATTGCGAAGATTGCGGCGAGGAAATAGCGCACGGAAGGCTAGAGCTGGACCTTGCCGCCTCAAAATGTGTCAGCTGCGCATCTGGCTGATTTGGAACCGGATCAGTTTTCGCAGAACCATCTCGAAACATTGGCAATATTGCAGATCGTCGAAATTTGGCTCGTCTGCCAAGGGCCGGCAGCGCGCGGCTGCCATCAACGAGCCATTTCCATAAACAGGATGCAACCGCCCTGTTCTGGCGACATGTCGATCCGCCAGTTCGGCCTCAGCAATCAGGAGGGTGCTTATCCTATCGCGGTCGGTTCGCGGCGCGGCCAGCAAAGCCCGCGCCGCCGCGCTGAGATCTCCGTGCAGGACTGGCCGCACGGCTAGCCGACCGAAAGGCGCGCAAACGCCCCGGGTCCGTAGGTAGCCGAAACCTGCGCGACTGCGATATCGTAGGGTCCGGCCAGCCCGTCATCGGCTTTCATCGCGGCAGAATACTGCCAAACCGGATCACTGGTGACAGTTTCGCGCAACAAAGCACCCTCAGTGAAGACGCGGATCAGATAGGATTCGCTTTCTTCGCCCAGAGGCACATCCAATGCGCTCCAGTCATCGCCATCAATCCGGGTGCGGCGCACCCACGAGATCTTGTCCCCGGTAGCCGACGCAGAAGCCTGCAAATGCACTGGCGCATAAGGTCTCAGCCCATTGCCATCGAAAGCTTCAACCAGATGCACATATGCCGGGTCCTCGTAGCCGCGCGTTGCAGGGCCGATACGGTAATGCTTGGCCACGCGGCGTTCGGTGCGCAGCAATCCAGTCTGATAAACACGTTCATCCAGTAGGACAAAGGTAGACGCTTCAGGCCATACATCCGGCATCAGGGCATCCGTACCCAACTGACCACGCAAGCGGCCTGACAAATTGTAAACGCCAGTCTCCTGCAAGACCGCATCCGAGAACTGAAACACTTCCCAATTGCCCGGTGTTCCGTCACCGATGGCAGCCAGATTGGCACCACTCAGCAACGCCGAGCGTGGACGCGACTCCAAAACGCCGTCGATCAGGTTGACACGCAACGCGGCCCCTTCGTCCCAGATCCCAGCGCCTGCGCGTCGCAGGGGTGTTTCGGTGAAGCCAATCACCGCCTGCCCCGCGATCACTTGATGCAAGGTATAGTCCTCATCCTGTGCAGCCGAATAGACAGCCACGTTACCGGGCCAGGGCTCGGCCGATATCGCCAGATACGGCGCATGGGGCGCTTCGGATCCAGTGATCAGCGGCAGATCCATGAACACCGGCAGAACTGGCACCGGAGCAATGAATGGCTTGGCTGCCGCTACATCATCCAAAACATCGGACGGGGTATAAACTCCGGGTTCAATCCGCACCGCATCCGCCAATTGCATCTCGGCCTGTTCCAGCCGGTCAATCCGATATAGCGTTCCGTCCCCGGCATCCGGCAAACGCACCACATCGCCGGCCCCGACATGCAGCAGCGAGGGCGGCAGAGCAAAGCGCGCCGTCTCGCGCGAAATGCGGGATTCGCTCAGCCAGCGCTCGACCGTCTGACGCCCTTCGGCGCGGGTCATCGACAGAGGCATTTCGTTGACGGCGACCGAATGGGTTCTGTCATCAGGCAAGACGGCCTCTTCCGCGACAACATTCTGGTCCGCATCCGACTGGACGAACCGCAGACGCACACGCCCGGTCATCTCGGCCTCAGCCTCGCGGCGATGTTCCACTGGCCCGTCGATATCCGCGCTGATGGCGATCTGCTCGGGGTCGATGTCAACGGCCCGACGCCCGTCGCGGGTTCTAAACTTCAGCACCCCGTCCCGCTCGATCGCGTCGAATCCATAGCGCAGCATCAGCGGCTGCAAGGCCTGCCGAGCGTTCATTACGTCCTCAACCGCGTAACCACGTACCACGCCGTAGAGCTCGGACACATCAATCGCCGTCACCCCTGCCTCATGGCAGATTTCTGTCACGACCGAGGCCAGAGTCCGCGACCCGGACCGCCCGTTCAGCCAATGCCCACGTGCATAATTATCGCCGTCCGACCACTGCGTCCGCAGGTTCGGGAAAGTCGGGAACGGACGCGCATCCCAAGCCCAGACAAAGGCGTTCGACAGGTCCACCATCGGGCCGTCATAGATATCTGAAACCGGGTTGATCTCAGCATCACCCCAATAGCCAAGGACGGTCCGAAGGTACTGAACCATGATAAAATCGTCCCGTACCCCGTTGGAATACCGCGGCAAATTTGATTCAGACGACTTTGGGTCCAAGAATTTGTTCGGCTGGTTCGTACCCTTGTCGATGGCCGCGCAGCCCAGTTCGGTGAACCAGATTGGCTTGGACCCCGGAACCCAACCCGTTGGCGTTTCCTGCCGCACACCCCCGATCCGCTCATGATGTCGGTTTGCCCACCAGTTGCGCAGGTCCTTGTACCGCCAGACCCACGGCTCGCCATGATCGTCATCAGTGATCGGGCTTCGGATCTGCGCTTCAGCTTCCTCCGGTGAGGCATAGTACCAATCATACCCCTCGCCACCTTCGATATTGCCGCGCAGATAGTCCAGATCGTAGATCGACCCATTCGACACCTCAGCGTCCAGATGCGAGGCCCTATCCCGCCAGTCGGACAGCGGCATGTAGTTGTCGATGCCGACAAAATCTATGTTCTCATCGGCCCAAAGCGGGTCGAGGTGGAAATACCGGTCTCCGGTGCCGTCTTGCGGCTGATACCCGAAATACTCGGTCCAGTCTGCGGCATAGCCGATCTTAGTTTCCGGCCCCAATATCGCGCGCACTTCCGCGGCCAGAGACCGCAGCCCCGCAACTGCAGCGAAGCCAGACGCGCCGCGGATTTGCGTTAGCCCGCGCATCTCGGACCCTATGCAGAAGGACTCCACGCCGCCCGCCGCCTTGCAAAGGGCCGCATAGTGCAGAATGAACCGCCGTAATCCCCATTCGCTAGGGCCGCGATAGGTCACTTTGCTGCCGCTGGTCGAGAAATGTGACGCGCGCGCCATACCAAAGAACGCCGCCACCTGCGCATCCGCATCGGCAGTTTGATCCGGCGAGCCTGGCCGCGCCGGAGCAACATCCAAAGTGATCCGCCCACGCCAGGGTAAATGAGGTTGATCCGGCGCATCGGACCACGGATCAGGCAGGCCGTTGCCCTCTGATTGCTCCATCAAAATAAACGGATAAAACATAACCCGTTTGCCCGAGTTCTTCAGGTGCCGGATCGCCTGCACTACGGCCGCATCAGCCGGTGTGCCGCCATAAACCGGACGCCCATCCTGCCATTTCACCTGCCCCGCCGCAGTTCGGGACAGACCTGAAACACTCCAGGGCATGTTTGCGCCCTCGATATTCTTGCGTTCAACCTTGGGGCGGATCTGGCATTCTCCGCAGCGCAAATCATCGCCGAACCACGACACGATCAACGAAGCCGCCTCGCAGCCCGGCAATTCCTGGCCGAGCGCCCGCGTCGAGGTCACCAGATCGGACTTGCCCGATGGTGAATTGACATTCGCCGCCCAACTGCGCCCCCGGCCCTTGGTGTAATTAACCTGAGATGAAGCCAGTGCGTATTCACCCGTACCCGGCATCAAGGCCACCCCCTTGATGATCCGAGACAGCGCGTCCTCGGCATCCGGCATCTCGTCTTGTTCCTGCCGCACCACCTCGAACGAGAATTGCGGCACGCGGTTGCCAAAGGGGCCCAGCGCCAGATCTTCGATCACCACATAAGCCGTGCCGCGATAGGCGGGCACCGTGCCTGCCCCTTCGACCGCTTCAATCAGCGGGTCGGGCAATTGCGCGTGATCGCCGCGATATATCCGCATGTTCAGCGTTCGGCGCTCGACCTCTTCACCATCGGCCCAGACACGCGTGATATCCGCAACCTGTCCCGCGCCCACCGCAATCGCCAGAGACACCGAATAGCTGTAGCTATGCGTGGTTGTCGTTGTCGTCACTTCAACGGGCTTGGGTTTCCCCTTGCCTCCACCGCCACCGCCTGATGTTTGCGTCGTCGTCGAGGTCGATCGGGTTTCCAGAAAGTCCGAGGCCCAGATGACCTGTCCTCCAACTCGCATCCGGCCGTAGACCGTCGCGACGGTCGCACCCTCACCGGTTTCGGTGAGACGGAAACGATCCAGACGCCCGGTCTCGACCACCTCGCTGCCGCCGCCCATTACGGATTGGCTGGCCATCAACCGGTTGTCGATCACCCGCCCCAGCGTCGCTCCGACCGCGCGGCCAATCACCGCCGTGGACAGACCCGCAACCGAGCCCCCGATCGAACCACCTATTGCCGCACCTGCAGCAGACAGAACTATTGTGGCCATCAGAAATCCTCCAGCGGGAACTCGAAACAAGCGACCACGCGGCGACGCCAAGGCTCGCTCAGCGTGTTTTCAACAACCCCATGCCCGGTATAGGCGTGGATGAATCGCATCGGGTCTTGGGCGCTGACGATGCCCAGATGCTTTGCCACTGCCGCATCCCGCATCCGAAACAGCAATACATCCCCCGGGGCCAAATCATCGGGCGATTTCTCGACTAGATGGCGACGGGCTGCGGCCCACATGCGTTCCTCACCCTGCGGCTCGGACCAATCCATGCTGTAGACCGGCACCGCCTCAGGCTCATGCCCCATCACCGCGCGCCAAACGCCCCGCAGCAAGCCCAGACAATCAGCGCCTGCACCCCGAACAGAGGCCTGATGAACATAAGGTGTGCCCAGCCATCCGCGCGCTTCGTCCAAGATATCTTGTTTTGTCCGCATCATCGCCTGCTTCCCCCTTTGTGTTGACTACTGCGCTTGGGTACGGCCATGACCCAATCCTCGTGCGGCAGGTCAGGGAAGCCCTGAAAATTCAGCATGTTGTTGAACTTCAGTCGGCAAGTGGTCATACGCTTGTCACACCCGGCGATCAGCTGGACCCGGTCCCCAACCGCCAGTCCGCCGCCAATCGACGACCACAGCGTGACATCGCGGCCATCTCTGACCTGTTCATCCAGCTTAATCGAGGCCCACAGGCCCTGCGCAGCCCCATCCAGCACATCCAGCCTGCCGCGTTCAAACCAACCCGCATCAGAACTCTCCGCGCCCTGCAAACGCAAAGCCGCGCCGTCCAGCGCGACAATTTCAGCCTCAGCGCGATAACCCGGCGTCTCCAGGGCAAAGCGGCACGCCTTATCCCCCAACACCGCCGTACAGGGCTTCTGATAAATCCGCCCTAAAGGCCGGTTCAGCAGATCGGTCAACCCGCGCAATTCCGCATGAAACGCCCCGCCAGCGCGACGCAACTCACCAATCGAACCACGAAACTGCAGCATCCGCTGCTCAGGATCGGCCCAATTGACCAGCCAGGCCTGCACCTCGGCCCCATCAAAGCGCCCCGCCTCGATATCCTCTTCCCGGACCGAGGCATCAGACAGTGCGCCCATCGCCTCGGTATTATCGATCGACAGGCCGGTTGCCTGCTCGATCGCCGCAGCGGTCAGACCGGTGCTGGCTTTGAACACCAGCCCGTCAAAGCGCAACTCCATATCGTGATCCGTGAAACCATAGACCTGCCCGTCGCTGCGCGTGATTGCCCAGCAACGACAGGTGGTGGTCAGCCCGCTTTGCAAATGCGCCTGCAGCGCCTGTTTGTCCCCGCTCATCAGACCCGCACCTCGACCACCGGTACGTTCGGGACGTCACCGGCCTGAAAGCTGGCCACGCTGGTCTGGATCTTGTCGGTGTTGAACCGTACCGGAACGTCGAACTCAAACCCGGCTGTAATCTCGACCTGCTCAGGCGGCGGGGCCGAGAACATCACGCGTCCGGTCGCCAAATCGACCTCAAAGTCCACGCCTTCGCGTTGCGCGTCCTGATCCAGCCCCAGCGTCACGGTCCCCAGTACCGGCTTCAGGATTGGCCGCACATAGCTGAACCCGCCCGAGCTGTAGGTCTTGACCAGTTGAAACGAAACCGTCTCGCCATCTCCGCGCGCAATCACCTGATCGCCCTTGTCGACCTCAGCCGTCGCCGCGCCCGATTTGAAATCCGACCAGTCTTTCCAGCGGAATCCAAACATCTGGCCTTGCCGCGCCTCGAAGAAGGAAATCAATGTCTCGATATCGTCTAGCGACCGCATCCCCAGCCCGGCATCATAGCGCCTGCGCGAATGCGCCCAGGGCGTGTTGCGTTCTTCGAACCCGTTGGCCAGCGTCACGATATCCGTGCGCCGTTCCGGCCCACCGACCGAGCCAAAGCTCAGGCTGGCGGGAAATCTCACCTCGTGGAAATTCATCGCCTGCTCCCCTTATCTGTTGCGATTGCCGCGGCCCAATGCGCGGCTCATCTGCGCCGCGATCTGGCCTTGAGAGCGGCGGAACCCCTGCACATCCGGTGTTGAGATATTCATCACCACGTTGACCGCTCGCCCGCCGCCCTGCGTCCGCACACCCAGCTTGCCATCGGCCCTGCGCGCTAGCGGCATGATCGCCTCGGGACCCGCCTCACCCATCAACCCGGTGCCGCCTCGCATCGGGAACATGGTCGGGCTGCTAACGACCCCACCATTGGCAAACGGCATCACACGGCCCTGAGAAAAACTGCCGCCATCGGCAAAGGGCAGTATCCCCTGCACCAAGCCACCCACCCCATTGGCAAGCATCCCGCCGAAATGATCCGTCACCGGTTTGATCGCCGCCGAATACGCCGTGCGGATCATCGAGTTCTTCAGCACATCCAGCGCCCCCGACAGGTTCATCCCATCCAGCACCACGCCATCAAAAGCCTTGCGCAACCCGCCCGACATGCCACGCTCCAGCGTAGCCACATCCTTTCCGGTCTCTTCAAACGCGGCCTTGATCCGTCGCATCTGGCCATCAAATGCCGAGGCCATGGTCGCCGCATCGCCCAGCGCGTCACCCAGCGCATCTCCCCGCTCCTGCAGGTCGTCAAAACCATCACGATCCGTCATCACGCTCTCCTTGTGTCTTGTCCGGATAGGCCGCGAGCAGCGCATCCAGCCCTGCCCGGTTCATCGCCGGCATCCCCGCGCCCTGCCCCAGCATCAGCCGCAGCTCGGCCGGGGTCAGACGCCAGAACTGATCCGGCGTCAGGCGAAGGCCGAGGAACCCGGCCCGCATCAGTACGGGCCAGTCGAACCCGCTCACTCGGGCACCATGAAGGCCCGCGCCAGCAACTCGGCTGCCGCCTTGGCCCCCGCCATCGGCCCACCCGCAATCTCGGCATGCAGCAGATCATCGCGCGTGACCTGCGCTCCGCCGCCCCGCAACCCGGCAACCAGCAGCGCCAGCACATCACCGCTGGAGTAAGCCCCGCCTTCAAACCGCTGCACCAGTTCGACCAGAGACCCGGCCTGCAGCTCTTGTTCCAATTCCGCCAAAGCACCCAATGTCAGCTTGAGCACCCGCTGCTCCCCATCGATGGTCAACGCCACCTCGCCCGTCCACGGATTGGCCATCAAAGCGCCGTAAAGCTCAGTGCACCGGCGCTTGCCATGCTCATCTCATAGGTCGCCTCACCGTTATGCGAGCCCGCATATTCGATGCTGCTGACCTGAAACGGGCCTTCGACAATGCCGAAATCGGGGATGATCACCTGAAAACCGGGCGTCTCACCGTCAAAAAACAGCTGGCGCGCACGCTCATCTGTGCCCGCATCCTTGAACACGCCCGAGCCCGAAATCGCGGCCGATTTGACCCCGGCCCCCGACAGCAGCTCGCGCCACCCGCCTTGGCTTTCCAGGCTGGTCACATCCACACTTTCCGCGTTGAAACTGATCCGCGTGGCGCGCAGCCCCGCGATGGTCTCGAACAGGCCGGTGCCGTTCATATCCACTTTGACCAACAGGTCTTTTCCGTTCTGGGCAGCCATATGCTCACTCCGTTGATTGCTTAGTCGTCTTCCACGCGGGCGCGGAATCTCAGATCGATCTGGCGGATCGCGCCGCCAGTTCCCGTGCGTCGGGCGCTAGCGCGTTCGAACCACAGCCCCACCAGATGGCCCCGGTCCAATGTCAACGCCGCGCCTTCCAGCGCGTCACACACTGCGCCCGCCAATGTCTTGGCCGCGCCAAAGCCCGCCGCTTCGGACACCACTGAGACCGTGAACCGATGCACCGCGCCTGCGCCCGTCCGGTCCGACGCGTCGCGCACCTCTTCCGGGCCAAGTGTCACGTAAGTTTGCGGCAACACTCCCGACGGCACCGCGTCATAGATCGCACCACCCGAAAGGGTGCTGACCTGCGCATCGCCCGCCAATTGTTGAAACACCGCCGCCTGCAACGCGGCTGCAACGCCATAGCTCATGCCGCCACCTCTTCATCTGCGAAACAGGTCAGGTACTGGCCGCGCCCATCACGCTCGGCCACCGCGCGGATGACAAACCGGCGCGTCCCTTCTGCAAACCGCTGATCCGGCGCAGGCCGCATGGATGATCCCTCAGGTGCGCCCCGGACTACGATCCGATAGCCAACCCGCGACACCGAGGCACCACCGACCGCCCGTTCCGCCCCGCTGCGCGCCGTCACCTCGGCCCAAAGCGAACCCAGCGCGGTCCAGGTCTCGGTATACCCCCCCGCACCATCGGCGCTGCGCACCGGAGCCTCCAGCACCAGCTTGCGGTTCAATCGCGGCGCGCTCATTGCGTCACCCCTGCACCGAAGCGCACCGTGCGATAGCGCTGGATCAGACTTGTCACGCCAAAGGGCATGCACCCCGCGCCCAGCGCCGTCTCATCGCGGTATTCGTAGTAATGCGCCGCCAGCAGCAGCACCGCCTGCCCAAGGTCAGCGGGCAGCCCGCCCCAATCCGTGGCCATCCCGACAGTGAAGGCAATCTTCACCGAGCCGCCGGTCTGCACCCTTGGCAAACAAGCGCCAACCGGACGCAACCGAGGGCGCTGCATGTCGCGCTCCAAACGGTAAGCTTCGGCATCCACAACCGTGTCGGTCCCCGCCGCATCCGTCAGCGTGATCGCAGCAACCGAGACCACCGGGGCCACCGGCAGCACTTCACCTGCTGGATCGCGCCAACCGTTCAGGCTCCACGAGAAATCCCGTTCGATCAGCACCTTACCGGTGCGCGCCTCAATCGCCGCAATGGCCGCACGCAGAAAGCCATTCAACACCTCGTCCTGCACATTGCCCTCGGCAAACCCCGTGCCCAACCGCAGATGCGCCTTGAACTGATCCACCGGCAGCGCCGCATCCGCGATGGCGGTTTCTTCGATCAACATCATCCATTCACTCCGCAATCTCGGACCCCTCCGGGGCCGTATCCTTGGAAAATGACGGGCACGCGCCGCCCCACGTTGCTCGGACGGAGGGGAGCAGCTAGACAACGCGGGGATCTCACCCCGGCCCGCGCCCGCCGCCCGAGGGGCCTTGCAGCCCCCCGGATCCGCCACCGCTTAGGCGATGCCGAATTTCAGCAGTTTGATTGCAGCAAAATCGCTCACATCACCGCCCACGCGCTTGGTCGCGTAGAACAGGACATGCGGCTTGGCGCTGAACGGATCGCGCAGCACGCGCAGATCGGGACGTTCGGCTATGGTGTAGCCCGACTGGAAGTCACCGAAGGCAATCGAATAGCTGTCGGTCGCCGCATCCGGCATGTCCTCGGCAATCAGCACCGGATAGCCCATCAGACGCGCAGGCTCACCAGCGGCTAGGCCATCCGACCAAAGGAAGCGGCCATCGCTGTCCTTCAGCTTGCGGATCAGACCCGCGGTTTTCGAGTTCATCACGAAAGTGCCGTTCACCCGGTACTGCGCGCCCAGCGCATAGACCACGTCCACAATCGCATCCGCATCGACGCCACCATCAATGCCCGACGCGACATAACCCAGACTATCCCAGCCCCAGCTGCCGTTTTCCATCGTGCGGTGGGTCAGGATACCCTTGGGCTTGTCCACACCGTCGCCATTGATAAACGCCGCTGCCTCGGCCCGGGCAAACTTGTCGGCGATACGACCGGCCAGCCAACCTTCGACATCAAACGCACTGTCATCCAACAGACGCTGCGACGCCTTGGGCAGCGCGCTCAGCTCGTGCAGCGGGATCGAAATCCGATCAATCGATGGGGTCGAGGTCTCAGCCGTGGCCGAGTTCTCATCCGCCCAACCCGCGCCGACGTCGGTGTGGTCGATCAGAACGTCGAACGAGTTCGCCTCGACATTCACCACCGACGCAATCGAACGGATCGAGGCGGTCGAATTCAGCACCGACTTGATCATCTCAGCCGTCTGCGGATCAACCAGATAGCCGCCATCGCTGTTCACCGCGCTCGACAGCGATTTCGACTCCATCTCGAGCCCGCGCAGCCCGTCATCCTCGCCCGAACGCACATAGGCGTCGAATGCCTTCTGATGCGGGGCGCCTTCTTCGATCGATGCCGCAAGGTGCGGACGCGCCGCGATGGTTGATTTACGATCCAGCATGGTCAGTCGCTCTTCTGTCTGTTGCAGTTGGGTTTTAACTTCGGCCTTGAGGCCCTTGAATTCATTCACGAAGCCAGCCATCGCCTGCTTCACCTCCTGAACCAGGGGCGCACCCTCTCCGGTCAAGGCCGGGGTCTCGGTCTTGCTCATCAGCACTTCCTTATTGGGGGGTTAGAGGCGCTAGATCCGCGCCAGCTCCTGCCGGGCGTCGTTGAACACCTCAGCAATACTGCGCCAGGTGTTTTCAACGTCAGGCTCCACGCCTTTCGCCGCCACCCGCGCACTGGGCAGCATCGGGAAAGTCACCAGCGACACCTCCCATAGCTCCAGTTCGGTCAGGACCCGCTGGCCCTTGTCATTCTTCACGGCCCGTTTGGTGCGATAACCAATCGACAGGCCATCCATAGCGCCCGCCCGGATCAACTCGGCCGCCTCACGGCCCTTTTGCGTGGCCTCCAGCAGACGCCCTTTGACCCACAGGCCCTTGTCGTCCTCGCGCACCTCATCCCAGACGCCGATAGGCTGCGCCGGATCGTGCTGCCACAGCATCTTGACCCGCTGACCTGCCTTCGCCAGCCCCTCCAGCGAGCCGCGATACGCCCCGCGCTGCACCACATCGCTGCCCTGATCGACCTGCCCAAACAGGCTGGCATACCCTTCGATCACCGCATCGTCGGTTACCGACAAGCTGTCTCCGAACTGTGCGAATTTATGTTCCAAATCCATGAACTTCTCCATGTAACCCACTGACATTATGGCGTTACCACAAGGAATGACTGAAACGCCTGCGCCAAAATCACCGCCGCCACGCCGTACACTGTCAGCCATAGCCGCTTCTCCAGCCGCTCCATCATCTCTTCGATCTGATCCAACCGCCGACACAGGTGGGCGTGCTGGATCTCGGCCACCCGCTCATGCGCGGCCAGACGCAGGCCCGGCGCGCAGTCGAACGGAGGATACCCGTCACCCATCGCCACGCTCCGGCAGCCCCAGCAACGCGCGTTTCTCGGCATCCGTCAGGAAATCCGCCCCGTTGACCCGCGCCCATTGCGCATCCCGTTCCGCCGACAGCGCCGGCACCTGATCCAGATCAGGCTTCAGCATCAGATCCTCACCGATAAAGCCCGCCAGCCATTCTGACACCGCCGCCGCCACCCGCGTCACCAGGGGCAGCACGGTCAGGCGATAAAACGCCCGGTTGGCCTCCTGATAGTTCGAATAGGTCGCATCGCCCTGGATCCCCAGCAGCATCGGCGGGACCCCAAAGGCCAGCGCGATCTCGCGGGCGGCGGCTTCCTTGGTCTTTTGAAACTCCATGTCGGACGGAGAGAACCCCATCGGCTTCCAATCCAAGCCCCCTTCCAGAACCATCGGACGCCCAGCATTGCGCGCCCCGCGATAGTTCTGCTCGATCTCATCCGACAAACGCCGGAACTGATCCTCGGCCATCACCCCATGGCCGTCACCCTTCCACACCAGCGCCCCCGAAGGCCGCGCCGCATTGTCCAGCAGTGATTTCGACCAACGCGACGCGCTGTTATGCACATCAATCGCCATCGCCGCCGCCTGCATCGGTGAAAATCCGTAATGATCATCCTGAGGATGGAACGATTTGATATGACAGATATTTTCCGCCGCAAACCGGTGCTTCTTGCCACCAACCGCGTAATCATAAGCCTTGGGCCACCCATCCGCACCCGGCACCACGCTCATCCGATCCGAGCGCAGCACATGCAGCTCAACCGGCAGGCCTTCCTCGGCCTGCACTGCCTCAACATAGGCATTGCCCGACAGCAACAACTGCCCAAACAAGGCTTCCATCAATTCCGCCCGTCCCTGTGCCGCATTCGGGCGGCGCATCAGCGACAGGATCGGATGGGTATCAAACCGCTGCGCCTGATCCTGCAACACCAAAGGCAACGCAGCCGCCGCCTCGGCAATCAGTTTGACGGATCGGAACCCCACCGGGTTCCCCGAAAACCCCGTCCGCGTCAGCGACACCGCATCCCGAGGGCTCCACGCCACGCGCCCCACCGTCTGCCACGCCACCACAGGCCCCGCCGCGCTCGCCTTCGCCTCAGGCGCTGCCTCAGCCGATCCACGACGCAAGAAATCGAATACCATCTGTGCTCCTTTCTGCCGCCGCTCTGCCCGGCTTGTTGAAAGGAGTTATGACGGAAAGAAGTTTAGGGCTTGGGAATGGGGCGCACGGGGAATGGGCAACGGGTTGAACGATTTCTTGCGCGGAACTCGTAACCAAAACGAAATTGAACGCACTCTGGAGCGCGCGGTAACCCTGCGGGCTTGGTTAGATAAGCGATCTCAGTTGATCAGCCTCATTAAGTATGCAACTCGAAAACCTCTTGGCGGCATCAAGAACAATGAGATCTGCTAGATCGTAAATATCTTGCCGGCGCGATGGGTCTTTCTTGGCTACTAGAATTTCTGAACCTAGCCGCATTTTGATATTCCCAGTTTCATTCACCTCATAACCCACCGTTTCACGCAAGCGCTTCAGCGTGGGGCGAGAGGCAACTTTGTCGGGGTCAAAGTGCGCGCCACCAAGTTGATTCGCATGAAAATTAATGACCTCTTGTCTCGTGAATGTTTTGCCCAAAACATGGCAAACACGTTGTTTTTTGAAGTTCTTGAATGAAGACAATTTTTGCTCTGAACATCCTGACTTAATCAATCGCGCCTCGCCTTCCGTCGCAGGAACTTCTACTTGCAGAACAATGTCGTTGAAACTGAAGTTACCGACCCAAAGGCCGTAGCGTCCATTTCGCAAATTTGCTTCTGCAGTTGAGTTCGAAATATGCTCTATTTTCAGTTCTCGACCTTGGAGACGATCAACCACTCGCTTGATTTCGTTATTCAACAACCATTTGCGCAAAATGACACCACCCAACGCTCTTATGTTAGTGACGTCAGGCTTAGCACCGGCCAACAACTTATTCAGCTTATCGGCATCTTCGAGCAGAGATAGTATCCGTTCTTCTTCCATATGAAAATTCTTTCAACTCAAAACAATGATGCGGAACTCTATTTGCACTTTCATGAATTTCTTTTTTGAATCAATACGTTTATCATTCCGCAATACAGTCGAAGACTGACAATTTAGGTCAATTTCAATCCTTCGAACCGTTGCTGAGCTATCTTAGACAACTCACGCATTCTCCCCTCACGAACTCCGTACCCTCGGGCGCCGATAGCCCCCGCACGCCCCACAACCAACTCATGCGGCGCCCATACCAACGCATCTATTCTGTCTGGCGAGCCCTGGCCCTGACTCCAGCTTGGACTATTGCAATAGCCGCGGCGCGCTCAACGACCGACCCAATTCCTTTGCAATCACCGCCAAGTTCTTGTGATTTCATGCCACGGCAATTGTCTGCGTTTCATATGCCCCCACGTGTGCTTCAAATTGAAGAGGCCACCCGATGAATGAAAACGAACCTGTGCCGTCCGGACACTCCGATACGAACAACAACTGGACCAAGGAACCTACTGCTGCCGACAAACACGTCTACGAGGTGTTTGCCTCCAACGTAGTCGTTCTTGTGCAGCTACTTGATGACTACAAAACCATGATGTCGCCGGATGTCCACGCAAGGCTGTTTTCTTCGCTGCTGACGTTGTCGAGGTTGCTCGGCGAATACGAGGACAGTTGGAATCAAGAGTACCCAACGTCCTGAACCTAGATGCATCCCGTGAAGGACCAATTCTCTAGGCGATGTATGAATGTTTGTAGAGCACCCCTCAAAATGCTCACAAACTCCGCACCCTAGGCCGCCGATACGTCCTCGCAGGTCCCACAACCAGCTCATGCAGCGCCCAGACCAGCGCGTCGACCCGGTCGGGCGAACCCTGCCCCTCGAAACCACGCGCGGTCATCTGGCACATCTGCTCCTCCAGCGCGTCGAGCCCGGCCACATGGCGCACCCGCCCCTGTTCGTACAAGGCCGCCACAGGCTCAGCCCGCGCGACCTTCCCGCGTGACGCCCGCACCGCGCGATAAGGCACCAGAGGGTCCACCTGCCGCACGACCTCTTCCACCAGTTGCCCGCCCTGATTGACCTCGGCCACCAGCCGTTCGGCCCCGAACTCATCCATCGCGTCAATCGCCGCCTGCGCCCAGCCCGCCGGGCCAACGCCCTGCACCGTCCGGTCAGCCAGCACATAGGCGCGCCACTCTTCGGGTGGACCCTGCACCTGAGCGCCCACGACCACGATCCCACAGGCATCCGCATCCGCCCCCGCCGTCACCGCCGGATCCAGCGCCACCACGATGCGATCCAACTCCGGCACTTGCGCACAGCGCGCCGCCTCCAGCATCGATCCCGTCCACAGCGCCCCTTCGGCATCCGACAGCAACACCCCGTCCAGCTCCTGCCGCCCCAGCCGCGTGCCTGCGTAACGCGCGCGCACCTCTTCCAAGAATGAACCAGCCAGATTGGCCCGGTTCGCCTCGGTCGGCGCGTGGGTCTGCACGGTCGAGGGCGACGCCAGCAACTCCTTCAAAACCTTCACATTGCGCGGCGTCGTCGTCACACAGACCCGAGGCCGATCCCCCAAACGCAGTGCAAATTGCAACATATCCCAGGTCTCTCCAGCCTTCTTCCACTTTGCCAGCTCATCCACCCAGGCCGCATCGAATTGCGGCCCGCGCAACCCCTCGGGATCATGTGCCGAAAACGCCTGCGCCTCGGCCCCGTTAGGCCAAACCAGCTTGCGTTCGGACGCCTTCCAAACAGGCCGCCGATCCGGCGGTGAACACTGCAAGATCCCACTATCACCAAAGATCATCACATCGCGCACCTGATCGAAGGTCTCACCGACCAGAGCCACGCGACTGGCCTCACCCTTCTCCAACGGCAAAGACCCCTCGACCACCGACCGCACCCACTCGGCCCCCGCCCGCGTCTTACCGGCCCCGCGCCCACCCATGATCACCCAGGACCGCCAGTCACCCTCGGGCGGCAACTGATGCGGCAGCGCCCAGAACTCGAACAGGAAAGGGAGGGCACACAGCCCCCCCTCCCCGATCTCACTCAGAAATCTGTCCTGCACCGCAGCAGGCGCGGAGGCGAGCCAGCCTGCACCCGATCTCAGATCGTGCCCGATCAAGGTCGAGCGCATAGCCCCCTTGGGCAATTCCGGCTTGTCTGTGATGTTGTTCGACAAAGCTTGTCTCCACTTTCTGGCAACTGCGGATCAGCCCCTCTAGCTGACCCAGTTGCTTGCCTGTTCCGGCAAGGTCTGCATCCTCCCCGGCATCGATCTGTTTTCGCAGTTCTTCCGCCGCTTGGCGCAGATCGCGAATGGATCGCTCAAGCGACTGCAATAAATCAGCCGTCTGAGAAATCCGCTCTTCCGGGGTAATCAAAGTCATGTTTGCCTGTGACCTCATGCGTGAGTTTTTCCGCACGAGAGAAACGAAAAACGACCGCCGGGTCGCCCCGGGGCCGTTGCCCACCTCTTCTAGCATGACATAATTCGTACCAAGAAAAGCGCGGAAAGTCAATGCGTTACACAACGCAGATGCAACACCCGGCGTCCGATCGGTTAACGATCAGCCCCGCATGACCTCAAGAAACGCAGCGCTTACGATCAACGCCGCACCCAATGCTTCTCTCATCCCAAACGGCTCGCCCGAGAAGACCGCCGCCGAGATCAGGCCCACCACAACTTCGCTCATCAGCAGTAGACCAACGCGTGCCGGGGTCAGCTTGGTTGCGGGCCAAATCGTCAGAAAAAACATCGGCAAGGTGTACAGGACCGACAGCAACGCGACCGGGCCGATACGTATAACCATCTCGCCGACTGCCTCTGATGACGCAAAACCGCCGCTGAATGGAACGCTCAGCAGAGACAACACCAAAGCGCCTGAAACAAAGGCAAAAACCTGCCCCGGAACAGAGATACCGGACGTCCGATAAAGCCCCAGCGATCCCATCGCCCAAGTGATCCCCGAGATCAGGGCCAGCCAGTCTCCAGTATTGCGCGGCCAAGGAAACCCCTGTTCTCCGCCAAGCACGATGAACATGCCACCCAGACCGCAGAGTAAGCCCAGCACGCGCGCCGGGCCAAGACGTTCACCCAGAAACACCATTCCAAGGATCGTTCCCCAGACCGGTGTCAGATAGAACAGCAGGATTGACCGGACGACATCTGTGTAAACCAGACTGATGGTAAACAAGCTGAACGCAGCACCGGTGAACATCCCGCTCAAGATCAGCCCGCGCCAGTCTTTCAAAAGCGCTTGCCGTTCGCGCATCAGGAAAGGCGTCAGTACGATCAACGCCGAGGTGTACATCACAATACCGGGCCATGGGCCATCCAGTCCTTGGTCGACAAAGTAGCGAACCGGAATCCAGTACAGCCCCCACATCATCCCGCCGATGACAAGGGCGACGCTGGCGGTCCTCAAATCCGCTCCGTGTAAAGCTCTGAATGTCATGACCCGACTCATAAAACCTTCCGAACCGTATCTGGCAAACGCGCAACCCGCGCAAGCTTATCGCCGACACGGCGCTTGACAATCGCGACCGCAAGGCGCATGTGCCCCTCAAACAGCGCTACCGCGTGAGCACGTGGGCGACACCGCCCCCAACAGCGCCCGATTCACCCATAGTTCCCCATCACGCAGGGTTCTTGACGCGACAACCAGATGCTGCAGGGAACGCCTGCACGTCCTGAGGTTTCGCACAACCCCTGCCGGTCGCGGATGCGGCCCATCACGACTTGCCCGTGGGCCATTGCCTCGGGCTGTAAAGGATAGATATTTGTTCGACTTCGATATGCTGGGCCTTGCGCCCGCTCTAAATGATGCGCTCAAACGCGCCAACTTCACTCAACCGACCCCGATCCAGAACCAGGCGATCCCGCTGGCCCTGAATGGTCACGATATCCTTGGCCTCGCCCAGACCGGTACAGGTAAGACATTGGCCTTTGGCCTGCCGCTGATCGATCATCTGCTGGCCCAGCCCGGCAAGCCCGATCCCAAAACCGCCAAGGCGCTGATCCTTGCGCCCACCCGCGAGTTGGTCAACCAGATCGCCGACAGCCTTCGCAACTTGACCAAGAAAACCAAGATCCGCGTCGCGACCGTGGTTGGCGGTCAGTCGATCAACAAGCAGATCATGTTTCTGGCGCGCGGCACCGACATTCTTGTCGCCACCCCCGGTCGCCTGATCGACCTGATGGATCGCGGTGCGGTTAATCTGGGTTCAGTCAAGCACCTTGTGCTGGACGAGGCTGACCAGATGCTCGATATGGGCTTCATCCATGCCCTGCGTCGGATCGCGCCGGAACTGGGCACGCCGCGCCAAACCATGCTGTTCTCAGCCACCATGCCGAAGCAAATGGAAGAGCTCAGCCGTGCCTATTTGACCAACCCGCAACGGGTGCAGGTCTCGCCCCCCGGCAAAGCAGCCGACAAGATCACGCAGTCGATCCACTTTGTTGAAAAGCCTGCAAAACCCGCCAAACTGCGCGAGATCCTCTCGGCTGACATGGACGCGCTGACGTTGGTCTTCTCCCGCACAAAACACGGGGCCGAAAAGCTGATGAAGGGGCTTGTCGCCGATGGCTACAATGCAGCCTCGATCCACGGCAACAAAAGTCAGGGCCAACGCGACCGCGCCATCAAGGCGTTCCGCGCCGGTGAGGTCAATGTTCTGGTCGCTACCGACGTCGCCGCGCGCGGCATCGATATTCCGGGCGTGGCCTATGTGATCAACTACGACCTGCCCGAGGTACCGGACAACTATGTCCACCGCATCGGCCGCACCGCTCGTGCAGGCCGCGAGGGCGAGGCCATTGCCTTCTGCTCGGCGGAAGAGGTCGACCTGCTGCGTCAGATTCAGAAGCTGATGAAGATCGAAATCCCGGTCGCCAGCGGTGAGATGCCTGAAGCAATCTCACCAAAGAAAACCCCGCGCCGCCCAAGCAACCGCCGTCGCGGCCCGAAACCTCAGCACTCTGGTGCGCCCAAACCGGGCGGTCAGAAACGCCGCCGACCGCGTCGCGCGAAAGCGGCCTGAATAAGAAACGGCCCGGTCGATTGACCGGGCCGTTGCTTTATCGGGGTCAGAGATTCGTGTTGTACAAGTCGGACAAAGTGCCGTTTCAAACCTGTACAACACGGACGATTGAATCAGTTCCCGGAATTCCGCTCAGCCTCGATCTCACGCCACTTTGCGACGTTGCGATTGTGCTCTTGCAGGGTCTCGGCAAAGGCATGACCACCGGTTCCGTCCGCAACAAAGAAGATGAAATCCGTGTTGTCAGGTGCCACCGCAGCCTCAAGGCTCGCAAGACCCGGATTGGCAATCGGGGTGGGTGGCAGCCCTTCGATGACATAGGTGTTCCAAGGCGTCGCACGGCGCAGTTCGCTTTGCCGCAAACCGCGACCCAAAGTACCCTGCCCTTTGGTTACACCATAGATCACCGTCGGGTCTGTCTGCAGCCTCATACCTTGGTTCAGACGGTTAACGAAAACGCTGGCTACCTGGCCACGCTCTTCCGGCTGACCTGTTTCTTTTTCGATGATCGAAGCCAAAATCAGCATCTCTTCGGGGCTGTTCAGAGGTAAACCATCCTGACGCCCCTCCCACGCTGCGTTGATTCTAAGCTGTTGTTTTTCCTGCATTTCAGCAAGAATTGCATTCCGATCTTCACCGGGTCTGACCTCATAACTGTCAGGGGCCAACATCCCTTCAGCGGGCAATTCTGCTACTTCGCCGGTTAGCAAATCCATCGCCTTTAGCGACTCGACAATCTGCCAACTGGTGACGCCTTCAGCTAACGAGATGCGATAACGCGTATCCGCCTCACCGCGTTTTTCTGCATAAACTTCCGGGGCGTCCTCTTCGCCGATCACAAAGGAAGCCACCTCATCAAAATCCAGAGTCGCCGGGTTCAGTTCCCGCACGCGGGTCTGCATACGGGTCACGCCAATGCGGTATTCGATCTCGGTCCCGCAAGTGCTGGCACCGCTATGAGTTATGTCGTCGACGATTTGCTCCATCGACGCGCCTTCGCGAACCAGAAAGCTACCCGCTTTCAGCTGCTGAGATTTGTCTGTGTAATCAGCAGCTAAGCGGAAAATCAACCCGCTGCTGATCGCACCTTGATCCTCGAGGTCACGGCTGACCCGTGTCATGTTGGAGCCTGGCTTTACCTGCAGGCAGATCGCGGTTTCCAGCGGTCCTTCGGACTTGTATTGCGACTGCCCCCACAGGACGACACCGCCCATCAGGAACAGCCCAACGATCAGTATTGTCAACGCATTCGAAGCGAGCGCTCGCCACATTTAGCTGACCTTTCCGAAGATCACACTTGCATTGGTGCCGCCAAACCCGAACGAGTTCGACAAAGCCACGTTGATCTCACGCTCCCGTTTTGCATTCGGTGCCAAGTCGATCGGAGTCTCCACCGCAGGGTTGTCCAGGTTGATGGTCGGCGGTGCAACCTGATCGCGGATCGCAAGGATCGAAAAGATCGCCTCAATCGCGCCAGCGGCGCCCAGCAGGTGACCAGTGGCTGATTTGGTCGAAGTCATCGTCGCGTTGCTGGCGTGATCCCCCAGCAGGCGTTCTACCGCGCCCAGCTCAATCGTATCCGCCATGGTCGAGGTCCCATGCGCGTTAATATAATCCAGATCCTTCGGCTCAAGCCCCGCACTACGCAGCGCTGCTTTCATCGAGCGTTCGGCCCCGTCGCCATCCTCGGACGGCGCGGTTATGTGATAAGCGTCACCCGACATCCCATAGCCCAGAACCTCGGCATAAATCTTGGCACCGCGCGCTTTGGCGTGTTCGTAATCCTCAAGAACTACAATGCCTGCACCTTCGCCCATGACGAAACCGTCGCGGTCGATGTCATAGGGGCGGCTCGCTTTCTTTGGATCATCGGCGTATTTGGTCGACAGCGCCTTGCAGGCGTTGAAGCCGGCGATACCGATTTCGCAAATACAGCCCTCGCCGCCACCTGCGATCATCACGTCTGCATCCCCGGCGCGGATGATGCGGCTGGCATCACCGATCGCATGGGCACCGGTCGAGCAAGCAGTCACGACCGAGTGGTTCGGCCCCTTGAACCCATGACGGATCGAAACCTGCCCCGAGGCCAGATTGATCAGCGCGCCCGGGATAAAGAACGGAGAAACCCTACGCGGACCTTTGTCGCGGATCAGGTTGGCCGTGTTGGCAATTGATCCCAGCCCACCGATACCGGACCCAATCAGAACGCCCGTGCGCAGGCGGTCTTCTTCGTCTTCGGGCAGCCAATTGGCATCCTTGCAAGCCATCTCGGCTGCAGCGATGGAATATAGGATGAAATCTTCAATCTTGCGCTGTTCTTTCGGCGGCATCCAATCGTCAGGATTAAACGTCCCGTTGGTGCCATCTCCGCGCGGCACTTCGCAGGCATAGGTCGTGGTGACCCCGCTTGCCTCGGCATCAAACTGCGTGATTGGTCCTGCGCCGGATTCTCCATCCAGCAGCCGTGACCATGTTTCCTCGACCCCACTGGCCAAAGGAGTGACCAATCCAAGACCGGTTACAACGACTCTGCGCATGAAGTGCCTCTTGCCTGCTTCCTGTTATGAGAACCGCTCATACCCCGGCCCGGGGTGCGGGGGCAAGAGCAACGGCATATTCTGAACCGGCATCCTTGTGCCGTAACCTGTTCAAATCCTCTGTCAATTGAGTTGAACGATGCCTGAAAGGCAAAAACCCGCCCTTCCTTCAACGGGAAAGGCGGGTCGTCTGGTACTGAAGTTTACTGGAACTCGGCGACTGGCTCGTGTGCCGATTGGGCGACCTCCAATGCTTCGGACAGATCGACGGACTTGCGGAACAGTGCCCGGCCAACGATCGCACCCGAAATATTCGAGATATAGGCGAGACGAGAGATATCGTCGCTGGTACGCACGACACCGCTGGCTATGATCGGTGTACGCGATTTTTCGGCCAGTCCTGAAATCAGACCCAGCTGCGCCTCGACGTCTTCCATATCGCTATCGATATCGGTCACCAGAATGGCTGCAAGAGGCGTATCCGCGAAAGCTTCGATGAAGGCTTCCGGGGTAAACGCACTTTGGCTGCGCCAACCTTCGGTCATCACTTGCCCTTGCCAAACATCGACCGCCAACACGATCTGATCGGGATAAAGCTTAGCCAATTCCTTAACCAACTGCGGGTCCCAAGCCGCAAGTGTGCCAATCACGATTCGGCCAGCCCCTTTATTGATCCAATGTTCAACATGCTCGCGGGTCCGCATCCCCCCTGCCAACTGCACTGACATTTCAGAGGAGCGAATGATTTCTTCGATCAGTTCTGAATTGGTATCCCGGCCTTCGATCGCGTCAAAATCCGTAAGCTGCATCCATTCCGCTCCAGCCGCAGACCAGCCGCGCGCGGTCTCGACCGGATCTACATGCCAGATCATCGCTTCATCCAGACGCCCCTTGTCCAGCGTAACGCACCGACCGTTCTGCAACTCCATCGTGGGGTAAATCATCATGATTCATATCCTCCGCTGAATCATTCCGTAATTCCACGATAGCATAGAGTCTCAGTTTGCCGCTTTATTTCACAAGATCGGCAAAGCTCGTCCATTTTGCGGCATCGCACTGCCTAATGCGTTTCACACCCGTGTAGGAGGTCCATCACGGCGAAACAGATGAACGGGGGTGTCGCGGTATTCAGCCTCGCGCAACAGCTTATAGCCCAGCTTTTCAGCCAATCGCTGAGAGGCTGCATGGTCCGCGTCGATCAGCGCAACCAACGGGCCCGGAATGATCCGGTCGAACCAGTCGTGCGCCGCCTGTGCGGCCTCACACCCGTATCCTTGCCCCTGCATGTCCGGGGCCAGAACCCACCCGGCTTCGGGAAAACCATCGAAATCATCGCCCAGAGACCGGTTGCCATAGAAGAACCCGGCTTGCCCGATCAGAGTACGATTCGACTGCAGCATCACACCCCATTGACCGAACCCGGTCATCTGCCAATGTCCAGCGTTGCGCAGGAAAGAATCCCACGCCTCGCCGCGCGTTTTCGGGGTGCCTCCGATATGGCGTACAACTTCGGGGTCGCGCCAGATTTCGGCGAACCGGTTGAAATCCTCGGGGCGCATTGCACACAAGGTCAGACGCGCCGTATTGATCATCGGGGTGGATCTTATCATGCCCTTGCCCGCTCAGAAACTTGCCTCAGGTGTCAGAGTGCGGAGCCTCAACGCCTCAAAGCAAGCGCGAAATGTGGCAGAGCATAAAAAAACGGCGCTTCCGTTGCCCGGAAGCGCCGTTTTTGTCTCAGTCAGGTCAGCTTAGGAAGCTTCGCTGATGAATTTGACCGCGTCGCCAAAGGTCTGGATGGTCTCGGCTGCGTCGTCCGGAATCTCGATGCCGAACTCTTCTTCGAACGCCATTACCAGCTCAACGGTGTCCAGGCTGTCTGCGCCCAGATCGTCGATGAACGAGGCGTTTTCGGCAACCTTGTCCTCTTCAACACCCAGGTGCTCAACAACGATCTTCTTTACGCGATCTGCGACGTCGCTCATGTCTATTCCTCATTTCAATTTCAGGGCTGTCCGCCCGGTTCTGCCCTTGCCCGTTCGGGGTGGACTTGTTTTGCCCTTTCCGGGCGGTTTGGGTCCCGGGTCCCCGGGAAATCAGAGAACCGGCCCTTGGACCGGTTCCTGCGCATATGCGCCGCCTATAGCACAGACAACGCACAAGGCAAACGCTTTCGCGCCCACCCTGAATTGCGATTACAACATGGCCATACCGCCATTCACATGCAAGGTGCTTCCGGTAACATAACCTGCTTCAGGGCTTGCCAGATACAGCACAGCGGCTGCGATTTCCTGCGGATCACCCATACGACCGGCCGGAACCTTGAGCAGCAGACCCTTCTTTTGCTCATCCGTCAGCTTCTCGGTCATCGCGGTGGTGATAAAGCCCGGCGCAACCGCATTAACGGTAATGCCACGGGTCGCAACCTCATGCGCCAGCGCCTTGGAAAAGCCGATCATGCCGGCCTTGGAGGCAGCATAGTTCGCCTGCCCTGGGTTTCCGATCGCAGCCACAACGGACGAGACATTGACGATCCGACCCCAGCGCGCCTTCATCATGCCCCTGATCACGCCTTTGCACAGCTTCATCGTTGCGGTCATGTTCACGTCGATCACGCTCTGCCATTCTTCATCCGACATGCGCATGAACAAGTTGTCGCGTGTGATGCCTGCGTTGTTCACCAGAATATCAACCGAGCCCATCGCCTCAGCCGCTTGTTTCGGCAGGGCCTCGACGGCTTCGGGATCGCTAAGGTTACACGGCAAGACATGCGCACGATCGCCAAGGCTGTCGGCCAGAGCTTGCAGAGGCTCCACGCGCGTTCCGGAAAGGCCAACAGTTGCACCAGCGTCGTAAAGCGCGCGGGCGATATCGCCGCCAATCCCACCCGAAGCACCGGTGATTAACGCATTCTTACCTGTCAAATCAAACATCTATGTTTCCTCTCTGGCCGCCGAAACCGGCGGCTGTCCCTTGTTCATGCGCCGGGGTTAACGGCTTTTTGTACATCTTCAGGCGTCCCGACCGCTGTGCACGCCAATGCTCGATCGATCTTGCGGATCATTCCCGACAGAGCTTTGCCCGCGCCGATCTCCCACGCTTCGGTCACACCCTGCGCGACCATGTACTGTACGCTCTCACGCCACCGAACCGAGCCGGTGACCTGTTCCACCAGCAACTGACGGATCATATCTGGATCAGCCACAGCTTCGGCGCGAACATTCGCAACCAAAGGCACGGTAGGCGCTTTGATTTCAACCGAGGCCAAAGCCTCTGCCATTACATCTGCCGCAGGCTGCATCAGCGCACAGTGAAATGGAGCACTTACCGGCAACATAATTGCACGCTTGGCACCTTTTTCCTTGGCGATCTCGGCTGCGCGCTCAACAGCGGCTTTTGAACCAGAAACGACTACCTGGGTTGGGTCATTGTCATTGGCAGCCTGACAGACCTCATCTTGCGCGGCCTCTTCCGCAACGGCGCGCACCGCTTCAAGATCGAGCCCCAGAATGGCGGCCATTGCGCCCTCGCCCACCGGCACTGCACTTTGCATCGCCTGCCCGCGCGTCCGCAGCAGGCGGGCAGTATCGGCAACCGTCAAAGCTCCGACCGCAGCCAGCGCCGAGTATTCACCCAGCGAGTGACCCGCCACATAAGATGCCATTGAAATCGAAACGCCTTCGGCCTCAAGTGCGCGCATTGCGGCCATCGAGGTTGCCATCAGCGCGGGCTGTGCATTCTGAGTCAGGGTCAGCTCTGCGATATCGCCTTCCCAGATCAGATCGCTCAGTTTTTCGCCCAAGGCCTCATCGACCTCATCGAAAACGGCGCGGGCGGCTGGATATGCCTCAGCCAAGGCCTTGCCCATTCCGATGGTCTGGGCGCCCTGCCCGGGGAAAACAAACGCGCGTGTCATTGGTGCCTCTTGCGTGACGTCAGATTTCGGCGGGGTTTAAACTGACAATCGGCGCGGCACAAGCATTGCCTGCGTTCTGCATCAGGACACCTTTACTGTGCATTTCTCTGTCTTGTGTCCACACGGCATCCATTTAACTTACCCTCAATTCAGAAACTCGGAGAGCCAATCGATGCCCCTTACCAACACCCGGTCCAGCTATGGTGGTGTAACCAAAGCATTTCACTGGCTGACCGCGCTACTGATCCTGACGGCTCTGCCGCTGGGCTGGTTCGCGAACCAATTGGCCCATGCGATTTACGATCCGAGCATTCCCACGACCGAGGATGACATCGCCCGCGCCGCCCAGCTGTTTTCACTGCACAAAACCATTGGTGTTACCGTGTTCTTCGTCGCACTGGCCCGAATCCTTTGGGCTGTTACCCAGACGAAACCGGGCTTGCTGAACGCTGAAAACAAACCCGAGGCCTTCGCCGCCGAAACTGTGCACTGGCTGCTGTACGGCTCGCTTGTTCTGGCTCCGCTCAGCGGCTGGATCCACCACGCCGCCACCGACGGCTTCGCGCCGATCCTATGGCCCCTTGGTCAGAACCTGCCGCTTATTCCGAAGTCAGCTTTCCTTGCAGACATCAGCGCCAGCCTGCATTGGCTTTTCGTCTGGGCCCTGGGTGTGGCACTCGTGCTGCACATAGCGGGCGCGCTGAAACACCATGTCGTGGACAAAGACAGTACCCTGCGCCGTATGCTGCCCGGCCAATCGGACGCGCCGGAACCCCCGGCACAGCACCATTCCATTGTTCCCGCCTTCGCCGCCTTGGCAATCTGGGGCGCGGTGCTGGTCGGAGGTTGGTCCACCGGTGTCTTTGACGACCAGTCCAAAGCAACCGAAGACACGGCCGAACTTGCGCAAGTTCAATCGGAATGGGAGGTCGAAGACGGATCCCTGTCGATTACTATCTCGCAATTGGGCAGTCCCGTAAGCGGCGAGTTTGCTGACTGGACTGCAGCGATAGCGTTTGAGGATCCCGCCGAGCCGGGATTGGCCGGTTCCGTCGATGTAACGATTGCCATTGGCTCACTCAGCCTCGGCACAGTCACCGGCCAAGCGATGGGTGCGGATTTCTTTGACAGTGCGCAGTTTCCTACGGCTCAATTTAAGGCCGACCTGTTCAAAACGGATGCGGGTTATGAGGCGCGAGGACCTCTGACAATCCGGGACAAATCTATCGATGTCGTCCTGCCATTTACGCTGGAACTGGCCGACGATGCAGCGACGATGTCGGGGAATCTGGAACTCAACCGAATGGATTTCGACGTTGGAAAATCGCAACCCACCGAAGATTCGTTGGGGTTCACGGTTATCGTCACAGTTGAATTGACGGCAGAACGCGACGACAAATGAAAAACCGCCGGGGCGCATAACCCCGGCGGTTCCTTTTTTGGGATCATGAAGGGATTAGTCGGCCTTCTGCGCCTCGATCGAAATCTTGACCTCGACCTCGTCACCCACGAACGGAGCGAATTGGCCCAGATCAAAATCGCTGCGCACCAGCGTTGTGGTGGCGTCAAATCCGGCCCATGGCTTGCCCGCCATCGGGTGCTCACCCACTTGGTTCAGCTTGGCATCCAGAACCACGGATTTGGTGACACCATTCATGGTCAGATCACCGGTGATGTTGGCTGTGTTCTCGCCAGTGACCTCAATACCAGTTGAAGTGAAGGTCACCAGATCACCTTCGGCTGCGCCAAAGAAATCTTCGGTCATGAAGTGATCTTCGCGCGGCTTCCAACCGGTGATCATCTCAACGACCGGCATCGAAACAGTCACGCTTGATGCTGCCGGGTCTTCCTGATCAAACATGATTTCGCCCTCAAAGCCCGAAAACATGCCCGTGGTGGTCGAAAAGCCAAGGTGGTTCCAACTGAAGATGACCTGGCTATGGCTGGAGTCCAAAACGTATTTTTCAGCACTGGCGAATGCTGTGGTCGCCGATACGGCCAAAGCAGCAGCAATAAGGGTGGATTTCATAACAATCTCCGCAATGGTGTTGTTGCAAACCGGGTGGGTTGCTCACCTACGAAAATGTGCCGCCCAAGGGCGGCACACAAGTTTTTTTGATTCACAACTTCTGTTCCTTTTTGAACAGAATAAAAATCAGGCGAAAATTGTTACGTTTTGGCTGAGTTGACCTTTGAGCGCTGAGCCAACATCCGCCGATTCCAGTGGCAGCTTCATCAGCAGGCTTCCGTCTACATCGTACAGTTCGACCTGGTCGTCAGCGAAACGCGCGCCACCCAGCGAGTCGTAGCTGCGGCGCAATACCGTTTGCGGCCGACCGTTTTCGTTTTTCTGAAGAATGCGAACCTCGCGGCGGATTGGGTCAAAATAGGCGTCTGGGCGCGCATCCATCACCTCGATGGTCAGAAGGCTGACGCCAACAATCAAGAACATCAGTGAAGCGACCAACTTGATAGGCCAAACCTCGGCTCCCATAACCGAACCCGGCATCAACCACATCGAAAAGGCCGACACGATCAGAAAGACACCAACGGCACGCAGAAGAAACATCCGAGCCCGCCAATTCGGCGCAAACGTAATCAGAACGGGGACGGATTTATCAAATACCGCAGCAGGCGTCGATTGTTCAAAAGTGTTTGTGTTCATGACGGCCATTGTCTTGCCCTGTCTATGTTTTCCAATCTACCGGGTTCTCCCGGCTTCATGAACAACCTCGGGGCGAAAAGCGTCAGGAATTGGGCGCACCAGTGGAAATAGGGCGACTTCACAAAGGCATATGTGGCAGGGCTTGCCCCGCCCGCTCAAACGTGTATACGGGGCCATCCTTCGCAGGAGTTATGAATCGCGCAGCCTCTCGTGGCAGGGTCGCGAAGGACCATATGGCCCCGCCTTTGAAATGCGCCTTGATATAAACAGGAGTGCACATGCCACTGTATGAGCATGTAATGATCGCGCGTCAGGATTTGTCCAACGCGCAGGCAGAAAGCCTTGTCGAACATTTCGGCACCGTTCTGGCTGACAACGGCGGCAACGTCGTCGAAAGCGAGTACTGGGGCGTCAAGACGATGGCTTACAAGATCAACAAGAACCGCAAAGGCCACTATGCCTTCCTGAAAACCGATGCCCCTTCGGGTGCGGTTCAGGAAATGGAACGCCTGATGCGCCTGCATGATGACGTGATGCGCGTTCTGACCATCAAGGTCGACGAGCATGCCGAGGGCCCTTCGGTCCAGATGCAGAAGCGCGATGAGCGCGAAGGCCGCCGCGAGCGCCGCTGATCAACGCCTGACGAAAGGACATAAACCATGGCCGCAAAACCATTTTTCCGCCGCCGCAAGGTCTGCCCGTTCTCGGGTGAGAACGCGCCGAAAATCGACTACAAAGACACTCGTCTGCTGCAGCGCTACATCTCTGAGCGTGGCAAGATCGTACCTTCGCGCATCACCGCCGTTTCGGCGAAAAAGCAGCGTGAACTGGCCCGTGCTATCAAGCGCGCCCGCTTCCTCGCCCTGCTGCCCTACGCCGTGAAGTAAGGAGAGACTGACATGCAAGTTATCCTTCTGGAACGCGTTGCGAAACTGGGTCAGATGGGCGACGTCGTTGACGTCAAGCCCGGCTACGCCCGCAACTTCCTGCTGCCCCAAGGCAAAGCGCTGAGCGCATCGAACGCCAACATCGCGTCGTTCGAAGCCCAGAAAGCGCAGCTTGAGGCACGCAACCTGGAAACCAAGAAAGAAGCTGAAGCGCTGGCTGAAAAGCTGGACGGTCAGCAGTTCATCGTGATTCGTTCGGCATCGGATGCCGGCGCTCTGTACGGTTCGGTCACCCCGCGTGATGCCGCAGACGCCGCAACCGAAGCTGGCTTCACCGTCGACAAGAAACAGATTGCCCTGATCGCTCCGATTAAGGAACTGGGTCTGCACTCAGTCGCAGTCAACCTGCACCCCGAGGTAGAAGTCGAGATCAAGATGAACGTCGCACGTTCGGAAGAAGAAGCCGAACTGCAGGCATCGGGCAAATCGATCCAGGAACTGGCTGCTGAAGAAGAAGCCGCTGCCGAATTCGAAATCGCCGAACTGTTCGACGACATAGGCTCTGCCGCTTCGGAAGACGAAGATCTGGTTGCCGAAGAAGCTCCGGTCGAAGAAGACGAAGCAAAAGCCTGATCTGGCTGCATATCCAATTTCAAAGGGCCGCGCTTTTACGCGGCCCTTTTTCTTTTTGTTACATCGCAAGAAAAATTCAGCCCGATTGTTCGCCTGGCCTTGCAGACCGGCGAGGGTTTCATATCATCGCCATTCGCAATCAGGAGTATTTTGATGACCCCCCTCCTTCGTCGCCGCGTCTTAACCTTGTTGCTTATGGCACCGCTTGCAGCTTGTGGCAGTCCTGGCAGCTCGGGTTCCGGCGATACCTTCGATCCCCCCCTCTACCCCAATGAAACACCCGAGCTTCGCGCCTCGATCAATAAATGGGCTGACCACTACGAGCTCCCGCGGGAGCTGGTGCACAAGCTGGCCATCCGTGAAAGCACACATCGACCGTGGGCGGTGAACCGGCCCTATTATGGGCTTCTGCAAATCCTCCCGGCCACTGCGCGATCAATGGGTTACACTGGAAATGCCAAAGGCCTGCTGGACGCCGATACCAATCTGGAGTTTGCCGGAAAATACCTGCGAGGCGCCTGGCTTTTGTCTGATGGAGATCAACAACGTGCCATCTTTCTTTATGCCAAAGGATATTGGCCCGAAGCAAAGGCCAGGGGCATGCTCGTCGAGACGGGTCTGGTTTCTGCCACAGAATAGGCATGTTTAATTCGCATTTCGATTGTAATGCACATGCATAACCTTCGAAATGCCACGGCGAATCCCATGACCTACTGCACAACTCTGACGTTAAATCTTTTAAAGGTGCGTAATTGTGTGCCCGAAAGGCACATTTACCTATAAAAGGCAGACATTTCCCACATCTTCTTGTCTTGACAAGCGAAATGTGGTGTCCTGTTTGACGTCAGGGAAGACAGTATCATTTTCCTGGCCAAGGGGATCCGCCCGCTCACTCGGGTCTAACTGGTCGTTACCGTATGGATATTGTTGATCTCAGCACTCTTCCCGAACAGGATACTCGGTATGACGAGTTCCTGCGTCAGGTCTGTGACAAATATGAAATGGACCACGCAGCCTATGCGGGTATGAATCCTGCTGCAGGTACGATTCACGGCCATGTGACCTATGGGGACGACTGGAAAACCCACTATCAAGAGCAAGGCCTGCACCTGATCGATCCGACGCTGCACATGAGCCAGCGCAGTATCGCTCCGGTCGACTGGAGCCGTCTGGAACGCGGTAAAGATTTTCAGCGCGTTTTTCGCGATGCACATGATTTTGGCATTCCAGATCAAGGCATTACGATTCCGGTTCGCGGGCCGTACGGAGATATCGGCTTGCTTAGCGCAGTGCGCGAGTGCAGCCGGGATGAGTGGAAGAAACTGGTGCCCAACGTGATAAGTGACCTGCAATCATTGGCCGTACACATCCATGACAATGTCATGACATCGGATACGATCAGCCGGATGCTGTACCACCCGACCCTCTCCAGCCGAGAATTGGAGATTTTGCAATGGGCCGCAGCGGGTAAATCGCAACAAGATATCGGCGATATACTGTCGATTTCGCACCGCACGGTTGAGGTGCACTTGCGCTCTTCTCGCGAAAAGCTTAATGCACTGACGACTCCGCAGGCTGTCGGTCGGGCCATCGGAATCGGCTTAATCTACCCAGGATAAAGCCAAATTTTGCCGAAATTGGGCTAAAAAAAGCCAATATTACGGGAAACCCCCAATAGATTCGCTGTGGAAACCGGGTAACGTCTTATCCACAGACAGATCACTCGAAGGGGGTTAACATGATTTTGGTAGTTGATGGGCTGAACAGACATCTGTTCACCGAAGTTCTTGACGATATGTTCGAACTGCGCGCTCGGGTTTTTGGCGGGCGACTTGGATGGGACGTCCACATCGAAGACGGCAAAGAAATCGATCAGTTCGATCATCTGGATCCTGCATACGTAATTGGTCTCGACGATGAGGGGAACGTCGTAGCCGCAGTACGTGCACTCCAGACAACCGGCCCGCACATGCTTTCAGATGTGTTCTCGGATATCTTATGCGGCGAAGCGCCAATGCGCAGCGCGACCATGTGGGAATCCACCCGCTTCTGCGTCGACACGCAGCGACTGACCCGAGGGAAAGAGAAGAACTCGGTTTCTTACGCGACCTGTGAGCTGATGATCGGATCTCTGGAATACTGCCGCAGCGCGGGTATCCAGGACATCATCACCGTGATTGACCCGGTTATGAACCGCGTTCTCAAACGCTCGAACTGTGCGCCCTACGACTATGTGGGCGAAACCGTTCCGATGGGCAAGGTACCGGCCATGGCGGCGTTGCTGGATTGCACAGAAGAAAGGATTTCGGGTCTTCGCGAATTCGCAGACATTCACCACGATGTCTTTATCGAAGAAGAAAAGGCGTTGGAGTTCTTCGAGGCCAAAAAGGTCGCCAAACTCAGCCCGGCAAATCGTGACCACAAGCCGCTCACCGATCTTGAGAAGTACTTTGTCGAACAGATGAGTGCGGCCAAGACGGAAGAAGAAAGGCAGGCAGTGCTGAAACTGATCGAAGCGCTGTCCGACACATTCACCCCAGAGCAGAAGACCGCTCTGTTACAGACCCCCCGTGCTTTTGCTCATGAGGCCTGACCCCCTCACCTCATAGTACAAAGCCACCCATGCGGAGCCGTCTAATTCGAGACGGCTCCGCTTTTTTTTGACCCCTAAAGGGGGAAGGAAGAGGATTATTCCTCTTCCAGTGCCTCAACGGCTTTTTGCAGATCGTCCTTGCTGACTTCTTTGTCCGCAACCTGAGCCAGTTCGAAGACGTAGTCGACAACCTTGTCTTCAAAGATAGGCGCACGCAGCTGCTGCTGCATTTGGGCGTTCTGCTGCACAAATTCAAAGAACTGGCGCTCCTGGCCCGGGTACTGACGCGCCTGGTTCATGATCGCCTGTGTCATTTCCGAGTCGGTCACTTCAACCTCGGCCTTCTGGCCCAGTTCGGCAAGCAGCAGGCCCAGACGCACGCGGCGCTCGGCAAGCTTGTTATGCTCGTCGGTTGGTTCGATCGGATCGTGATCGTGACCTTCAACGTCAGGATTTTCCTCGTGCCACAGCTGATGCGCGATCTGCTTGGCTTCGGCTTCTACCAGTGACGGCGGCAGGTCGAACGAGACTTTCTCGTCCAGCACGTCCAACAAAGCGCGCTTCATAACTGCACGGGACGCACCAGCATATTCGGCTTCCAGACGCTCGGCGATCTGTGCCTTCAACCCAGCCAGATCTTCGGCACCAAATTTCTTGGCCAACTCGTCGTCGACCTCAGCCGCGACCGGCTCTTTCACCTCTTTGATGGTGCAGGTGAAAACGGCGTCTTTGCCGGCCAGATGCTCAGCACCGTATTCTTCGGGGAAGGTGACGTTGACGTCTTTTTCTTCCTCGGCCTTCACACCGACCAACTGCTCTTCAAAGCCGGGGATGAAGCTGTTCGAGCCCAGAACCAGCGGGTAATCTTCAGCCGAACCGCCTTCGAACTCTTCGCCGTCAACCTTACCAACAAAGTCGAACACGATCTGGTCACCGTCCTTGGCTTTCGAACCCTTACGGCGCGCTTTGAAGTTCTGCGCGGTCTCGGCCAGGTTGTTCAGCGCTTCTTCCACGGCTGCGTCGTCCGCTTTGACAACCAGCTTCTCCAGTTCAACCGATTTCAGGTCGACCTCGGGAATCTCAGGCAGCGCTTCGTAGGACATCGCAACTTCTACGTCGTCGCCTTCTTTCCAGTCCTCGTTGGTCATCTTGACCTCGGGCTGCAACGCAGGACGTTCGCCGCTGTCCTCAAAGTGCTTGTTCATCGCACCGTCGATGGTTTCTTGCATCGCTTCGCCAAGCAAGCGCTGGCCGAACTGCTTTTTCAGCAGAGCCATCGGCACCTTGCCTTTGCGGAAACCCTTCATTTCAACCTCGGGCTGCGCTTCGGTCAGTTTCTCGTTGACCTTGTCGTCCAGCTCGGCTGCGGTCACAACGATGTTGTAGCCGCGCTTCAGACCTTCGTTCAGCGTCTCGGTAACCTGCATTTTGGTAGTCCCCATAGGATTCGGGGCGCGCAAAACGGGCGCGCCGGGCAAATTTGACGCCTTCTATTTGCACAGCCGCCTGCGTGCAAGAGGCAAAGGCCCTTTCAGGCTGGTTTTACCCCTATTACAGACGAAAAAACGCCCCGGCACAGGCCGGAGCGTTCGATCATCGAAAGCTGAGAAATCAGAACCTCCAGCGGGCCCCCAGCACCCACGCCTCGTTGTTGTCGAACGAAGCGCCATCTTCGAAATCGTGATTGCGGTATTTCAGATATGCATCTGTATTGATGCTGTCGATACGCTGAACAACAGCGATGCCCCAAGCATCGGTGCTGGAACCGTCATTTACGAAGTCCGAGCCCGAGTAATAGTCGATCCCGATACCGGTTTTACCCCAGGATACCCACTGATCCTCATAGGCAATCTTGCCGTAGAAGTAGTTCGGGTCAGACGCACCATCCGCGTCATTGTCCCGCGTACCGGCGGCTACGGTGAAGCTCAGGCCGTTTTGCAGCATAACCGAGGCCGACCCGATCGTATCCTTGCGGTCCCCCGATCCATCGTCAGCCGAACGCACCGAGTATGCAACCGCCGCTGCAAATTCAACCCCGCCGCCGAAGGTGTTGTTATAGCGAAGGCCGATATCGTAATAGTCATCGTCATCGCTGCTGGACAGAATGTTCTGACCATAGGCGATGCCGGCCTTAAAACCGCTGAACTCCGGCGTGTCATACCGAACGCGGCCACGGCGCGCACCGTCAAAGTTGCTGCTGGAATCGCCAACGGTGATGTCGCTCAGCAAACCGTCAGTACCGCGATAGAAGAACCCGCCATTTTCATCGTTGGTAAAGGAATACAGCGCAGTTCCAACGTAAGACAGATCCACTTCGGCAGCGCCATCGGCCACCATGCTGCCCTGACCGGCCGAGAATTTACCCCAGTCACCGGCAAGTGCGAAATCCACGTGACGGATATCTTCACGGGTCCAGCCGCTGAAATCTGTGCCCAGCTGGTTCCACTCGCTCGAGCTCGGCAGACCAAGCCCGGTTTCAAAACGGAAGGTGAAATCGTTGTTGCCGAAGGGCTGCAACAGTTCCAAACCGACGCGGCTGTTTGACAGGTCATTGTCCAGAACGCGCGTTTCGGTCTCTTCACCGTCGTCAACCGAGATTAAGGCCGGGTGCAACTGACCATAAAGCAGGACATAACCGCCCGTGTTGTTTTCGTATTTCAGTTCGGCGGCGGCGGGGATTGCCGTTGTTGCGACAAGCGCCGCGGCTATCGAAGTCAGCTTAAAATTCACTGTCATGTCATTCACCATAGATGGGTCAGTTTTTTTAGATATTGCCGATATGCGCACCTGGATTAACGGTTCCAATGATTGCTAAAGCTTATTAGCCCGGCATTGCATTTCTGCCACAGGCGGAAGCGGGGACCTTCAGGGAAAGCGTTTTATAATCAATATTTTGACCTAGTTCGAAAGCAGCACCCAGCTAACCTGCAAGACAATTCTTGCGCTGCGTGTTGCAGCTTGCAAACACCCGTTATGCGCACAGGTAAATCATAAGGCGAAACATTGCCGCTTTGACCCGCGATCGGCCAATATTTGCCTATGACCCATTTATTTCAAGCCGTGCGAATACCGCTGGCAATTGTTCCGGCAGATCTTCAGCAATCAACCCCGGCCCAAATTGCCTGGCGCATTCCACATGTAACCAAGCTGCGGTCTTGGCTGCAGCCATCGGGTTGAAGCTCCGCGCCAGTAGTCCCGTTATGAACCCGCCAAGCACATCGCCCGACCCTGCTGTCGCCAGCCAGGGCGCCGCCCGGTCAAACAGCGCCGCATTGATCACACATTGCCCATCCGGTGCAGCAATCACCGTGTCAGGGCCCTTGTATAGTACCACACAGCCAGCCTGCTTGGTCGCCTCACGCACGGCATCCACTTTGGAATAAGCCGGCCCTTTGCCCGGCTTGACCGAGAGCTTTTCGGAGATCTCCGGGAACAATCGCGCAAACTCGCCCCCGTGCGGTGTCAGAACACATCTGTCATGGAGCATGTCCAACAGCACCTCTGGCGCATCAGCAAACGCCGTCAAAGCATCCGCGTCCAGCACTGCGGGACGCCCCGAGGCCAGCGCCGCAGGAACCAGCTCCTGCGCACGCGCCAGCCCCAAACCAGGACCGAGGCATAGTGCATTCAACCGCGCATCCATCAGGACTTCCATCAGATCATCGCCGCTCTGGACCCGCTGCAGCATCAGCGCAGTGATGTGACTGGCAACCTCCATCTGAGCCGAGGGTGGAACACCCAGCGTCACCAATCCGGCCCCGATGCGTAATGCACCACGTGCCGCCAGCCTTGCTGCGCCGGTTGCCCCCGCACCTCCGCTAATAATCAAGGCATGCCCATGCGCATATTTGTGTAAGGCAGTTGCCTTCGAAAAATCAGCATCCGGGGTGGTCACCAGTTTGACCGCGCCCTGAACTCCCTCCTCCAAACCAATGTCCTTGACGACCAATCGGCCACTTCTGACCGGCCCCAGCCCCAGATAATGCCCCAGCTTTGCAGTATGAAACGATACCGTGAGCCTGGCCTGAACCGTCGCGGTCCCCGGGGCCAGCTCACGCCCACTATCGGAACACAGGCCAGACGGCATATCAACGGATACTGTCTTTTCGGCGATGGCTGGATCCGAGGCAGTCATTTCTGCCCATTTTAGAACATCACCCTCAAGCGGTCGCTGTAAGCCCGTCCCGAATAACGCATCGACATAAAGGTCAGCCCCTTGATGCGCGGCAAACACTTCGGAAAATGGGTGAACCTCCCCCAATTCGCCCCACCTGTCATGATTCACACGCGCATCTGGTGGCAGCTTCGCCGGATCACCAAGAAGAAATGCCGCCACCTCCCAGCCGCGCTCCCGCAGCAAGCGTGCAACAACAAATCCATCCCCCCCGTTATTTCCTGGCCCGCAAAGAATTACCGCACGCAGCGGATCCTCTTCATCTGGCCCCAAATACCTCGAGGGTGCGGGGGCTGGCCCCCGCTGCAGCTCTGGCCATTCTTCAAATACGGCTTGAAGAACACCGCGCCCCGCCCGCTCCATCAGCTCCAGTCCGCTCACGTCACCGGACTCAATCGCGGACTTTTCGATCGCCCTCATCTGTGCCGCTGTCAGCAACTCTGCCATATTGCGCCCTCACGCGATTCAATTCTGATTACATTTTGTGCATATCGATCAAAATTTAACCCGTTGCACGATTTCGCAGCACCACAAGGCGACCAAATTCGCAGTTCCATTGCTGCCCGATCTTAGACGTGATCATTGCCATCAAGACAACCATACAAGGTGAGCCGGAATGAAAAAGATCGAAGCGATCATCAAGCCGTTCAAACTGGACGAAGTGAAAGAGGCGCTGCAAGACGTGGGAGTCCAGGGCCTCAGCGTGGTCGAGGTAAAAGGCTTTGGTCGCCAGAAAGGTCACACCGAACTTTATCGCGGCGCAGAATATGTTGTCGACTTTCTACCCAAGGTAAAGGTCGAGGTCGTGCTGGATGATGATCAGGTTGACGCAGCGATCGAAGCCATCGTTAGCGCCGCTAAGACCGACAAGATCGGGGACGGAAAAATCTTTGTCTCACCTATCGAACAAGCCATTCGTATCCGCACCGGCGAAACCGGTTCGGAAGCCCTGTAACACAGCAATCTTCAAATCAGAGGAACAAATAGTATGAGCAAGGACGCAGTTCTTCAGCTGATCCGTGATGAAGACGCCGAATACGTCGACATCCGCTTTACCGACCCGCGTGGCAAACTTCAGCACGTCACCATCATGTCCGATCAGGTCGATGAGGACTTCCTGGAAGAGGGCTTTATGTTCGACGGTTCGTCCATCGCGGGCTGGAAGTCGATTGAAGCTTCCGACATGAAACTGATGCCCGACACCGACAGCGCCTATGTCGATCCGTTCTATGCGGAAAAGACCATCTGCCTGCACTGCTCGGTTGTGGAGCCTGACACTGGTGAAGCCTATGAACGTGACCCGCGAGGCACCGCTCAGAAAGCCGAAGCGTACCTGAAGGCTTCCGGTATTGGTGATGTGGCCTACATGGGTCCTGAGGCCGAATTTTTCCTCTTTGATGACGTTCGTTTCTCGAACAGTATCAACAAGGTATCCTACGAAGTTGATGCGACTGATGCATCGTGGAACACCGACACCGAATACGAGATGGGCAACATGGGCCATCGTCCGGGCGTCAAAGGTGGTTACTTCCCCGTAAACCCCGTTGACGAAGCGCAGGACCTGCGCTCGGAAATGCTGTCGACCATGAAGCGTCTGGGCATGAAGGTCGACAAGCACCACCATGAGGTTGCATCGTGTCAGCACGAACTGGGCCTGATCTTCGACAGCCTGACCAAGCAGGCCGACGAGCTTCAGAAATACAAGTACGTGATCCACAACGTTGCACATGCCTATGGCAAATCGGCGACCTTTATGCCGAAGCCAATCGCAGGTGACAACGGCACCGGCATGCACGTGAACATGTCGATCTGGAAAGACGGCAAGCCGCTGTTCGCGGGCGACAAATACGCCGACCTGTCTGATGAGGCGCTGTACTTCATCGGCGGCATCCTGAAGCACGCCAAAACGCTGAACGCCTTCACCAACCCGGCGACCAACAGCTACAAGCGTCTGATCCCAGGTTTCGAAGCCCCCGTCTTGCGCGCCTATTCGGCCCGCAACCGTTCAGGCTGCGTGCGTATTCCGTGGACCGAAAGCCCGAAAGCCAAGCGCGTCGAGGCCCGCTTCCCCGATCCGGCCGCAAACCCCTATCTGGCGTTCGCCGCGCTGCTGATGGCCGGTCTGGACGGCATCAAGAACAAGATCGATCCGGGTGAAGCCATGGACAAGAACCTGTACGATCTTCCTGCCGAAGAACTGGCCGACATCCCGACCGTATGCGGCTCGCTGCGCGAAGCTCTGGAAGCGCTGGCATCTGATCACGACTTCCTGCTGCAAGGCGATGTGTTCACCAAAGACCAGATCGACGGCTACATCGCGCTGAAGATGGAAGAGGTAGAAACCTACGAGCACACACCTCACCCGGTTGAGTACGGCATGTACTACAGCTGCTGATTAAGAATTTTCGACGAAAATTCTCAGGGGGCGCCCATCGGGCGCCCCTTTTTCTGTATCTCCGCGAGATTTGACGGATCGATGATGATCTTTCAAAATTTAAGCTCAACATCAGGCGGAGAGAGCACATGCCCGCAAGCGACAAACCCTTTTCTGAGTATTCAGGACTTGTAACCTCGGAAAAAGATCTGGAACGCATTTGCGGGCAACCCTTGCCGCAGATCATTGCAAAGGAATTGCCTGCACTTGATGAGATGTGTCGAGACTTCATTGGCATGTCCTCGTTCTGCCTGATCGCTTCGGCCAATCCCGATGGGCATCTCGATATTTCGCCTCGTGGCGATCCTGCGGGGTTTGTGCAGGTGCTCTCGAACTCGATGATTGCGATCCCGGACCGGCCTGGGAACAAGCGCGTGGATACGTTTCATAATGTGCTGAAAGATCAGCGCGTCAGCGTGATATTCTTTGTCCCCGGAAAATTGGAAACTCTGCGCCTGCGGGGATCCGCGAGAATTAGCGCAGATCCCGAACTTCTTTCAAACATGGCCGTTGGTGGACGCGTGCCCAAGCTGGCCCTGTTGATCCATGTCGAAACCGTCTTTGCGCACTGTCCCAAATGCATCATTCGATCAAACCTGTGGCAACCCGATGAATGGCCGGACTCATCCAGTCTGCCAAATATGAACGCGATGATGGTCAAACATGCCAAGATCGACAAAACCCCGGATGAATGGTTCGAATCCCTGAAAGGCACAGACGAGCTTGATCTCTATTAAACCACTTTGCGGTAGGTCGAACTCGGCTTAGGCTGAGCATGGTTTTTTTTGCACTCGGATTTCCTCTATGCCTCGTCTTCGCCTTTACGCTGCACTCGCGTTCCTTCTGCCCTCAGTGGCACTGTCCGCCCCTTGTGGGAATACCAGCAGCGGGTTTGAGGCCTGGAAAGCCGACTTTGCCAAAACCGCCAAACGGGCGGGTGTGAAAAAGAAGGGTCTGCAAGCGCTCGCGCAGACGCAATATGCTACACGTACGATTGCCGCGGATCGCAATCAGAAGAGCTTTAAATACTCATTAGACAAATTCATGCAGGTGCGCGGGGCAAACACCATCGTTGCGCAAGGGCGCAAGCGCAAAGCTCGCAATCCGCAGTTTTACGCCACGCTCGAGCGTCAATATGGCGTACCGGCGGGTGTGCTGATTGCCATTCACGGCATGGAAACCGGCTTTGGAGGTTTCATGGGAGATAGTCAGGTTGTTTCCGCAATCACGACATTAGCCTATGATTGTCGCCGATCCGAATTCTTCATCCCGCACGCTATCGGCGCCTTAAAACTGGTTGACCAAGGTACCCTCACGATGGCGACAAAAGGGGCAAAACATGGCGAGCTGGGGCATACACAGTTCCTGCCCGGCAATGCCCTGACCTATGGTGTGGACGCCACCGGTGACGGTCGGGTCGATTTTTATAACATGACCGACGCGCTTGCCTCGACCGCGAATTTTCTACGTAAGAAAGGGTGGAAGCCCGGTCGCGGCTATCAACCCGGAGAGCCGAATTTTGCGGTCATACAGCAATGGAATGCGGCCTCGGTCTACCAGCAATCCATTGCAATCATGGCGGCGCGAATCGACAACTAGGGCAGTCATAGGCTTGACGTCAGAGCACCTGAATTCGGCCACATTGTTGCCACATAGATTTAAGGAAACCCCGATTTTCTTGGTTTCCAAAGCGTAATCAATCTTGGAATATTTCGACTTTTTTCCATTTTGGTCAAAATTTGCGCCATTTCGCCTGTTAATTTGTTGTGAAGATTATGACAGCAAAGGAACATGCTGTGACTGCAAAGCATAGTTACCACGGTGGCCTCCAGTTTGACGGGTCGGCAGATGGCGCGCTTGAGCGTCTGTGCGAGGTCGTCTCGACGACGCTGGGTGACTATGGCCATCTGGTCGAGCGCAAGACGCTTCTTAGCGCATCAGAGGCCAGTATCGTCAGCAGCCAATATCTCGTGCGTCTGACATTGGACTCGGAACCAACCCAAGTAGATCACAATCACCATGAGCGGATGGATCGAACCGCTGGTCTCAAAACTATGCCGCGTGCTGCGGTAACCCTGCCGGGAAACCGGCTGACGATCTCGATTTGTCCGGTGTCAAAACTGCTCGATGACAGTGAAATATCCGAGTTGATGCTTGTGGTGATCCTGTACCGAATGGTCGACATCTGCACGACCCGTCGTGTCGAATGGTTGTCGCCCAAAACGGTTCTGACCATCGAACAATTCATGAGTGCCTTTGATTCAATTGCGCCGCGCAACGCCCGGAACCGAAAGCAGATTTTCGAAGCAGTCAGCGGCCCATTTGCGGGGCTCGATCTGCCCGATCCTGATGCGGAAAATACACAGACCAAACACGCCAAGCCGCGTCCGATCAAGCTAAGTGACGACCAACTGCTCAGTATCGCCTTCCGGACCGAGGCTGATGCTCCCCTGCCCGCCGGCAACATTCACCAGTCCGAGGACGAAACGGAACGCCCAAGCGATATTCTGCGACTGACCAGCTGGGGCATGACTGGTGCTGTGGCAAGCATATCGACACCGATTGCCATATCCCTGGCAGCAGTCAATCTGATCCGGGGTGAGGATTTTCGCCTCAACACTCAAGTTCTGGCTTTTACCACAGCGATTTTTGGCCTGAACGCTACGAATGCTTTTGCCGAGGTCGCCAGCGCGATTGGCATGTAATCAAATTACCCAAGACCCTCCTTGGAGGCCCCGCCGTCAGGCGGGGTTTTCCATTTTAAGGACCTGATCAGCGGCCATTACATAAGTGTGGATCGCGAACACCACTGCGTTTGTCTCAGGTAAACGCAAGAGAGTCTGACGTTCACTACGCAGATATCGGGCCGAATTTTCGTCCCGCGGTGTGCGTCGCTGCATGAGACTGCGCGGTTGGAACAATTCGGCATCATTGTACCAAAGCGCATTGAACCGCCAGAGTGGTCGGTCGGGCTGAATGCCGTCAAACAAACGTTGAACTCTGCGGGCAATATTGGCGTCGTAGGCGTCAACCGGTTCATGGATCCCAATCAACGGGCGCATGAACTTTTCTGACAGCATCCAGCTTGCGGGAAAGCACAGGATCGCGCCAGTCAAAACATGCTCGTCATCGTGTTTCTGCAGAATGCAGAAATCCTCTTGCACCAAATGGCATAGCGTTTCCAACGGGCGTTCCCGGTCAACCTCAACCCGTACACCGTCGGGCCGCACAACGTGATCGGAGACATTCGGATAAACTTGCTGAATGACCAGTTCCAGCAACTCCTGCGCGGGTGCCAACGCCTCGGGGCTTTGCGCCAAGACATCCTGTTTTTGCTGCGCCAACAGCGCCGCGCGTCGTTGCATCTGGGCAGAAAATGCATCGTCGCGATGCAACCAGGCCCTGGGGTCCGCAGGCTTAATGCCAGGCAGCGGGTTTTGGGCGAGTGGATCATAGGGAATGGCTTGCTGTAATATCACGGTCATAGTCGAGGCATAGCACCCTGCTCTGGCGCTGTCGGTCAAAAAGCGACCAGAAGACGGTCGCAAACCTAGAAGACGCAGCGCATCTGGATTTGCAGGTTGGGCAGGCAAGCAGAAAGGTCCAACCGTGAACACACCATATCGTGACACCCGTAAGATTGACCCGACCCGGGGCGCCACCCTCGGGGACGGGACACCGAACGACAATGACAGGATCGAGATCGGACCGACACAGCTTGCCTTTGACGAATGGGCCGCTGCCGGGCTTAGCCTGCCCAATCTAGAACAGATGCGTAAATACCGCTGGAAACGCCTCACTCAGGCCATCGTGCAGCGCGATTGGGGCGGGATCCTGCTGTTTGATCCCCTGAATATCCGCTATGCGACTGACAGCACCAACATGCAGCTCTGGAATACCCATAACCCGTTCCGGGCCGTTCTGGTTTGCGCTGACGGATATATGGTGATCTGGGACTACAAGAACTCTCCGTTCTTGTCGAAATTCAACCCGCTGGTGCGCGAGCAGCGCTCGGGCGCGGATCTGTTCTATTTCGACCGGGGCGACAAGATTGACGTTGCCGCAGATGTGTTTTCAAACGAGGTGCGCGCCCTGATCGAAGAACATGGCGGCAGCAACATGCGGCTGGGTGTCGACAAGATCATGCTGCACGGCCTGCGCGCGCTTGAGGCTCAGGGGTTCGAGGTGATGGAGGGCGAAGAGCTTACCGAGAAAACCCGTGCCATCAAAGGCCCAGACGAAATCCTCGCCATGCGCTGCGCCAGCCACGCCTGCGAGACCGCTGTGGCCGAAATGGAGCGCTTCGCACGTATCAATGTCGGAGACGGGAAGACATCCGAGGATGACATTTGGGCAGTGCTACATGCTGAAAACATCCGGCGCGGTGGTGAATGGATCGAGACCCGCCTGCTTGCCTCGGGCCAGCGCACCAATCCCTGGTTTCAGGAATGCGGCCCGCGCATCACGCGGCAAAATGAAATCATCGCGTTTGATACCGACCTGATTGGTTCTTACGGCATTTGCGTCGACATCTCACGAACCTGGTGGATCGGCGATCAAAAGCCACGTGCGGATATGATTTATGCCATGCAGCATGCGCATGAGCACATCATGACCAACATGGAAATGCTGAAACCAGGCGTCATGATCCCGGAACTAACCGCGAATGCCCATCGGCTGGATGACAAGTTTCAGGCACAGAAATACGGCTGCCTGATGCATGGAGTTGGATTGTGCGATGAATGGCCCTTGGTGGCCTATCCCGACAAGGCGGTCGAGGGATCCTATGATTATCCACTTGAACCCGGAATGGTGTTGTGCGTCGAAGCGGCAGTTGGCGAGGTTGGCGGCGATTTCTCGATCAAGCTGGAAGATCAGGTTCTGATCACTGAAGACGGCTATGAAAACCTAACGAAGTATCCGTTCGACGCACAGTTGATGGGGTCTGGCTAAGCGCTATGGCCTAGTTCGACCAGTGGGACCGTCTGACATTACCGTGCCAGTCTTCAGGCGCGGTGAGAGTTGGCGTGTCCTCAGACGTATTGGTCAGCGGCCAGCTGTGTCCCAGTGCAAAACCAATTGCGCCAGTCACGAGAATTGCCAACAGAACTCCGGCGTGGAGTGTCGGGCTTAGCGGTGCAGATGTTGTATGTGCCATTTTGACCTCTGCTTTGGATAAGAAGGATGATTGCAAGTTGGGGTCCAAGAATAAATAAGTAAAATGAATGTTTATATGATCTTACATCACATTTTTTGATTATTCAAAAACCAACCCCAACAAAGCGTTGATGCGACGCGCCAAGGGCTACGTGGTCTCTCCCCCTCACCTTCCCGTTACGCCACTGACACAAGGGTTGAGAGAACCGCACACAGCACACAGTATTGTCGAAACCCGGACCACCAAGGATTCATCATGCCCACCGAACGCATTACTTTCGCCGGTCACGACGGCAGCCAATTGGCCGCGCGCCTTGATCTGCCGGACGGGCCGGTATTGGCAACGGCTTTGTTTGCGCATTGCTTTACCTGCTCTAAGGACATACCTGCCGCACGGCGCATTTCGGCGCGTTTGGCGGCGATGGGCATCGCCGTGCTCAGGTTTGATTTTACAGGCCTTGGCCACTCGGATGGAGAGTTTGCGAATACGACATTCACCTCAAATGTCGAAGATCTGATCTCTGCAGCGCACTACCTGTCCGGCCGCAACATGGCCCCCGCCCTGCTTATCGGCCATTCACTTGGCGGCGCTGCGGTACTGCGCGCACGCGCTGGCATACCGTCGGTCAAGGCGGTCGTCACATTGGGTGCGCCTGCTGACCCGGGCCACGTATCACACCATTTCGAGGCCGCCCTGCCCGAGATTCAGGCGCAAGGCAGCGCAGAGGTTTCGCTTGGCGGTCGCCCGTTCCGCATTGGCAAAGCTTTTGTCGATGACATTTCAGAGGCCGCGCTTAGCCCTGCCGTTTCAGATTTGAAAGCAGCGCTTCTGATCCTGCACGCACCGCGCGATGACACGGTCAGCATTGACAACGCCAGCACCATCTTTCTGGCTGCGAAGCATCCAAAAAGTTTTGTCACGCTGGACGATGCCGACCATCTGATCACGCGCGCCGCTGATGCGGATTACGCGGCGGATGTCATTGCGGCTTGGGTGTCGAGATACGTCAAACTGTGCCCGCCCGCCCCACCACCCGGTGCCCCGGAAGGTGTTGTTCGCGTGACCGAGGCAGACCCGGCAGGGTTCCTGCAAGACATCCAGTCCGGCCCGCGCCACCATGCGGTCGCTGACGAGCCCGCTTCGTACGGAGGAACGGACCGAGGCATGTCCCCTTATGGATTTGTGTCCTCGGGATTGGGCGCCTGTACCTCGATGACCATTCGCATGTATGCGCGGCGCAAGAAATGGCCTCTGACGGGTATCACCGTCGATGTCTGCCACGACAAGGTACACGCGCAGGACGCCGGACTGGCCAGCGATGGCAAGGTCGATCAGTTCCGCCGCAAGATACGGCTACAAGGGCCGCTGGATGCCGCGCAACGTGCTAAGCTATTGGAGATCGCAGATAAATGTCCCGTGCACCGAACCCTTGAAGGCTCGGCCCATATCACGACTGAGCTGCTGGACTGAAAACCACCTTTGTCAGCTTATGATAATGATTGAAGGGGGCTTTTGCCCCCTTTTTCTAACGGCGCCTCGGTGAGGGTCGGTGAATTGGTGGCCGTGCCGTCGGAGGACGCGCCACCGGGGGATGCGGACGCGACGGCGGTTTGGCGATCGGTGGCTTTGGCCGCGGTGGAGGGTTTGGACGAACCGGTCGATCGGGGCGGTCGGGCCGGTCTGGGCGGTTTATGTCAACATCTACATTCACGTTACGGTCGTGGTAGTAATCATTCCACAGCATCGAGTCGTAGAACGGGTCATACCCAACGCCATACCCTACCCCGACGGACACGCCATCGCAGGCGGACAATGTAAAGGTTGCTGCACCAAGTCCCAGCGCCAGAACAGACCGTTTTAACAGTTTGCGAGTCATCCGAGCCTCCTTACTGCAAAGACCGGAACGACGCGAAAACGGCGTTCAAGGCATCAACATAAGACGGGTCGGCCCCGTCCCGCAGGATCGCCACCCCAATTGCAACACGGTCACGCGGCAAATCGATCACGGTGGCAGTAAAATTCACACCCCGCCCATCCCGATTGCCGGTGCCGCGAATGACATAAGCAGGCCGCCCGCCAATCCTTGTATCACTGGTGCTGGTCACCGTCGGGTCCTTGACGAGGAATTTGTCGATATCCTCAAGATAGCGCACCCCGCCCTGAATGCTGGAAACCCGTGATGGTGAGACGAAGCCCATCCAGACATTATCGTCGGTCACCGGTCTGATCCCCATGACGCGCGAAACCGCACGGGCATCGCCCAGATTGGTATCCTCGATTTCACGCGGGCCACCGGTACGCAATGTCCAGAAGTCGGGAACCTCAAAGCGGAACAGGACGCGTCCTTCATCGGTGTAAGTCACCGGTGTGTCGGCTTGCACAGGCGTTACAGCCGACCAAGTCACGGCACTTGCAGCAAGCACCAAGCTTAACAAAATACGCATATCTCAATAACCTGATCAGTTTTCTGATGTCAGGTTGCCCATGCAGATTGACTTTGTCCAGCATCCTGTTCTGTAGACAATAAAAAACCCGCGTCCGGAAAGCTCCGAACGCGGGTGTATCTTGCGCAAGAGCGCGCTATCAGGTGCGTGCGTCGCCCAGCAGCTTCCACAGGCCAGGGATCAGCAGAGCGGCCAGCGCCAGCTTGATCGCGTCACCCAGCAGGAACGGTGTCAGACCCCATTCCAGGATCGGCTTGTCCCAGCCATACAGCTGACCCAGCCACAGCAGGCCCGGCACGTAGATCAGCACGTTGGCCAGTACCAGCGCCAGCGCCAGCTTGCCGACCGAACGATCCCAGCCGCGCGCGGCCAGTGCGCCCAGCAGAATGGTCGCCATCAGGTAACCGACCAGATAGCCGCCGGTGCCACCCATCATGTAGGTCAGGCCGTATTTTTCGGCCGAGGAACCTGCAAACACGTCAAAGCCCAGAGCACCAACCAGCAGGTAACCCAGCATCGTGATCAGGCCAAGGCGCGCGCCATAAGCGGTGCCGATGGTCAAAACGGCGAATGTGCCCATGGTGATCGGAACCGGCCACATCGGCACTTTGATTTTGGCTGCAACAGCCAGAGCAACGATACCCAGGGCAACCAGAGCCACCTGCTTGACGCGCAGCGCCGTCCCCTCACGCGGGCCAAAAGCATTGGCCAGTACGTTTGCGTTCATCTCATTTCTCCACATTCGGACTTATTTGCACATGCAGCAATGCCCGTTCCGGGCCGTTGCTGCAAGATGATTACGCTATCGCAGCGCGTATTTGGTCTCCATTTCATAGGATTTTCGCGGTCCTGATACAGTCCAGCGGACTGTCCAGCGCGGCCATCCTGAGAAATCATAGTCTGCATCATAGCTGTCCGGCGGGCAATCGTGATGATCCTTGACGCGGGTTTGGCCAAGTTTGAGTGCGTGAAAAAACCGATCATCATCAAAATGGATAGCGATCCGATCACCGGCGTCGCGCCAAAGGTATCGACGCGTTCCCGTCATTGCAGGCTGCCCCGGAACACGCAGCGTGACCGTCTCATCATAGACCAACCCTTGGGTATCTTGCCGTAGCTCTGCCTTACCCTCGGCCTGAATGATCTGGCCTGCACGCTCGTCCCGGATGAGGCGGCTCAGGTCCCAAACCCCCTGGAAATCATAAATATTTCTGGGCAGGCTCACTTCAAATAGATTCCGTCAGTTGTATTGCCTGAATCATCCACAAACCGGATGGTTTCACCGCTTTGCTCAACATCATAACAAGCCCAGAAATCCGAAGGCGGCCAGACCGAGCAATAGCGATCATCACGAACGGCCCATCGTCCCGAACTTGGGCGGCCTGAAAAGTACTGCGTTTGCATATTGCTATCGAAGGTCTGGGTGATCCCCTCGCCATAGTCGAGCTTCTTGCCAGCAAGCGCCATCAGAATCTCATCACCCGTCAGTTGCTGAAACTCATCGGCGGCCACAAATCCCGGCCAAAGCAATAAAATCAGGGCAAACCGTCTCATCCCAGCACTCGCGCCTTGTTCCTTGGTCAATGCGCGGCTAAACCCCGCGCCAACGCCTCATCCCAATCATAAAAAGGTGCTGCCGCCAATGATTCCCCGCTATTCACGCCCCGATATGGTCGCCATCTGGTCACCCGAGAGCAAGTTCCGCATTTGGTACGAGATCGAGGCGCACGCCTGCGACGCCATGGCCGATCTAGGCGTGATCCCGCGTGAAAACGCCGAGGCCGTGTGGAAAGCCAAGGATGTGGAGTTTGATGTCGCCCGTATCGACGAGATCGAAGCCGTCACCAAACACGACGTCATCGCCTTCCTGACCCATCTGGCCGAACATGTGGGCAGCGAGGAAGCCCGTTTCGTGCATCAGGGCATGACCTCCTCGGACGTGCTGGACACTTGCTTCAATGTGCAACTGACCCGCGCCGCCGACCTGCTGATTGCAGACCTCGAAGGTCTGTTGGCTGCCCTGAAACGCCGCGCGATAGAGCACAAAGACACCGTTCGCATCGGTCGCAGCCACGGTATCCATGCCGAACCCACCACGATGGGCCTGACCTTTGCCCGCTTCTATGCCGAGATGGACCGCAACTTGTCCCGGATGCGCGATGCCCGCGCGGAAATCGCCACCGGAGCGATCAGCGGCGCGGTCGGGACGTTTGCGAATATCGACCCGCAGGTTGAAGAGCATGTCTGCGACAAGCTGGGTCTGGTGCCTGAACCGATCAGCACGCAGGTCATTCCCCGCGACCGTCACGCCGCGTTCTTCGCCACACTGGGTGTTATCGCCAGCAGCATCGAAAACATCGCTATCGAAATCCGCCATATGCAGCGGACAGAGGTGTTGGAAGGTGCCGAGTTCTTCTCGATGGGACAGAAAGGTTCCTCGGCGATGCCGCACAAGAAGAACCCGGTCCTGACCGAGAACCTGACCGGTCTTGCGCGCATGGTGCGTGCGGCCGTGATCCCGGCGATGGAGAACGTGGCGCTGTGGCACGAGCGCGATATCTCGCATTCCTCGGTCGAACGCATGATCGGGCCGGATGCCACTATCACGCTGGACTTTGCACTCGCGCGATTGACCGGTGTAATCGACAAGATGCTGATCTTCCCCGAGAACATGATCGAGAACATGAACAAGTTCCCCGGTCTTGTCATGAGCCAACGAGTGCTGTTGGCGTTGACCCAAGCAGGTGTAAGCCGCGAGGATGCCTATGCCATGGTTCAGCGCAACGCGCTGAAAGTCTGGGAGCATCGCACCGACTTCAAAGAGGAACTGTTGGCCGACGCCGATGTCACCGCCGCGCTGAGCCCGAAAGAAATCGAAGAGAAATTCGATCTCGGCTACCATACCAAACATGTAGATACGATTTTCGCCCGCGTATTCGGCGAATAATTCAAACTCAAACAGTGCTAAAAACTTGGCCCGGTTTGCTCAATGCAGCCGGGCCTTGTGTCTTTGCCAGATTGGCAAAAATCGGTTAATCTGTTGGCACAGTTTCCGCGAAAGGAAAACTCGATGCTACGAACTGCTCTATGCGCAATTGCTCTTATCTGTGCGGGCACCGCCGGATTTGCCTGTAACGGTAACACCAAGCAAACCCAGTCCTGTGCTGAAGGCACAATTTGGGACAGCGAAAGCCAAAGCTGCATGAAAATCGTCAATAGCTGACATTTTTATTTCCTGCTTGTGAATAAAAGCGATCAGTCAATCGTTAGCTTTTTTGAAGATCAAGCTATGATTGTAACAAGTCTCTTTGACAACGGAGTAGGAAAATGCGTCTTGTACTAGCCTCGGCCATCGCTCTTCAGGCCTTTACCTTCGCGCCCATGGCCATTGCTGCGGGTGGTGGGGACAGCAGCCCGCCCAAGCCCACCAACACCACCAAGAAATGCCTGTTTGGCCGCGTCTATGACGAGGCAGCCGGGCGCTGCGTCAAACCCAACAAGACGAATTTCACCGAAGACCAACTGTATGATGCCGTGCGCGAGTTGGCTTACGACGGGCAGTACGAAAATGCTCAGGGCATTCTGCGTATCATGGATCAAGATGATGATCGGGTGCAGACCTATTGGGGGTTCACCTATCGCAAGATGGGTGAGCTGAAACTGGCTGACGCGTTTTACCAAAAAGCAATTGAATCCAACCCCGACAACATCCTCGCCCGCAGCTACATGGGTCAGGGATTTGTTACCCAGGACAAGACCGAGTTGGCCATCGCACAATGGCGCGAGATCAAGGCGCGTGGTGGCGAAGGCACATGGGCTGAGACATCGCTGCGCGAAGCGATCAGAACAGGGCTGACATATAGCTACTGAGTTTCAGGGTTTCTTTACCCGACTCTCTATATTCTGCCTGCAACGCGAATGAGGCATTGCAGGCAGATGCAGGACACGAAACTAATGGTGCAGATGACGCCGGGCGCGCAACCCCCGGTCGTTGAACAAGACGATGATGCGCCACGTGTTGTGCCGCGCGCCCTCAGCAACCGAGAGAAAGCCGCAGTTGTGGTTCGGCTGCTGCTGAACGAGGGGGCGGATATCCCGCTGGAAGAGCTTCCCGATTCACTGCAGGAACAACTTACCCACCAACTTGGACAGATGGGGTTGGTTGACCGGGTAACGCTGGCCGCCGTCGCGCAGGAATTTGCCGATGCGCTGGATGGCGTAGGGCTTGCATTTCCCCATGGGCTTGCTGGTGCTCTGGACGCGGTGAACGGCAAGATCGCCCCAGCCACCGCCGCCCGGCTGCGCAAGGTAGCTGGCGTGAGGCAGATCGGTGACCCATGGCAGCGTTTGCGCGAAGTACCCTCAGAAGATCTGGCCGAGATGGCCAAAGCTGAAAGCACCGAAGTCGCCGCCGTTATGCTGTCGAAACTCGAAACCGCCAAGGCTGCCCAGTTGTTGGGCCACCTACCCGGCCCCACAGCGCGACGGATAACTTATGCAGTCTCGAAAACGGCCAACGTGACGCCCGAGGCGGTTGAGCGGATCGGATGGTCCTTGGCCGCTCAGCTGGATCAACGCCCCGAGCCCGCCTTTCGGGATGGGCCGGGTGAGCGTGTGGGCGCGATCCTCAACCAGTCGGCCGCGGCGACGCGTGATGGTTTGCTGACCGCGCTGGACGAAGAAGACTCCGATTTTGCCGATACCGTCCGGCAATCGATCTTCATCTTTTCGCATGTGCCCTCGCGCATCGAACCCCGCGATGTTCCAGCGATTCTGCGCGGTGTGGATCAACCCGTTCTCATCACGGCGTTGGCCGGAGCCAATAGCGACGAAGACCTTGCCACGGTCGAGTTCTTCCTAGCCAACATGTCCTCTCGCATGGCGGACAACTTACGGGAAGAAATGGCCGAACGTGGCAAGGTCAAACAATCCGACAGTGAAGAAGCGATGTCGCAGATCGTTGCAGCCATCCGCGCGCTTTTGGACGAGGGCGCGATCGCACTGGTCGAGGCGGAGGAGAATGCAGAATAGTCCGGCAAGGCGCGACCACTTGTGATCGCACGATGGGGCCTGTATGTCTCGTCGCGCAGTTCACAACGCTCAGGTGTCTCTCCCCATGCCCGTCGAAAAGTCGGAACTAAGCCGATTTGAGCTTGGAAAATACTACGTCGCCAACCTGTTTCTGACCGGCGTAATCCGCGGCATGCGCCTGCTGCCATATGAGCGCCGCATCGGAGCGATGGGCGCGATTGTGCGCTGGCTTGCCCCCATTGTCGGCTTTCGAACCCGCGTGCGCCGCAACCTGAAACTCACCTGCCCAGACCTGCCCGAGGCCGAGGTCAAACGCATCTGCCGCGCCGTGCCTGACAATGCCGGGCGCGCGATCATGGAGCATTTTTCAGCCGACGGTTTCATCGAGCGACAAAGCAAGGCCAAAGTATCGGGCTCGGGTGTCGAAGCATTTGATGCCGCCGTGGCGGAAGGGCGTCCAGTGATGATGATCACTGCGCATTTCGGGCACTATCTGGCCGCGCGGGTCGCGCTGCAGGCGCGTAGCGGTAAACCCATCGGCAGCCTCTATCGCCGCATGGCAAATCCATATTTCAACGACATATATGTCGAGGCATTCTATCAGACCGGGTCGCCCATGTTCGAACAGGGCCGCCGAGGTATGGTCGAAATGGTCCGTTCACTGAAAAGCGGAGGCATCATTGCCATTGTATCCGACCTGCATGCGCATGGTGGTGAGGAGCTGACCTTTTTCGGCAAACCCGCCGTCACCTCGGTGCTGAACGCGGAACTTGCGATCAAATACAAGGCTGTGCTGATCCCCTGCTATGCAGTGCGCCAACCCAACGGGATCGATTTTGAGATCGTCCTGCACGACCCGGTCCCGCATACTGATGCCAAAACCATGACCCAGTTCACCAATGACGACCTGGAAGCGATGGTGCGTCAGCACATGGGACAATGGTTCTGGATTCATCGGCGCTGGAAGTCCTGGAGGGGACTGGGGGTCCAGCCAAAGGATATGCCCTGATCACTTAACCCGCGCTGCGGCCACGATCGGACCATGGCCACTGCGCTGGATCAGTACAACGGCAGGCAATTCCGATGACAATGTTGCGGTGAAACTCTGCGGTGTTTGGCCATCCCAGCGACCGGCAATCTGCCAATTCTCGACCACGTTTGCATAATCCAGATCATGTCCGGCCAATTCGCCACGCCGGATCGAGGTGCGATGCATCGGCGAATACTGCACAATCCGAACATCATAGGTTTCGTCGTCTGGTAACTCGATCGGAACGACATTCATGGATACTTCGTTCGCGATACGCGTGGCACTGACCTCGGCCTCCGGCGGCGCAGTCAGGTGTGCATCGATTAGCCGGTTCAGTTCAATTGACTTGGCCCCAACCACATCCTGCTGCCCATTCACAACCATCTGCGGCGTATAGATCATCGTCCGCCCGCCTTCACGTGCATAGGCGCGCTGTCGATCGGTATGGTCGGGATTGGCGTATTCATCTTTCCAGCCAATGTAGTCCCAGTAATCCACATGCAACGCCAGACCGATTACATCATCCCGCTTGGCCAATTCATGCATGATCCGGTCCGCTGGCGGGCAGGACGAGCACCCCTGCGAGGTGAACAGTTCGACCACCACCGGATCATCCTGCGCCTGAGCCGGGGCAGCAAGAAAGAGTGAAACAAACGCGGTCGCAGCGACTGATCTGAGCATGTTTTCTCTCGATAGAGGATGATTGCCTGAAAGGTTTAAGTCGGAACCGAATAAACTGCCAATCAAGGTTTCTTGAGACCTCAGACACAAGCTTTCGACAAAATGTGTGCAATGGTATACAAAAAACCACCCAAACTGCCCGTTTCACCTTGAAACAACTGGTGTGGTAATGCAGATAACCCTTAGCGAAGCCCGTATTCCAAGTCATTTGAGAGGGAGGCCACAGATGCCCATCAAGGTCGGACAGGACACCGCCAAGACACGCCGCAGCCTGAACGTGAATGGCAAATCCATTTCCTATTATTCGATTCCAGCCGCGCAAGAAGCAGGCTTAGGCGATTTTTCGAATCTGCCTGCCGCGTTGAAAGTGGTTCTGGAAAACATGCTGCGGTTCGAAGATGACGGGTTCTCGGTTTCCGTCGATGACATCAAAGCCTTTGCCGAATGGGGTGCCAACGGTGGCAAGAACCCACGTGAGATTGCCTATCGCCCTGCCCGGGTTCTGATGCAAGACTTTACCGGAGTTCCGGCCGTGGTGGATCTGGCAGCGATGCGCGACGGCATCAAGGGCCTTGGTGGGGACGCGCAAAAGATCAACCCGCTGAACCCGGTCGATCTGGTCATCGACCACTCGGTCATGATTGATGAGTTCGGCAACCCACGCGCGTTTCAGATGAACGTGGACCGCGAATATGAGCGCAACATGGAACGCTATCAGTTCCTGAAATGGGGTCAGAACGCGTTCAACAATTTCCGCGTCGTGCCTCCCGGCACCGGTATCTGCCACCAAGTAAACCTGGAATATCTGGCGCAGACCGTCTGGACGGACACGGACCAAAGCGGCGAAGAAGTCGCTTATCCCGATACACTTGTTGGTACTGACAGCCACACCACCATGGTCAACGGCATGGCCGTTCTGGGCTGGGGCGTTGGCGGGATCGAGGCCGAGGCAGCGATGCTGGGTCAACCGATCTCGATGCTGATCCCCGAGGTTGTGGGCTTTGAACTGACCGGTTCGATGGTCGAAGGCACAACGGGAACTGACCTTGTCCTGAAAGTCGTCGAGATGCTGCGCGAGAAAGGCGTGGTTGGTAAATTCGTTGAATTCTACGGCGAAGGTCTGGACCGCTTGCCCTTGGCCGATCGCGCAACCATCGCCAACATGGCCCCCGAATACGGCGCGACCTGTGGTTTCTTCCCGATTGACGGCGAGACCTTGCGCTATATGCGCAATACTGGACGCGACGAAGACCGCATCGCATTGGTCGAGGCCTACGCCAAGGAAAACGGCTTCTGGCGCGATGCCGATTACGCGCCGATCTACACCGACACTCTGTCGCTGGATATGGGCACAATTGTTCCTGCGATCTCGGGCCCGAAACGGCCGCAGGATTATGTCGCACTAACCGACGCCAAGGCCGCATTCACCAAGGAAATGGCCGAGACCTTCAAACGCCCGATGGGCAAACAAATAGAGGTCAAAGGCGAAAACTACGGCATGGAATCGGGCAAAGTCGTGATCGCTTCGATCACCTCCTGCACCAACACGTCGAACCCGTATGTGATGATCGGCGCGGGCCTCGTTGCACGTAAAGCCGCCGCGCTGGGATTGGATCGCAAACCGTGGGTAAAGACCTCATTGGCGCCCGGCTCGCAGGTTGTGTCCGCCTACTTGGAGGCTGCGGGTCTGCAGGAAGATCTGGACAAGATCGGCTTCAACCTAGTTGGCTATGGCTGCACCACCTGTATTGGCAACTCGGGTCCGATCCAAAGGGAAATCAGCGAAGCGATTGCCGAAGGCGATCTTGTTGCCACTTCGGTGCTGTCAGGCAACCGCAACTTTGAAGGCCGCATCTCGCCCGACGTGCGCGCCAACTATCTGGCTTCACCGCCGCTGGTGGTGGTTTATGCTTTGGCTGGTACGTTGGACATCGACCTGACCTCGGAACCGATTGGACAGGATCAGGCCGGCAACGATGTCTACATGAAAGACATCTGGCCGACCCAAAGCGAAATCGCCGAATTGGTTGAGGCAACCGTGACCCGCGAGGCGTTCCAGTCGAAATATGCCGATGTCTTCAAAGGCGACGAGAAATGGCAGGAGGTCGAGGTTCCACAACAGGAAACCTATGATTGGCCACCGACGTCAACCTACATTCAAAACCCTCCCTATTTCCAAGGCATGGGGCCTGAGCCGGGCACAATCTCGAATATCGATGGTGCAAAGGTTCTTCTGATCCTGGGTGACATGATCACCACCGACCATATCTCGCCCGCCGGTTCGTTTGCGACAACGACACCTGCCGGGAAGTATCTGACCGATCGTCAGGTTCAGCCGCGCGAATTCAACTCGTATGGCTCACGCCGTGGCAACCACGAGATCATGATGCGCGGCACCTTCGCCAATATCCGCGTCAAGAACGAGATGCTGGATGGCGTCGAAGGCGGTTATACAAAAGGCCCGGATGGTGAACAAACCTCGGTCTACGAAGCATCGATGGCCTATCAGGAGCAAGGCACCCCGCTGGTCGTCTTTGGCGGCGAACAGTACGGTGCAGGTTCGTCACGCGACTGGGCGGCCAAGGGCACAGCTCTGCTTGGCGTCAAGGCAGTGATCGCCGAGAGTTTTGAGCGCATCCACCGTTCAAACTTGGTGGGCATGGGCGTCATACCGTTCGAATTCACCGATGGTGATACCCGCAAGACACTGGGTCTGAAAGGTGATGAGACCGTATCGATCCACGGGTTGGATTCAGTTGAGCCCTTGCAGGAAGTGCCCTGCACCATCATTTACGGAGATGGTACCGAAAAGACGATCACCCTGAAGTGCCGCATCGATACCGCGCCCGAGATCGAATACATCGAAAACGGCGGTGTGCTGCAATACGTGCTGCGCAATCTCGCAAAAGCGTCATAAATCAGCAGGTTGATATCCAACCTCAGCCCCCGGCCCTGCGCCGGGGGTTTTGTTTTCTGGCCATTTATTCAAAAATCTGAAACTGTTGAGCAAGACAGTCTTCGGAATTTCATCACCATGAAAAAGCCCAACGCCCTATTGGTTTGCTCGCTTAGCGTCATCGCCGTGATCGGGATCTGGGGCGTCGTCGATATCGAAAGCTTGGTGACTTGGGCCAATAGCATCGTGCAACAAACCTTCCACAGTCGCGGTTGGTTCGTGATGCTCGCGGCCTCAGGCATGTTGATCGGGTGTTTAGTTCTGGCCTTTTCGCCATATGGCAAAATCCGTCTGGGCCGGGATGATGAAGAGCCCGAGTTCTCGACCGCCACCTGGATCTCAATGCTGTTCTCCGCAGGAATGGGCGTTGGACTGCTGTTCTGGGCGGTCGCCGAGCCCTTGACCCATTTCAACTTCATCTCGGGCATGGCACCCGACTATGTCGCCGCGCAGCAGGCCATGCTGGCAACAAACTTCCATTGGGGCCTGCACGCATGGGCGATTTACGGTTCGACCGCGCTGACCATTGCTTATTTCAGCTTTCGGCGCGGGACAGGCATGATGGTCAGTGCACCGATCAAAAGCCTATTCCCAGGAGAACGCTGGGCCGAGCGGGTCGGGTGGCTGTCGGATTTCATGGCCATTGTTGCAATCTCTATCGGTGTTGGCGGTTCAATGGCCATGGGCGTGTTCCAGGTTGCGGACGGGATTGCGGTTCTGGGTGGCCGGGAAACGGTTGGTGCCCTTCTGATCGGCGTTGTTTTCCTGGCGATGGTCGCAGCCTACATCCCTGCTCTGTTGATCGACCTTGGCCAAGGCATGGCGCGCTTGTCAAATGCGGCAATGCTGATCGCGATCTGCCTTGTGGCCTATACAGTGGTCCTCGGCCCCACCGAGTATCTATTGAATACCGTGGTTCAAGGGTTCGGCGATTACGTCACCAATGTCATCCCTCGGGGCTTTCAGACCTTCACCTTCTTCGGCGATGACGTCACCAAATGGTTCAGCGACTGGACCCTCACCTATATGGTCTGGTGGATCGCCTGGGGACCTTTTGTTGGTGTGTTTGTCGCGCGTATCTCTCGCGGTCGCACGATCCGGGAATTCGTGATCGGAGTACTCTTTGCGCCCACACTGTTCTCGATCCTTTGGTTCGGTGCCTTCGGCGGCATCGGTCTGTTCGAGGCGCTCAACGGTGCCGGAGAACTGCTGGCCTATACGCAAACAAACATCGAGCGTGTGACCTTCGCCCTGCTCGACCGTTTGCCCTTATCGCAGATCACAATACTTGCAACCGTAGCAGCGGCGTTTCTGTTCATCGTAACCAGCGTTGTAAGCGCGGCCTTTGTGCTGGGTACATTCTCGTCCCAGGGGGATGAAAACCCGCCCCCGCGCGTGCGGCTGATCTGGGGTGCATTGCTGGGCTTGTTGAGTGTCGCGATGATCCTGTCGGGCTCGGTGGAATCGGTCAAAGTCCTTATCTCACTCGGGGCGCTGCCCTTTGTGTTCATCTCGGTTCTGCTGATGGTCTGCCTGTTCCGAGGGCTACGAGAAGAGGGGCTGAGCCATGCTGATCGGTGATCTGACGGATACGCTTATGAATCTGACCACCTTTGCATTCATCGGCGCGATGATCTGGATTTTGGTCCGTAAGTAACGGCTTGAATCCCGGCCATTTTACCGATTTCCTACGATTATGGACAAAGTCGCATTGATAACCGGCGGTGCACGCGGAATTGGGCGTGCAATCGTCGAAGACCTCAGCCGTGATCACCGCGTCGCGTTTACTTGGTTGTCGAGCAAACCCACGCCCGAGCTACTGGGTGGGGATGTTCTGGCCATACGCTCCGATCTATCTGCGCCCGACCAGCCGGCTAGCGTGATTTCGCAGGTGATCGAGAGGTTTGGAAGGCTGGATGTGATCGTCAACAATGCCGGCCTTGTGAAATCTACCCCCAAAGAGGAATTTCGGGCCGAGGACCACCGCGCCATTCTGGATTTGAACCTGCTGGTCCCTGCCGCATTGTTGGCTGCTGCGCTACCACATCTGAAACGCGACGCCTCAATCGTCAGTATCTCATCCATGAACGCGGTCTTGCCGCCTCGGGATGCGGTGACCTATGGGGCCAGCAAGGCCGCCCTGAATCTATGGACCCACGCCATGGCAAAGGAGCTTGGGCCAAAGGGGATACGCGTTAATGCAGTCGCGCCGGGTGCGATCAACATCCCCGAAGCGCCCCGGTCGGAGGAGTTGACCGCGCTGTTTGTCAAAGAAACCGCTTTAGGTCGCGCGGGAAAGCCCGAGGATATCGCCAAAGTCGTCAGGTTTCTGGCGTCCGATGCCGCATCCTTCATCACTGGTGAGGTTCTGGGCGTCACCGGTGGCTATCGCTTATGAGCCACCTGCGGCTTTCTCAAGTGCTGGGCGGATCGTGCTTTCGATCACCCGCTGAGTGACCGGACCAGCCCAGCGCAGGATGATCGTGCCCTCACCGTCGATCACATAGGTTTCGGGCACACCGTAGACGCCCCAGTCCAGCCCCATGCGGCCCTGTTCATCCCGACCGATACCGGCATAGGGATCGCCCAGTTCGGCAAGAAATCCTTCGGCGTTGTCCAGTTGATCTTTGTAGTTGATACCATAGACCGGGATACCCTCGTCAGACAGAGCCTGCAGATTGGGGTGTTCGACGCGGCATGGTGCACACCAACTGGCCCAGTAGTTGACCAGCTTGACCTCGCCATCACGCAGTGTGGCATCATCGAAGCCCGGTTTGCCCGCGAACTCGGTCAGTACAACCGGCGGTGCTGGCTGACCCTCGCGCGCCGAGGGCAAGGCGTTGGGATCGTCACGGAACATGCCGATGCCCGCGAGCACAGCGAAGGCGCCGAAAATCAGCGGAGGCGCGATCATCAGGGGCGAAATCTTAGCCATTGCGTGACATCCTTTGTTCAACCTTCTCCATCTCGGCCCGTACCTTACGGCCCCGGATCACGCTGAAACCCACCAATGCGATCAGAAGTCCGATTGATACGACATAGGACCACAAGACGGTATCGGCATATTTTCCAAGATCAGGCATCACCCGCTCACCCTTTCACGCGCCATAAGCGCCTTGGTCCGGCGGGCGCGAATTTCTGTGCCCGTACGATAGAAGACCAGCGCAATGAACAGCAGTACAAAGCCGATGATGCAAAGCAGCAGTGGATAGAAGTAGATATTGCTTACCTTCTCCTCAGTATCCGTGCCTGTGATCGCCCCGGCGCGCATCACCGAAGCCCCCTGATGCAGCCCCTGATTCCAGAAGTTCACCGCATACCGGCTGAGGAACGCAAAGACAGAACCCACAAGGCAAAGGACCGAGGTCAGGTCAGCCGCGGTGTCCGGGTCTTCGATGGCTTCCCACAGGGCGACATAGCCCAGATAGAACAGGAACAGGATGAGAAACGAGGTCAGGCGCGGGTCCCAGGCCCACCATGTCCCCCACATAGGCTGCCCCCAGATCGCTCCGGTGGCCAATGCGATCAGCGTCATCACGATGCCGATGGGCGCAGCGGCGCGAGCAGCCAGCGCACTGACATGGTGGCGACGCACCAACCAGACCAGCGAAGTTGCCAGCATCATCAGCCAGCAATTGATCGCCATCAACGCGGCAGGTACATGCAGGTAGATGATCTTTACGGTCGAGCCTTGCTTGTAGTCATCCGGGGTGAAGAAAAAGCCCCAGATCAATCCGACGACCAGACAAAGACCTGAGCTGATCCAGAAGAACGGAAGGACCCGTTCGCTGGTCGCGAGGAACTTACGCGGGTTGGCGTATTCCCAAAGGGCATTGGCTTTGGCTGCGATTGTCATGGGCTCTATCTAGTCCGAGTCGGCGTGGTTCTCAATTGACCTCAGTCAAGCTTTGTGGCCATCACCTAAGATTGATGCGCAGTACCGCTGCGCTGGCAAAGGGTAAAAGTGCGACCGTTGCGGCGGTAATCCCTGCCAGCATTAGCAGGGGCGTTTGCGTCTCCATGCCTGTCGCACCGCGTCGGGCGACCTCGGCTCCGAAAATCAAAGTCGGCACGTAGAGCGGCAAAACCAGAAGCGACAGTAGCAGACCGCCCCGTTTTAGACCAACAGTAAGGGCCGCGCCAAAGGTGCCGATAACGCTCATCGCCGGAGTACCGAGGAGCAGTGAGATCACTAGCCACGAAAACCCGGGTACAGGCAGGTTTAGCAACACGCCTAGGAACGGCGCGGCCAGAACCAGCGGCAATCCGGTGGTTAGCCAATGGGCTAGCGCTTTGACGGTAACAACCGATTCCAACGGAAGCGGCGCGGTCGCGAGCAGATCAAGCGAGCCGTCTTCCCAATCCAGCGCCAGAAGGCGATCAAGTGACAGCAGACACGCCAAAAGCGCGCCCAGCCAAAGAACGCCCGGTGCGATGGTCGAAAGCAGCGAAGATTGCGGGCCAACCGAGAATGGCACCAGAACGGTGACGATCAGGAAGAAAGCAAGACCGAGACCAAAGCCACCCCCCGCACGGAAGGCCAATTTCAGATCACGCAGCAATAAGGCGATCACAAGAAACCTCCGTCGAAATCGTCGATGGGCTTGGGCTTGGCCTTGTTGGGGCCAACGTCCAGAACCTCTCCGTCCAAGCCAAGATCAATATGGGTCGCGATCAGGGCCGAACCACCCTGCCCCAGATGCGCGCGCACAGCATCCGCAAACATCTGCACGGCGTGACGATCCAGCGAGACCGTCGGCTCGTCCAGCATCCAGATCGGGCGGCCAGTAACCAACATACGCGCCAATCCCAGACGCCGTTTCTGCCCTGCCGAAAGGTTGCCCGCATGGCGGTCAGCCAACTCGTTCAGCTCAAACGCATCAAGGGCGTGCTGGATATCACGGGTGCCAAAGACCGACGCCCAGAAGTTGAGGTTTTCGACAACGGTCAGGGTCGGTTTTAACCCGTCGGAATGGGACGCGTATGCGATCTGGTCTTCTGCCCCGTCGATTTGCCCTGCCAGCGGCGGTTGCAGGCCCGCAAGCGTACGCAGTAATGTTGTCTTTCCGATCCCATTCGGTCCACGCAGAATCAGCGCCCTTCCTGCCTCGAGCGAGAAGCTCAGCCCTTCGAGCACGGGAACTCCGCCGCGTGCGATGGCCAGATCGGTTACCTTTAAAGTCATGAAGCCCGCTTAGCGGATTGTGCGTGTGGGCAAAAGGTCGGAATTGCCGCAGAGCGGCTGGTCGGATCGCAGTGAGGGGCCAGCCCCTCACACTCCCCGGGATATTTTTAGCCAGTGGAAGAACAGATCCTCAGACCGGGATCAGCGCAAGCGCAATGCGGCGGCCTTCGGAAAGCAGCACGTTGTAGGTGCGGCAGGCCGCCGGAGAGTTCATGATTTCGACACCCAGACCTGCCTCTTCCAATGTGGTGCGCAAGTCGGCTGGGATGTGGGTCAGTTCTTTGCCCGTACCGATGAACAGAACATCGACATGTTCGGACAAGGCCAGCAGGGTCTGGGCGTCGGAGTAACCCGCCCAAGCCGATGTACCGGTGGGGCCGATCAGGACTGCCCCATCATGAACTTCCCCGCCTATCCGAAAGAACCCGGGGCCATAGCCATCAACCGGCTGAGCGTTTGTATATGTGATCTCGTTCAGGCGCATGTGCAGGGTTCTAGCCCCAAAGCGGCAGGCCGGACAAGGCCGCTGTTGCAATCACCAGATAGGCTGCGGCGCGGTAGAGGTTCTCGTACTCGGGTCGGAACATCCAGCCCCCCAGCCAGTTGCCCGCGATGTTGGGAACCGCAAGCGCAAGGCCCAATCCGATGCTCGCGATCGAAAGACGCCCCATCCCGCCAAGATATCCAAGGATCAGCAAATCGAAAGCAAACAGGAACAGTAGGATCGTCGCGCGGATGATCTCAACCGGTAAGGGCCGTGACATATAAAACAGGATGACAGCAGGCCCCGGTATCCCGGCTACCCCGCCCAGTAGCCCTGCAGCCCCGCCGATCGCAGCAACCATGCCACGCGATACCGCTCCCCGGTAGCGCAGACCAAAAACCAGAACGGCCAGCATCGACAATGAAATCAGGCTGACGATATAGCGAAACACTTCGGGATCGGTCCGGGTTAGCAGCCATAAGCCAACCGGTAGAAGTAGCGCGCACCCGACCAGAAGGCGCATCAGATCTGCCTTGTCAACAACCGTCCATGCGCGGCGCAGGTTCGGGATCGGGCCAAATATGTCCATGACCGTCAGCGCGATGATGGCACCGAAGGGGCCAAGATACGGGCTGGCGATGGGCAGGAAGATCAGGGCCGTCCCAAAGCCGGAGAACCCACGCACGATGCCCCCAACAAAGGCGGCGAAAATAATAACGGCCAGACCGGTTGGGGTCTGGCCGAAATACTCAGGCATCAATGTTGGCAAACTGGTTGCCCGCCGTATTCGACGGCTTCGACCAGTCGCGCTTGACCCCCAGCCACAGCAGGATGGTCGAGGCCACGAAGACCGACGAATAGGTCCCGACGATCACGCCCCAGATCATCGCGAAGACAAAGCCTCGGATCACGTCTCCGCCCAGTACATAGAGCGAGATCAGCGCCAGCAGCGTGGTCACAGAGGTCATCACCGTCCGGCTGAGCGTTTCGTTGATCGAGATGTTCAGCACCTCTTTGAGGTCTTTCTTCTTGTACTTCCGCAGGTTTTCGCGAACCCGGTCGAAGACGACCACGGTGTCGTTCAGCGAATAGCCGACGATAGTCAGTAGAGCGGCGATGATCGCCAGGTCAAAACGGATTTGTAGTTCCGAGAAGATGCCGATGGTCAGGATCACGTCATGCACCAACGCGGCGACCGCCCCGAGTGCGAACTGCCATTCGAACCTAAGCCAGATATAGACAAGCACTGCGCCAATCGCCAAGGCGACCGCAATGACCGCGGTCTGGATCAACTCACCCGAAACCTTGGGGCCAACCGATTCTACCGAGACGAACTGGATATCCGGCGCGGCGACGGTCAGCGCTTCTTCGACGGCTGTGACGGTTGCGGCCGCCACAGCTTCGGCCCCGTCCTGTGCCTGAATGCGGATCATCGCGACGTTTTCATCCTCACCAAAGGTGGGATCAAAAATCTCGGTGATAGTCACATCGCCAAGCTCAAGCGGCGCGATGGCGTCGCGATAGGCGCCGACGTCGATCTCTTGCGCGCTTTGGGTCCGGATCGTGGTGCCGCCGCGAAAGTCGATGCCGAAGTTCAGCCCTTGCAGCAGGAATGACGTGAATGCGATCACCATCATCAAACCCGAGATGCCCAGCCAGACCTTCCAACGGCTAAAGAAATCGAACGAGGTGTTTTGGGGTACGAGTTTCAGTCTCATGTCAAACCTCGATCGTTTTCGGACGGCGGCGTTCGAACCACATCACGATCATCAGACGCGTCACAAAGATCGCGGTGAAGACCGAGGTCAGAATACCCAGACCAAGCGTAATGGAGAAGCCGCGCACGGGACCACTGCCCATGGCAAACAGGATGGTTGCGGTAATGAATGTGGTCACGTTTGCGTCCAGAATGGCCGAAAGCGCTTTTTCGTATCCCAGCTCGATGGCACGCGCCGGACCTTTGGCAGATTTCAGCTCTTCGCGGATACGCTCGAAGATCAGCACGTTGGCGTCAACTGCCATGCCGACGGTCAGCACGATACCCGCGATCCCGGGCAAGGTCAGCGTGGCGCCGATCAGTGAGAGCAGGCCAAACAAAAGCCCCACGTTCAGGATCAGCGCAACATTGGCGAAGATGCCGAACAGGCCGTAGCTGAGAGCCATAAATACCAACACGGCGACAAAAGCCACGATTGTCGCGACCTTACCTGCGTCGATACTGTCCTGACCCAGCTCAGGGCCGATGGTGCGCTCTTCCAGGAAATCCAGACCTGCAGGCAAGGCACCTGCGCGAAGAAGGACGGCCAAATTGGTGCTTTCCTCAACCGTGAAATTGCCAGTGATGATGCCCGAACCACCTGGGATATGGCTTTGGATTACAGGGGCCGAGATCACCTCGTCATCCAGGACGATAGCAAAGGGTGCGCCAATGTTTTCCAGCGTGTAATCGCCGAATTTGCGCGCTCCAGAGGTGTTGAACCGAAAGCTGACCGCAGGGCGGCCGTTCTGGTCGAAGGATGGCTGCGCGTCGACCAATTCTTCACCGGTCACGACGGGTGCGGCATCCAGAGTGTAATACACACCATCTTCATCGATCGAAGGCACAAGCTTCTCACCAACGCCCGGAATTGCATCCGGGTCAGTCCCGCGTCCAACGACAGGATTGAATGTCAACTGTGCCGTCGTGCCGATAATCTCTTTGAGCTCCCCGGCGCTGCCGATACCGGGCACCTGAATAAGGATACGATCAGCGCCCTGGCGCTGGATAGTTGGTTCGCGTGTGCCAACCTCGTCGATCCGACGGCGGATGATCTCAAGGGACTGGCGCACAGTACGATCATCCGAAGCAAGCTTTTCGGCCTCGGACAGTTGGACAACGATAGTGTCCCCCTCAGCGCGGGCCTCTATATCTGTTGCCCCTGCCCCGGTCAGCGTCTGCACCTGTCGGGCCAGACCGCGCACAACCTCTAATGCGCGGGACATGCCCTCGGGTTGGCTGATGCGCACGCGAATCTCGTCAGGCGCCGAATCCTGACGACGGATCGTGCCGACCGTCGCGCGTTCATCACGCAGCGCGTCGCGGATTTCGGGCCACATCGCCTCCATCCGGGATTCGTAGACATCATCAACCTTGACCTCGGCAAGCAAATGCGCGCCGCCGCGCAAGTCGAGCCCGAGATTGACCAGAGACGACGGCAGCCAGTTCGGCCATTGCGCGGCCTCGGCCTGCATTTCAGGTGTATCAATGCCCAGCTCAATCGCAGCCTTGGCATCGTTAGATTGTTCTACGCGCGTATAAAACGCATTCGGCAGGGCAAGGAACAGACCGATCACACAGACCGACCAGATCAGAACCCGCTTCCAGGAATCAATTTGCAGCATTACCCTGCCTTTTCAAGGAATTGTCGCGCGAAGTTACTTCGCAGGTTCGGTCTTGTTCAGAACCTGAGCGATGGTCGATTTGACCACGCGAACCTTAACGCCCTCGGCGATCTCGACTTCGATCTCGTTGTCGCCTTCCTTGACCTTCGACACCTTGCCGATCAGCCCGCCTTGGGTGACAACCTGATCGCCCCGGCGCACGGCTTCGACCATGGCCTGATGTTCCTTCATCTTTTTCTGCTGCGGACGGATCAGCAGAAAATACATAATCGCGAAGATCAGGATCAGCGGGAGAAACTGGGCGATTGCGCCACCTTCCATGGGATATTCCTTTGTTCTGATGATGCAGAGAGCTCTCTGCAAAGTTTGCGGGAACCTATGCTTTGAAACATGGGTTTGCAAGCAAACCTGGCCCCATTTCGATCATCGGGTTCAAAGGTTTGCTGCCGGACGTTGCAGATATGTTCTAGGCAGACCCTTCCAGTCAGATATAGTCCTGTGGCAGGAGGCCTAATGATTCAATCAATCCAGACCCTTGGCGCGTTTGTTCGCCTGATGCTCGTGACAACCTGTATAGGTCTTTTGGCGTCGCCCGTATGGGCACAGAACGCCACTAGCGAAGAGCCTGCTATAGAAGACACTGAATCAGAGATTTTTCAGGCTCCGGTTATCGTTGACGGCGACACCTTGTTTCACCTGCGCGGCTCCAGCGCGCTGCCCGCTCCGGAACGGGCCGCGAGTGTACAGAACAAGATCATCGAAATCGCCGAGGCCTCAGACGCCGAGCAGGTCTCAATAACCTTCGAGGACTCAGAGTTCGGCATTCGAATCTTTGCCGATGGTGTTCAAGTTTCGATCGTGACCGATGCCGATTCCGAGCTTGAGCAGATGGACTTGAACGTTCTCAGTTTGTTGCACGGCGACGCTATTAAACAATCCATTGAAAGCTATCGCGCAAACCGCACTGAACAGGCGCGTGTTTCGGGTGCCATCGAAGCCTTAGCATGGACAGCTGGATTCGCGCTTTTTGTCGTCGTTATCCTGTGGCTGCACCGGCGCATTCGCCGCCGTACGCTGAAACTGGTCAAGCGTTACCTCAAGGATGTCGAAACCGCGACCGCAAAAAGCGTTCAGGCCGAGGCCATCGCCGCGTTGATCCGGTATGCTCTGAATTTTGTCCTGCTGGTGATCTTTTTCCTCGGCTTCTACTACTACCTTTCCTTCGTTCTGCTTGCCTTTGCCGAGACGCGCTATTTCGCGCAACTCCTGCTGACCTACTTGACCGAGCCGGTCCTGCTGATCTTCAAAGGCATCCTCAGCTACATCCCAAACCTGATCATGTTGATACTGATCGCATGGATAACGCTGTATATTATCCGGGGCATGCGTGTGTTCTTTGACGCCGTCGAGGCGGGAACCTTTGACATGGGCGATTTTGAAAGCCACTGGGTGAACCCGACCTTCAACATCGCCCGCGTCGTCGTTATCCTGATCGCTCTGGTCTTTGCTGTCCCTTACATCCCCGGATCAGATTCGGCGGCGTTTCAGGGGCTGACGATTCTGGTTGGTGCCATGCTGTCGCTGGGCGCAAACTCGGTCGTGTCGAACATGCTGGCGGGGCTCTTCGTGATTTATCGCCGCTCAACTTCGATCGGGGATCGGATCCAGATCGGGGACCATATTGGCGATGTGGTGCAGATCAAGTTGATGGAGACGCACCTTAAGTCCATCAAGAACGAACTGATCTCGATCCCGAACGCCCAGTTGATGAATTCGGACGTGGTGAATTTCTCAAAAAGAACGGATGGAAGCGGTTTGCTTCTGCACACCACCGTTGGGATTGGGTATGAAGAGCCGCCCGAAAAGATCGAAGCGATGCTGATCGAGGCCGCCCATCGCACCAAGGGAATCAAGGCCAAGCCCGAACCCTTTGTTTTATGGACCGCATTGGCCGATTACGCGATCAACTATCAGATCAACGGATATACCACTCGGGGCAGTATCATCCCGAAAATCCGCTCGGACTTACATCGCAACATCGTGGCCGTGTTCAATGAGAACAACGTGCAAATCATGACACCTTCGTACATGGCTGATCCGCCCGAGCCGAAGATCCCGGCCGAAGATTGGGATGGCCATCTGGCACATGAAACGCATGACGACGCGGATAAGTCGTAACCGGTGCTACACCCTGCCATTCAGATGGTGCATAAGCGGATTCAGTGATTCACGCAGTTAAGGATCTGAACCATGCACGACATCCGCGCCATACGCGAAAACCCAGCCGCCTTCGACGCCGCCCTTGCGCGCCGCGGGGACGCGCCGGTGTCGTCAGACCTGCTGAGGCTGGACGAAAGCCGCCGCGCCAAGATTCTGGCTGCTGAGACAGCTCAGGCCGAGCAGAACAAGGCCTCCAAGGAGGTTGGCGCTGCCAAAGGGCGCGGGGATGAAGCTGAATTCGAACGCCTGCGCGCTCTGGTCGCCGAGAAAAAGGCCGAAGTGGCCCGGATGCAGACCGAAGCCAAGGATCTGGACGCTCTGCTGGCCGACCAGCTGATCCGCATCGCGAACCTGCCCGCCGAGGATGTGCCCGAAGGCGCGGATGAGAACGACAATGTCGAAATCAACCGCTGGGGCACACCACGCGAATTGGATTTCGAGCCGAAAGAGCATTTTGAAATCGATGCCGTTCAGAATGGCATGGATTTTGAGACGGCTGCCAAACTCTCCGGCTCGCGCTTTGTGCTGCTGTCGGGCGGCGTCGCTCGCATCCATCGAGCTTTGGCGCAGTTCATGCTGGACACCCATATCAACGAGAATGATCTGACCGAGGTCAACGGCCCGGTACTGGTTCTCTCGGAAATGATGCAGGGCACCGGCCAGTTGCCGAAGTTTGGAGAAGACAGCTATCAGACCCGCGAAGGCTGGTGGTTGATTCCAACCTCCGAAGTGTCGCTGACCAACATCGTCAACGACACGATGATCGAGGAGAGTTACCTGCCTCGCCGCTATACCGCGCATTCGCTGTGCTTCCGGTCCGAGGCTGGTAGTGCGGGCAAGGACACACGCGGGATGCTGCGGCAGCACCAGTTCGAAAAGGTCGAGATGGTCTCGGTCACCCATCCGGACAAGTCGGATGATGAACAGAAGCGTATGCTGCGCTGCGCCGAAGGCATTCTCGAAAAGCTGGGCATCCCCTATCGCACCGTGATCTTGTGCACCGGCGACATGGGCTTTGGTGCACGACGCACTTACGACATCGAGGCGTGGCTGCCCGGCCAAAATACCTATCGCGAGATCAGCTCGGTCTCGACATGCGGGGATTTTCAGGCGCGCCGCATGAATGCGCGCTTCCGGCCAGAGGCCGGGGGCAAGCCAGAATATGTCCATACCCTGAATGGTTCGGGCCTGGCCGTGGGGCGCTGCCTGATAGCTGTGTTGGAAAATGGTCAGAATGCGGATGGGACGGTCACCCTGCCCGAGGTTCTGGCACCCTATCTGGGCGGCAAGCTAACCCTTCAGACCAACGGCACGCTGACATAAAAAAACCGGCGCATTTAGGCGCCGGTTTCCGATCAGACAAGGCGGAGAAGTATCACTTCTTCGCCTTTTTCTTATCTTTCTTCTTTCCGGGCTTCTTGTCGGACTTCTTCTTATCGTCCTTCTTTTTGGCGTCCTTTTTCTTAACGTCTTTTTTGGGCTTCTTGTTTTTCTTACCCTTCTTGGTCTTTTCCTTGACCTTTTCCTTGGCTTTGGAAAACACCGCCTCCATTTCAGACTTCTTCTTGGCCGCCTTTTCAGCCTTGGCCTTGGCTTTCGCCTTTTTCTTTGCCTTGGCCTCGGCAGCGGCCTGTTCTGCCGCCGCGCGCTCCTTTGCCGCCTTACGCTCGGCCTCGGCCTTGTTCGCAGCCGCATTGCTTTTGGCTGTCGCGCGCTGCACAGCCGATTTCCGCTCGGCAGGCTTACGGGTGGCAGCGCGGGGCGCGGGCTTGGGCTTGGCACCAACGACTTCTTTCGCAGCCGCGATCAGCTTAGCTGCGCGAGTGGAACCGACCCGCGGGGTGCCGGACAGATCTTCCGGTTTGGCCTTGGCAATGGCTTCTGCTGTTTTGTAGCCCTTTGCATTAAAGGCCTTTGCCAGCGCTGGCCCTACGCCACGCACCTCAGTAACTGCGGTCATTTCGTTTCCTTTCGTTAACTCCCCCAGATTGTAAACGCACAGCACATACGTTCCTGAGAGAGCGCCAATTCAAGAATTAGATAGGAGGTTACCCGCTTTCGGCCAGGCGATGGCCTGCAGTTCGGCTGGGAAATGGGACAAGTCTTTTGGCGTCTTCATCCCATAGTTTCAGATTCAGCGCCGCCACTGCCTCGGGAAACTTGATCCGTCGCGGTGTGTATTCTGGCGGCAGGTTATAGTGGCACGCGCGCAGCCGGTAAGATGGGATGCGCGCATTGAAATGGTGGATGTCATGCAATGTGATGCAGGCCACCGCATTATCGAACCACCAGCCGAAATCCAGCGCCGAGGACCCCTCCAACGCAGCCAGCTTCGGATCCAGTTCGGGGCGGCGATCCCAGTAGGTGTCTTCGAAATTGTGCTGCAAATACACCAGGAACACCCCAAGCATCCCGCCCAGCAGCGAAAACACCAGCCAGACCAGAATGCCGGTGGCACCGGCGATCAAATACAGCAGCCCCAAAAACACAACAATCGAGAGGTTGTGCAGCACCACGCCCATCACGCCGAACCGCACAGTGTTCTTGGGCCAGCGATAGCGGATGAAGTATGTGAATAGCGCGCCAACCGGCACCAGAATGAAGGGATTCCGATACAGTCGGTAAAACAAACGCTTTTTCCAATCCGCCTCGTTCCATTCACGCAGCGTCATGGTGTGGATTTCACCGGTCTCGCGATGCTCGAGGTTGCCGATTCCGGCGTGATGCAGATTGTGGTTCTGCTTCATCACCTCGAACGGGGCAAATGTGAAGGGCGATAACCCATGGCCAGCCCATTCGTTCTGCTCGCGCGTTTCAAACAACGAATGGTGCCCGCAATCATGCTGCAGGACATAGAGACGCACGGCAGAGAAGGCAAAAACGATCCCGGCCGGGATCATGATGTACCAGCGGTCGACATAGGTGATCGCCAATGTAAGCGATGCGAAATACACCGCGAATGTTCCGAAATAACTTAGCGCGGCAAGCTTGTTGTCCTGTACCGCGTATTGTCTTGTATATTCTCTCAGATCCATCACGCCCGCTCCCCACGGAGGTCCGACCAATCACAAATTCAAAATTAAGTGCGGAGATCCCGCAAACAAGCAGCACGTGCAAAACAAATGCACGTGCTTGAATGCTAACGCGCAGAAACGGGGCTGTCACGCCCCCTCTCTGAAAATGCTTGAAATTAGCGCAGTTACGCTCGTCCCTTGAGATGCTTGGCCAGTGCGCCTGCGTTTTTCTTGCGCCGCCCTTTGTAGGGGTTTTTGTCCCCTTGCCCGCGCAAAGTCAGGCGGATCGGAGTGCCCGGCATATCAAAATCCTCGCGCAGGCCATTGACCAGATAACGCGAATAGCTGTCAGGCATCTTGTCAGGGTGCGAGCACATGACCACAAACCCCGGCGGACGGGTCTTGGCCTGCGTCATGTAACGCAGCTTGATCCGGCGCCCCTGCGGCGCGGGCGGCGGGTGCTGTTCCAGCATGGCGGTCAGCCAACGGTTCAGCGCTGCGGTCGGCACCCGGCGGTTCCAAACATCATGGGCACGCAGGATCGCGGCGCGCAGACGTTCCAGACCGCGGCCTGTTTTTGCCGACACGGTGATCAAAGGAGCACCACGCAACTGCGGCAGCAGACGTTCGAAGGATTCTTTTAGGTCGCGCAGCTTTTCCTGTTTGTCTTCTTCGATGTCCCATTTGTTGACGGCGACGACCACAGCACGACCCTCACGTTCGGCCAGATCGGCAATGCGCAGGTCCTGTTGCTCGAATGGGATAGCCGCATCCAGCAACACGACGACGACCTCGGCAAACTTGACTGCGCGCAGCCCGTCAGAAACCGAGAGTCTCTCAAGCTTCTCCTGCACCTTGGCCTTCTTCCGCATACCGGCGGTATCAAATATCCGCATTGGGGTGCTGTCCCCATCAGGGTCGGCCCAGTCGATCCGCAAGCTGATCGCGTCGCGCGTGATCCCGGCCTCGGGGCCGGTCAGCAATCGATCCTCGCCGATGATCTTGTTGATCAGTGTGGATTTACCGGCATTCGGACGGCCAACTACAGCGACTTGCAGGGGTTTGTCAGCGGTGATCAGCGGGGCTTCGCCTTCCCCGTCTTCGTCCAGCTCGATATCGGTTTGCGGTGTCTCTTCTACGCGCGCCTCTTCAGCCGCGTCAGCCAGTGGCATCAACTGCGCATAGAGGTCCGTCATCCCCTCGCCATGTTCGCCCGACAGACGCACCGGCTCGCCAAGGCCAAGGTTGTATGCTTCAAGCACGCCCGCATCAGCCGCGTTCCCTTCGGCCTTGTTCGCTGCCAGGATCACGTGTTTGGAGCGCTTACGCAGAATCTCGGCGAACATTTCGTCCGTGGGCGTCAAGCCCACCCGCGCGTCAATCATGAACAGGCAGACATCGGCCATGTCCACTGCACGCTCGGTCAGGCGGCGCATCCGACCTTGCAAGCTGTCATCGGTTGCGTCCTCAAGACCCGCCGTGTCGATCACGGTAAAACGCAAGTCGCCCAGCCGCCCTTCACCTTCGCGCAGGTCACGCGTTACGCCGGGCTGGTCGTCGACCAATGCCAGGCGTTTGCCCACAAGGCGATTGAACAGAGTGGATTTGCCCACATTCGGGCGCCCCACGATGGCGAGGGTCAGCGACATGATATTCAACTTTCAAGACTCAAGATGCGCCCTTTAACGCATCTTGTCGTCAACGGAAAGCGTGCAGTTCGCCCTTGGTCGACACAACATACAGCGTCTGACCCGCCACAACCGGTGCCGTGGTCGCGCCACCCGGCACTTCGACCTGATGCACCAGCGCTCCGTCGACGGGATTGAAGAAGCGCAGATAGCCGTCGTTCGAAGCCACGACAAGGCGTCCACCGGCCATGATCGGGCCGTAATGGGCAAAGATCGGACCCCGGCGGCCCGGCTTGTTCTTGACGAAGCCCGGCAGATCGATGGCCCAGACAGTCGAGCCATCGGCGGCATCCAACCGTACCAATTGACTGCGATCACTGATCAGAAAAACACTGTTCCCCGCCGGCCAGACTGTATCAACGGCCCCCTCCGGTGCAGTCCAGTTCCGCTCACCCGAATTCCCGTCGAAGGAAACCGTGCGCCCCGAGTGGTTGCCGATTATGACCGAACTACCCGACACCATGGGCCCGGCGGTCACATCCACGATCTGAGCTGCCGCTCGGCCCCGACGCCCGCCCGCAACGGACGCGTTCCAGCGTAAAATACCGCCCCGGCGGAATGTTGCCGCGACATCACCCGATCCAAAGGCAAAGACTGACAGGTCCGAGGCAATCACGGGAGCAGGTGCACCCAGAACGTTGCCGACGCTCGGCGTGCCTTCGATTTGCCAGATGATCCGCCCATCCTTGGTATTCACCGCCCAACCGGTTTCGTCCCCGGCCACCAGATAGAGTATGCCGCCGCTAACCAAAGGAGCACCGCTGCCAGTTGCATTCAGACGTTTCTGCCACCTTTGCGCCCCGGATTTCGCATCGAGCGCGGTCAACCTACCGAAACCCGACGAGACATAAAGCACACCGTCGGCATAGGCGAGCCCTCCGCCTGTGGCATCCCCGTCCTTTTCATTCGGCGGGATCAGGTTTGTGCTCCAGGCGACCTGCCCTTGGGGCGTAACAGCCGAGACATTTGCCCCGGAATCGAGCGTATATATCAGGCCACCAGCAACAACAGGGTCTGCGGTGATCCGCTGTTTTCGGCTATCGCCGGACCCAATGTTAGCAGACCAAATACGCTGCGGTGTGGCACTCAGCGCTGCGTTGGTAGTGCGGAAGGCGGGTGTACCCGCGCTTTGCGACCAGTTGGCGTTGCGGCTTTGAGCCGGAATACTGATCGGTTTGGCGCCACGGGTTTCCACGGTTTCGTTGTCGATGGAGGCACGAATATCCTCACGCTCACCCGGCAGAATGACTTCGGGTTCCTGACAGGCGCTGAGAACGGTGAGCGCGGCTGCCGCAACGGGCAATCCGAAGCCTGAGAAATAACGTGATAGCATAATCTACAAACTCGCCTGTGATGTTCCGTTTCGCTGCCGGTTAACCCTGCTGGTTCGCCACGGGCTCGGGTTCACCCCCAAGCGCGACGATCAGTTGAGCCGCGCGCTGTTGCAGATCGACGCTGGCCTCGGCGTCCTGGCGCAACGCTTGCAAACGGTCCAAAGCGGCTTGCGTATTGCCCTCGGCCACATCGATCAGGGCCAATTGTTCTTCGGCGAGCAGACGCAACGGAGCACCAGGTATGGCCAGCGCTTCGAACTGTTGACGACGATCCGCCACTGGCATCGTGTCAGTTTGCAGTAGCAATGCCTTGAAACTTGCAATCGCGCGATAGATTTCGGGCAAATCCCCCTGCGTGGCGATCGCGTTCAGACTGTTCACCGCATCTTGCGCCGATCCGGCCTCGGCCTGAGAGGCGGACAGCAACATGTTCAAAACCGCGTCACCGCCGACAGACGCAGCATCGATCGCCTGCAGGCTTTGTGCCCGTTCGGCCGATCCGTTTTCAGCCAGCGCCGACAGAATCGCATCACCCAGAGCCTCGGCCTGGTTGGTATCACGTGCTTTTCGGTATTCGTTGAACGCAGCACCCCCGACAATGGCCACGACAGCCAGCACACCGACCCAGCCCCAACGGCGCAAAAGAAGGTACATGCGATCGCGGCGCACCTCTTCGGTGACCTCTTCAATAAAACTGTCGGCGTCGCTCATCCCTGCCCCCAGGCTTAAGTGTCCGGTTTTCTAGCGCCATGTCATACCCCGGCGATCAGGCCAAGCCAAGTGCCCGAATTCATACATTTGCCACCATGTGGGTGACCCTTGCGTAAAAAACTAAACCGAACTATTCAGTTCAGTATGGAAAAGACATGGCCACAGCCCCATTTTAAGGGATAGCGGCTAAAGCCGACCGCGCGAACAGATCTGGAGATTCTACCGCATGCGATTGATTTCATTCGTTAACGCCATTTTGGTTATTGTTGCGTTGTATTTTCTTGTTTTCGAGCGCGACGCGCTGTTTGCATTTGCAGGTCGCGGAGACGAACCATCCGAGACCGCGACCGAGGACTCGGAATCGGTGCAATCACCGGACTCGATCGGCGTTGTTGTGCTGCGCTCAACTGCGCGCGAGATCGGCAGCGCCGTTCAATTACGGGGTCAGACCAAGGCAAACCGCCAGGTCGAGGTCCTTGCCGAAACCATTTCGACAGTCCTGTCCGAGCCCAAGCGCAAGGGAGCTTTTGTCGAAGCAGGAGATCTGCTGTGCGAGCTTGATCCCGGAACCCGGCCCGCGAGCCTGGCCGAAGCCATGGCAGCCAAGCTTGAGGCCGAAAGCCGCGTTCCCGAGGCCGAAGCGCGCCTGGAAGAAGCTCACGCCCGTTTGGCTGAAGCCGAAATCAATCTGAAAGCAGCCCGCAAGCTGTCGGAAACCGGGTTTGGATCAGAAACGCGCCGTATCTCGAGCGAAGCCGAAATGAGCACTGCCGAGGCCGGAATCAAATCCGCCGAGGCCGGTTTGGAAGCTACGCAAGCCGGGATTGAAGCCGCCACCGCAGCAGTTGCAGCCGCCCAGCGCGAGATTGATCGCCTGACCATCAACGCCCCGTTTAAGGGTCTGCTTGAGAGTGATACTGCGGAATTGGGCAGCCTGATGCAGCCCGGCTCACTCTGTGCAACCGTCATCCAGCTCGACCCGATCAAGCTGGTGGGCTTTGTGCCTGAATCCGAAGTGAATCGGATCATTGTCGGATCGATGGCAACTGCGCAGTTGGTTACGGGGCTGCAGGTCGAGGGGCGCGTGACCTTCCTCAGCCGTTCGGCTGATGAAACCACGCGGACATTCGAGGTCGAGATCACAGTGCCAAACCCGGAACTGCTGATCCGTGACGGCCAAACCGCCAACATTCAGATCGCGGCCGAAGGGGTCAAGGCGCATCTGCTGCCCCAATCCGCACTGACCTTGAACAATGAAGGTGAGCTTGGTGTTCGCACCGTGGTAGCCGACAATGTCGTTGATTTTGTTCCGATCCGCCTTCTGCGTGACACCGCTGATGGTGTATGGGTTGGTGGCCTGCCGGAAACTGCTGATATCATCGTGATCGGGCAGGAATTCGTCACACGTGGTGTGACGGTCGCGCCGACATACAAGGAAGCATCGCAATGACGGGTATCGTCAGTTGGGCCGCAAGCCGTGCCAGAATGGTGCTGGCTTTCATCGCGATTTCGCTGGTCATCGGCGGGTATGCTTATGTCGGGCTCCCAAAAGAGGGTGAACCCGACATCGATATCCCGATGCTCTTTGTGTCGGTGCAGTTTCCAGGGATTTCAGCCGAGGACAGCGAAAGCCTGCTGATCAGGCCGATGGAAACCGAGATGGCCGATCTCGACGGGTTGGACACGATGACAGCCACCGCCGCCGAGGGCTATGCAGGTATTCTGCTGGAGTTCGAGTTCGGTTGGGACAAATCCGCCACCATCGCGGATGTTCGCGATGCCATGAACACCGCGCAAGCTGATTTCCCTGATGGGGCTGAGCAATACACGATTACCGAGGTCAACTTCTCCGAGTTTCCCATCGTCATTGTTAACCTGACCGGCCCGGTACCAGAGCGTACGATGGCACGCGTTGCCAAAGATCTGCAGGACGAACTTGAGGCGTTGGACGCAGTGCTGGAAGCTGGCATTGCCGGAAACCGCGATGAAATGCTTGAGGTCGTGATCGATCCGCTGCGGCTCGAAGCCTACAACGTCACGGCCGCCGAACTGATCAACGTTGTGCAAAACAACAACCAACTGATCGCTGCAGGTGAGGTCGAGACCGAACAGGGCACGTTCTCGGTCAAGATCCCGTCGTCATTTAAGACTGCTCAGGACGTCTATGGCCTGCCCGTAAAGGTCAACGGAGACCGCGTGGTCACCTTAGGCGAACTGGCCGAAATCAACTATACGTTTGAAGACCGCGCGGGCACGGCCCGGTTCAACGGCGAACCCACCGTCGCGCTGCAGGTCGTCAAGCGCAAGGGCTTCAATCTGATCGACACCGTTGCGCTGATCAAAGCCACTGTCGCCGAAGAACAAATCAAGTGGCCAGCCGAACTGCAGGCCGCTGTTGATGTGGGCACCTCAAACGACCAAAGCCGCATCGTCGATTCAATGGTGCGCCAGCTTGAAGGATCGGTTCTGACCGCCGTCGCGCTCGTGATGATCGTGGTGCTGGCTTCGTTGGGAACACGCGCCGCGTTGTTGGTGGGTTTTGCCATTCCAACCTCGTTTCTGTTGTGCTTCGCCTTCCTCGCGATGATCGGGGTCACCATCTCGAATATGGTGATGTTTGGCCTGATCCTTGCCGTGGGCATGCTGGTCGATGGCGCCATCGTTGTTGTGGAATATGCCGACAAGCGCATTAAAGAAGGCGTTGGTCCGATGCACGCCTATGTCGAGGCGGCGCAACGGATGTTCTGGCCGATTGTTTCGTCGACGGCCACTACACTGTGTGCATTTCTTCCGATGTTGTTCTGGCCCGGTATTCCCGGCGAGTTCATGAAGATGCTGCCCATCACGCTGATCTTCGTTCTGTCGGCCTCGCTGATTGTGGCACTGATCTACCTGCCGGTCGTGGGCGGTGTCTCGGGCCGTATGAGCCGCAGTTTCGAGCGCAGCTCGAACTGGCTGCGAGCCCGCACGCCTTGGTGGCTGCGAGTGCTTCTGGTGCCGCCTTCACTATATATGATCTTCCTCGGCGCAATGCAGGTCTTGAACCCCAACTATCTGCTGCCCGGCGGTTCACTTTCTGGCGTGCTACTGTTTCTGTTCGGCGCCTTTGCTGGGTCGGTCACGCTGAGTGCTGCCAAGATCGAACGCGCCCCGGATGAATATGTTCATACCGCTAAAGAGCACACGCCCTTCGGTTATGTGATCAAGTTCCTGGTCGGCAATCCGGTCATGCCGGTGGTGTCCATCGCAGTCGTCTTTGCGGCGGTGTTTTGGGTCGCATTCATCATATTCCCGCAAAACTCTCGCGGCGTTGAATTCTTCGTGGAAAGCGAACCGGAACAGGCCACGGCCTATGTCCGGGCGCGCGGCAACCTGTCTCTGGCTGAAAAGGACGAAATGGTTCTTGAGGCCGAGCGCGTGATCAGCGAACACCCGGCGGTGATCAACGTATTTGCCTTTGCGGGCGAAGGCGGGCTCAATCAGAACAATGGCGGTGCAGAAGCCCCCGCCGACACAATTGGTCGCGTCCAGTTCGAACTCATTCCTTGGGAAGATCGCCCAATCAGCTCTGAACAGATTACCGGTTGGTTCTGGGGACCGATTGCAGGTCTACTTGGCTTTGCAAAGGAAGAAGTCGCGACGGAATATGACGGCAATTTTGTTCTGGACGAACTAACCGCAGAGCTGGCAACCCTTCCTGGCTTTATCGTTGATCTTCAGGCGCTGGAACAAGGTCCCGCTTCCGCCAAGCCCGTTCATCTGCGCATCAAAGGCGATAGCTGGGAGGATCTGACGGCCGCGACCGTCACAGCACGAGAAGCCTTTGACACCACACCCGGCTTGATCAAGATCGAGGACACCCTGCCCCTGCCCGGCATCGACTGGCAGATCGACGTGGACGTGGCCAAGGCGGGTCGATTCGGCGCGGACGTCGCAACCGTTGGCGCGATGGTACAGCTTGTGACGCGTGGCATCTTGCTGGGTGAAATGCGGCCGGATTCAACCGATGAAGAGGTAGAAATCCGCGTCCGCCTACCTGATCAGGATCGCGTCCTGTCAACGCTGGATACGCTGAAAGTTCGCACACCGGACGGGTTGGTCCCCCTGTCGAACTTCGTCACCCGCAAACCCGTGGCTAAGCTCGCCGAGATCAATCGCGCGGATCAACAGCGCTACTATGACGTTAAAGCGGATGTCGAGCCTGGGCTGAGCAAGATCGTGACCACCGGTCCTGACGGTGCAGAGCTGCGTTTGGCAACCGTGCGCGCGATTGGCGAAGGTGCCACACCAACTGGCACCACGATTACCAGCGCGGACGGAGCAGAGTTCGAACTCGTTCAACTAACGGGTGCCGAGAACGTGGGTGAAGTGCGGTCCGCCATCGAAAGTGGTGACGCTCGGTTTGCCCTGATAAATCCGAACGAACGGATTGCCGTGCTGACCGAGTGGCTGGAAACCGATCCTTTTGGTCGCACCATCACTTGGGAATGGACCGGCGATCAGGAGGATCAGGCTGAAAGCCAGGCGTTCCTGTCCAGCGCATTCCTGGCAGCACTGGGTCTGATGTTCGTGATCCTACTGGCGCAGTTCAACTCGTTCTACAACTCGGTGCTGGTGCTGCTGGCCGTGGTTCTGTCTACGACCGGCGTGTTGCTGGGCATGATGGTAATGCAACAACCGTTCTCGATCATCATGACCGGGACCGGGATCGTGGCGTTGGCCGGTATCGTGGTGAACAACAACATTGTTCTGATCGACACCTATCAGGAATATAGCGGCTACATGTCTCGCATTGATGCAATTGTCCGCACGGCTGAGGCGCGCATCCGTCCGGTTCTGCTGACTACGCTGACAACAATGGCGGGTCTGACCCCGATGATGTTCGGCCTGTCGCTGGATTTCATCGGCGGAGGGTATTCGATCGACAGCCCCACGGCACTGTGGTGGAAACAGCTGGCCACGGCGGTGGTCTTTGGCTTGGGTACCGCCACGGTGTTGACGCTGATCGTCACCCCTTCATTCCTGGCGCTACGGGTGTGGGTCACAACTTACGCGGTATGGCTGGGTAAGGCGCTGGCACGCGCCACGGCGGGCCGATCCAGCCAAATCGCGCAGGACATGGCAATCGGCCAAAGCGCGAGAGATGTGCAAGCAGCCGAAATGATCTGGACCGATGAACAGGACAAAGCTGCCCCTGATCAGAGCGCTCAGGACGACCGCCCTGATCATCCCCCGACAACACCGCTGAAGGCGGCGGAATAAAAAAAGGCGAGCCTTCGGGCTCGCCTTTTCAATTCTGGCAGACGCGTTACTCGACGAACGCGTATTCGCCCAGATCACACAGGTTCAGACCATAGTCTTCAATTGATTCCCCGTCGCTGAAAACACCGCGGATGTCATAGACACAGGTGGTCAGCCCGTCCGCGATGAGGACGCCCACTTCGTAATCCGCGCCCAGATAACCACCCTCAAGCAGGTTGCCTTCCCAGCTGCCGGACGAGGCCGGAGACACGTTGAACTCAACCAGGTCATAGCTGGTTTCGTTGATAATCAAGAATTCCAGATCCTCGGCTGCCGCCGAAGTGGCCATCAACAGTGTTGCAGTCAACGCTGCTGCTGCTCGCATTTTCATGAATTTTTTCCTTGCTGTGTTTCGGTCTGCAAAGTGTCGCGGTGGCGGTTCCGCGTCAAACGGAAACCGTACCACAGCAGCCGATTTTCTTTTCGAACCGATCCGCACAATCATTGGCAGTCAAGGCTGTCGGGCCTAGGCCGCTTCGCTGTCGGCCTGTTGACGGTTCCATAGCTGGGCATATCGCCCTTCGCGGCTGAGCAGCTCATCATGCGTGCCCTGCTCGATGATCTCACCACGTTCCAGCACGACGATCCGGTCGGCCTCGGCAATGGTGCTAAGGCGGTGTGCGATGGTAATCACCGTCCGCCCCTCACCCGCCCGGGCCAAAGCATCTTTGATGTCCTGCTCGGTATCCGTATCCAAGGCTGACGTCGCTTCGTCCAACAACAAGATCGGCGGGTTTTTCAGCAAGGTTCGGGCGATGCCGACGCGTTGCTTTTCACCGCCTGATAGTTTCAGGCCGCGTTCGCCGACCTTGGTATCGTACCCTTCTGGCAGGCTGACGATGAAATCATGAATCTGCGCGGATTTGGCGGCGGTCTCTACATCCTGCTGGGTCGCGCCTTCGCGCCCATAAGCGATATTGTATCGGATCGTGTCATTGAACAGGACCGTATCCTGCGGAACGACACCGATCGAGGCATGCAGGCTTGACTGGCTAACATCGCGCACATCCTGCCCGTCGATTTTCAGCGACCCGCCGGTGACATCGTAGAACCGAAACAGCAGCCGCCCGATTGTGGATTTCCCAGACCCGGTGGCGCCGACAATCGCAACGGTCTGACCGGCTGGTACGGTCAGGGAAACGCCCTTGAGGATTTCGCGATCAGGCTCGTATCCAAAGCGGACATCTTCAAGCGTGACCTCCCCACCATTTACCTTCAGGTTCGGGGCGCAGGGTTTGTCCATCACTTCTGCTGGCTGTTCCAACAGATCAAACATCTGCCCCATATCCACCAGTGATTGACGAATTTCGCGGTACACCGTGCCAAGAAAATTCAGCGGTACGGTTATCTGGATCATGTAAGCATTAACCATCACGAAATCGCCGACGGTCAGCGCCCCCTTCTGCACGCCCATTGCAGCCAGAACCATCACGCCAATCAGGCCACATGTGATCAGGAACGACTGACCAAAATTCAGGAATGCCAGCGAATAGGCCGTCTTCAGCGCGGCCTTCGCGTAACCTTTCATCGAAACATCATACCGTTCGGCTTCGCGGGTTTCGGCATTGAAATACTTGACTGTTTCGAAGTTCAGCAGGCTGTCGATGGCGCGCTGGTTGGCCTCGGTATCCTGATCGTTCATCTCGCGCCGCAGCTTCACGCGCCACTCAGTCACCGCAAAGGTGAACCATATGTAAAGCGCAATCGTCACCGCAACGACGACCAGATACCAGACGTCGAATAACCATAGCAGGATGATCGACACCAGAAGCAATTCCAGGATCAGCGGCCCGATTGAAAACAGCAGAAACCGCAACAGAAACTCTACGCCTTTCACGCCCCGCTCGATTATCCGGCTGAGACCACCCGTGCGCCGGGTCACGTGATAGCGCATCGAGAGCTGGTGAATGTGCTGGAACGTCTCAAGCGCCAGCGCTCGCAGCGCGCGTTGCCCAACCGGTGCAAAGAACGCATCCCGCAATTGCTGGAAGCCAACAGTCATCATGCGGGCCACACCATAGGCAACGGTCAATCCGATCGCACCCAACGCAAGCGGCGGTACACCTTCGCCCGCCAAACCATCCACGGCACCTTTGTACAGGATGGGAGTATACACAGCGATCAGCTTGGCCAGCACCAGCATCGCCATCGCCAAAATGACACGCCGTTTCACCCATGGCTCGTCCTCGGGCCAAAGATAGGGCGAAACCTTGCGGATGGTTCGCCAGCCCGAACGATGCTCGTCCGTGTCGGTTTTGATCGCGGATGGTTGTCTCATCACGTACCTTAACTGCGGTCAGAGAATTGCCCTGGCCCAGTTGGGCCAGTGGTCATGTTTATTCAGGAATGGTGAAAATCTGCCCTGGATAGATCAGGTCAGGATCACGGATCGAATCTTTGTTGGCCTCGAAAAGTTTGACATACAGCACACCGTCACCAAACCGGTCGCGCGAGATCGCCCAAAGCGTATCACCCTTTTGAACCGTGACCGAGCGGATCGCCGGAGCGTCGGTTGAGGCCTCACCCGGATTGGTGGTTTCGGTCGCGCGCAGGACCTCGACGGGTTCGCGTTTGAACGGCGTCTCAAGCCTGCTGACCACAGTGCCATCAGGGGCAACCTCATCCACCCTCAGAGTGTACACTCCGGGGTCAATGCCCTCGACCTCGCCGCGCCATTGCCCGTCAGTCGCTGGCGCAATGTCGGCCACAAGCTGGTTGTCCAGATACAAGCGTACGGCCGATCCATCCTGTGCCCGCCCGGTCAATTCCACATCACCCGCGTCCGAATAGCCAATCGTGTCCAGGGCAATCTGCTCTGGCGGCGTATCCTGAACAGTGGGTGCTTGCAAAAGTTCAACCCCTTCTTCGCCCGAGCGCAGGATCGCAACCTGCTGGTCAGGCGCGTCGCCTGATTCCGGCTGAGTTTCAGTCGCGGGCGCGGTCTCATTCACAGGTGGCGTTGCGGCACCTGCAACTTCTGGTTCATTCTCTTCGGTTTCAGCTTGGTTGGCTGCTTGCTGATCGGTTGTTTCCGTATCCGTCGTCTGTGCCTCGGCAACCTCTTCGACCGGCTCATCGGCAGCGGGCTCTGACACGGTCGGCAGGACCAGTTCGGGCAGCGCCGCGATCAGATAATCATCTGAACGGCTGGTGTCTTCGCCTTTCCGGGTCTCAAGAACAAGCCCGCGAGCGTCGTCTGCAAACGGGATCGATACAAACTCGGCGAACTGGCCGCTGTCATCGACGGTGAAGCTGTGAACAGTCTCACCGTCCAGCAAAACACTGACCTCGGACCCCGGCTCGGCATTGCCGGATAGTACCGCGTTTCCATCGGTTTCAACGAATATCTGATCCAGAACCGGCGCGGCCAAAACCGGAACATCCGCTTCTTCGCTATCCGGAGTTTGATCGGAAATCTCGGGCGGTGTGTCTTCAGCAACAGATTCGCTGGCTTCCGCCGCCTGGCTTTCGGGCTGCGCCTCCGCTGGCTGGGTTTCCGGCTCAGCGACCTCCGCAATCGGCTCGGATGTTTCGGTTGCTTCCTGCTCAGCCTGCTGTTCCGGCTCGCCGAACAGACCGGACAGGTACAACCCGCCCGCAACGAGCACCACAACGATCCCGGCAACCAGCCCCCATATGAAGGTACCAGAACCTCCGCTTCCCGATTTGGCGTTCATTCTTTTCCTTTCACTCCGCCCGGGAAATGCCCAGTTTGGCGCGCATTTCATGGAGCGGTTGAGCCAACCTATCAATCCCGCTATCAGGGGTCAAAACCCCTAACACAAGAGCAGAGAGCCCTACCTATGTCCCAGAAATCCGTCTGTGTGTATTGCGGGTCACGCAATGGTGTGAATCCTGCCTACTCCGCCGCTGCCCACAGCTTTGGAACCTTGTTGGCCAACGAAGGCTGGCGGCTGGTCTACGGGGCCGGAGATGTGGGTCTTATGGGCGAGGTCGCGCGGGCGGCACAATCGTCCGGCGGCGATACATTTGGGGTGATCCCGGTGCACTTACTTCAGCGCGAGGTCGGCAAGACCGACCTTACCCGGTTCATCGTGACCGAGACGATGCACGAGCGTAAAAAAGTGATGATCATGAACGCGGATGCCGTAGTTGTCCTGCCCGGCGGCCCCGGATCATTGGACGAACTTTTCGAAGCACTGACATGGCGGCAACTGGGGCTTCATGACAAACCCATTCTGGTGATGAATGTCGACGGGTACTGGGATACGCTGCACACGCTGCTGGATCAACTGATCGGTCAGGGGTTTGCAGATGGTTCTCTGGCAGAATTCATCACCTGGGTCGACACACCGGATGCGACCATGTCCGCGCTTCGCAAATTACTGAACTAAATAAACTGGCAATCGGGCGACGCAAACCGCCCGATTGTCGGCATTCGTTTAGGCAGGTTTTGCCAATCGGGTCTTCAATATCCGTTCGACCTTGTGCAACGGGTGGTTTGTGAGTGTTTTGTCAACCTCGGCCACCACCTTTGCCAGCACTTCACTGTGCAGCCGACGGCGTAACAGGCCCAGAACATGCGGACTGGCAACCAATACCAATCGTTTATAGGCCCCTTTCAGCCCCTTGCGATTCAGAAGGTTCGCCACATCCTGAACGAACAGAGATTTTGCGTGGGACTTCCATGTCTCCTCTTCAACTGCAGATTTCTGGTTCGGTCCCGTATCGGGTCGCCGCCCTGCCCTGTCACTTGGCTTTGTCGGTGCTGCGTCCTGTTCTTCGACCGACACGACGACCAAGTTGGGGTCCTGTGCGTCCGTGATATTCTCCATCACCAGCGCTTTTTCCCCATCGGCGATGATAACCCATGTTCCCTGTTCAAGTGCAGCCATTCGTGATCTCCTGTATCGCTTAGGTTGGCCTTCGCCTGTCCCATAGACACACCTGTTTAACGATGCGGCGTTGGTGTTTCGCTCGCATTTTGATAGGTTTTTGGTTGATTGGCGGTACTCTCCCTCCGCCTACTTTACGTAGGTGCTGAAAGGCCGTGCACAATAGGTGGAATAATGAAAGTTGACGTACCGGCAGGTTTTTACCGGCCACCCATCAATTCATAACAAAAAGCCCGCCAGCATCACTGCCAGCGGGCCATTCATTAAGTTCTACCAAGTGGAAATCACATCCGCGAGGCGACGTTTTCCCAATTTACAAGATTGTCGAGGAAGTTCGACAGATACGCCGGACGCTTGTTGCGGAAATCGATGTAATAGGAATGCTCCCACACATCACAACCAAGCAGTGCGGTTTGACCGAAGCACAGCGGGTTCACGCCGTTTTCAGTTTTCGTCACTGCCAACGAACCGTCGGCATTCTTGACCAGCCACGCCCAGCCGGAACCAAACTGACCGGCACCGGCAGCGCTGAACTGCGACTTGAATTCGTCAACCGAACCAAAGCTCTCGGTCAGAGCCTTCTCCAGCTCACCGGGCATCGCGTTGCCACCGGGGCCCATCATCTCCCAGAACTGGTTGTGGTTCCACAGCTGGCTGATGTTGTTGAAGATACCGTTCTGCGCGACGGCATTTGCGTCGTATGTGCCAACGATGATCTCTTCCAGTGACTTGCCGTCCCACTCGGTGCCGGCGATCAGCTTGTTGCCGTTGTCGACATAGGCCTTGTGGTGCAGGTCATGGTGATATTCCAGCGTTTCCGCGGACATACCCTTGGCTGCCAGCGCGTCATGTGCATAAGGAAGATCAGGAAGTTCAAAAGCCATCTCGGCCCCCTGTTGAAAATGAATGTTGCGGTTCCAAAGGTTAAATGCTTTGACAGCCGCCGCAGGTCAAGGGCCGCAACACAAAAACCCGGAGGTCCGCGATGCTGACACAGGCGCGCAAAATGTTCTATCGCGCCCGCGGATACTATGCGGGCAACTTGAACGGTGAACCCTTTCGCCTGGACCCTTACCACTCGAAATTCTGGCGCAAGGTATCAGCCGGGGAGTGGGAACCTGAGACATTTTCGGTGCTGGACCACTATCTGTCGCCCGAAAAGGACTATCTTGATATCGGTGCATGGATCGGCCCCACGGTCCTCTATGCCGCGCGCCGCGCTCGCCATGTGTGGTGTTTTGAGCCTGACCCAGTGGCTTACCGCCATTTGGTCTGGAACCTAGAGCTGAACGACATCCGAAACGTATCAGCCTTCAGCATCGCCTTGTCAGATGGGTTTGGAGTGACACGAATGGCTTCAGCGCACGGAGAGGCAGGCGATTCAACGTCATCATTGCTCCACGAAGGAAGCCATGGCACTGACGCACTTACCATCGGTTGGGATCAATTTTCTGAATCCGTCGACCTGACTAATGTCTCTTTGGTCAAAATGGATATCGAAGGCGCCGAATTTTCGGTCCTGCCTTCTATGCTGCCTTGGTTAGAAAAAGATAACCCTGCGCTGTTTCTCTCAACGCACGCACCTTATCTGAGCGCAGACAACCGCAGCGCGGCCATGAAAAAACTATCAGAAGACCTGGCTTTCTATAGCCATTGCCACGACCCACGCACAGGCGAAACCGGCAAGTCAGCCCTCACGGGCAAGCGTGCACTCACTCAATTCCCGACATTCCTGTTCAGCGCGAACCCCTGACACCCGAACCAGAGATCCGGCCTTCATCTCGACAGAAATACCTTGGGAGTGAGGCCGCAGGCCGAGGGGGCAAAGCCCCCTCACCCACATATCATCAGGCGATCAGGACTTAATAAACCCCGACCTCGCTGCCGGGCTGCGCCGCAACCTTCAGCAATTTGAACGCATAGTCCGCCGCAGAGCGGAAGCAGACGATGCGGAAAGTCTCAGCGTCGTCCATCCAGAAGGCACCTGCCACCTGCGCCAAACGCGAACGGCGGATCTGGCCGGGTTGGAATGCCTCGGCCGACAGCTCAACCGGAGCCAGCTTGCCCAATACCTCGCGCGCGTTCGCGCCCGAAACGCGGAATACGGCCCGCGCGTCGGAGACGTTGACCGCCAGTGCGTGCGTACCACTTAGCGCGTTGGTCATCGCGGCCAGTTTGGCCTCGACCTCGGCATAAGGCACAAGCACCAGCAATTCGTCGGTGGACATCCAGCAAACACCGGTGTCGCCATTCACAAACGCTTCACGCTGACCGGGCACTTTCTGCCCGGTGGCGTCTTTGACAGCCTTAGCCAGTACCTTATCCGACAGATCACCGCGCAGTGTGATCATGCCCTGTAGGCCGCATTCCTCGATCTTGGCGATGCCATCATATGAGGCGTGGTTCAGTGCGCTGATGGGTTCAGACATTCTGCTTCTCCCCGTCCTTGTCATAGAAGATCGGGTCCACGATCTTGGCCTTGTAGGTTTTGCCGTCAGTGCCCGGGAACTCGACCACTTCGCCCATCCGGTCGGGGCCGTGTTTGATCAGGCCCATGGCGATGCCTTTGCCCAGATTGGCCGAGTAGTAGGTCGAAGTTACGCGCCCGATCATGTTGCGCTGACCGTTCGCATTCACGCCTTCACCAACCGCATATGCTCCGTCGGGCAGAACCGATCCATCCACAGTCTCAAGACCAACCAGTTTCCAGCGCTCAGGATCGGCCATATGGGTCCGCGAATGGGCGCGTTTTCCGAGGTAATCCTCTTTCTTTTTGGACAGCGCCCAGTGCAGCCCCAGATCCTGCGGGATCACGGTGCCGTCGGTCTCATCGCCGATCATGATAAAGCCCTTCTCGGCTCGCAGAATATGCAGACATTCGGTGCCGTATGGCATCACTCCGAACTCCTGCCCTGCCTCGATCAGAGCGTCCCAGAACGCCTGACCTTGGCTTGCAGGGACCGCGATCTCATAGGACAGCTCACCCGAGAACGAGATACGGTAGGCCCGCGCGTCGAACGCGCCGATCTTGCCATCGCGCCATTCCATGAAGGGCAGCGCCTCTTTCGACAGATCCATGCCGCCCAGCTTCTCAAGTACCTTGCGGGCGTTCGGACCTACCACGGCGACCTGCGCATATTGCTCGGTGACGTTCGCGACGTAGACTTTCCAGTCCCACCACTCGGTCTGCAGCCATTCTTCCATGTGGCCATGGATACGCTCGGCCCCGCCGGTGGTGGTGTGGCACAGCCACGTGTCCTCATCGATGCGGGCAACAACGCCGTCGTCGATCAGGAAGCCATTCTCGGAACACATCAGGCCATAGCGGCATTTGCCGACCTTCAGCGTGGACATCATGTTGGTGTACATCATGTCCAGGAACTTGCCTGCGTCGGGGCCTTTGACGATCAGCTTGCCGAGTGTCGAAGCGTCCAACAGCCCGAGGTTTTCGCGGGTGTTTTTCACCTCTCGGTTCACCGCGTCATGCACGGATTCACCGGGACGGACATAGGCATAGGTTCGACGCCAATGGCCGACCGGCTCCCAATCGGCTCCGTTCTTATCGTGCCAGTTGTGCATCGGCGTTTGACGGATCGGCTGGAACACCTCACCACGCGCTTCACCACCAATCGAAGCCATCGAGATTGGAGTATATGGCGGGCGGAAGGTGGTGGTGCCGACCTTCGGGATCTCTGAATCCAGTGCATCAGCAAGGATTGCCAGGCCGTTGATATTACTCAACTTACCCTGATCCGTTGCCATGCCCAGCGTGGTGTAACGCTTGGTATGCTCGACACTTTCATAGCCCTCGCGCGCAGCCAGTTGCACGTCCGAGACCTTGACGTCGTTCTGGAAGTCCAGCCACGATTTCATGCGCAGATCAATCTCGGCATTAGAAGGCATGAGCCAGACAGCGGCCATTGGGGCCTCGGCCGTAGTCTCACCAACTGGCGCTTTGGTGCGCTTCGCGGAGAACCCGACCGCCTTCGCTGCCGCTTTGCCGGCAGTATCTGCATCCTTCAGGACATCCCCCAGGGCCAGCGGGCCGTTCGAAGCCCCTGCCGCCAGAACAAAACCTTCACCGTCTGCCCCGAGCGGAGGACGTGAAGGATCGGGGCGGAAATGCGCGTTCGCCTCGTCCCAGATCAGCTTACCGCCGCAATGCGACCACATATGCACGACCGGAGACCAGCCACCTGACATGGCAATCGCATCGCATTCGACCTCTTCCCGGGCGCCTCCGATCCCCTCTTGATTGCAGATCGCAACTTTCTTGACCCGCTTGCCGCCTTTGACCTTTGCGATCGCCTTGCCCGGATCGACGCGGATACCCAGCTGACGCGCCTCTTCGGCCAGAGGTCCGGCGGTGTCGCGCGCATCAACCACGCGCAGGACATCGACACCGGCCTGTTTCAAGGTAATTGCAGTCCGGTAGGCGTCATCATTGTTTGTGGCGACAATCACACGCTCGCCCGGCGTCACGCCCCAGTTGACCACATAGTCGCGCATGGCAGAGGCCAGCATGACACCAGGCACATCATTGCCTGCGAATGACAGCGGACGCTCAATCGCACCGGTCGCGGTCACGACCTGTTTCGCACGAATGCGCCACAGGCGGTGACGCGGCCCCTGAACACCCGGCTTGTGGTCTGTCAGTCGCTCATAACCCAGTACATAACCGTGGTCATAGACCCCCGCACCCATGCAGCGATTGCGCATGGTGACGTTGTCCATTGTTTCGAGATCGGAAACCAATTGTTCCACGAACTTATCCACAGGCTCGCCATTGATGGTTCCGCCATCAACCGGAGCGCGACCACCCCAGTGCGCAGTCTGCTCGATCAGCATCACCTTGGCACCGGTTTGGGCTGCCACCTTGGCGGCCTGCAAACCCGCGACACCACCGCCAATCACCAAGACATCGGTGAAGGCGTAAAAGTGCTCGTATGTATCCGCGTCTCGGTTGTCCTTGTCGGGCGCTTTGCCCAAACCCGCCGACTGGCGAATAAACGGCTCGTAAACATGTTTCCAGAACGGTTTCGGATGGATGAACATCTTGTAATAGAAACCGGCGGGCAGAAACCGCGACAGATGCGTGTTGATCGCACCGATGTCGAACTCGAGGTTCGGCCAGTGGTTCTGTGATGCGGATGTCAGACCATTGAACAGCTCTGTCGTGGTGGCGCGCTGGTTCGGCTCAAACCGGTTGCCCTCACCCAGACCGACCAGAGCGTTTGGCTCTTCCGCGCCACTAGCGACCACGCCGCGCGGGCGGTGATACTTGAACGACCGGCCCATCATCATCTGATCATTTGCCAGCAAGGCAGACGCGAGCGTATCGCCCTCGTAGCCCTGCATCGAGGTGCCGTTGAAGGTGAAGTTGACCTTTTTCGACCGATCAATCAAACGGCCATGTTTTGCGAGACGGGTGCTCATGATGCGGACCTTTCGCAGGCGGTATTTTGGATGGCTGTACAGATCATTTGTACTCTCTCCACGTCCAGCCGGGACGCTTGGCGGTGATGGCGTCCTTGATCTCTTGGGGCGGCTCGGTTGTCTGCGCCGAATAGGTGCCAAAGACCTCAAGCGTGTTCGTACAGCGCGCGGCGTGGAACCACTTGCCGCACCCATTGGCATGGCGCCAGCGTTCGAAATGAACGCCTTTGGGGTTTTCGCGCATAAACAGGTAGTCGTGGAACTCATCATCTGACGAGCCCGGGCCATAACGCTTCAAATGCGCCTCGCCACCTGCAGCCAGTTCAGTTTCTTCGGCTTCGACGCCGCAATAAGGGCATTTCAAGATCAGCATGTGATCATCCTCTTGGCAGCAGGCGAGACGTATCTGCCTGCAAATTCTGCGTGACGGGCGTGCGAGATTTTTCGACAAAAAATCTTCATCAGTGCGCCACCCCGGCCGCGACGCTTTCGTCGATGAAGCGGCCCTCTTTGAAACGATCCAGCGAGAAGGCTTCGGTCAGTGGTGAATGCCCCGTGGCCATCAGCTGTGCCATGCCCCAGCCCGATCCCGGAATGGCCTTGAAGCCGCCGGTGCCCCAGCCTGCGTTGATAAAGCAGCCATTAAGCGGTGTTTTCGACAGGATGGGTGAACGGTCGCCGGTCATATCCACAATACCGCCCCACTGGCGCAGCATTTTCAGGCGCGAGATCATCGGGAAAGTTTCGACCAATGCGCGTACCGTTTCCTCGATATGATGGAAGCTGCCGCGCTGGGTATAGTTGTTGAACCCGTCTGTGCCACCACCAATCACCATCTCGCCCTTGTCGGACTGAGACATGTAGCCGTGTACGGTGTTCGCCATCACAACGACATCCATGCAGGGTTTGATCGGCTCGGACACCAACGCTTGCAGTGCAACGGCTTCCAGTGGCAGACGGAAGCCCGCCATCTCAGCCAACTGGCCAGAATGCCCCGCAACCACGATGCCCAGCTTGTCACAATCGATGGCCCCTTTTGTGGTATCGACCCCGACAACACGACCGTTTTCGGACCGGACGCCGGTGACTTCGCATCTCTGGATAATGTCCATACCCATGGCCGAACATGCGCGGGCATAGCCCCATGCCACCGCATCATGGCGCGCGGTCCCACCACGTTCCTGCCAAAGCCCGCCCAGAACCGGATAGCGCGGACCTTCAAGATTAATGATCGGCACCAGCTCTTTCACGCGTTCGGGCCCAATCCATTCGGTCTGAACACCCTGCAGCGCATTCGCATGCGCAGTACGCTGATAGCCGCGAATCTCGTGCTGGGTCTGCGCCAGCATGATTACGCCACGCGGGCTGAACATGATGTTATAGTTCAGTTCCTGGCTCAGATCTTCGTAGAGACCGCGCGCCTTTTCGTAAATCGCCGCTGACGGATCCTGCAGATAGTTTGATCGGATGATGGTCGTGTTCCGACCGGTGTTGCCACCGCCCAACCAGCTTTTTTCTATTACGGCGACGTTCTGGATGCCGTAGTTCTTGCCAAGATAGTAGGCTGTTGCCAAACCGTGACCGCCGGCCCCGACGATAATGACGTCATAGCGCTTCTTAGGCTCCGGCGAACGCCATGCGCGCTCCCATCCGGTGTGATAGCGCAGCGCTTCGCGCGCTACAGCAAAGGCTGAGTAGTGTTTCATGTGCGAATCCGTCCGGTCTTCGATGATTGGGCGCAGGTATGCCGTGCCCATACATTTTAACCCTGCCGCGCAACGCCGCAATAATGCACTATTGCGACATGAGCGCCCTTCGCGGCTATTTGTCCCTTTTTTCCATGCGCCGACAGGTCTAAGTCAGGGCAACCATTTTGGAGGGACCATGCCGTTCTGGGTTCTCATCTTCTTGATCGCGCTGCTGATCGCGGTTTTCCTGGGTTACACGATGCTGCGCGGTCGTCGCGGCACCGGCCCGACAGCTGCTTATGATCTACGAGTCTATCGTGAACAGCTAGCAGGCGTTGACAAAGACTTGGCGCGCGGCGTGATCGCGAAAGCTGATGCCGAGCGTGTACGCACGGAAATCTCGCGCCGTATCCTGGCCGCAGACGCGCAGATGCGCAATGAAGACAAAGGCACCGGGCCATCACGCTTGGTTACCATAATTGCGTTCCTCGCCATGGCCGCCGTTCTGGTTGGTGGCGGGTTGGCGATGTATCGCCAGTTGGGTGCTGCCGGTTTCCCTGACATGCCCCTTTCAGTTCGTCTGGAAATGGCAGAAGACCTGCGCGAAAATCGACCCAGCCAGGCTGAGGCCGAGGGCATTGCCACACCGGTCCAGACGCCTCAACTGGACGAAAGCTATGCAACTTTGCTGAACCGGCTGCGCGAAACAGTGGCCGAACGCCCCGATGATCTGCAAGGCCATACCCTGCTGGCACAGCATGAAACCAATGCGGGGAACTTCAAAGCAGGGTATGAGGCACAAACCCGTGTGATCGAACTGTCAGGTGACAACGCGTCGGCTCAGGCCTATTCGGATCAGGCAGAGATGATGATTTTGGCCGCTGGCGGCTACGTCTCACCGGAAGCGGAAGCCGCCTTGCGACAGGCGCTTGAGCGCAATCAGCGCTTGGGTCCTGCCCGGTATTATTGGGGGCAGATGCTGGCACAGACCGGGCGGCCTGATATGGCCTATCGCGTTTGGGTCGAAACCCTTAACGACGCCCCGGCTGGCGCCCCATGGGCGAATGCCATCCGGTCACAGATCGATGAATTGGCATTCCGCGCAGGCGTGTTTAACACACCCGACTTTTCTGCTGCATCCGGCCCTAGCCAGGACGATGTAAATGCTGCCGCCGAGATGTCGCCAGAGGAACGACAAGAAATGATCCGCGGCATGGTCGATGGCCTTTCGGACCGCCTTGCGACCGAGGGCGGGACACCCGAGGAGTGGGCTCGCCTGATTGCCGCCTTGGGCGTGCTGGGCGAAGGCCAACGCGCCATCAAAATCAGGAACGAAGCCAAGGAAGTATTTGCGGGTAACGCCGAAGCGTTGGAGATGATCGACGCTGCCGCGCTGCAGGCCGGAATCGCTCAATGATCCACGACGCGTTCGAAGACTTCGCAGCATCCCTGCCCCCAATGTCAGCCCTGATGGGGCTGGATCTGGGAGAAAAGACCATCGGCGTTTCCGTCTCGGACCGGATGCGCGGCGTGGCCACCCCGCTTGAGACGGTGCGACGCAAGAAATTCACACTGGATTCCGCGCGTTTGATCGAGATTGTAACCGAACGTGAGATCGGCGGAATCATCCTCGGACTGCCGCGCAACATGGATGGCAGCGAAGGGCCGCGCTGCCAGTCAACCCGCGCCTTCGCACGAAACATGACCCGTTTGACCGATCTGCCCATCGGTTTCTGGGACGAACGACTAAGCACCGTTGCGGCAGAAAAAGCACTGCTTGAGGCGGATACGACACGAAAACGTCGCGGACAGGTTATTGATCACGTCGCAGCAGGTTATATTCTGCAAGGCGCGCTGGACAGACTGCGCTTTCTTTGACGGATCGGAAAACGCCCATGACGAATATGGTTTGGAAACGGGACGAGGTCGAAAGCCCTTGCATCCAAATCTGCGTCGTTCACCCGACCGAACGTATCTGCACCGGCTGCTACCGCACCATTGACGAGATCACGCGCTGGTCAAAGATGGACAGCACCGAACGGGCCGAAATCATGCAGGATCTGCCGGAACGCAAACCCCGTCTGGCAAAGCGCCGTGGTGGCCGTGCCGCCCGGCTGCAAGGGTCCTGATCCGCAAGCCTAGTATTTTGGTCTCCGCGTCGGCTTAAGATCACTCAGAGATTCGTGATCCCGCAATTCAGAACCGAACAGTTTAACCAGCTCGTTCTGGGTTGTCGTCTTTGCAGGTCGCGGGCGCAACTCAGCTTCCAACTCGTGGCTTTCAGCCTGTTCGGGGGTGTCCTTCGAAAGAATGCGCTTTAGTACTGAGCGAAAAATCATTGCTCTTCCAATATGTATTAAACGACGCGCCACTGCGGGACCGTTCCGAACACCGAGGGGGAAGAGTCCGGAAGCTGTGTTTGAGTGAGTGGTGGCCCACAGCGACGCGAAACAGCTTTTTGCCTCTCCCTCTAAATCCGGGACAGGTAAGGACTTTTTAAGTTATTTGACCAACCAGTCAATAATAGCGCTAACTTAAAGTTGCATTCCGTAACGTCAACGCAAAAAAGAACAATGCCTATAATTACAAGGCATTGTTTCTGAACAATTTTAAGAGCATTTAGCCAGTCGCAAGCCAGGTTATTGCGTTCTCGTATTCCTCCGCGGGGAAATACTGGGTCCGCGTTCCCAGAACATGGCTGGCCATGCGTTGCGCCATTTTTTGCCATGTCTTGTCACCGACAATCGCTGCACGATCCAGCATCCCAATATGACCAGCCGCCAGTCTGAAATGGGCTGCCATTGCAGTCAGACCCTGCCAACCATCGAACTCGCGCAGATCGATCAACAGGCGAAACCCGTCACGTTCGCGCAACAGCGCATCAAGATCGGTTTGAGCCTGACCGTATTCCTGTGAATCCAGTTTGCCCATCAGACTGATCTGCACGCAAGGTCCGCCAAGATCCGTCACGTGGATCGCCCCGAGAGATTCGCGCATCCAGCGACGCGCTTCCTCCACCTCATCCATTCCAAAAACGTGCACCGGGCAAGGCAGGATCGGGGCAGCCAGGCGGACGCTTGTTTGCACCCATCCCTGGTCCGCCACAACGCCAATCCGGTCGAATCCGCGCCAATGGCTGAGCCCCAACTTGGTATCGGACCATGCGGCGCCCAGATCGTATCCTTTGAACTCGGACCCAACGATCGCCAGCAGTCGTATGGCGTCGTGCTCCTCCAATGCGGCCTCAATAGCGGGAACAAGCGTGCTCGCGTAATCTGCGCTAGTGACCTCGCCCGAAAGCTCGACCTCAATAAGGGCACCATCTGCATTCGTGTGAACCGTAATCATCGAACCAACTCTCCAAAGCTAAACAATGGCAGGAGGTTACGGGGATTCGAGCCATTGCGCTACACCACCAGGCAACTGAGGGCGGAAATAGGCGATCATCCGTCCATCCGGTCCAGCGCTGGCATTCGGACCCCAGGGTGCAACCCCATGCAGACAGTGGCGGTGCAACAGATAGGCTTCGCCCGGACGCGCCGGTAACTCGAGGCGCGGACATGTCTCGAACACTTCGCGACGCGCCGCCTGATAGACATCTGTGATATCGGCCTCGCTCAATTCATGCCGCGGCACCTTCTTCATCGCGGCCCGAAAAGCATCGCCGAGGATTTTGTGGCTTCCCTCCCACAGCACCATTGGTGCTGCGTCCACACTGGCCTCGGTAAGTGGGATACCCAATATCCAGGCATGAGGTTCATCCACCCGCCGTCGTCGATCAGGGCCAGTTGGCTTCAGCCCGTCCACATGCGCCGCATCCCGACGCGCTCGATACCGCGCCGCCGCCTCGCTTTCGCCACGCCGGGGTTGAGGGTAGCCCGGATATATTACCGACACCTGCCCTTTGTGCAGATCAATCGATCCAAACTGCTGGTGTGCCAGTTCGATGGCCGCGCCCGCCAGTGCAGGCGAACCCGCGACCCTGCCCTGCGCATCATTGTCCAGTGCATCAACGCCAATGAACCACGTGCCATCGCAATCGTGCCAAGCTGAATGAGCCGGATCGCTGACGGACGCACGCGCAGTGGGAAGAGCGTGCGCCACCCAATCCGCCAACACTCCTTCATAAGGAAACTTTATCCAACCTAGCTCGTAAAACGACGCTACCACCCCAACGCCTTTCTCAGCATATTCAGAGCAACCAGGGTAAGGAATACCGCGAAGACCCGCCTGAGCGGCTTCGGATCCATCGCATGCGCCAGCTTAACGCCCCACGGGGCGGTGATCATAGTCATCGCAACGACGATACCGAAAGCCACCAGATTGACCGCGCCAATGGTCAGCGGCGGGCGATGCTCCGGAGCGATGTTGAGAAATAAAAAACCCAGCACCGACGGTACAGCGATGATCACGCCAAAGCCCGCTGCGGTCGCAACCGCCCGGTGGATCGGAGTGTTATAAAGGCTCATGAGCGGAACACCGAAACTGCCCCCGCCAATTCCCATCAGTACCGACAGAAACCCGACCGAAGGCGAAAGCACAGCGCGGCGCAATCCCTTGGGCATTGCATCCCCCAACCGCCACTCGGATTTACCCAATCCAAGATAGATGCCGATAACCATGCCAAGCATGCCGAACAGTGCCTGCAAAAACTCTGTCCTCAGAGCTGAAGCCACCAGAACACCGATCACCGCACCCACCGCTATGCCTGGCCCCCAGCCGCGCAGGATGCCCCAATCCACCGCGCCTTTCTTGTTATGGCTAAGAACCGATCGGATCGACGTTACAATGATCGTCGCCAGCGAAGTTGCGAGGCATAGCTGCATCAGCTGAGGCCCGCCATATCCAAGTGTCTGAAACGCATAGAAAAACGCGGGCACCAGAACGATTCCACCGCCAACGCCCAAAAGTCCAGCCAACACCCCGGCCAAAGCGCCGATCACAAGCAAAAGGCCCAGCATCTGGGCCAGCAACATCGTCTCGGGCATCATTCCCCCATAGCGGCTCGAAGCCGTCTTAGCCTACCTGTTCCACCTGCGATAGCGCAGCAACAGAGTCCAGAGCCTGCAGGATCACTTCTGGGCCGGCATTCTCGCGCACAGCACCTTCGGAGAGCATCCGCCGCCATCCCCGCGCACCGGGACGCCCCGCGAACAGGCCCAGCATATGCCGCGTGATCTGGTGCAATCGACCACCGTCGACAAGATGCGCCTCGACATAGGGCAGCATATTTTGCACCACTTCAATGGGATCCGCGACGCTGCCCGTTCCAAAGATCAACGGGTCCGCAGCCGCCAGAATATCTGTCGGTTGGTGATAGGCGGCACGACCGATCATGACACCATCAAGCCCAGCCTCCAGATGCTGTTGCGCCTGAGCAAGCGACGTAATGCCACCATTGATCGAGATATGCATGTCCGAAAAATCAGCCTTCATCCGATGCACCAGATCATAATCCAGTGGCGGAATATCTCTGTTTTCCTTGGGACTTAACCCCTGCAACCAAGCTTTGCGCGCATGGATCGTCACCCGCCGACAACCGGCCTTGCGAATCTGGTCGAGGAATGCAGGTAGCACTTCTGAAGGTTCCTGTTCGTCAACACCGATACGGCATTTCACCGTGACTTCGACCTTCACCGCCTCGCGCATCGCCGCAACGCACTCCGCGACTTTTTCGGGTGCGCGCATCAATACCGCACCGAATGTCCCTGATTGCACACGGTCAGACGGACACCCACAGTTCAAGTTGATCTCGTCATATCCGGCTTCAGCCCCCAGCTTGGCCGCCTGCGCCAATTCCTGCGGGTCCGAACCCCCTAGCTGCAACGCAACTGGGTACTCCTGAGGATTAAAGTCCAGCAGATGCAGCGCGCCGCCGCGCACCAAAGCAGGCGCTGTGACCATTTCAGTATAAAGCAAGGTCTCAGAACTCAGCAAACGATGCAGAAACCGGCAATTCTTGTCGGTCCAATCCATCATGGGTGCAACAGACAGTCTCGCATTTCTACGGATGTCTACAGGTTTCTTATCCGGCATATCTTGCTCATGTCATCGGAACGCAGCTTTCGCCAAGTACCGGGTATACAGAAAGACCTGCAACCGGCAAACCGTTCTTGGGTTTTGGGAGATGGTACCGCCTCCCTGGCTTGAACAGGGGACCTCTGGATCCACAATCCAGCGCTCTAACCAACTGAGCTAAGGCGGCACTTGTGAGGGGCGATTTAGCGAAGGCGTACGGGGATTGCAAGGGGATTAAAGCTGAATTCGCCAGCTTTGTTCGACCAGATCGACACCGAAGGAATGCACCGGCTTGCTGTCGACAAGCTCCCACCCAAACGCACGATACAGCCCGCAAGCGGCGGCGTGACTCTCATGGGTCCACAGCACCATCTGGCGATATCCTGCGTCGCGGGCGAAACCCATGCAGGCGGTCAGTAGCCGCTTGCCCAGCCCCTGTCCACGAGCCTCGGGCAGCAGCAGAAACAACCGCAGCTTGGCGGTTTGATCATCCAGCCTGACACAGAAAATACTACCCAAACGATCCCCGTCGCACTCGGCGATCCAGCCTTGTTCGCAAGTTGGATCATGATCCGCGATGAATTCCGTCAGAATGCGGGCAACCAGCGGGCCGAAACTGTCATCAAACCCCTCGTCGCGGGAATAGAGCACGTCATGCTGTTCTACCAGCCACGGCGCATCCTCGGCGCGGAAAGGTCTGAGCGTTGCCGTCTCCATGCCCTATCTGAACCCATAGTCGGCTTGATTCTCAACCCATCGCGCGTTAGCACCAAAGCGCATTTCCCGGAGGCGAACATGAGCATCAACACCGAACGCGATATCGAAGCGAACCTGCAGATCGGCCCCACCGATCATGGTATGGTGCGGCTGTTCATTGAAGGTGCCGGTATTGAGATTCCAATGGATTTCGACCCCGAAGAGGCCGAAGAAATCGCCGAGGAAATCCGCGCCGCAGCCCAAGCCGCGCGCGCCATCAAAAGCTAAACCCTGGGGTCGCGCAAGGCCTGCAACCGACGTGCAGAATCCATCGCGAATTTCTGAACCATCTTTTTGCGCCGCGCCGGAGCCAACTTGGTTTCTGGCCCCATTCGGATGATTTCAGCATCATAGGCATCAGCGATGATCAAGCCTGTTTCCGCAGGCAGAAGCTCGGTCGGGAAATCCGTATCAACCGCCCAAAAGAATCGGTCACACCAGTCAAGATAGCCCTGCCATTTGGAATCCGACTGATAATCAGCGCGGCTGGATTTACACTCGACCACCCATATCTCACCCTTAGGGCCCAGCCCCATCACATCGACACGCAACCCTCGGGTGGGGACAAATTCTTCAATCGAAACATAGCCGTGGGTCAACAAGTGACGCGAAACACCACGGGCCAGCTTCTGTCCAGGCTGCATAATTAGTGTCATTCCGAGAATGTGAACAATTCATGAACAAAAATCAAGCAGCTTGACATAGTACCATTTGGTATCGCAATAATATGAAACCAAATGGTATCCAATAAGAGGTGCCCGATGAATACACAGACCCAAAACGCATTTCGCGCCCTGGCGGACCCGACCCGCCGCGACATCGTTCAGATGCTGGCAGCGCAGGATATGACGATCGCTCAACTAACCGAGCGTTTCGACATGACCCGCGCCGCCGTCAAAAAGCATCTGACCGTTTTGTCCGACGGAGGATTGATCACCGTCGAAGCTCGTGGACGCGAACGCATCAATCGCCTTGAACCCAAAGGAATGGCTCCGGTTCTGGACTGGCTCAGCTACTTCGACCGGTACTGGGATGATCGCCTCGCAAATCTGAAGAAAGCTATCGAAGGGAATAAGAAATGACAGACGCAGTTTTGCAGAAAACAATCTTTCTCCGCGCTACACCAGAAATCGTTTGGGACTATTTGACTGATCCCGACCGGCTGGCCGAGTGGTTTCACAAACCCGAACGTCCCCTTGCTGCTGGACAAAAGCTTGAGATGTTCGGGACGACCAGTGGCGACCTTCTGATTTGGGGTGAAGTGCGTGAAGCGAGACGTCCAGAGTATCTTGAATATACATTCACAATTAAACCGATGGGCGGCGCCGAAAGTGTGGTCAAGTGGACGCTGGAACCCGTCGCCGGCGGCACACGCCTTGGACTGCTGCACGAGGGCCTACCTCAAGGGGCTGACGCCTTTGACCTGATCCTTTCGCTGGATGACGGATGGGATGAACATTTCGGCAAGATGCGCACCGCATTGCACGAAACTGTTGATGCTTAACCCCTTGTGCGAACCTGCTTCAGGCCCTACTTAGGCCCGTGGCGGGTTCTGCCCTTCTTGTGACAGGTAGCATTCTGGTGGCCTTAAGCAATTCCGAGGGGGCTGGCTCTGTTCAGGTCCTGGCCTGATTACCTGGCGCCCACCTGTACATACAGGTCCTCGGGAATCAAACCGCACGGTTGACTGGTGGTCCCGCCACATATTTACCTAATAAATCAGCGCCCTGCGCGCACTTCCTGTTTGATCGGCGCAGGCTTCAAACCATGAGCAATCGGTGTTCCACCACGTGGTTTGTTCGGCTTCTCAGCCATGCTCATGATCGCATAGGCGAACTGCACACCCGCAAAGACGATCCCGTTCATGAACCAGATCATGGCCAACGCGATCAGACCAATTTCCGAACTGGTGATCAGATGCCGTAGATTGGCCACGTTGAGCGCCAGCAGCACCCCGACAAAGACGGCCGAGATCACAAAGCCCCAGATGACTTGCGTAATGTAGAGACGGACCAGTTTGGGCATGGCGAACCTCCTTGCGCTGTGATGGTGAGTCTAGCGCATGCAGGGTCGCGGTAAAGGCGTCAGAACGCCTCGGGCTGGGCCTCGCGCGCCATGTGATCCAGCACAGCGTTCACGAATTTGGGCTCTTTGCCTTCGGGGAAGAACGCACGTGCGACATCGACGAATTCGGTGATCACGACCTTTGGCGGCGTGTCGCTCTGGGTCAACTCAGCCCCGGCCGCGCGAAACACAGCGCGTAGGGTCGGATCGATGCGCGCAATGGGCCATTTGGCGACCAATGCACGATCGGTCATCTGGTCGATGGTGGCCTGATAGTTCACGGCGTCATCCACCAACTTACGGAAGACACCGATATCGCCATCCAGCATCTCATCCCCCTCGTAGACCGCGCCAAACCGATGATCCAGAAACTCATTCACAACCTGTTCAGTCGTCTGGCCCGACTGCTCCATCTGGAACAGCGCCTGCACGGCATAAAGCCGGGCGGCGGATTTCATCAGGCGTTTCTGGTTGGCCGGTTTCGGCGCGTCTGTCTGGGTCATGCTGTCGTGGGTCCGTTGCTGTCGCCCGCCACAAGGATGGACTCGGACGGTGGCTTGAAGCCCACGCCCTTTTTGGAAGAGCCCCACTTACGGCTGAGCGCGATCAGATGCAAGGCCGCAGCCGCCGCTCCACCGCCTTTATTCATCTTTTCGGGGTTTGCACGTACCTCGGCCTGTTCGTCGTTTTCGACAGTCAGGATGCCATTGCCGATCAGCAGGCCCTGCAGGCCCATCAACTGGATTGCACGGCTAGAGTCGTTGCAGACGGTTTCATAATGCGTCGTCTCGCCCCGAATGACACAGCCCAACGCGACATAGCCGTCGTAGTTGCACTGACGGTCGGCCATGGCGATTGTGGTCGGGATTTCCAGCGCACCGGGCACTTCGACCACGTCGCAGGTTCCGCCTGCGGCCTCGATCTCAGCCTTGGCACCAGCGACCATGTTGTCGGCGATGGCACGGTAGAACGGAGCCACCACCAGCAGCAGTTTCACCGGCTTGTCGAAGCTGGGAGTCGGCAGAATGCCATGTTTGTCTTTTTCAGCCATTATCAGTCTTCCTTGAGGATCGAGCGGGTGCCGACGATTGACAGTCCAAACGCGTCGAGCCCCAGATACACGGTTTCAGGCGAGTCTGTCAGCAGCACCAGTTCCTGAATACCCATCTTGGACAGGATCTGCGCACCCAGACCGGTTTGCTTGATCGTGCGCGGGCCTTCGTCGTCTGCGGCATACAGCGAATTTCGCGGCTGACGGAAAAGGCAAACGACGCCGCGCCCCTCTTCGGCGATCTTTTCCATCGCGCGGGGCAGCTCTCGTGACGATTTCGGGCCGAGACCCAGAATATCGGGCGCTTCATGCAGGGCGTGGGTCCGCGTCAGGACTGGTTCGGGTGTAGTGATGTCGCCCTTGATCATGACAACGTGTTCGATACCGTGGGTCTGATCGGTGAAAATCCGCATCTCCCACGCGCCACCATATTCTGATGTCACCATCTCGCGCGAAGTTTCCACAACCAGATTGTCGTTGCGTGAGCGATAGGCGATCAGATCACTGATCGTGCCGATCTTCATGTCATGCTCTTTGGCGAAGGCGACCAGATCAGGCAGGCGCGCCATTGTGCCATCGGGCTTCATGATCTCGCAGATCACGCCCGAGGGGTTCAGCCCGGCCAGACGCGAGATATCAACGGCGGCTTCGGTGTGCCCCGCCCGCACCAGTACCCCGCCCCTTTTGGCGCGCAGCGGGAAGATATGGCCAGGTGTCGCGATATGCGCCATTGTGTTCTGCTCATTGATTGCCGTCGCCACAGTCAGCGCGCGATCAGCGGCCGATATTCCCGTCGAAACTCCCTCGCGGGCTTCTATCGACACGGTGAAGGCTGTCTCATGACGCGACGAGTTGTTCACCGCCATCATCGGCAGGCCCAGACTGTCGATCCGTTCCGCCGTCATCGGCAGGCAGACCAACCCGCGCCCATGGGTCGCCATGAAATTGATCGCCTCCGCGTCAGCGAACTCGGCCGCGATCACCAGATCACCCTCGTTCTCGCGGTCCTCGTGATCCACAAGAATGTACATCCGGCCCTTACGGGCCTCTTCGATGATTTCCTCGATCGGACTGATCGCCTCGCGCAATTGGGCCTCTACCGGTCCGGGGGTTTCAAAACTCATAGGGCAGCCTTTCGCACAACGGGTTTGAATGGCGGGATAGACCAGAGTGGACGCAAAGACCAGCCTGTAAGCACTGCGAGACAGATTGAAATGCCCAGCGCTATAGGGCCAGCGATGAAATCTGGTGCCAACTCAGTTTACCAATCCTATGCGCCAGTTTTGACTTAGGCCTTTTCTGCGCATTGTTGCCAATAGCTGAACCTTTAGGCCGGTTGCGTGAACTTTGTCCACAAATTGCCCCAATTGGGCCCTTGGATCGCCTGATATCCTGGGCACCAGTCATTGTATAATGTCCTAGCTAGACGAGAATTTGAGCCCAGTGTCTAAGACCGCTGATCTGCCCGCTGCAAATTTCGTGCGTGTAAGCGCCCTTCGGCGAAACAGGCTGCTGCTATCACTCATTGCACTGCAGATGGTCTATGCCATTGCCGTTAGCATCTATGTAGGACGGTCATATTGGGATTTTTCGACCTCTTCCCTGATTGTCATCTCAGTTCGTCTGCTTGGTTTCATGTTCGCAAATTTCGTTCTTTGGCGACTTGGCGTTGCCATGTTCGTCGTGCGACCCAAAAAGCCAATTCAATGGATGTTGCAAGATCTGCGATCCAAGATGGCAGATGTTGAAAAAGCGACCGATGCGGTTATCTGCTTTCTCAGCATCGTCGCACTTATCCTGACCTATACCTTCCTGAAGAACGAAATACATGCTGTGAACCCGACGCTCTGGGATGAGCAATTTGTGCAATGGGACCGGTTTCTGCACGGCGGCGTCGATCCGTGGACCTTGCTATGGCCCATTTTGGGATCCCCGATCGTAACCACAGCGGTGAATGGCGCCTATCACATCTGGTTTCCCATGATTTACATCGCGGTTTGCGTCGCCTGTCTGGACCGCAGTGACCCGAACCGCAGCACCGTTTTTCTGGTAGCGTTTGCACTGTGCTGGTTTGTAGGCGGCAATGTGATTGCAACCATCTTTGCCTCGGTTGGTCCCGTTTACTACGAACCCTTCAATCTTGGCTCTGACTTCGTTCCGCAGATGGAGCTGTTACGCAAATCACACGAAATCAGCCCGGTCTGGGCGCTGAATGTGCATGAAATGCTGTTGGATGGTTATCGGAATAATGGGCTAGCAGGCGGAATCTCGGCGATGCCCAGCATGCATGTTGCCTCTACTGTGCTGCTGGCGTTCTACGGCTTCAGCTATTCGCGTTGGCTCGGCTGGGCGCTGTCGGTGTTTGCCTTCATCATCTTACTAGGCTCGGTTCACCTCGCCTGGCACTACGCCATCGACGGGTATGTCTCAATCCTGCTGGCTTCATGCTTCTGGTGGCTGTCCAAGAGGCTGACGGCCAAATTTGGACCTTCCACCTGAAAGTCAGGACATCTCGGCCAGTCGCGCGACGTATCGGGCCAGAGTATCGATCTCAAGGTTCACGCGATCACCGACCGAGACGTCACCCCATGTGGTGACCTCTTTGGTGTGAGGGATGAAGTTGATACCAAAGTCACACCCGTCCACATCATTAACCGTCAGCGATGTGCCGTTCAGTGCAACGGACCCTTTCGGAGCGATAAACCGGGCCAGATTGGCAGGCGCCCGCAATGTCACCCGCGTGCTGTCACCCTCGTCTATCACAGAGACCACCTCTGCCACGCCATCCACGTGGCCCGAGACGATGTGCCCTCCCAATTCATCCCCGACTTTCAAGGCACGTTCCAGATTGACGCGCTTGCCCAACTGCCAACTGTCCAGATTGGTTTTCGAAACCGTCTCAGCGCTGATCTGGACATCATACCAGTCATCGCCCAGTGTAATGACGGTCAGACAGACGCCATCGCTTGCGATGGAAGCGCCAATATCAATGCCCGCCGTTTCATAGCTTGTCTTGATCCGTGCCCGCAGGTCTCCCTGCTGGTCCAGTTCGGTAACGGTGCCAATATCGGTGACGATCCCTGTGAACATGTCATTAACCCTCTGAACCTAGCTTCAATAGCCGAGGTAAAGGCACGTAGCTCTACCGGCAAGCCCTGCCTTGCCGTGAAAACGACAAAGAGGCATAATTTTATACAAACGCACCAAAAGTCACCACACGAGCAGACCGCATGATCCCTTTGGCCAACAGCCCTAACCGGCGTGTGTTCCTGTTTCTACAAGGACCGCATGGTCCGTTCTTTAACGCGCTTGGTCGGATGCTGCGGGCTGCGGGTGCTCAGGTCTGGCGGGTCGGCTTCAACGCGGGCGATCAGGCTTTCTGGGGCGACAAATCCAGTTACATTCCATATCGCGGCGCGCCAGATGATTGGCCGGAGACCTTAAGCGAATTGCTCACCCACTATGATGTGACCGATATCGTGCTCTATGGCGACACCCGGCCCGTGCATGCACGCGCAGTTGAGATTGCCAAAGCACGCGGGACCACTGTTCATGTGTTCGAAGAAGGCTACCTGCGCCCTTGGTGGGTGACCTATGAACGAAACGGGTCGAACGGAAACTCACGCCTGATGGAACTGGATGTGGCGCAGATGCAGACGGCGCTGGAACAGTCCGAAGGGCACGCCCCCCCACCGCCTTCCCATTGGGGCGATATGCGCCAGCACATCTTTTACGGTGCCCTCTATCACTGGTTCGTGCTGTTTCTGAATCGCAGATACCGGAATTTCCGACCCCATCGAGAGCTGCCGGTCTCGAAAGAGTTTCGTCTATACTTCAAACGCCTGACACTGATGCCCATTCACAGGCTACAGCGGGGCTGGGCCACAGCACAGGTCAGGTGGAGCGGTTTTCCCTATCACCTTGTGCTGTTGCAATTGGGGCATGACAGCTCGGTCCAATATCACTCGGATTTTTCCGGTATGTCCGATTTTCTCGAACAAGTGATCGCCGGATTCGCCAAAGGCGCCCCTGCGCATCACCACCTTGTCATCAAGGAACACCCGCTTGAGAACCACCGTGAACCGCTGCGGCTGCGGGCGCGCCAGCTTGCAGCACAGCACGGCATCACAAACCGAATTCACTATGTGCCCGGTGGTAAGCTGGCCAGGTTGCTAGACGATGCAAAATCCGCCGTGACGGTGAATTCCACGGCAGGCCAGCAGGTTCTGTGGCGCGGCATTCCTTTGCGGATTTTTGGGCAGTCGGTTTATGACAAGCCCGAATTCGTATCTCGGCAATCGATTGAGGCATTCTTTGCCCAGCCAGATGCCCCGGGCGGCAAGGCCTATCGGGCTTATCGCCAATTTCTTCTGGAAACCTGCCAAGTCCCCGGGGGGTTCTATTCTCGCCAAGGGCGTCGTCAATTGCTGCGGCGAGCGGCTGATATGATGCTATCGGCTCAGGACCCCTATCAAGGGTTGCTCTCCGATAAAGAGGCCACAGCGCCACAGTTGCGCGTTGTTGAATGATCGCGGGCAACCTGCTGCTGGATGTTTCGAAGCGATGCGGGTAACCTTCCCAAAACAAAGACGATTGAGGTAAATCGGCAGTGCAGCGCTTTCCTACCCGATGGATCCGGGGGGTTTCCCTTGTGGCGGCCCTTGGCCTGCTGGCAGCATGCCAGCTTCCCAAATCCGGACCGAACAAAAACGAAATTCTAGCCGGGTCGGTCGAAAACGGGGGTAACGCCTTTGTGGTTGAGGTCGACGACCGTGTTGCGCGGGCCACATCGGTGATTCCGCAATACGGGTTTTCGAAATCCTTCCGCAGCGCGCAAAGCGTCGCATCCGATACCGTACGCCCCGGCGATATTCTGAGCCTCAGCATCTGGGAAAATGTCGAGGATGGGTTGCTAAGTTCCGCAGCCGGTGGCGCAACCGTTCTGGATCAGGTGCAGGTCGACAGCGAAGGTTACATATTTGTCCCTTATGCAGGGCGGCTGCGTGCAGCGGGCAATACGCCTGAGCAGCTCCGCACGTTGATTTCCTCGAAGCTGGAAGAACAGACTCCGGATCCGCAGGTCCAAGTGTCGCGTACTCCGGGCGATGGGGCGACCGTTTCTCTGACCGGAACTATCGGCGCGCCGGGAATCTATCCGATTGAGCGACCGACTGGCTCGTTGTCGACCATGCTCGCGCAAGCAGGCGGGGTGGCAGTTGCATCCGATATCGCATTGGTCACTGTGATCAGGGGCAAGCAAAGAGGAACAATCTGGTACGACGATCTGTTCCGCAACCCGGAAACCGATATCGCCCTGCGCGGCGGCGATCGCATTCTGGTCGAACAGGACAGCCGCTCATACATCGCGCTGGGTTCGACCGGCGGGCAATCCCGCGTGGCCTTTGAAAGTCAGGACCTATCCGCCCTTGAGGCGCTGGCACAGGTCGGAGGCCTACAGCCGCTATCCTCAGACCCGACCGGTATTTTTGTTCTGCGTGAGGAACGGCAGGATGTGGCGCGCAATGTCATGGGACGTCCCGAGCTACAGGGTGATCAGCGCATGATCTATCTGCTGAACTTGACCGCGCCCAATGGCCTGTTCATCGCCCGCGATTTCGTGATCCGAGACGATGACACGATATACGTCACCGAGGCCCCATATGCACAGTGGAGCAAATCTGTCTCGCTGATTGCTGGAGGTCTGACGCCATTTGCGAATGTGGCGACGCTTACGGGTAACTGATGAATGCTCTCTGAATCGGAGAACACGGCCGGGGGCGAACGCTCCCGGCTTTTTGTTTACAACGGTGGGTTCCTGACACAGTCGCGGCTGCGTCGTATATTATCTCTGGCCGGGTATGACATCCGGCTTGGTCTGCCACAGCCAGACGATCTGGTCGGAGTCTGGGGCAACAGCCCGACAGCCCATCGGGGAATGGGTATCGCGCAGAAACGCGATGTGACCGTCCTGAGGGTCGAAGACGCGTTCCTGCGGTCTCTGCACCCTGGACGAAGCGGTGAGGCACCCATGGGTCTGTTGTTGGATCGATCGGGTCTGCATTTCGATCCGAGTGTGCCTTCGGATCTGGAAACTCTGTTAGCCACGCATCCGCTGGACGACACCGCCCTGCTGGATCGCGCGCGAGGCGCAATCGCGCGCATCCGAGAGCTGAATCTGAGCAAATACTCGGCCTTTGACCTTGATCTGACGCCTCCCGATCCTGGCTACGTTCTAGTGATCGACCAGACGCAGGGAGATGCTGCCGTCACCGCAAGCAACGGCGACTATGCACGGTTCCGCGAGATGCTGGTAATCGCGCAAGAGGAAAACCCCGGCGCACGCATCCTCATCAAAAGCCACCCCGAAACCACGGCAGGCCACCGCAAGGGATACTTTTCCGATCAGGTTCTGAGTGACAGAATATCGATCCTCGACAGCCCCATAAGTCCATGGTCGCTGCTTGAAGGGGCCATCGGGGTTTACACGCTGTCCTCGCAGATGGGATTTGAGGCGATATTGGCCGGGCACAAACCTCGCGTGTTCGGGCAACCATTCTACGCTGGGTGGGGGCTGACGCAGGATGATGCCCCCCTGCTCCGTCGCCAACGGAATCTTACGCGGGCGCAGCTTTTTGCCGCCGCGATGATCCTGTACCCGCGCTGGTATGATCCCTACAATGATCGTTTGTGCGAATTGGAATGCGTGCTCGATACGCTTGAGGCGCAAACCCGAGCCTGGCGGCAGGACCACAAAGGCTGGACCGCCTCCGGGATGCGGGTATGGAAACGCCGCCACCTGCAACGCATTTTCGGCCAGCACCATAAGGTGCGTTTCGTGGCCGAGCAGCCAGAGAACACCAAACAACCCCATATGGTCTGGGCCAGCCGAGCAGGTGAGACGCTGAATGCAACCCGGATTGAGGATGGCTTTTTACGATCCCGTGGGTTGGGCGCGGAGCTGGTTCGACCGCTGTCGCTGGTGACCGATGATATCGGCATCTACTACGATCCAACGCATCCCAGCCGCCTGGAGGAATGGATCACCACGCGCGAAACCTTGCGCCCTGATCAGAGGCTCCGCGCCGAGCGGCTGACAGCCCGGCTGCTGACCGAGGGCCTAAGCAAGTACAACATCGGCCACCCCGCCCCGGACCTACCGAAGGGGCATCGTATTCTAGTGCCAGGTCAGGTTGAAGATGACGCCTCGATCCGGCTGGGAACAAGCAATATCCGCACCAATCTGGACCTGCTGCGAGCGGCGCGCGAGGCCAATCCCGACGCTGTGTTGATCTATAAACCTCATCCGGATGTCGAAGCTGGTCTGCGCGACGGCAAGATCGAAACTGATCTGGCCGATGTCATTGTAGAAGGCACCGATCCTGCCACCCTGCTTGGACAGGTGGATGAAGTCTGGACTATGACCTCTCTGCTGGGGTTCGAGGCTTTGCTGCGCGGCGTCCGGGTCACCACACTCGGCGCTCCGTTCTACGCCGGTTGGGGGCTGACAACGGATCTGGGGGCAGTGCCTGCGCGACGTGGCGCGCGGCCTTCGCTGATGGGATTGGTGCACGCAACGCTGATTGACTACCCCCGCTATCTCGATCCGGTGACGGGACAGACCTGCCCCGTCGAAATCGCGGTCGAACGGCTTGCGCAGGGTACGCCATCCCCTACCGGACCCGTAAATCGCATCTTGTCCAAATTTCAGGGCGCGCTGGCAACGCATGCGCATTGGTGGCGCTAAAGGCTAGTGCGTCACGCGCGCCCAGCGATGTAGGATATCGCCGCCTACGACCTGTGTTTTGATCAGATCAAATCGGGGGGCAGTATCCAGAGTATCAAGCCTCAGAGCCCCGATCGCGGACAGACCTTCGGCCCCGATGGTCAGCCCCGCTGTAAAACCGACCAACTCATCGACCAGATCGCCCTTTAGCAAAGATGCAGCCAATGCTGATCCGCCTTCGCAAAAGACACGCGTCAATCCGGCCTGCCCAAGCTGCTGCAACAGATCAGCCGCATCCACGTGATGACCATCCAGCGCACAAGGGATCAGACGGGCACCCAACCCCTCCCACGCACGCGCACGCTCGGGGTCTGGGTGGGGGCCGTGACAGAGCCAGACAGGGATATCGGACGCGGTTCGCGCAAGTTGCCCCATCAAGGGCAAATCCAGATGGCGCGAGACCACCACGCGCACCGGCTGATGCTGCACGCCCAGATCACGAACCGTCAGCGACGGGTCATCGGCGCGCGCTGTCCCTGCCCCAACCATCACCGCATCGTGGCGCGCACGCATCGCATGCACCGCGCGGCGAGCATTTGGACCTGTGATCCACTGACTGTGCCCGGTTTCCGTAGCAATCCGTCCATCAAAGCTGCTGGCCAGTTTCAAAGTCACAAACGGGCGGCCCTGCTCGGTTTTCAGGAAAAACCCTGCGTGGTCGCGTGCTGCCTGTTCCGCCAGAACACCGGTGGTGACCTCAATCCCGGCCTCGCGCAACATGGCAAACCCTTGCCCTGCGACCCGAGGATCGCTGTCTTCGATCGCCGAGACCACACGGGTAACACCGGCCGCAATCAGCGCTTCGGCACAGGGCGGCGTCTTTCCGTAGTGTGAACAGGGTTCAAGCGAGACATAAGCGGTGGCACCTCGCGCGGCCTTACCCGCCTGCGTCAGAGCCATAGGTTCTGCATGCGGACGACCCCCGGGCTGCGTCCAGCCGCGACCAACGATGCGTCCATCGCGCACGACGACACACCCGACGGACGGATTCGGCCAGCAAGTGCCTTGGCCGCGCCGCCCCAATGATAGTGCCAGCGCCATATATCGCTTATCTGTATCGCTCACTCATCCGTCGAAGGTTGCGGCGGGCGCAACTCGTGGACAAACTCCTCGAAATCATCGGCCGCCTGGAAATTCTTGTACACACTCGCAAAGCGAACATATGCGACCGTATCAATCCGGGCCAGCGCTTCCATTACAATTTCACCGATTTTATTCGAAGGGATATCGGTTTCCCCCATGCTTTCAAGACGGCGCACGATACCGGAGATCATCTGATCAATCCGATCGGGATCAATGGGCCGCTTCTGCATCGAAATACGGATCGAGCGTTCCAGCTTGTCGCGGTCGAAGTCTTCGCGCTTACCGTTGGTTTTGATGACGACCAGATCACGCAGTTGCACGCGTTCATAGGTGGTGAACCGTCCGCCGCAGGCCGGGCAGAACCGCCGTCTGCGGATCGCGACGTGATCCTCTGCCGGGCGTGAATCTTTGACCTGAGTATCGATATTTCCGCAAAACGGGCAGCGCATCCGCCGTCTCCTCGTCCCTAGCTGGCCACTTTTTGTAAGCGCTGCGGCTTACTTATCCACAACTATAGGACAGCCTCTAGAGTTTGGGTAGTCGGAATTTTCCACCCCAATATAAAGCGTCACCCAAAATGCGCAGCGACCTTTCTTTCATGCGGCGCGTTGCGGTGTTCAAACAGATATATCCCCTGCCATGTGCCCAGCGCAGGTACCCCATCTGACACCGGTATCGACAGCGAAACAGGCATCATCGCGGCCTTGATATGGGCTGGCATGTCGTCCGGCCCCTCATAGGTGTGGCGCAGATAAGCCATCGACGGATGATCCGATTGCGGCACCAGCCGATCAAAGAATGCGCGCAGATCAGTCTGCACCTCGGGGTCGGCGCTTTCCTGAATAAGCAGCGAACAAGAAGTGTGGCGCACAAAGAGCGTCAGCAAACCGTCCGAAACCGGCCTCAGCCAACTGCGCACTGGGGCGGTAATCTCATAGAGCCCCACGCCCTGTGTCTGGATCGAGAATTCTGTCTGCATCGCAGGTCAATTGATAAACGGACGGACGCCGCACCGTGCATTTGCGCCCTGTACCGACATGCTGTCACCCGGCTGGAACCCGGCTGTGACCGAAAAGCTGCCTTTCTGCGGGACATTGGCGGGTTGTTTCAGTGTGAACTGTACCGCCGTCCGGCGTCCCGTTGTCACGCTGGGGCCATAGCCGCGCAGAACGTAGATTTGTTGCTGCCACCCAGCACCCAATTTCCGGCGGGCAAAATCAGCAGCGGCGCACCAATATCCATCAGTATCCTGACGTGTCCTTGGAATGACCTCGAAGTCTGTGCCGCTCATCGGTTCTGTTCGATAACCGTTCGGCGCTGCATCGACAACGCCCGCAGAGCTGGTCATAAGCAGTGCTGCAAATGCGCAAAGTATTGTCTGTTTCATCGTGACCATCTTCCTGTTTCCATGTGAAATATAGACTAGTGCGTCGCCATCGTCAGCAAAGCGAACTAACGATCATGTCAGCTTGACCCACGTGGTTCGTGAACAGGCTCTAACCATCCCTGATAGCGGATCAGGTGTCCCAATCCCGGTGCTGTCGCCGAAATGTCAAAGCGAAATCGCGATTGTGTATCCTCGGCCTCGGTCGATCCGGAACGTGGCAAAAGAAACCCCGGACACGGAATGCCAAACAAAGCGAGGCGGCGGATCTCAATGGTCAGCCCCTTATCAGTTCTCACCGGCTGCAACCATATTGTCAGCCCGCCGATCTGTTCCCGCACCATGCCACACAGCGGATCAAAAGTGATCCGTGAACGCGTTTTGTGGCCTGCGAAATCCCGTTCCCATTGCCAATATGCGCCGGACTTTCGGATCGTAAGGGTGACCGGCAAATCTTCGCCCGCAAGTGGAAATCGCCCGATGCGAAGTGCCAGAGCGACCAAAACGCCTCGGCCACGCTGAATGCTGCATCGACCAGAGTAGCGACCTTCCCCGCTGTGCAAATCCCTGACCAATCCAGGCACAGATTCATCTATACCCAGCGCCTGCAGGAATGGATCACGATCAGAATCCATCTTGGGCAAACCGCGATCTGAGAGAAGGATCAGGAACCAGGCACCCATCCCGCCGCCCAAATAGCGCATATCGGTTACGGGCAATCATCCGGTACAGCGGGTTCTTCAGAAACCTCGGCAGGTATCGACACAAGGACAATACCCGCCACGGACCATATAATGCACGCATCGCAGCGGCAAATGCGTCGAGATTTTGGTGCACCTTTCCTTTGACGATCACCAAATTGTTTTCAAATTCGTCTGTCGGCAGGTTCAGGAGAGTATAAAGCTGCTGCCCAAGCGGTGACTGCGCGGTTGCAAATAGAAATTTCTGATCTCGATCATGGCGCTACATGAAGTGAAAAAACCCTGAACACAGCACGCATTCACCGTCGAAGACGATCAAATCTGTATCGATGGAAAGATCATCAGCCACGAGAGATCAAGAAATAACAAAAGGTTCCCCGTGATGCTGTCACGTCGAATGCGCCGCAGCAATGCGACATGACTGACCAGAAGAATGAGAGGGGCGTGCCGGGGAACCCGTTGAAACGGCTTGGTGGACCGCTCGCTCAGGCTCTGACCTTTTCCCCAAAAGGCGCTGACCCGACAACACCGGTCATGTAGCTATTGGCCAAGGCTACGGACATGGCCATTTCTGCCATATCTTTGTGAGTTGCGGTCAATTCCTGGGTATCAGCACCGAGGCTGGCGCATTGCCACGGTTTGCCGCTAGGGTAACGGTATTACAGTAACGCGTTTTTTGGGCTGGGTGATGGACGTCGACATTTCACGCATTCAATTGCTGACACGGACCCTTGAGGATCACGCAAGCGCGACCGTGGTGGAACAGGTCCTGAGTGACTGCGCATTGACCCGCAGCGATATTGAACCGCCTGCCAAAAGGTACAGCGCCCACAAAGAAGCGCTGTTTGTCCGACACGCCTGCGATGCACTTGGCGATATCACCTTTGGCGCACGGGCGGGTCTGGAATTCAGTTCTTCTTCCAGCATTACGGCCTATATCAGCAAGTACTCTCGTGATCTGAAGCAGGTGATCGAGAATACGGCGCGGTTTCATGGCATTATCGACCCGGCCCTGGCCTTCAATCTGCGCCTTTCAGGTAACGCTGCCTCGCTTGAGGCCGATTGGAAAGACCCGAGCTTTTCCCGCTATCATCGGCGGACCGAGTTCCTGCTGTTTGGCGCGATCGCCCGGATGCGGGCGTTGACTCAGTTGAATCTGAATCCGATTGAGATACGGTTTCAGCACACAGTTGGGCAACACCAAGCCACCTACCAGAAAATCGGAGGTTTCCCAGTTACCTTCGGGGCCGAACGCTTGGAAATCATCCTGTCGCTGCCCTCGCTGGAAACACCGATCCCAACTTACGACCCTAGCCTGCGCGCGCATTTGGTTGAATTTGGCGAACGCCTGCTGGCCGAAAGACAGTCGCCAAGACAGAAAACCCGAGCACAGATCGAAGGGTTGATCACAGATGCGATGCCGGGGGGAATCGTACAGGTGGACGACGCCGCCACCCAGCTCGGCCTAAGCCCTCGAACATTGGCTCGCCGCCTAGCTGATGAAGGCACCTCATATCGTGAGATCGTTGAAGATTTACGATGTGACCTAGCGCAGACCTTTATCAAGAACGGTATGCATCTGTCCGAAATCTCGTATTCGCTCGGTTATTCCGATCAGGCTGCGTTTTCCACCGCCTTCAAACGTTGGACGGGTCAGGCCCCGACCGCTTTTCGCAAACGTGTCTCTCATCCGCTTTCATGAAGCTAAAAAGTGGCCGGGGGTCATCAGCCCAATCACCTCGCCCCGGCCTGTCCATGAGTGGACAGCGGCGATATAAAGATGGCATCGCCGGACTCCTTGCGAATTCCCGCCAATTTGATTTGAAGTTCAGTCATTGTGAGCGGGCGAAAGAAAAAAGCGCCTCGGGATGAGGCGCCTTTCGATTTACTGATCCAGGAAGGACCGCAATTTGCGTGACCTACTCGGGTGTTTCAGCTTACGCAGCGCCTTCGCCTCTATCTGGCGGATACGTTCGCGCGTCACGCTGAACTGCTGACCGACTTCTTCTAGCGTGTGGTCGGTGTTCATGCCGATGCCAAAGCGCATCCGCAGAACCCGTTCCTCACGCGGGGTGAGAGAGGCCAGAACCCGTGTGGTGGTCTCCTTGAGGTTTTCCTGAATGGCGCTGTCCAGCGGCAGCACGGCATTCTTGTCTTCGATGAAATCGCCCAGCTGGCTGTCTTCCTCGTCGCCGATGGGCGTCTCAAGGCTGATCGGCTCTTTGGCGATTTTCATCACCTTACGAACTTTCTCAAGCGGCATTTGCAGCTTTTCGGCCAGTTCTTCCGGCGTTGGCTCGCGGCCGATTTCGTGCAGCATCTGACGACCTGTCCGGACCAGCTTGTTGATCGTTTCGATCATATGCACCGGGATACGGATCGTGCGCGCCTGATCCGCGATCGAACGCGTGATCGCCTGACGGATCCACCAGGTCGCATAGGTCGAGAACTTATAGCCCCGGCGGTATTCGAACTTGTCCACCGCCTTCATCAGGCCGATGTTACCTTCCTGAATAAGATCAAGGAATTGCAGGCCGCGGTTCGTGTACTTTTTGGCAATCGAGATCACCAGACGCAGGTTGGCCTCGACCATTTCCTTCTTGGCTTGCCGCGCCTCTTTCTCACCCTTCTGAACCTGCTGCACGATGCGGCGGAATTCAGGGATATCGAGACCAACATATTGGCCAACCTGAGCCATGTCGTTGCGCAGTTCCTCAACCTTTTCGGTCGAGCGTTCGATGAACATCTGCCAGCCCCGGCCCGGCTTCTCAGCCATTTCAGCCAACCAGTTCGGATCAAGCTCGCGCCCACGATACGCATCGATGAACTCGCGACGGTTGATGCGAGCCTGGTCAGCCAGTTTCACCATCGAGCTGTCCAGTGACATAATGCGCCGGTTGATGCCATAGAGCTGGTCAATCAGAGCTTCGATCCGGTTGTTGTGCAGGTGAAGACCGTTCACCAGTTCAACAATCTCAGCGCGCAGCTTCTGATAGGTTTCTTCGTCCTTCGCGCTGAAAGTGCCATCCTCGTTCAGCGTCGCAGAAATCCGGCTGTCCTGCATTTCGGACAGCATCGCGAAGTCGGTCGAGATGCGTTCCAGCGTGGTCAGCACCTGATCCTTCAGCGCTGCTTCCATCGCGGCCAGGGACATGTTGGCCTGATCGTCGTCATCATCGTCATCATCATTGGCAATCGGGTTGCCGTCAGCGTCAAGCTCCGGCCCCTCATCCTTGGCAGGCTTGGCCGCCTGCACCGATGAGGTATCGACAACCGGCTCTTCAACCTCGCCGTCTTCATCCATCTGGTTGCCGAAAGTGGTTTCCAGATCGATGACGTCCCGCAGCAGAATGTCTTCGGACAAAAGTTCGTCATGCCAGATGGTGATCGCTTGGAAGGTCAGCGGGCTTTCGCACAGACCAGCGATCATGGTGTTCCGACCGGCTTCGATCCGCTTGGCGATAGCAATCTCGCCCTCGCGGCTCAGCAGTTCGACTGAACCCATCTCGCGCAGATACATGCGTACGGGGTCATCGGTGCGATCCAGCTTTTCGGTTGCGGCACCAGCCAGCGCAACCTCGCGCGGGCCTTCGGTGGTGACCAGTTCGGTCGAACCTTTGTTTTCTTCTTCTTCGGCTTCTTCATCTTCGATGATGTTGATGCCCATCTCGGACAGCATCGACATAACATCTTCGATCTGTTCCGAGCTGACCTGATCAGGCGGCAGAACCTGATTGAGCTGGTCGTAGGTGATGTAACCTTTCTCGCGAGCCTCGGCGATCATCTTCTTGACCTGGGCCTGGCTCATGTCCAGCGAGATTTCCTGTTCCTGCTCGTCGGATTTGCGGTCTTCGTTCGTATCCTTGGCGGCCATTCAATGCTCCTGCAGGGATGGGTGATTCGTTTGAACCGAATCATTAGCGCGTAGAAGTGATTCGGCCACCCGTTTACCCGTTTTTCTTTTCCAGTGCCTTACGAAAACACCACTTCATCGATGTTTCCGTTCGAATTTGATGCCAGACGTGATGGCCTCAAACGCGTCTTTCTCATCGCGGTTGATTCGCGCACCATTGTCGGCGATGTCGAAAACGGCCCTGTCTTCGTTCTGGCTGCGGCTTGTACGGTTGCGCTCTTCGGCGGCTTGCGCCAGCCGATATGTCAGCGCCTCATCGGCCAGATCAGACAATTCCTCTGCCGCTTCGGCAATCTCAGCATCCAACCCCCGGAGCGCTTTGATCTTTGCGAGTTCCTCGGCCAGCGTCATCTCGGCCTTTTCAACGTCGCCCGGTTTGTACACACAGGGGATCACTGCGACATGGCGAAGGGCCAGCAGGTTTTCAAGGGGTTCCGGTCCCAAAGCTGCGACAATATGATCTTTAATGTTGTCCGGATCATCAACTGCATGTCGCAACAAGACATCTCTCATGGCATTTAGTTCGGGATCCAAGCATGTCATTTCGTCGATCTGAATTTCGAACTGCACCACCAAAGCAGGCGTCAATATAGCAACTGCAAGAATGACACTTTCACGGAGCCGAATAGCAGCGCTGTTGTCGTTAGCAGCCAAGAAAGAAGTGCGTGCACCCTGTGTAGGTCCGGCAGTTTTGCGATCCCTATCCCGATTGGATTTCCAATTTTTTGCAGGGAACTTTTTCTGAGAGCGGTAAAAATGAAAAAGTAGATCCCGGATCTCCTGCCGATAGTGATTTCGTATCGACTTATCTCGGATTAACTTGATCTTCTCCCAAAGCGCTTTGTCCAATGCAGATCTGCGTTCTGGGCTATCAAAAACCTTGCCCTCAGTCTCGCGCTGCCACAGCAGCTTCACCATCGGAATGGCACCGTCCAGAACTGACCGAACTGCCCCTGCGCCTTCGGCGCGCAGCAAATCGTCAGGGTCCTTGCCTTCAGGCATTAGCGCAAAGCGCAGTGACTTACCCGCCTCCAGCAACGGCAATGCCAAGTCGACCGCCCGCATCGCCGCGCGCAGCCCTGCCGTATCGCCATCCAAAGCGATGATCGGCTCGTCAGAGATGCGCCAAAGTAGTTGCAACTGATGCTCGGTGATCGCCGTCCCCAATGGCGCAACCGACGCGCCAAACCCGGCCTCTGCCAAAGCGATCACGTCCATATAGCCCTCGGCCACAACCAAAGGCTGCCCCTTGCCTGCCGCCTGTCGTGCGGGGCCATGGTTGTAGAGGCTGCGGCCTTTGTCGAACAGATCGGTCTCGGGCGAGTTCAGGTATTTGGCGTTGTCATTGGGATCCATCGCCCGGCCACCAAACGCAATGCACCGCCCGCGCGGGTCGCGGATCGGGTACATGATGCGGTTGCGGAACGTATCATAGGGTTTCTTACCTTTGTTCGACGGCTTGGCCAGCCCGGCCCCAAGGATCAGGTCCTCGGAGACACTCTTACCGGTTAGATGATCCCACAGAGCCTGCCAGCCCTCGGGTGCGAAACCGATTTCCCAACGGTCCAGCGCCTTCGCGTCAAGACCGCGACGTGTCAAATAATCACGTGCCGCCGCCCCTGCCCCAGTCTTGAGTTGCAAACGAAAGAACTGCACAGCCTGTTCCATCACCTCGGCCAGCTGTGAACGGCGGTCCTGCTTTTCCTGCGCCTTGGGATCACGCGCGGGCATCGGCATCCCGGCCTCGCGCGCCAGAATTTCCACGGCTTCTATGAAAGAGACATTCTCGGTCTCTTTCACAAAACTGATCGCGTCCCCTTTGGCGTGGCAGCCAAAGCAATAATAGAATCCCTTTTGGTCATCGACGTGGAACGAGGCGGTCTTTTCGTGATGAAAGGGGCAAGGCGCCCACATATCCCCCTTGCCCTGATTGGATTTGCGCTGGTCCCACATGACCTTACGCCCAACAACCTGAGACAGGCTGAGGCGCGTGCGCAGTTCATCCAGAAATCCGGGGGGCAAAGACATGGGTCAAACCTGCCAGAAATGAAAACGCGCGCCAAGGGGATGGCACGCGGTTGTCCACAAAGAAATGATCTGGCTGTGGATTATTGCTGCAAACACAGCTCCAGCCATGCGGCGCCGAGGTCTTTCTTACGCACATCGCGCATCTTTTGTTCATAGACCCAAGGTGTGATCAGCGGAACTGCCGCGTTGTAGTTTTCCGGCCAAGTCGGGCCGCTATCTGCCACTGCCTGCGCTACATCGCGCTCTTTCACCCGATCAAGGCGTGCCTGCTGAATCGCGGCAACAACATCGGCCTGATACTTGCAGCTCTGCTCTTTGGTTTCCTGAGCAAATGCTGGGGTGGCAAGCAAGGCCGTGACAATGGCGATACGCAACATAAAGGTCTCCGAGGATTCGTTTCGTTCCAAGAAGTTTAGCCGCGCGCGGCGATGCCTTCCATTGCCCTTTTCAAATCGTGAACCAACGTCTCAGCCATGGACCGGAAGACCATGATCTGAAACGTGTTCTCCCCAACGCGCGTGATCGAAGCAGTCATGTGGAACAGCAGGGTTCGGGCGGAGTGGCCGCGCTTGAAGTTCGCCTTACGCAGATCAATAGGCACTACGCGCGCCAGTACGTCTTCGACATCAGCACCCTCTAACCGGACCACAGCCCAGGCATCTGATTGGTCCACAATGGCAGCATTCTCGGTCAGGGTCGCATCAGGAGACGGCCCGATCAGCATCGCATGCGCCGGGCCGAACCAGATCGCCCGCGCGCCAGCCTTACCCGTTGCGCGATTGGCCGACGGATAAGCCATCCCATGCGCTGCTTTCAAAGCCTCCGATAGCGCCCTTTGCTTACCCTTGAAAGTTGAGATCGAATGGATCGCCCCCGCATCCTCTTCGCTGAGCGTTACAGAGCCGATAGTCAAAGGCAGCAATCCGTCGCAGGGTGTTTTGGCGATCAGTTTATCCACGGACGCGCCCTCCTTCGGGGTCAAAGAAAACCGGGTTCACCACTTCGCACAGGGTTGTCACGCCGCGCAGATGATCGACCATTTTCACGATTTCTCCATACCTCTCAGGCCCGTCCGCCAGGAAGCCCAAACCCAACATCGTTTCCAGCGTCGGGGAATAACACACGGAGGTCAGATAGCCCTGATCATTGGTCCGCACCGGCTCGGCCTCTTCCCGGTAAAGATGCGCGCCCGCAAGCAATTCCCTGCTTTCGCCAATGGGTATAAGCCCGACCAAACGCTCGCGCCCCGGCTCTTCAAGCCCCGGACGTTGCGACATGGTTTTGCCGATGCAATCCTTCTTCTGCGACACCATCCGACCCATGCCGATATCATAGGCAGTCGTCCGTCCGTGGATCTCGGAATGCGTAATAAAGCCCTTTTCGATCCGAAGAACGTTCAGTGCCTCCATCCCATAAAGACCACCGCCCAGCGCTTCAGCCCGCTCGGTCAAAATATCGAACAGGCTCGCGCCATAGCGCTCAGGCACGGCGATTTCATATGCATGCTCGCCCGAGAACGAGATCCGGAACAAACGCCCCTGCACACCCAGCACCGAGATCGATCCGCAAGCCATGAAGGGCCAGCTTTCTTCATCAAGAGGTGCGCCCAGCAGATCGTTCAACAATTCACGCGATTTTGGTCCGGCCACGGCAAACTGTGCCCACTGTTCAGTGACCGAGATGAACGAGACATCCAGATCAGGGCGCAGTCCCTGATGAACGAACTCCAGATGCTTCATTACGTCGCCAGCACCTGCCGTGGTGGTAGTCATCAGGTAATGCGTCTCTCCCAGCCGCGCGGTGGTGCCATCATCCATGACGAATCCATCCTCACGCAACATCAGGCCATATCGCGTTCGGCCAACTTTGAGGGTCGAGAACATGTTCGTATAAACGAAGTCCAGAAACGCCCCCGCATCCGGCCCCTGTATGTCAATCTTGCCAAGCGTCGAGACATCGCACACCCCGACGGCCTGACGCACCATGTTGACCTCACGGTCACAGGATTGCCGCCACGTGGTTTCTTCATCCTTTGGGAAATAGCTGGGGCGATACCACAACCCGGCCTCAACCAACGGAGCTTTCCGCGCTACGGTCGCTTTGTGCGAAGTGATAAAGCGTTGCGGCTTGAAACCCTTGCCTTCAGCCCCAGCACCCAGCGCGGCAATGGCGATAGGAGAATACGGAGGGCGGAACGTCGTGGTTCCGGTTTCGGGTATCGCGCGCCCGGTGACGTCCGCTAGAATGGCCAACGCCGCCACGTTCGAATTCTTGCCCTGATCCGTCGCCATACCTTGTGTCGTATAGCGCTTCATGTGCTCGACTGACCGGAAGTTCTCAGTCGCGGCCTGTTTGACGTCTTTCACTGTAACATCGTTCTGGAAATCCAGCCACGCGCGCCCTTTGCCGGGAACGGCCCAAAGCTGCGTGATCTCGTATGGCGTATCCTCGGCCTGCGGTGGCACAGTCTTCGAGGCCTTGTAGCCAAGATCGCCGAGCACGCCTTTGGCTGCCTCAATCCCTTCACGAAGGCAGGCTGTAGTTGAGAAAGATCCATTGCACGCACCCGCTGTCACCATGCCCGGCACGGCCCCCGGCGTTGGCACAAAGGCCTCGATCTCACGCTTCCAGATCGGGCGGCTATTCATGTGACACGTTAGATGAACCGAAGGATTCCAGCCCCCTGTCATGGCAAGGCAATCCGTGTGTATCCGTTCTTCTCCACTGGCGCGGCGCACTGTAATCGCCTCCAGCCCCTTACGGCCCGAACTGTTACAAACTTGCGCCCCGCGTAGAACCTCGTAATCGTCAGACAAGGGCGCGTCATGGCGGCTATCGATCACAGCCGCCACATGGACACCAGCATCCAACAAATCACGAGCAGTGCGATGGATATCGTCAGTATTTCCGAAGATCGTCACATTGCGGCCCGGGCTGACACCCCATCGGTTTAGATACGCCCGCACCGCGCCAGCGGTCATGATCCCCGGGCGATCATTGTTGCGGAATGCGACCGGGCGCTCCAGCGCGCCTGCCGCCAGAACTGACCGCTTGGCCACGATCCGCCAATAGGTTTCCAACGGCGCCCCGTTGGGGCGGTGATCCGTATGGTGAAAAACGCGTTCCAACGCCGCAAAGGTACCTTGGTCATAGGCACCTGCGATAGTGGTCCGGGTCATGATGCGGACATTGTCCATCGCGGCTAACTCGGCCAGCACTTCGTCAACCCACACGGGACCCGGTTTTCCGTCGACCTCATAGGTCTCGGCCAGCAGACGCCCACCCACGCGACTGTTTTCGTCGGCCAGAATGACGTCCGCGCCGGCACGACCAGCGACCAGTGCGGCCATCAGCCCCGCAGGCCCTGCCCCGATAATCAGCAGATCGCAAAAGGCATAAGCGCTTTCGTACTTGTCGGCATTGTCTTCGCCCGACAGTGCACCCAATCCGGCGGCACGTCGAATGATCGGCTCGTATAGCTTTTCCCAGAAGCTTTTCGGCCACATGAAGGTTTTGTAGTAAAAACCCGCGCCCAAAAACGGGGAAGCCAGATCGTTGATCCCCATCAAATCGACACTCAGGCTGGGCCAGCGATTCTGGCTGCGCGCTTCAAGTCCCGGATAGATCTCTTGCATCGTGGCGCGAATATTTGGTTCTTGACCTGCGCCTGCCCCCACGGTCATCAGCGCATTCGGCTCTTCGCTGCCTGCGCTCAGCACACCCCTAGGCCGGTGGTACTTGAACGAACGCCCCATCAGTCGTACGCCATTCGCCAAAAGCGCTGAGGTCAGGGTGTCGCCCGCATAGCCGCTATAGCTGGCACCATCGAAAACAAACGGAATCGACTGCGTACGATCGATAAGACCCTTTCCATCGATCCTCATGCCCGCTCCTCCGATGCCGGCTGCGCGTCGATCATCTCATGCGTGACCGTGTTTCGTGTGACCACGATCCATGCACCGCACCCGCCTTCGTGATACCAAAGCTCTCGTGTCGGCCCTGCCGGGTTTTCCCGTTGGTAGACAAAATCATCCCAAGCCGCCTCACCGGCATCCGGGGCCGGTCGGTCCAGATCCACTGCCGCCCCGCGATAGTAGAATTCGCGCCGATCCCGTTCGCCGCAATATGGACAGGTGATCCTCATAGCCGCGCGCCCTTCTTGATCTTTTCAATAATACCCAAATCCAACATCGCGCCCCTCAATGCAGATTGTGCTGAGAGCCCTTGCCCTCTTCATCGATAATCCCGCGCCCGGTGCGGAAACGATCCAGTCGGAAGCCGGTGGCATTCTCGTGATACCGATCCGTCGCAATCAGATGCGCAAACACATTCCCCGAACCTGGAACCGCCTTGAAGCCACCATAGTTCCAGCCGCAATTGAGATAGAGCCCATCAATATCCGTTCGGTCTATGATCGGAGAGCCATCGGGCGACATATCCATGATCCCGCCCCAGGATCGCAGCACCCGTGCCTTGCCGATCATCGGCATCAGCGCCATCCCGGCCTCCATCACGCTTTCGACGGTGGGCAAATTACCTCGCGCCGCATAGGAGGTGTAAAAATCCAGATCACCGCCAAAGACCAGACCGCCCTTATCTGACTGGCTGATATAGAAATGCCCCATGCCAAACGTCACCACATGATCGATGCAGGGCTTCAGACCCTCGGTCACGAAGGCCTGCAAGACATGGCTTTCAATCGGCAGCCTCATTCCAGCCATCGCCGCCACCTGACCTGAACGCCCGGCAGCAACCATCGCCACCTTCTTGGCCCGGATCGGCCCGCGCGAGGTCTGAACACCGCGCACCACGCCATTCTCGATATCAATACCGGTCACTTCGCAGTTCTGGATCAGATCCACGCCGCGCTGGTCCGCTCCGCGCGCATAGCCCCAGGCCACTGCATCGTGTCGCGCTGTACCTCCGCGCGGGTGGTAGAGACCGCCATACAGAGGGAACCTAAGGTCATCGAAATTCAGAAAGGGCACCATCCGCCTCAATTCATCGCGATTGAGCAGGATAGCATCGTCACCCTGACTGATCATCATGTTGCCCCGGCGCGCAGCGGCATCACGCTGCCCGTCCGAATGGAACAGGTTGATGATCCCGCGTTGCGAATGCATGACATTGTAGTTCAGATCCTGCTCAAGACCTTCCCACAGCTTCAATGAGTGCGAGTAGAACTCGGAATTGCCCTGCAAAAAGTAATTCGCGCGCACAATGGTGGTGTTGCGCCCGACATTGCCCCCACCGATATAGCCCTTTTCCAGAACAGCGATATTGGTCAGACCATGTTCCTTGGCCAGATAATAGGCCGTGCTCAACCCATGACCTCCGCCGCCGATAATGACGATGTCATATTCGGATTTCGGTTCAGGCTCGCGCCAGTGCGGCGTCCAGCCTATGTTGCCGGTCAGGCCCTCTTTCAGGACACGTAAGCCGGAGAAACGCATTCAGACCTCCCTACAGGTGTGTCGGCATCAAACCAACTTCACCCAGCAGTAACAACGCCGGAATCCGGTTCCACTCCTGTTTTCGACGAAAACTTGTCGCTGGGCGACCAATCCACACACTCTGACGACTTCGGCCGAAATGAAAAGTGGCCAACCCATTGGTTGGCCACTCAAGAAGTTTCTGCTCTTTGCGCGCTCAGAGGCCCTTGGCGCGATAGCTTTTTGAGACGCGGTCGATCGCAACGATATAGGCCGCCGTGCGCAGATCGTCGACATCCGCGCGATCATGCCAGACTTCGCTCATCGACTGATAGGCAATGCGCATCGTGTCATCGAGACCAGAACGCACCAGCTCCAACTCGCCAGCGCCCTTTAGGTACTTGGCCTTGAAATCCGGAGACATCGACCATGCGTCACCCAGATACCGATCTAGCCGCTGCAATTCGCTGACGATCAACTCATGCCGAGCTTCTTCCTGACGCCGCTGCATCCGGCCAAAACGGATGTGGCTGAGGTTCTTGACCCATTCGAAATAGGACACGGTCACACCGCCGGCATTTGCATACATGTCAGGGATGATCACCGTACCTTTCTTGCGCAGGATCTCATCCGCACCCGCCGTGACAGGCCCGTTGGCGGCCTCGATGATCAGCGGTGCTTTGATACGTTCGGCGTTGGACAGGTTTATTACCCCCTCCAGCGCCGCCGGGATCAGGATGTCACACTCTGCCTCAAGCACAGCGCCACCCTCGGCGGAATGCGTGGCGTCAGGATAGTCTTTCACGCCGCCATGCTTGACGATCCACTGCCGCACGGCTTCTACGTCAATGCCGTCGGGATTATACAATGCACCATCCCATTCGATGATGCCGACCACACGCGACCCGTCTTCCTCGCTGAGGAATTTAGCTGCGTGATATCCAACGTTACCCAAGCCCTGTACGACGACGCGCTTCCCATCAAGCGAGCCTGACATGTTCGCCTTCTTGACGTCTTCCGGGTTTCGGAAGAATTCGCGCAAAGCGTATTGGATGCCGCGCCCGGTTGCTTCGACCCTGCCCGCGATGCCGCCGGCGTTCAAAGGTTTCCCCGTCACGCAGGCTCGCGCGTTGATATCGGTCGTATTCATCCGCGCATATTGGTCAGCCATCCACGCCATTTCGCGCTCGCCGGTTCCCATATCGGGCGCAGGGACGTTCTGAGATGGGTTGATCAGATCGCGCTTTGCCAGCTCATAGGCAAAACGACGCGTGATCTGTTCCATCTCATGTTCTTCATACTGGCGAGGATCAATGCAAAGGCCCCCTTTCGAGCCACCAAAGGGCGCTTCGACCAGTGCACACTTGTAAGTCATGAGCGCAGCGAGCGCTTCGACCTCATCCTGGTTCACCGCCAAGGCATAGCGAATGCCACCCTTTACCGGCTCCATATGTTCCGAATGAACCGAACGATATCCGGTAAAGGTGTGGATCTGCCCCCGCAGACGCACCCCGAACCGAACGGTGTAGGTGGCATTACAAACCCGTATCTTCTCTTCTAGCCCGGGCGGCAAATCCATCAGAGACGCCGCTCTGTTGAACATCAAATCAACACTCTCACGAAAGCTGGGTTCTTTAATGCCGGTCATAAAATCCTCCGTGCCGGTAGACGAGATACGTCATGACTTTTTGTCGCACTGCTTGCCAAATACCGCAATCAGTAACTGCACGTATTTTCATCAGTTTGTGAACTTTACTTTTCAGCTCCATTGGTGAGTCGGGCGTTAACGAAAGCCGCGCGATTGTCCAAAGGCGCGAAACAAAACCACCAATAACACCGGGAATAAAGCTGAATCTCGTTAAAAACGAGCAGCATAGTGTCCACTGCGCCCAAATCTCGCCACGATCCGTGGGTAAATTATTAAAGTTGCGAAGTGCTGGCATCAGTGTGTCTGATCGACCGAGGAACCAATTATGCGCAAGTTTGATTTGAAGGCCCAATTCAACCGTCTCTGCCGCGAAAACAGTTGTTCGCGGCACTTGCGGCACTTTGTTTCTTCGACAGAAGGCACGATGACGATCCTTGCCCTTTTCCTGATCGTGATAGTCTTCACCGTGGCCGGGTTCGCGGTCGACGTCATGCGGTATGATCGCGAAAGGGTAAGGCTACAATACGCACTGGACCGCGCGGTCCTTGCCGCAGCTGACCTGGACCAAGAGCTTTGCCCACGGGTCGTGGTGAATGATTACATTCGCAAAGAAGGTTTCGATACGAATATCATCAAAAATATCAAGGTCGAGCCCGAGACATGCACGACAAACGACGACGGAACCGTGACTCAGGTTGCAGAACTTGAAGGAAAGCGGAAAGTCGAAGCCAGCGCCGACATGAGCATTGAGACACACTTCATGAAATGGAGTGGCGTCGATTACATTGATACAACCGCCACCAGCATCGCCGAAGAATCGATTGGTAACGTCGAAATTTCATTGGTTCTGGACGTCTCGGGTTCGATGCGCGGGACAAAGCTGACCAACCTCAAAAGTGCCGCTGAGGACTTTATCGATGAGATGATCCTGAAATCTGAAGATGGTAGATTGTCGATCTCAATCGTGCCCTACTCGGAACAGGTGTCGGTGCCTGACTACCTTATGAATGCTTTGAACACGATCGGGGCTAACGAAAGGGCCAATTGCATCGATTTCCAGGCTTCGGACTACACAACGACCGATTTCAACTATTACGACATCGTGGACGACGAAGGAAACATCATCACAAAAGGGGATTATGTCCCGCAAACTCTTCATTTCAAGGATAATGGCTCCAGCGACAAAAGGTTCAGCGACACGTTGGTAACCAGCAATACGTGCCGTCTTGAAACCACCACAGATCGGCGAGAGATGACGGTAATCCAGAATGATCCTGACATTCTGAAAGGTCAGATCCAGAATCTTGTGGCAAGCGGCTGGACTTCGATCGATGTGGGCCTCAAGTGGGGTCTAACTTTGCTTGACGATAGTATCCAACCGCTGATCGCTCAGATTGCAGACAGTTCAGAAATTCCGGACTCGTTCGCAATTCGGCCAGCCCCTAACAAGACCACGGACACCCTCAAGGTTCTGGTGCTGATGACGGATGGCGAAAACACTTATCAGCACAAAGTGAATCCGCCTTATAATGACGGCCCCTCGGACATCTATTGGAATGAAGATGCCGAAACGTATTCTATCTACGATGAAGAGTATGACCGCTGGGCTTGGCCTAATGTCGCCACAACTGTGCGGGACAGTTCGTACAGGCGCTGGACCCGCGACAAATACCAAGATCATGCCCATGGCAATGGGACTTATATGCGCTACCGCTGTACGGATTACTACAACGGCACCTGCTATTCGATGGATCGATCGCAAACACGCGAAGACTCCGAAGGGCTTTCAACAGATTCCGATCCGGTAGAACTGGAATGGCCTGATGTCTGGGCGCATACTGAAAAATACGCAATTCGGAATATGTTGCGTCACGCTTATGGCTGGGATCGCGGCGAAGAATTTGCAGCTGACTCCACGACCGAAATTGGTCCTTCGACCAAAAATCCAAATGTTGTAGATCTCTGCGAAGAAGCTGAAGAAGATAATGTCATCATCTTCTCGATCGCTTTTGAGGCACCCTACGGTGTTAAGCAGATGCTGAAAGACTGCGCGATCAAACCTGCCCGTTACTATGAAGCGACCGGCAATCAGATTGAACGCGTCTTCGATTCAATCAGCACCTCCATTCAAAACCTGAGGCTGACCCAATGACAAAGACACTGCGGAATCGGCTTCGGAGATTTCGAAAGAATGAGGATGGAAACTCGTCTATCGAGTTTATCTTCTGGTTTCCATTCTTCCTGTATGTCGCTTATTCAGGCATGGATCTGGGATTGCAATCCTTCCACCATGCCGATCTTGAACGATCTCTGGATATGACAATTCGGGAGGTTCGGCTTAATCGCCTTCCTGAAGGGGAAGATGAATGGGATCACGCGCTGCTGAAGAAAATGATCTGTGACGAAGCGCTGATAACCAATTGCTCGGAAAACCTTGCGCTCGAGATGAAGTCCATTGATCCGCGTGTCGGCAATCAGTTGGATCCAACCCCCTATTGCGTCGACACTCCGGAGACAATTCGTAAGCCGGACGAAGTTGTTTTTGAACAAGGGACTTCAAATGAGCTTATGATTATCCGCGCCTGTCTTGAGGTTTCACCTGTTTTTGGGCTTTCGATGCTGAGCGGCATTGCGAAGCAGGACAACGACGGCCAATGGGAACTGCAGGCGACGACCGTATTTGTTCATGAACCATTTGGTGGTTCATCAGCTGATCCTGACGATTCATCTGACACAACAGTGGATGTGGCCGATGCCTCGAATTAACAAAGAGAATCGCAACCTTCCCAAGGCACTGCTGAACCGCTTTCTCAAACGAGAAGACGGCGCCTTATCGGTCGAGGCAATGCTGATATTGCCGCTGCTGTTCTGGTCAATGTTTGCGTCTTACACCTATTATGACAGCTATCGCCAAAGCGCGATCAACATCAAAGGAGCCTACGCAGTTGCGGATGTGCTCTCACGCGAAGCTGAAGATGTTAACGCCGCGTATATCAACACTATGTACGACCTTCTGGAAAACATGGTTGATACCAGAGCACCGGTCTCGATGCGTGTGACCTATCTGACCTATGATGGTGATAACGATCTCCACGATGTTCTATGGTCCTGCGTGCGGGGCACTGGATATCAGAAATGGACCGACGCAGAGATCGTGAAAATCAAACAACGGCTTCCGGTCATGCCTGATAACGGCTCAATGATACTGGTCGAAACCAACAATACATACAAAGCGCCATTCCAGATGGCATTCAAATTTGCTGACTTTGAAATGGATAATCTGGTCTTCACACACCCGCGTGTTTTCGACCAGATCGTCAATACCGACCCTGCTTGCTTGGGTGTCTAACTCTTTTCAGCAAGCATCGCCGACAGCATTTCCGACATGTATTTGGTCTCGGCGGCGGCTGTCATGCCGCCTATGCCAATCCTTCGTCCGACACGCCACCAAAGACCGGGCGCCCACTGGTTTGAGCTTCGTGCATGAGTGATTACCAAGAAGCCATTTGATGGCTTAAATGCGAACACGCCCCGGTCTACGCCTTCGACATCCTCGATATTGCAGATCACCTGCCCCGAGCCTGTGCGCAATTGGGATTGGGTCAGCTCGATCCTGTCTTCGGTCGCGTACCACATGCGACGGGCCAACCAGAACGCGGCTGCCCCGGAAACCAGTAAGAAGACCTGCCAGCCAAACTCAGGCGGCGATGCCAACGCGACGTAAATGACCAACGCCCCGACCGTGACCAGCATCCCTACCCCAGTCCAGCGCCGCGGTGCCGAGGCCGCGACCGTAGCCAGCACTTCTTCTTGCATATTGTTCTCCTGATTGTCCGCCCGCTTTAACCGCTTTGATACGCAAAGGACAGCACCGCGTCACCTGTCTGAGCATCTTCGCACAGCTTCAGTGTTCCTGCGCAAATTGACTGCCTCAGGCCGATGCATAAGTTCCGGTCAAAGGATCAGGAGGCTTTTATGTCACTCAGACCAACTTTGGAATTCCGCAAGGCAGTCCCGACGATGGAAGGCGCGGGCGTCAAACTGCACCGGGCGTTCGGGTTTCAGGACCCGTCGGAACTGGACCCGTTTCTGCTGTTCGATGATTTCCGGAATGACAACCCATTGGACTATATGGCCGGTTTTCCGTGGCATCCGCATCGGGGCATCGAAACGATCACTTATGTCCTGTCCGGCACAGTCGAACACAGCGACTCGCTGGGCAATAGCGGCACGCTGGGTGCCGGAGATGTCCAGTGGATGACCGCCGGGTCGGGTATCCTACATCAGGAAATGCCCAAGGGGTCGGCCAGCGGTCAGATGCATGGGTTCCAGCTGTGGGGCAATCTGCCATCAGATCAGAAGATGGCCGCCCCGCGCTATCAGGACGTTCAAAGCACTGATATTCCAGAAATCATCGATGATGATGGGACAAAGGTCCGTGTGATTGTCGGCACATTCTGGGGACGCACGGGCCCAGTGGACGGTATCGCTGCCGATCCGCAATACCTGGATATCAGCATACCGGCAGGGGTGAAAAAGACCTTTCCGATCGACACATACCGCCGGGCCTTCGCCTATATCTTTGAAGGCAGCGCTGCCTTTGCGGATGCGTCTCGGCCAACTGGAATTCTTCTAGAGAAAGAGGTCGCCGGGCAAGAGGTCAACATCCGCGACATGTCAGGAGACAGGACGTTGATTCGGTTCGGGACCGGAGACGAAATCACGGTTCAGGCCGGGCCCGAGGGTGTACGGTTTCTTTTGATCTCGGGCGCTCCGATCGATGAACCCGTGGCGTGGCATGGCCCGATCGTGATGAATACGCAGGCAGAATTACAGCAAGCGTTTCGGGAGTTGCGGAACGGAACGTTCATCCGCCCGGCCCACTAAGGGCTGGTCAGGCGGTAACCGCTTTGCGGACCATGTCCCAGTATACCTGCTCGACCTCATCCAGCGACAGGCGGCCACCGCTGCGATACCAAGTGATCACACCATTCAGCATGGCAATCACCGCTAATGTGGCGATCTTGGTATCGGTGACCGAAAATTGACCCGATTGCTGCCCGTTACGCAGAATATGCTCTAACGAGTCCTCGTAACGGCGGCGCAGGGCCTCGATTTCGGCAAAATTTTCGGGGTTCAGATTGCGCAGCTCCATGTAAGCGATGAACACCTCGTCGGGACGCTGCAGGTGAAAACGGATGTGGAACCCGACAAACTGACGCAACGCATCTTGTGGATTATCAAACCGGTCGAGATCGTCATAGGCGGCCATCAGATCCTGCATGTGATCGCGCATCAGCCGAAACAGCAGGCTCTGCTTGTCGGGCGTGTAATTATAGAGTGCCCCAGCCTGCACCCCCACCTCGCCTGCGATCTGCCGCATTGAAACCGCAGCATAGCCATGACGGGCAAACAGCCCCAGTGCGGCCTCGCGAATGCGGGGGCCGGTGATATCGGAATGAGAACCTTGTGTACGCGCCATGCTTCGATCGTATCTGAACAGACGTTCAGATAGAACCCCGCTTGAACCATTCCGACAAAACGTGCATCACGGGATACACGCTGCGACCCGAAGGACTGCGATGAAGCTTTTGCTGCCCATTCTCTTTGTGCTGGCCACCGCCGGCTGCGCAAATATCCCTGAGTTGGAAGGCAGCGAAACCGCCGCATTGCGCAAGGCACCCTACCCCAAGCTTATTGCTTTAGATCCCGCCCTCGGCCCTCCGACCGATCCAATCAGCGAAGCGGAAGAGGTAGAAGAAGACCTGACAGCACGCAGCGAAGCGTTGGCGGAAAAGGCCGAAGCGCTGCAGAATGCCGAGATTAACTAGGATTTCGGTCACGTCACTAGCTCCAAAAGATTAGACGGATTGCACCCCTGCCTCGAACCCGCTAAGGCAGCCCGCAAAGGACACTTCGCCATCGCGGGCGGTATAGCGAGCAGAAAGGACCCAAGGGAATGACACAGGCGCTGAGGCTTGGAATTGCCGGATTGGGAACCGTTGGCGTGGGTGTGGTCAAAATTGTGCGTCGTCATGCCGATTTGTTGCACGCCCGCACCGGGCGTCGCATCGAGATCACCGCAGTTTCGGCCCGTGATGCCAGCAAGGACCGTGGCGTAAACCTCTCGGATTATGCATGGGAAACCGATCCCGTTGCATTGGCCAAACGCGAAGACATCGATGTTTTTGTCGAACTGATGGGCGGCGAGAACGGCCCCGCGAAAGCTTCGGTCGAGGCGGCGCTGAACAGTGGCAAGGATGTCGTCACCGCAAACAAGGCACTGCTGGCGATTCATGGGCAGGAACTGGCGGAATTGGCCGAAGCCGCAGGGCGTGTCATTCGCTTCGAAGCGGCTGTCGCGGGTGGTATCCCGGTAATCAAATCTCTGACCGAAGGACTGGCGGGTAACGAGATCACGCGTGTCATGGGCGTCATGAACGGTACCTGCAACTATATTCTGACCCGGATGCAATCGCAGGAGTTGGGCTATAACGCCCTGTTCGAGGAATGCGCGCAGCTTGGCTATCTTGAAGCTGATCCTAATCTGGATGTTGGCGGCATCGACGCGGCGCACAAACTGGCGCTGCTGTCTTCGATTGCCTTTGGCACCAAGCCGAATTTCGACGGGATCGAGATCGAGGGCATTCAGCATATTAGCCTCGATGACATCCATCAGGCCCACGACATGGGGTATCGCATCAAGCTGTTGGGTGTGGCACAGCGAACGGCGCGCGGACTGGAACAGCGGATGCAACCCTGTCTAGTGCCAAGCAATTCTCCGCTAGGTCAGTTGGAAGGCGGAACAAACATGGTTGTGCTGGATGGGGACGCAGTTGAACAAATCGTTCTGCGTGGCCCCGGTGCTGGCGAAGGCCCCACCGCCAGCGCAGTGATGGGCGACGTCTGCGATCTGGCGCGAGGCCTGCATATACCGACATTTGGCCGCCCCGCGACGACCCTGCAAGACGCAGCCTCCGCCGTTACTGGCCTACCTGCACCCTACTATCTGCGGCTCGGCCTTCTGGACAAGCCCGGCGCGCTGGCAAAGGTCGCGGCGATTCTGGGCGATGCTGGCGTCTCGATCGACCGGATGCGGCAGTATGGGCACACAGAAAGCACAGCGCCTGTGCTGATCGTGACCCACAAAACCACGCGGGCGACGCTGGACCATGCACTGGATGGCCTGCGCTCCACCGATGTGGTGGCCGGAGAACCCGTCGCCCTGCGTATCGAACAAGTCTGACCCCTTGCGGCCTATGCTGCGCGCAGGCTATGCCGGATAAAACGCCTTAGCTGACCAAAGGATATGCGAAGATGAACGCTGCCAAGATCGATTTCAACGACCGCCTGCTGTCTCTGGGCCTTGCACGGGTGGCAGAACAGGCCGCGCTGGCGTCCGCCTCTCTGGTTGGCCGGGGTGATGAGAAAGCTGCCGATCAGGCTGCCGTCAACGCTATGCGTGAACAACTGAACCTTCTGGACATTGAGGGTGTCGTTGTCATTGGTGAGGGCGAGCGTGATGAAGCGCCAATGCTCTATATCGGCGAAGAGGTTGGCACTGGTAACGGCCCGGGCGTAGACATTGCGCTGGACCCGCTTGAAGGCACAACCCTGACCGCCAAGGATATGCCCAACGCGCTGACCGTCATTGCCATGGGCCCGCGCGGCTCAATGCTACACGCTCCGGACGTATACATGGACAAACTGGCCATTGGTCCGGGCTTTCCCGAAGGTGTCGTAAGCTTGGACATGAGCCCGCGCGATCGAGTTGAAGCGCTGGCCAAGGCCAAAGGCTGTGAACCTGCGGATATTACCGTATGCATATTGGAGCGTCCCCGCCACGAAGCGATGATTGCTGAAGTCCGCGATACCGGTGCGTCGATCCGCCTGATCACAGATGGCGACGTCGCAGGTGTGATGCATTGCGCCGAAAGCGAAGTGACCGGCATCGACATGTATATGGGTCAAGGTGGTGCGCCCGAGGGTGTGCTTGCCGCAGCCGCGCTGAAATGCATGGGTGGACAAATCTATGGCCGCCTGTTGTTCCGTAATGACGACGAACGTGGCCGGGCGGCCAAGGCGGGCATCACCGATCTGGACCGTGTTTATGCGCGCGACGAGATGGTAACGGCGGATGTCATCTTTGCCGCTACTGGGGTCACCGGAGGCTCACTGCTGCCGCGCATCAAGCGGGAACCGGGTTGGGTTGAAACAACGACGCTGCTCATGCGATCAAAAACGGGCTCGGTGCGGCGGATGTCCTACCGCACGCCGATGTGGCCACACAACGAAGCATAGCGGCTTGCGCCAGCGCCTTCAGCAAGAGTATTCATAAAAGACCAAGAGGCCGGATCCGCAGGGGTCCGGCCTTAGTGCATGAGGTGAGATGTGGCATTTCTGGGCGTAGAGCAATCTCTGACGGGGCGACGCTGGATCGGACCGGGGATTGAGGTCGAGCGGTCAGCAGAAATGATGGCGCAGCAGACAGATCTGCCTCGCGCCGTCTGTCAGGTTTTGGCACGGCGTGGTGTTCCGGTGATGGAGGCCGCCGGTTTCCTGGAGCCTAAGTTGAAGGAACTGCTGCCCGACCCGCGATCGATGAAAGATATGGAAGTCGCTGCGGCCCGGTTTCTACAATCTGTGCGCAAGCGCCAAAAGATCGCAGTTTTTGCTGACTATGATGTGGACGGGGGCAGTTCGGCTGCGTTGTTGTTGGTGTGGCTGCGCCAGATGGGGCTTACCGCGACGCTTTATGTGCCCGACCGGATTGATGAAGGCTATGGGCCAAATGTACCTGCAATGCAGGAACTGGCGGCTAGCCATGACCTGATAATCTGCGTGGATTGCGGAACGCTGAGCCACGAACCTATCGCGGCGGCGAAGGGTGCGGATGTGATCGTTTTGGATCACCATTTGGGTGCAGAAACCCTGCCGGATTGCGTCGCGGTGGTGAACCCGAACCGACAGGACGAAAGCGGCGATCTGGGCTATCTCTGCGCTGCTGCGGTGGTGTTCCTGATGCTGGTCGAGGCGGGTCGTCAGTTGCGTGAGGCCGGGGCCAAGGGGCCGGATCTGATGGCAATGCTCGATCTGGTGGCGCTGGCCACGGTGGCGGACGTTGCGCCGTTGATCGACGCCAACCGGGCGCTGGTTCGACAGGGCCTGAAAGTGATGACCCAAAGGCAAAGGCCTGGTTTGGTCGCGTTGTCAGACGTGGCGCGCATGGATACCGCGCCCAATAGCTATCATCTGGGGTTTCTTCTGGGGCCGCGCGTCAATGCAGGCGGTCGCATTGGTCAGGCTGATCTTGGCGCGCGGCTGCTGAGCACGGACTCGATCACTGAGGCCGAAGCCTTATCCGAGCGGCTGGATGCCCTGAATTCGGAACGGCGCGAGATCGAAAACGCGGTCCGCGCGGCGGCCTTGGCGCAAGCCGAGGACCGTGGGTTGGATGGGCCGCTGGTCTGGGCTGCAGGCGACGGTTGGCATCCCGGCGTGGTAGGTATCGTTGCTTCGCGGCTGAAAGAGTCGGCAAACCGGCCCGCTATCGTGATCGGGTTCGACGGGGATGAGGGCAAAGGTTCAGGCAGGTCGATCTCGGGCGTTGATCTGGGCGCGTCGATCCAGCGACTGGCTGCCGAAGGGCTGCTGGTTAAGGGTGGTGGCCACAAGATGGCGGCCGGTCTCACGGTGATGCGTGATCAGTTGGAGCCTGCAATGTCGCGCCTGTCCGAGCTTCTGGCCAAACAGGGTGCAGGCCAAGGCGGTCCCGCCGACTTGAAACTGGACGGGGCGCTGATGCCCGGGGCCGCGACAGTCGATCTGATCGAACAGGTAGAGAAAGCGGGTCCTTTCGGGGCCGGTGCCCCTGCCCCGCGCTATGCGCTGCCTGATCTGCAAGTGCGCTTTGCTAAACGCGTGGGCGAAACACATTTGAAGCTGTCACTTTCGGATGGAATGTCTGGCGGACTGGATGCCATCGCCTTTGGCGCGTTCGACGGTCCGTTGGGGGATCGCCTGTCTAATCACGGCGGTGCGCGGTTCCATTTCGCGGGTCGGCTTGAGGTGAATACCTGGGGCGGACGACAGAGCGTGCAGCTGCGGCTGGAAGACGCGGCAGAAGCTGTCTGACAACCGTTTCAACGCCGCTCAGGAACGGCCAAAAAAGTTTCACAGCCTTGCGTTTTTCGTCTTGCGGGGGGGGAAGGTAAACCGTAAAAGGCCCTCCACAAGCCAGCGTGGCCCGTTCGTCTATCGGTTAGGACGCCAGGTTTTCAACCTGGAAAGAGGGGTTCGATTCCCCTACGGGCTACCACTTGTGCTTGTTTGGTCTAAATGGCCCGTTCGTCTATCGGTTAGGACGCCAGGTTTTCAACCTGGAAAGAGGGGTTCGATTCCCCTACGGGCTACCATTTTTTTCAATGCTAAAATCGTTCCCGGCGACGTATTCTTACAGCATCGTGTTTAGCACGAAACCTGCGCGCCCCGTTTTGAAGACGCGAAATGCGGTTGAAGGCACGCCTGTCATTGGCTGCCCCGGACCGAGTTCACCAGCATTTGGTATTTGCCATTCCATCACCAAGCCTGCACAGTTTTGGCCAACAACAGATATGATTTGGATTCCCAATGGATTACCTCAAAGAACGCAAAGACTTCGCGATCGCGATCTGCAAGGAAGCTGGCACAATCGCCTCCAGATATTTCTCCGACCGAGGCGGTTTGATCGTCGATCAAAAAGGCGCACAGGATTGGGTCAGCGAGGCAGACCGGAATGTCGAAACCTTCATCCGCCAGAGGATCGCCGAGGCTTGGCCCAACGATGGCATATTTGGCGAAGAGCATGGTGAAACACAAGGTTCAAGCGGATTTGACTGGGTGATCGATCCAATCGATGGCACCACGAATTTCGTCAATGGCATTCCGGCCTGGACCATCGTTCTGGCGAGCGTCGCTGAGGAAAATACCGAGATCGGTGTAATCCATGACCCAAATATCAATGAGACCTTCGTAGCCTCGCGCGGAGGCGGGGCAACACTGAATGATGCGCCAATGAGGGTCGCTTCGGGTGTTGCGCTGCATCAAGGAACGGTGGCAGTGGGTTATTCGAACCGGGTGGATAACCGTAACATTGTTCCAATCGTCGCGAACCTGATCGAGCGTGGGGCCATGTTTCACAGAAACGCCAGTGGCGCGCTGTCACTGGCCTATGTCGCAGCGGGCCGGCTGCTTGGCTATGTCGAAGAACATATGAACGCCTGGGATTGTCTGGCTGGTCAATTGATGATTGCGGAAGCAGGCGGCGTGGTCGAAGATCAGGACGCAGGCGCAATGATCCGCAACGGCGGTCGGGTGATCGCTGGTACTCCGGATGTGTTTGATACTTTGCGTGAAATCTCTGAGAACGCATGGCAGGCCTGACAATCTAGTCGATTGAGCGCCATCCGCTCAGCGGTTTAAGGTCCGTTAGATCGGCTTGCCAATAATGGCCTTGCCCGGGCTGATCATACCTCCGATCAATGGGGCGGCCCGACAAGGAGCACCACAGAAGGGTCCCGACGGCCCCATGGGTAACGATGGCGAGGTCACTGCCATCATGCGTTTCGATAATTGAAGTTACTGCTTGGTTTATCCGCTGCTGGGCGGCAGCGGCAGTTTCCCAGCCGCGAAAACTGGTGTTGGGGTGGGCAAAGAATGCGTCAGCGGCAGCTTCGAACCGGTCACGCGGCAAAAAACCGGTGGCGCTTCGATCATTCTCGCCAAGTGCGGCATCTTGTTTTATCCGCAGGCTTCGGGGCGCAGCCAGGATGTCGGCCGTCTCGCGGGCCTTTTGCTCGGTGCTGGCCCATAGGTGGGTAACTTCTGCAAAAATTCCGCTGGTTGCGAAGGCCGCAGCGCGGCGGCGGCCTACCGCGCTAAGCCCCCAGTCCTGAATGGGGGTGTTCGGGTCAATGATGACCTCGGGGTGCGTGATGATTAGAAGACAGGGCATCTATTCGGGCAAAAGCACCGGACCTTTCTCGGCGAAGGCCATCTGTACTTCTGTACCCGGCTCTAGCGGCGCATCGACATCGTCATGGACTGCAAAGACCTGGCCGAACGCACCAGTCAGAGTGTACTCCATTCGGACACCCACATAGGTGGCTTTGGAGACGGTCGCTGCAACCCCTTGCGCGGCTCCAATCACAAGTCGAGAAGGCCGGATGGCGACGGTCGCAGGCCCTTCGGTCAAGCCACGGGATGCCAAGGTATGGCGGTAGCCTTCGATCTCGATGGTGGCCATGTCGCCGTCGACCGAGATGATCTGGCAGGCAAGCAGATTTGCCTCACCAATAAAATCAGCAACAAAGCGATCATTTGGGGCGTCGTAAAGCTGGCGGGGCGTGCCAATCTGGGCAATCGCGGCATTCCGCATCACGACGATTTCGTCGGACACCGCCAGAGCCTCTTCCTGATCGTGTGTCACGTAGACGACGGTCAGGCCAAGGTCTTGCTGAATGGCCCGGATGTCCTCGCGCACCTGGCGGCGTAATTTCGCGTCGAGGTTAGAAAGCGGTTCATCAAACAACAGCACCTGTGGTTCCAACACCAAAGCCCGCGCTACAGCGACGCGCTGCTGTTGGCCACCAGACAGTTCTGACGGGAGGCGGCCGTCAAAACCTTTCAGTCCAACCAGCTCTAAACCGTCCAAAGCGCGGCGGCGGGCCTCGTCTTTAGCAAGACCCGAGAACGTGAGGCCATACATCACGTTCTCAAGCACGCTCATATGAGGAAACAGCGCGTAGGACTGGAACACCATGGATACGTCGCGGTCCGTCGCGGGCAGTTTGGTCACATCGCGATCCCCGATGGTGATCTTTCCTGAGGTGGCCATTTCGAGCCCTGCGATCATCCTCAGCGTCGTCGTCTTGCCGCAGCCTGACGGGCCCAACAGCGTGACCAGCTTTCCGGCTTCGACATGCAGGTTAATGTTGTCAACGGCAACGACATCCTTGCCAAACATCTTTGTGACGGACTCGAACCGAACCGGCGCGGCTTTGGACTGCAGGCTCATGTCAAACTCTCCTAAACATTGGTCCGCGACTGCGTCATTCGTCGCCCGATCTTGGTCCGGCCCACGATCAACTGCATAAGGGCAACCACTGACAGCATCACAAAGATCAGAGTGGTGGAATAGGCGATGGCGAGACCATAGTCGTTATTCTCGACCCGCCCGATGATATAGCTGGTCGCCATGTCATATTCCGCGCTGACCAGAAAGATCACGGCCGAAATCGCCGTCATGGCCCGCACGAAGCTGTACACAAGCGCCGCAAGAATTGCCGGGCGCAGTAGTGGTAGGATGATCCGCCGGAAAGTCTGCCACGAATTTGCCCCGAGGGTCAGAGATGACTCGTCAAGACTGCGATCCAGTTGCGACATGCTGGCGATGCCGGCTCGGACACCGACCGGCATATTGCGGAAGATGAAGCTGACAACAAGGATGACACCGGTGCCCGTGATCTCGATCGGTGGCACGTTGAAGGCGAGAATGTAGCTGACACCGATCACGGTACCGGGGATGGCAAAGGACAGCATGGTGCCGAACTCAAAAGCGTCTTTGCCTGCGAAACTCTGCCGGGTTAGTAGATAGGCCGTCACGAGCCCAACTGCAGCCGTAAGCGGCGCGGCGATTGCGGCGATTGTTATGGTGGTCCAGAAACTGTCCCATGCGGCCCCTGTCCAGCGAATTCCTTCCGACTCGAACCGAACCGAGAAGGCAGTGACGTAGTGCTTGAACGTCAGGGAATTATTGACTCCCCACAGTTCAACCACGCTGCCGTAGACGATCATGGCGTAGACGACGATGGTAAACACCGCCCAGCCAAGGGCGACGGTTAGCACCGGGATGGAAAGGCCGGTTGGCATCAATGGATGTACGCCAGCGTCACCTTTGCCCGTGACTGTGGTGTAGCTTTTCTTACCCAGCCAGGCTCGCTGCGCGTAGAAGGCTGAAAGCGTGAAGAACAGAAGCACCATGGCCAGAACCGCAGCGCGGCCTTGATCATATTGCGCACCAACAATTGCAAAGAAAATCTCGGTCGACAGCACATCGAAATTGCCACCTAGCACAAGTGGGTTGCCGAAATCGGCCATGCTTTCGATGAAGCCCAGAAGGAAAGCATTAGCAAGGCCAGGGCGCATTAACGGTAGGGACACGGTTTTGAACGTCTGCCATCTATTCGCGCGCAATGTCTGGGCTGCTTCTTCCATCGAGGGAGACACCCCTTCAACGACGCCAATCAGCACAAGGAAGGCGATGGGTGTAAATGCCAACGTCTGCGCAATCAGAACACCCGGCATGCCATACAGCCAGCGAGTGGGTTGGGTGCCGAATAATTCGGCAAAGAACTGCGTTACTGAACCCGACAATCCAAACAGCAGGATCAGCGCTAGGCCGATCACGAACGGTGGCGTGATAATCGGCAGAACCGTCAGTGCGCGCAACGCGCGCTTGTACCGAAAGCCCGAGCGGGTCACGACAAGCGCAAAGCACAAGCCGAGCGCAGTGGTGATGAAGCCGACGAGGATGGACAGAAACAGTGAGTTCCATGCCGCCCCGCATCGTGCGCCCCAGAAACATCCCAGCCCCCAAAGCCGGTCGTCAAAGAACTTCGAGAAGAACACTGCGATGGAGTACGCGCCCTCTTCCGTCACAAAGGCAGCGAACAGCATCTTGGCGATGGGAAAGAACACAAACGCGGTGACGATGGTGATCACACCGCCGATGGCGCTGACCACGAAGACGTCTCCGTTAATCGCCCCACGTGCGGCGACACCCTGGGTCAGAAGGAACAGAAAACTCGACGCGCAGATCATCGCGCCATAGCCCATGCCGAATTGCCGATCACCGAGCTCTCCGAACAAGGCTTCCAGCCAATCGAAATTGTAGCCTCGGATTCCGATGCTGAACCCTTGTGCGATCAGCCAGCCGAAGCCCAGTGCCCCTGACAGGATCAGAATGCGCGCATACAGCGGATCTGATTTGGCGCGCCTTAGTACCGAAAGCGGCAATAGTAGAGCGATAAGAAGCGGCGCAAGCCACAGTTTTTCGCCCTGACCGATCAGAAAGGCAGCAGGCGCATAATCTTCGTCAAACGGGTAGCCGTCCAAAAGCCACTCGAACGACCACAGGCCACCGTCAACCATGTACCACGGCAGCAGGCAGAATCCGACCCACCCGGCGATGACCCAGAAGATCAGAACCGGATGGGTCGTTTTTGTCGTGTCGTCAGTCATTTACTGCGGCAGTACCGAAACCTCTTCGTCCCATTTCTGCAGCAAGCGCTTGCGCTCATCCGACGAGCCGTATTTCTTGAAGTCATAGTCGATCAGCTTGATCTGGCTCATGTCAGGCGCGCTTTCCGAAGTTTCAGCACCTTTGTTTGACGGCACTTGGAAGGCATTTACCTGAAGGGCGAGGTTCTGCGCCTCGGGCGACAATGCCCAGTCATAGAACTTTTTGGCCTCATCTTCGTTGCGCGCGCCTTCGATGATCGACATCGAACCGATCTCGTAACCAGTACCTTCACATGGCGCGACGACTTTGATCGGGAAACCCGATACCGCCTGCTTTACTGCGTCATGCATGAAAACGATACCAATTGTATTCTCGCCTCGACCAGCAGCCTTGATCGGTGCCGAGCCCGACTTGGTGTATTGGTTGATGTTCGAATGTAGCCCCTTCATGAATTCAAATCCTTCGTCCTCGCCGAAGATTTGCACCATCGAGGCCAGCGTCGTGTAGGCCGTACCTGATGAGTTCGGGTTCGCCATCTGAACGTGCCCCTTGTACTCGGGCTTCAGAAGGTCCTTCCAGCAAGCAGGTTCGGGAAGGTTGTTCGCGGCGACTAGATCGGCATTGTAGCCGTAACCAAGCGCACCTGAATAGATGCCGATGGTCTTGTTACCAGCGCTTTCCGCCTGAGAAATCGCCCAATCATGAAGCTGGTCACGCATCGGCGACATGTATTCCATCGTCAGGCCCTCTTCTGCGGCCTGTAGATGTGGATCACCGGTACCGCCCCACCAGACATCACCCTTGGGGTTGGAGCTTTCTGCACGGATCTGAGCAAATGTCTCACCTGAGGATTTACGGGTCATATTGACGTCAATGCCAGTCGCATCTTCGAAACTGCGCGCCATAAGCTGGCACCAATCCTCTTGTGCCGAACAATAAAGTGTCAACTTGTCAGCCTGTGCCGCTGACATCGATGCGGCAAGGGCAATAAGCGATCCCAACGTTGTGGATGTAAATTTCTTCATTGATTTCTCTCCCTTTAAGTTCACTGCGTCCGGATTTCCCGGCTCTTATATGCCCTTCCTCATGCGGCCTTTCGCAATTTCTCGATAACAGCCAACGTCTCTTGATTATCTGACAGGCTCTTTAACAAACGCGCCAGTTCTTTCTCTTCGACAAGCTTTGCGGCCTTGGCAGGTGAGAACCAGTGGCGCTTGCGTTCGTCGCGTTCCTTCCAACGGCGTTTGAGCCGTTCCACAATCAACGGATAAAGCGTTACGCGGCAAGGCACGCTGCTTTTACCCTCGTATCGCTTATCATAGTGAAAGCACCCGATCGATTTCTTGGAGATAAAGCCAACAGCTCCGGCCTCTTCCAAAGCTTCGATTTCAGCGGCATGCCAAGGCTTCTTACCATCCATCATCCAACCTTTGGGGATGACCCACCGCCCCCGGTCACGCGAAGTGACCATGAGAACCCGCAGCTTGTCGGACTTGTCCCATCGCACTGGAAGCGCACCGATCTGATCTGTGAATTCGGTCTTGCTCATGCGCGCGCTCTTAGCTCTGGCACTACGCAAAGGGCAATGGCAACACATACGTGCTGTTGAACAAGGTGGCCACATCCAGAACGCCGGTGCACTTCGATTGCTACGCCTCGAAATAGAAACAGTTCTTTGAAGTCTCACAATGAATCGTGGGCTTTGCAACAGAAATTGTTGCAAAACGACTGAAACGCCACAAAAGTGAGATTGAAACCGAGTCGGATTGCCAGATGCCCAAAGCGGAAACGCGCGATAAGAAAACCAACAAGCGCCAGAGTCGGTTCAAGAAATCCGACCGCCGCCGTGAGATATTGTTGGAGTTGAAGCTTCGCCCGCACGTCCGGATCAGCGAATTGGCGCAGCGTTTCAATGTCTCGGCGGAAACGGTGCGCCGGGATTTTGATGCCCTTGCCGATGATGGGCTGATCTCGCGGGCGCATGGCGGTGCCTCTGCCCCGATACAAGGACGTTATCCAAGTCTGGATGAGCGCACCCACGCCCGCCTTGATGAGCGTGAAAAGATCGGCAAATGCGCAGCTGACCTGATTCAGGAAGGCGAGACGGTGATGATCGATTCCGGCTCAACCACGATCGAGATGGCCCGTATGTTGGCGTATCGGGGCATTCACTGCACGGCAATTACGAATTCGATACCGGTGGCCATGACCCTTGGTCACGCACCCGTTGAAGTCATTCTATGCCCAGGCGAATATCTGACCGCCGAGTCCGCCACGATCGGGACAGATACACTGGATTTCCTGTCTCGTTTCAACGTCGATCGCTGCATGATTGGCGCGTCCGGCCTGTCAGAAGAAGGGCCGTCAGAAACCGTGCGCGGTTTCGCAACCGTCAAACGGATGATGCTGGCACGCGCCGCGACGCGACATCTTCTGATCGGGTCCGAGAAATTCGACCGCAAAGGTTTGACCCGTGTGGGCGACCTTGACGGGCTGAATTCAATCGTAACTGATACCAAACCAACAGGGGATTTGCTTGGCGCGATCAACGACGCCGGGGTGAAGATTCTTGTCGCTGAGCAGTCCTTGCAAAGAACGACAAACCGTGGACAGAAAAGCCACGCATGACTGGGAGGAAGAAATGAAATTTGATATCAAACTACTGATCGGAGCTTCCGCAATCGCGCTCTTGTCACTTTCGGGCACGGCTTCGGCGCAAGACTGCCCGCGCGGTGATCTGGATGCGCGGTTCTGCGATGCCGATGGCGATCTGATCGCGGATATCCCCGCTGATCCTGCCGATCAGATTGATCCTGATACTCTGATCTTTGCCTACACCCCGGTTGAAGACCCTGCCGTATACAAAACTGCTTGGTCGGACTTTCTTGATCATCTGAAAGCGGAAACTGGCAAAGACGTTGTTTTCTTTCCAGTTCAGAACAACGCGGCCCAGATTGAGGCCATGCGTTCGGGGCGTCTGCATATTGCGGGCTTCAATACCGGTTCAAACCCGTTGGCCGTGAACTGTGCTGGTTTCCGACCCTTCACGATCATGGCGTCGAAAGACGGAAACTTCGGATACGAGATGGAGATCATCACCTATCCCGGTTCAGGCATCGAAAAGGTTGAGGATATCAAGGGCAAGCAATTGGCCTTTACTTCTCCTACTTCGAACTCGGGCTTCAAAGCGCCGTCAGCGATCCTGAAAAGCGACTTTGATCTGCTACCCGAACGCGATTTTGAGCCGGTTTATTCGGGCAAGCACGACAACTCGATCTTGGGTGTCGCCAATAAGGACTATCTGGCTGCCTCGATCGCTAATTCGGTCAAATCGCGGATGATCTCGCGCGATGTGATCAACGAAGACGACGTAATCACGATCTACAAGTCGCAGACCTTCCCGACGACAGGCTTTGGAACCGTGTACAACCTGACGCCGGAGCTACAGGAGAAAATCCGCAATGCCTTCTTCAGCTTCGACTGGGAGGGAACGACGCTTGAGGCTGAGTTCTCGAAATCGAATGAAGGTCAGTTCCTTGAGATGACCTATCAGGAGTTCTGGGACGTCATCCGCAAGATCGACGCGGCCAACGGCGTTTCCTACGCCTGCCAGTAGTCGATACTACATCCAACGGGCCCTGCGGGGCCCGTTACCACCCGAACCGGGGGCATAAATGCTGCGGCTTCAAAAGCTTACAAAAACTTATAAAACCGGCGATCAGGCCCTGAAGGCGATCGATCTAGATGTGCCAAAGGGCCAGGTTCTGGCGCTGATCGGGCCTTCTGGTGCTGGCAAATCCACCATGATCCGCTGCATTAACCGTTTGGTTGAACCCACAAGTGGCGAGGTTCTGCTGGACGACGTGGACCTGGTCAAACTCGGCTCGGGCGCGCTGCGGAAAGCACGTCGTGAAATGGGGATGATCTTTCAGGAATACGCACTGGTTGAACGCCTGACCGTCATGGAAAATGTACTGTCGGGACGGCTGGGATATGTTGGGTTTTGGCGGAGCTTCCTGCGACGTTACCCCCAGTCTGACGTGGATGAAGCATTTCGCCTGCTGGATCGCGTGGGTCTGTTGCATATGGCCGACAAACGAGCGGACGAACTGTCAGGTGGTCAGCGTCAGCGGGTTGGAATATGCCGGGCGCTAATCCAAAATCCCAAGCTTCTGCTGGTGGATGAACCGACCGCCTCACTGGACCCAAAAACCAGCCGTCAGATCATGCGCTTGATTACCGAGCTGTGTCAGGAACGCGGATTAGCCGCGATAATCAACATTCATGACGTGGCCCTTGCGCAAATGTTCGTACCGCGCGTCGTTGGCCTACGCTTTGGTGAAATCGTATTTGACGGCCTCCCCTCTGGGCTTACGCCTGACAAGTTGACCGAAATCTATGGCGAAGAAGACTGGGAAGCGACCATAGAGAAAGTTGAAGACGACGAAGAGATCGAGGCCGCGGAATGAGCCATCCCGAACTTGATGACCTGCTGGGCAAAGGCTGGCGGAAACCGGCCTTCGTCAAAAACGCCTTACTGCGCTGGACCTTGATCGTTGGATTCGTCGCCTATCTGATTGCGGCATTTATGACCATCGAGGTGGATTGGGGCCGGGTTTATGAAGGCTTGGATCGCGGTTGGGCTTTTGTCCTTGCTTTCACAAGCCCGGATTTCATATCGCGCTGGAGCGATATCTGGAGCGGTCTTCTTGAGAGCATCGTGATGACGGTTGCAGCGTCGGTGGTGGGCATCCTGATATCGATCCCGATCGGACTGGGCGCTGCACGCAATATTGCGCCTCTCCCGGTCTATGTGATCTGCCGAGGCATTGTTGCGATCAGCCGCGCCCTGCAAGAGATCATCGTCGCCATTCTTCTGGTTGCCATCTTTGGGTTCGGACCTTTAGCCGGCTTCCTGACACTGTCCTTCGCCACTATCGGTTTCCTGTCCAAGCTCTTGGCTGAAGACATCGAGGCCATGGACAAAGTGCAGGCCGAGGCGATCAAAGCCTCGGGCGCGCGATGGATGCAATGGATCAACTACGGCGTGCAGCCACAGGTCATGCCGCGACTGGTCGGGCTGTCGATGTACAGGATCGATATCAACTTTCGCGAAAGTGCAATTCTTGGGCTTGTGGGGGCCGGTGGCATTGGGGCAACGCTGAATACGGCGTTTGACCGTTATGAGTATGACACTGCGGCAGCCATTCTGATCCTGATCATCGGGATCGTCATGGCGCTCGAATACCTCTCGGGTATCATCCGCGCGAGGGTCCAGTAATGCCAGTGCTTGAACATGAAGGTACGCAAATCTGGCGCAGACGCACGACCGGTCAAAGCCTTGTGCGTTGGTTTTGCTGGCTGTTGGGTGTGGCGGTCTTTGTCTACTGCTGGCAGATCATCTCGGCCTCGACGACATGGTTCTTTGTGTGGGACGCACCCCGGATCGCGAACGATATCTGGACCCGCGCGACACCACCAAAGTGGGACTACATCACGCAGTTAGGCCGCCCGATCTGGGACACGCTGAACATCGCCACACTTGGTACGATCATTGCGCTGTTCCTTGCCGTACCGGTCGCCTTTCTGGCCGCCCGCAACACCACGCCGTCGGCCGTGTTCATCCGCCCCATCGCGTTACTGATCATCGTCTCAACCCGCTCGATCAACTCGCTAATCTGGGCGCTTTTGTTAATCGCAATCATTGGACCCGGAGTATTCGCAGGTGTTATCGCCATAGCCATTCGTTCGATCGGCTTCTGCGCCAAGCTTCTCTATGAAGCCATCGAGGAAATTGATCACACCCAAGTCGAAGCCATCACCGCCACCGGCGCATCCCGCTGGCAAGTCATGGCCTATGGAATCGTCCCGCAAATATTGCCCGCCTTTGCCGGGATCGCCGTATTCCGCTGGGACATCAATATTCGCGAGTCTACGGTTCTTGGCCTTGTGGGCGCAGGCGGCATCGGGCTGCAATTGTCGGCGTCGCTGAACGTTCTGGCATGGCCGCAGGTCAGCCTTATCCTGATCGTCATTCTGATTGCCGTCATGATCAGCGAATGGGTGTCTGCCAAAGTACGAGGGGCAATTATTTGAGCCGCTTCACGACCCAAGAGGCTTTCGACGCCTACGAGGCCGTTCGGCATCGGCTTCCGGCTGCTGAACCAGCTATTCAATCCTATCAGCATGCGAACACTTTGATGGATATTGCTGAAGGCTTCGATGTATTCCTTCTGGATGCGTTCGGTGTTCTCAATATCGGCGAGACTGCGATTCCCGGTACAGCCGCGCGGGTTGATCAGCTCAAAGCCATGGGTAAACGCGTTCTGGTCGTCTCGAATGCAGCTGGTCAACCTCATGCGGCGCTCGTCGAGAAATACGCCCGGCTGGGATATGATTTTGCACCAGAAGATATCATCACAAGCCGCGCAACACTGCTGGCTGAGCTGGGCGGTCAACGCGCGCTGCACTGGGGTTTGATGGCAACACCCAGCACCGGCCTTCGCGATCTGGAAGATTTGAACCTGACTTATCTCGATGACGATCCCGAGCCCTATGACTCGGTTGAGGGGTTTCTGATGATCGGCTCAGCCGTCTGGTCCGAGGCACGTCAGGCTCATTTGGAAGCAGCCCTGCTAAAACGCCCGCGTCCGGTATTGGTTGGAAATCCGGACATAGTCGCACCACGCGAGCACGGGTTTTCAGACGAACCCGGTCTGTTCGCGCATCGTCTTGCCGATCGAACCGGCGTTGTACCCGAATTCTTCGGCAAACCATTTGAGAATATTTTTGACTTGGCTTTTAAGCGACTTGGCCGGGTCGATAAAACTCGCGTGCTTATGGTTGGTGACAGCTTGCATACCGACATATTGGGGGCCCATGCTGCCGGAATCGCCTCGGCCCTGATTTCGGGGTACGGTTTTTTCGCAGGGCATGATGTCGATGACGCAATCACACAGGCGCAAATCATGCCGGATTTCGTTGTGAACCGACCATAATCTGATCACGCCTGCTTAGTTCCGCTTCAAATCCAAGCGCCCGCCCGAGCTTTTCAATACTCGCCATGTGATCAATTCGCGAAGGCATCACAGGTCGTTGTTGGCTCATCGCTTCCCAAATACTGAACCCTGCGCCCTTCATCGAAGGTTGGACTGCCCAACGCACATGCGATCTCTAAGCTCAACCTGTCCCAAACCCGAACATCACCGGCTTCGCTGGTTGTCGCAAAAGAATGTCCGTCAGGTGCCAGCGCGATACGCCAGGTCGGGCCTGCATGGATCTTTTCGACAGGCATGAGCCGACGGTGCGTCGCGGTATCCCACCAATGCAGTTCCCCAGATCGGTCGATTGCCACCAAGGTTGCCTCATCCGCCAAAAAGGCAACATCCGTCGCCCCACCCTTATGGCCACCATAAGCGGCAATCTCTTCGCCGGTTTCAACATCCCAGACCTTGACCACCTCATCGCTGGAAGCAGTTGCAGCCTGTGTGCCATCACGACTGAAAGCAACACCCCAAAGCGTGTTGTCATCAGCTTCAATCACTCTGATCAACTGACCGTCGCCAATCGACCAAATATAGACCTTACCGTCCACCGAGGCCGCTGCCAGCATGCTGCCATCTTCAGAGGCGGCGACACGATTTGCCTGAATGTCAGCTGGCGCAAAGCTCTTGACCAAATTAGCCTCTGAGATATCGATTTGCAGCACTCCATCTCCTGTCGCCACAAAGACCTCGGGACCTGACCCCGGCATGATCGACCAGACGGGAGCCTGCCCCAGATCGAGTTGATTTTTCAGCCGCATGGCAGCCATGTCCCAGATTTTCAAGCCGCCTTCGCGATCACCAGTCACCATGGTTTTGCCATCCAGCGAGAAAGAGATCGCCCACACCTGGCTTTCATGCCCCTTCAGCTGCATGGGTTTCATGGAAGCCCCCATCTTCCAGACCCAGATGTTCCCCTCACTGTCACCGATGGCTATAGACTTTGCATCCGGCGTATAAGCGATGCCCAGCGCCTTTGCCCCGTTCTGCAAAACAAGCGTGTCTTTGCCGCCGGGGTCGGTCCCAATCCGCCAGAGACGTACCTGCTGATCCCGGCCCAAAGTCGCCAGCAACGGGGCATTTTGGGCGACTTCAAGGTCCACAACCCTCTGACTGTGCGCTTGCACCACATCGCCAACACGTTCCATGTTTGAATTTTCCAATCGCAGCGTTCCGTCTGCCCCTGCCCCTACCAGCAGATTGTCCGGCGCGGTAAATGCTGCTGCTACGATGTCGGTACTATCTGAAAAACGATCAACAATTGGAGAACCATCCGGAAAACCAATCGTCGTGACCTTCCCGTTCGTATGGGATACCGCGAATGTTCTCCCGTCGCGGCTGAAGGACAGGTGATCGGGGTCAGGCCCCAGCGGACCGCCCGGTATCGGCGGAAATGCAGGCGTAGCCTTTGCGTCGACCCAGCCGAATATGCCACCATCGACATTTCCGGCAACAAGTCCTTCTGAAACGGGCGAAAACGCGACCTTTTTGAAGCCCAGCGGCATTTTCGCCAATGGCTCTCCAATTTGCATTCCATTGGAAACGTTCCAGAGGCGAACGGTCCCGTCACCGGTCGCCGATGCGATACGCTTGCCGGTGGAATCAAAGGCCACGCCAAATGCGACGTCATTGCCAGAGAACAGTGTCGTGATCGGGCCGTATCTGGCCGAACCAACATTCCAAAGGCGGACATCCCCATCCGTTGCCGCTGAAACCAGCAACTCTCCATCGGGAGAGAATGCAACATCCCTTATCCCGCCGGAATGCCCCACCAGTTCAGCAATAACCGCTCCGCCGGATTCAGCCCTATGAACCACGATGCGCCCATCACGTAATCCAACCGCAACACGCGTACCGGATGCATCAATAGCCATCGTCTGCGCGTCACCAACCGTAAACGGGCTGCCCAGTGGGACAAGCCCACCCTCACCCAGATTTTGCCGAGCCATCAGCATCGCCGCCCTCGCTTCTGATGTCGAACCAGCAGTTTCGGCTCGGACAATCGCTTCGGCGCTGAGTGACAGGGCTAGCAAGGGATCTGTATCCGATAACCCGTTCGCCGCAGCGCCTAGCGCCCTTGCGAACCTTTCATTGGCTTCAGCTGTTGCGGCAACGGCCATCTGTCTGTTGCTTTCGGCAAGGTTGGACGCGCGGATAGCCAAGAAAGACGAAACCGTTGCGCCAATGGCCAGCAAGGCAAGGGCAGCAACGGCAACTTGATTGATACGTCGACGCCGACGCCGGCGCATTTTGGATGCAGCCTGCGCTTGGTCACGCGCATCTCGTGCAGCGCCCAGAAATTCCCGCTCTAACGCACCGAGGATATTCTGGTTCTTCACCGACCATTCTTCAGCCGACAACAACCTTGTGCCGCGATAAAGTAAATCGGGCTCGCGATTTTCAACATCCCACTCTGCAGCGTCATGCTGAATACGCTGACGCATGCGCAGATCATCGCGGCTTTCTTCGATCCATGAATTAAGTCGCGGCCATGTACGCAGCAGCGCCTCATGCGCAATCTGAACATTTTTGTCATCCAGCGTCAGCAACCGCGCATCTGTCAAAGCTTCAACGACCCGCCGCGTTGTGTCCGGGTCCGAGTCGCGCTCGATCTCATCGATCGGCAACAACCGCCGTGTGTCCGGAGTCCCCTCGCCGGGCGTAACCAGACGCAAGAATAGCCGCCGGGTTGCCTCTTGCTGAACTTTGTCAAAAACGTCTGTGAAAAGTGTCTCTGCTGTCTGGCTGATTGCCCCTGTGACACCACCGGACTGACGGTAGCCGTCCAGAGACATGACCGCACCTTTACGTCGGCTCCATGTTTCATACAGAGAATGCGCCACCAGCGGGAGCGAACCCGCTTCGCGCCCGGCCTCATCAACGATCGCATCAATAAGGGACCTGTCCATGTGCAAACCAGCTGCATGTGCCGGTTCGCTGATTGCGCGGCGCAGCTCGGGCCGTGTCATCGGCCCGACCAAAAACTGGTTTTCCGAGATTCGATCCGCAAGCCACGGTATCTCTGCACAGGATGCATAAAAGTCCGCACGGATTGTCAGCACGATACGAACACGGCTATCTGCGGGGTCCGTCATAGCTGACAAGGCTTCGATGAACTTGCTTCTGCGTTCATGTTTGACCAGCGTGAACAGTTCTTCGAACTGATCAATGCAGATCAACAACTCTCCTTCATTCGCGGTGGCCAATCGGCGCGCCGCACTCGGATAGGCGATGAAGTCGTTGAGCGAGACCTGAGCCGTAAGGTGAGAATTGTCGCCGATGAGTTGAAAGTACAAATCGGTCATTGGATCGCGCCCGGGAGTAAAAACACAAACGCGCCAGTTTTCGCTACCGGATATCGCGTTGGCAGCGATCGCTGGCAACAGCCCTGCTCGCAGAACGGATGATTTACCACTACCGGATGAGCCACCCAGAACCAATATCCGGCTCTGTTGAAGCCGGGTCACAAGTTCCTCAACAAGATCCTCGCGTCCAAAGAAATAGTCGGAATCCTCTGGCTGGAACGCGGCGAGCCCTTTGTAGGGGCATTCCACCCTACTTTCCGATATCTGCGTCACCGCTTCGGATGCGGCCTCTCGCCGGTCACGATCCAACGCATCATTCATTGCACTGCGCCAGGACACCATATCCAGAAAACGCGCCTGCGGGTCCATTGCCATCCCGTGCTCAATGCAATCGCGCCACATTTCCGGCAGGCTGGAAAGATACTCGGTAACGCGATGGAATGGCGGCGGCGCTTTTCCCGTCAGGACATGCCACATCAGCGCGCTGGCCGAATAGATGTCGGTCATCGGCGTTACGGGTTGCCCGTGCTCAGCTTGTTCTGGCGCTTGATAGAGCGGTGTCCCAGCCATCATGGTCGCGCCGGTCACACCGATCGCTAAATCCTTCGCAATACCGAGATCCGCCAGAAAAACCCTCTCGTCTAGGCCGACCAAAGCATCAGAAACCGTCGTGCTGTTATCGTCTTTGGACCGCTTCACTCGTTGCAGAAGGACATTTGCGGGTTTGACGTCCCGATGCACGACATTCGCGTCGTGAACCGCAGACAAGCCATCTGCCATTGCATCAATCAGTATTTCCACACCTTCGCGTTTGGCCAAAGCAGCGGGGCTTAGACGCTTTAGTCGGTCGGCCAATGTGCCGCGATCCGCGTAGTCCATGACAAAATAGGGCCGCCCGTCCTCCAAACGCCCCACGTCATGCACGGAGACAACGCGCGGAGATCGAATGCGCCGCAACAGACGGGCTTCTTCGAGAAAATGGGTGATGACTTTGTCATTGGTCGCAAGGTTGGCGTGCAGAATCTTGAGGGTTACCGGAACCTCCAACTCGTCGTCCCGCGCAAGGACAACCGCCGCGAACCCACCGCTCGCGATTTCACGGTCAACAGCGTAACGGCCGATGAACGCGGGAAAAGTCATGATATTCTTGGCGCTTCAGAGGTGCTCTTGCACATCCACGCAATGATACTTGGTCGCATCCAATATGTTGTGGTCCCTATCGGCAGCAGTAACGCACAGTGTCGTCCCTCCCTCGCGCGCCGATGTCGAGGCCGCCTCCTTCGTCACATAGCTTGGGTAATCATCGTGCCGATGCCACCTGCCCTGAACGGCATTGAATTCGCTTTGGGCATTTCTGCCGACTTGCTCAACGGAATAGCTTTCGCCCCACCATGTATGGAAATGGTTCTTCGATACGTCCGGAGTGAAATTCGCATCGTAGTTTACAAGCAGTTCGTCGCCCTCTTTGGCGACCGATACAATCTGCACCTCACATCCATCCACAGGGCAGGCATTGGGCATCGCTGACTGGGCAGTTGCATCAGCACCAAACAAGAGTGTAGCTGCACCCAGGATCAGAGCGCCCTGACGAAGCTGGTTTCCTGAAGTATTCAATGACATCATTCCCTCCCAATCTTGGTTGAAATACGCAATTGGTGCCGATTCTAGCACAATCGCGAGTTTCTTTCTGAGACTTTCACCACAGAAGCCAGAATTCAGGCGTGCCACGTCGTTTATCGGCGGACGACCTCAAACTCTAATGGGCGCGCATCAGAGTGCAAAATTGATAGTGCAGGCGATATCAGCCCGCTATCGGCCAGCATTATGTTCTCGCGCTTAAGCTGGATTTCACGCGCATTCTCGAATTGTACGTAAGTTCCCGACGAACTGCGATCCGCCAGCATCAGCTTCCCGCCTTTCATGCTGAGTACCGCATGCAGTCGCGAAACCCACGGCTCAGGCAGGATGACATCGCATTGACTGGATCTGCCGATCGTTAGCTCCCCGCCTTCCCGACACCGCCAGGTATGATCGTCGTGATAAAGAATGAGCGCAAAGCTTTCATTCTGTTGCATGCCCTCAGATCCGCTGGCCGTCTGCGTCGGCAGATGCATCACGGTGCTTAACCCGTCCGTTGAGGCCAGGACTGAATAAGCTTTGACCGGTTCACTCACACCTTTCAGGCGAAGCGATCCGATTGGGGTGAGCATCTGGAGACTTTCGGGGCTTAGATCCTTGGCGACGCTTTCGCTGACACAAGCTTCACCCGGATTGGCCGCGGCCGCCAAACGTGCGGTCAGATTAACTGTTTCGCCAAATATCCCATTATCGCCAATAACAACAGGACCTTGATGAACACCCGCGTGGACCGACAGTAATGTTCCAGGCGGTTTCTGAATCATCTCTACAACCGCGATTACGGCGGCCTCGGGTTCCTTGAAATAGGACAAGACGTCATCGCCTTTCTGCCCCACAGGAACTCCGCCAAACCCAAGTAGAACCTCACGCAATCGATCGATTTCAAACTGAATCAACTGCTGTGCCTGATCGTCCCCCATTTCTTCGTAGAACGGAGTGCTGTCAGAAATGTCAGCAATTATGGTCGTGACGAGCTTGGTTTCCACGGTGCTACTCGCAATTTGCTTGTCCGGAACGGCAAACCCTATTTGGGATCATAAACATAACCTATACCCCGCACGGTTCTGATGATTTCCGGCTTTTCCGGGTTGGTTTCAAGCTTCCGGCGCAGTCTGGATATTCTGATATCAATGCTGCGATCGAACGGATCCCAGGACCGGTCGTGCGCTTGTTCTAGCAACTGATCACGGTTCAAAACACGCCCTTTGTTTTCAGCAAACACCTTGAGCAGACTATACTCCATCGCCGTTAGCGGGACCTCGGATCCATCCGGCGCAAGAAGTTTGGCTGCCTCTTTATCCAGCGTGTAGTCGCCAAAAAGGGCCAAATTGCCTTCGGAGGCATCTGCAGGCAGACTTTCGTTGATGGCCCCTCGGCGCAATAGGGCCTTGATCCGCGCTTCCAGTTCCCGAAGATCAACCGGCTTTCCAAGATAGTCATCTGCCCCCATCTCAAGCCCGATGATCCGGTCCACTACATCGCCTGCTGCAGTCAACATGATCACGGGCGTCGTGTTTTCAGGACGAAGCGATCCGAGGATCGAAAGACCGTCTTCCTTTGGCATATTGATATCCATGATCATGACATCAACAGCACGAGAGGAGATGACAGACCGGAGCTCTTCTCCGCCAGCGGCTGCAGAAACCTCGTACCCGCGTTTGCTCAGATATTCCTGAAGCATCTCGCGCACGTCGATCTCGTCATCGCAAACCAGGATATGGGTTTTCTGGTCATTCATCCGTTTGATCCTTCTGATCGGCGAGCAGCTTTCCGACAAGTATTCTCAGTTCCGAAGGCGAGACGGGTTTTTCCAGATAGGGCAGACCGGATTCCTTCAGCAGTCCCAATGAGCTTTCACCCATGGTGTCCCCGGTGATGTATGCTGTCCGGGTCAGCATTTTCGGAAAACGCGCCACCAGCGCCTCATAAATCTTGCGTCCGTCAACACCGGGCATGTTCATATCACTTAGGAATACATCGTAGTTGGCGGACTGCAGTTGCCTGAGCGCCTCTTCCCCTGAGGTAACGAAATCAACGTGAAAGCCATCCTTCCGCAGTATCTCGGCATTGATCTCACCCACTTCGACCTCATCATCCACGACCAATGCACGGTGCTTGGCAAAATTCGCGGCGGGTTCGGGTTTTTCTTCAGCCACATCATTTTGCATCTTTGCGACGGGCAGAGTTATCCGGAAGCAGGTGCCGGACACTGCGGCCTGATCAAGCCTGATCTGACCGCCATGGGACAGAATGATCCGGTGACAGAAAGCAAGCCCGATCCCGGTGCCGTCACCCACCTCCTTTGTGGTGAAGAACGGCTCGAAGATACGTGCGCGTATGGCTTTAGGGATACCGGGGCCATTGTCCTGAACCGTGATCTCAACCATTCCGGTGTCAGGCTTGACCTCGGCAGACAGCATGATCTGGTCGCCGATGCCGGATGCGGTCATGGCCTGCTCGGCATTGATGATAAGATTCAAGACGACTTGCGTAAGCTGGTCCGCATCCCCGGCAACTGCGGGCAGGTCTTCTGGCACACTTTGCTCAATGCGAATTTCGCCTGATGAGCTACCGTACCCGGCGACATCCGCAGCTGTTTCGATCATGCTGGGAACATCAACCTGCTCGATCTTGCTGGGCTGCTGACGCGCCATCGCCAGAAAGGTCTTTACAATCTTCGCGCAGCGTTCTGCAGCATTGCCGATTTTTTCAATCCTGACACCGAGGTCGGGGTCGGAAATTTCTTCCTTCAGCATCAACGAATGACCCACAACAACCGACAATGGATTGTTAAGCTCATGCGCCACACCCGCGAGTAGTTCGCCAAGCGCAGACATCTTTTCGTTCTGGAACAGCAGCTCTCGTTGCTTTTCAAGCTCAGCCTCAATGGCCAATTCATCGGTCAGATCGCGGGTATTGGAAACGATTACTTCTTCACCATTGAACTCGATCAGCCGTGAAGAATCCGCCCCCCAGAACTTTCGTCCGCTTGCATCGACGAACTCCATACGCCGATCCTTAAGCGCCCCCGCTTGCCGGAGGTCTTTCAGGTACCGTTGGCGCTCATTCGGATCCGCATAGTAGGATTTCGAACTTTCTGCATCACCAAACAGCGCCTTTATCTCGGGCGTAGCAAACAGCACCTCGCCGGTGTCGGCATGCGTCATGTTGATGGCTGCTGGATAAGCCTCCATGACCTGACGGATCAAGGCATCAGCCTCTTTCTGGACGGTTAGATCGATCACGCTGGTCACGATGACTTCTTCGCCTTTGTAATCGATCAATTGAGACGAAATCGACGCAGGGAAGGTTTTGCCAGCCGCATTAATCAAGTCGAGCTTGTAGTCATCGACACGACCATCGGCCAGAAGCTGGGTTACAAAATCCGCGCGCTCTTCCGGCTTTTGATAATGCTGTTTTGCAGATTTGGAAGGTCCGAACATCTGCAGCGCAGCAGGCGTGCGATACAAGATCTGTCCATCACCAATCCGCGCCATAGTTACGATTGCCGAACTGGCATCCAGCACCTTTCGGATCAATAGATCGCCGTCGCGCTCTTCGACCTCGGCTTGTTTGCGTTCGGTGATATCCTCACGCGTGACGACAAATCCGCCGAACTTGGTGGGATGAACAGAAACCAGGTAGGTGCGCCCATCCGTTTCCATCAGCTCAAAGTCTTGGATGAACTCGACCCCATTAGCCAACCGGTCCGAAACCCACTGCTGTTCATTGCCGATGGCCTCGGCGTAAATTCCCCGGCGCGCCGTCTCGCGCATCAGGATTTCCCAGTCCAGTCCGGGTTGCAGCAGGTCGGCAACCCCCTTGTTCATCTCGGCATATCGTTGATTGAACAGGACAAGGCGGCGATCATCATCATAGAGGGCGAACCCTTCTTTGAGAGATTCGATCGCATCACGAAGAAGGTCCCTCGCCTTCTCGATTTCTTCAAATTCGTTCGCCATGCCCATCGTCATCCTGAATTTTTAGGATACCATTGTTTCAATGCCATTTCAAAATCAGCATCGCGTGTTTCAATTGTTTCAATAGGTGCCAACTCAGCCAAGTACCGGCCGATAAACCTGTTTGTTTTTGAGCCGGATAGCAAGTTGTGTGACCTGCTTCACAGAGCAACAACTGAAACACTTGGCACCGCTTCCAGACATCACAATGAAACATAGAAAGGTCAGTTATTGCCCATCTTAAGTGCGATTGGGTAAAAACGATGACTATTTCATTTAGAACTACTGAAATGATTAACGCGCCTATTTTTGCGTTGCATTCTTCGGCGTCCAATAGTGGGCAATGGAACCAACTGGCGGCGGATCTGGAAGGTCGCTTTAGTGTTCACGCTGTTGATCTTCCCGGGTACGGTCGTAGCCCGTTGACTGGAGATAACTCTCAAAACGGTGCGGCGTTTTCTGCCATATCGGTAATCCGCGAAATCGAAGCGCTGGGACGCCCCGTGCATCTGGTTGGGCATTCCAACGGCGGAGGCGTCGCCATCAAGGTCGCGTTGATGCGTCCTGATCTTGTCAAAAGCCTGACGGTATATGAGCCTGCAGCCTTTCATTTTCTGCAGGCTGGCAATGATGTCAGCAAGAAACTGTTCGGGCAAATCCAGCTTCTCGCGGGTGTGGTGAGCGCCGCAGCAGCGGATGGCGATGCCGCTGCTGGTATGCATCACTTTTTGGATTTCTGGAACGAGAAGGGGTTTTGGAACTCGCTGCCCGCGCAGGCCCGAGACCGGTTCATTGGGATGATCCCATCAGTCATGTCTGATTTTGCAAAAGGTTTTGCTGAAACCTGGCAACTGAAGGACCTGTCCAAGCTTGATATACCGACGTTGGTAATGACTGGTTTGGAGTCACCTGAGATTGCGCAGCACGTCTCAGTTGAGATCGCGAAGGCTTTGCCCAATGCGCGGATCGCGTTGCTGCCCGAGCTGGGCCATATGGCGCCGGTCTTCCAGCCCGAATGGATCAACGCAAGGATTTTCGAACACGTGGCCAATGTGGAGCGGCCCGTTGAAACTGTCAGCTGGCCAGAACGTCAAGCTGCCTGACCGGGGCCGCATTTAGCAATGCGGCCTTCATCAAACCACTGCTACATCAAAAGGAGCAATATCATGGGTATTCAAACATCGATCAACGCCACCACAGACTTTGCGGCAATCAAAGCAAAGCAAAACGTCGCCTGGGGCTCCGGCGACTACAGCAAAGTGGGTGTCACCCTTCAAATTACGGGTGAAGAACTGGCTGAAAGCATGGATCTGATGCCCGGTTCCAAGGTACTGGATGTCGCCGCCGGGAATGGTAATGCCACCCTGGCCTTCGCCCGGCGCTTTTGTGATGTTACATCGACCGACTATGTAGAAGCCCTGCTGGACGCCAGCAGCCAGCGCGCCAAAGCGGAAGGTCTGTTCGTGACCTACAAGGTTGCCGACGCCGAAAACCTGCCTTTCGATGATCAATCCTGCGACGCGGTGGTTTCGACGTTCGGCGTGATGTTCACACCGAACCAACAACAATCAGCAGCAGAGCTGCAACGGGTCGTCAAACGCGGCGGCAAGATTGGTCTGGCCAACTGGACGCCGGACAGCTTCATCGGTCTTCTGTTCAAAACGATCGGTAAACATGTGCCTCCGCCTGCTGGCGTAAGCTCTCCGGCTTTGTGGGGCAGCCGGGACTGGATTGAAGAATCCTTCGGATCGCACAGCACCATCGTTTCGTTCCGACGCAAGAACTTCATGTTCCGCTACCGTTCAGCCGAACACTTCCTAGAGTATTTTCGGACTTTCTATGGTCCGATGCAAAAGGCCTTCGATGCACTGGACGCACCGGGACAAGAGGCGCTGCAGCGCGATATCATGGCCCTGATCGAGAAGTTCGATATCTCAGGCAATGACACACTTTGCATCTCATCCGAGTACGCTGAAATTGTCATGCAGCGTGGCTGAGATCGTGAATCACTGGCTCATCGTTCTTTGACCCAACCGTCAAAGAACGATGAAGATTACCCGGTGTAGTCGATCCACCATTTTCTTGGTATTAGTTTGTTTAAGGGGGATTTTGTTATGGCCGAGCGCACACTTTATGAAAAATACGGTGGGTTTTCACAGATCAGCAAGATCGTGTTCTCGTTCTATGACATCCTGCTGGACAATGACGAGGTTGGACCCTTCTTCGACAACGTGGATATGAGCCGCATGGTCGACCATCAGACCAAGTTCATAGCGTCGCTCCTTGGTGGTCCGGCCTCCTACACCGACAATCAACTGCGCCAGTTACACTCTCATCTCGCAATTACGGATGACCATTTCGACGAGTTGGAGGTCGTGCTCCGTGATGCTTTGCAAAGACACGGCGTGGATGCCGAGGATATCGATATCGTTGTCGCGGAATTCAGTAAACGTCGCCCCTTGATTGTTGGATAAATCATGACCATCGAAGCCATCAATGAACAGCTCCTTCGCGCGATTGGTGTGGGCGTTGCCCTACTGGACCGTCAATCGCTGAAGTTTGGGTTCCGCAATGATACGTTTGACGAGTGGTTCAGTGCCGATGGCCCTTCAGACCAATTGCAGCAGCTCTTTCCTGATCTGGATATCGACACAGTGCAAACAAGCCTGTCCGGCACCGGGCGGCATACATCAGAAATCACGTTCAAAAAGAAACGCCGCACACTGGTGATCGCACTCGATTTCACGGTCGCGCACGACGATGTGCTGGTTCTGGTATGTCAGAACATCACCCGTATCAAAGAGCTGGAGTCCATGATCGACTCCTATTCGATGATGGTCGAACGGAACACCCGCGAGTTGAAGCGGGAAAAGGAGCAGGTTGAAAAACTGCTGCTAAATCTGATGCCCCGGTCGGTCTACGAAGAGTACAAGACTTTCGGCGTGGTCACGCCACAACTCTATGACCCCGTCTCCGTCCTGATGCTCGATTTCGTGGGGTTCACGGATATGGTCGCCTCGCAGGACCCAAGCGTCACCGTCACTGAGCTGAACGATATTTACAGCGCGTTTGATCGCATAGGTGAGCAATTCGGTTGCGAACGGATCAAGACAATCGGAGACGCATATATCACCGTCGCTGGTCTGCCCGATCCGACTCCGGATCACGCCAAGGCAATCGCAAACACAGCCATTCGTTTCGTACGCTATTTGACCCGCCGAAACCTGAGCCATCCGCATCAGTGGCGGTGCAGAATCGGACTGGCCACGGGATCGGTAGTCGGGTCGGTCGTTGGCATCCAGAAGTATGTGTACGATATCTTTGGTCCGGCTGTGAATCTGGCCTCCAGACTTCAGGAATTCTCTGACCCGATGCAGATTTCAGTCCAGGACGAAGTCGCGCAGGTCCTCAAAGATCAGTTTGACCTTGAGAATGTCGGTGCGCGAACAATCCGTGGGTTTGGAGAGCAAGACATCTGGCGCTTGTCCGACGATAGCTAAGCGTCAATGCCCGCTGTAATCCTTTGTTCGCACTAAATGGTGACTGATCACTGCAGTGACTACAGTAGGCTGTTTACCCAGCCCCAAAACCACTGATCTTGATCCCGAAATAAGCGGCTACTCGTTTGGGCGTTTGGTGACAACGGTTTCCAGCACCTCGCCTTCGTGATCAACAACCCGCCAGAGGCAATGTCTCTTGCCATTCACCTCCACAAAATCTCGTCGGCGTGCCACTTCCATATCGAGAGTGCGCGCAGTTGTTGCATCCGCATTCTTCGGATCTCAGAGGCAAACATCGGACCGAACCTGTCCCAACAGTAGCAGTCGGTTTCTTGACTCAGGTCGATGCCTCGCTCGTGCAACAGATCTACGGCATTCCAAAGCGAGAGCGGGAATCGGATGTACAGCATCACGGTCAAGCGGATGATCTCAGAACCGGTTGTTATAGTATTTGAAAGATGCAGGTCTGGTCATGGGCAAAAGCTACGCAACACCCCTACCCCGCCCAAGCAAAGCTCTTCTGACAAGATTCTTTTGACAGTTCCCCGATTGCAGTTTTCCTTGGTCACACAAACCTGTTCACATAATTCTCCAGAATCTCCTGACGCCCAGATTGTGGTTTCGGGTTGGTATTTTCCTGCAGAACCCGGGCAGAAATCTCTTCCAGACTGCTACCCAACATAGAAACTGCTTTCGGCGTGTTCCAACCGGAATACCGTTCCGTCAGCGCGTCCTCCAAGCCACCGTCTTCAATCATAGCAGCCGCAGCTTTCAAGCCCCGTGCACAAATGTCCATTCCGCCGACATGGGCTGCAACAAGATCTTTTGCATCAAGCGATTGCCGACGAATTTTGGCGTCAAAATTTGTGCCCCCAGTTGTAAAGCCACCAGCTTTCAGGATGTAGTAATATGCCAAAGCAACCTCTGGCGTGTTGTTCGGGAACTGGTCCGTATCCCATCCGGATTGGTAATCGTTTCGGTTCATGTCGATCGAGCCAAGCATCCCTTCGGCAGCGGCGACCGCAATTTCATGCTCGAAACTGTGTCCGGCCAGGATCGCATGCCCCTGCTCGAGGTTCAACTTGACCTCGTCCTCCAACCCGTACTTCCTGAGAAATCCAATACAAGTCGCGGCGTCGTAGTCGTATTGGTGTTTGGACGGCTCCTGAGGCTTGGGCTCAACGAGAATAGTTCCTTTGAACCCAATCTTGTGTTTGTATTCAACGACCATGTTCAAGAAACGGCCCATGTGGTCCAACTCGGTTTTCAAATCCGTGTTCAACAGGGTTTCATAGCCTTCTCGGCCACCCCATAGAACGTAGTTTTCTCCGCCGAGCTTGTGGGTCGCATCCATGCAGGATTTCACTGTCGCAGCTGCAAACGCAAAAACGTCGGGATCAGGATTGGTACTGGCACCAGACATCCAGCGACGATGGCTGAACATATTGGCCGTGCCCCAAAGCAGCTTGGTGCCAGACACCTGCATCTTTTCACCGATATAATCGGTGATATCTTCTAATGTGCGCAGGTTATCGGCAAAATTTCCCTGTTCGGGCCGGATGTCAGCGTCGTGCCAGCAAAAGAATGGCTGCCCCAAAAGCTCAAACAATTCGAATGCAATATCTGCCTTCTGACGGGCCCGGCCCATATCGTCCTGAGGATACCATGGGCGTTCGAACGTAGGTCCACCAAAGGGGTCTCCGCCCTCCCACGCGAATGAATGCCACCAGGCCACAGCAAACCGCAGATGGTCCTCCATACGCTTGCCCATGATGATTTCATCCGGGTCGTAGTGACGAAAGGCCAACGAGTTCTTGCTATCCACGCCTTCAAACTGGACCTTCTCTATCCCTTCAAAAAATCCACTTGGCATTTCTGCCCCCTACTCTGCTTTTTGTGCTGGCTGCTTGCCGAGAATGATCATCGACAATAGATCGTCATCAGTTACATCTGCGATATCGACCGTCCCAACCAGTTTTCCGTTCTTCATGACCGATGCGCGGTCGCACAGTTCCATGACGGCATGCACGTCGTGATCGATCAGAAATATCCCGATGCCTTGCGCCTTTAGCTGGTGGATCAGATCCGCCACCATCTGAGTTTCATGTGGCCCAAGCGCTGCTGTGGGTTCATCCATGATCAGGATACGGGCGTTGAAATAGACCGCGCGCGCGATGGCCACCGATTGCCTTTGACCGCCGGATAATGCGGAAACGGGATCATTGAACTTTTGAAAGTTCGGATTGAGCTGCGCCATGATCTTTCGGCACTCGGCCTCCATGGCTGCGTCGTTGACCAAGCCAAAAGGCGTCGTCATCTCGCGCCCCAGGAACAGGTTTGATGTCGCGTCCAGATTGTCGGCCAAGGCGAGCGTCTGATATATCGTTTCGATATTGTTCGCCCGGGCGTCACGGGGATTGCCAATCTCGACCGGCTTGCCATCGATCAGAATCTCGCCGTGGTCCATCTGATAGGCGCCGGACAATACCTTGATCAACGTGGACTTTCCGGCCCCGTTGTGGCCAAGCAGGCCAACGACTTCACCCGGATAGAGATCGACCGACACATGGTCGACGGCCTTGATCCCACCGAAGGAAATCGAGATGTCGCGCATCTCGACCAATGGCGGCGCGCCTGAACCGCGCCCAGTGCCAGAAGGTTTTTTCTGCGTATCCTGAGCTTGCATCACTTTGCCCCCAGTCGCTTGCGGTAAACGATGTCGATATAGACGGCCAACACGAGGACGCTGCCGACGACGATGTTCTGAAACGGCGCGTCAACGCCAACCATTGCCATGCCCGATTGCAGCGCCTGCATGATCAATGCACCCAGGATCGCGCCATAGATGGTGCCGATGCCGCCTGACAATGCGGTTCCTCCGATCACTGCAGCTGCTATGACCCGAAGTTCGTCGAGCGTACCAATGTCGTTCGAATGGTTCGCCAAGCGAGCCGAGGCGACCACCGCGGACACCGCGCACAAGAAACCCATCAAAGCAAAGATTTTCACGGTCAGCAGCCGAGTGTTGATACCCGAAAGCTCTGCCGCATCCGGGTTGCCGCCAGTGGCAAAGATGTAACGACCAAACCGGGTTTTTCGCGCCACAATTGTCAGCGTGACAGCCACGATGATTAGGATGAGTACAGAAATCGGTATGCCGTATCCGACGACCAGCCCCTCTGGCATTGTCTCTCCGCGCGCTTCGAACATACGTTGCAGCCGCCGCGTTGGTATGGCGTAACTGTTTACGATGTAAACGTACCCAAGGATGGCGATTGCGATTATCCCGGCCAGAGTGGCCTCGGCCCAGACAGGTTTGACGGGGAATCCATGTGCCGCCTTTGCGCGACGACTGCTCCACAAAGCCCAGATCGCGATTGCGGTAGCAAACAAGCCGAACAGCCAGCTTGTCGTCGTTCCCAATGTCCCGTTGGTCCCGCCAAACATCAGGAATGTACTATCCAAAGGACCAATCGTCTGACCGCTGGTCAAATACCACGCCACATTTCTCCAAACCAGAAATCCACCAAGCGTGACGATGAAGGCTGGTATCGTCAGGTATCCGACCATCCAGCCATGAAACGCACCAATCAGCGTGCCGACAAACAGCCCGACAACAATGGTGATCGCCCAGGTTGCTGGATTGTTCAAACCCATCCCAAGGACTTGTGGCAACAGCTCGGTTTGCGTCATCGCCATCACGGCCGAGGTTGTTGCCAGCAGTGCACCAACCGACAAGTCGATGTGCCGTGTGACGATAATAAATACCATCCCGCATGCCATAATGGCGACCGAAACCGTTTGGATGGACAGGTTGAACAGGTTACGAGGGGTCAGGAAGCGCCCATCTGTGAAGATGTTGAACCCGATGCACAGGATGACAAACGCGCCGATCATTCCCAAAAGCCGCATATCCAGTTCCAGTTGCTGGAACAGGCTGGGTTTCGCTTTTTCAGGTACCGGCTGAGACGAAGTTTCGGTCATTTCCGATCTTTCATATTCAGCAATAGTCCCCGGCCCAGACGGGGCCAGGGACTTTGAAGTTTAGTTGCAGGGAGCAGGTCCGTTTTCAACGCCCTGACACAGATCTTCCAATGGGATCCATCCAGCGTCCACAACAACGGATAGGTTGTCCTTGGTGATCGGAACGGGCGCGAGGAAGACCGAGTTCATCTCGGTGCCACCAGGGGATGTCCAGCTCACTGCGCCTTCGACGTCAGCAGGGCTTGTCCCTCCGCTCAGTGCGACTGCGATTTCGCCAGCGGCCTTTCCGAGTTCACGAGCGTCCTTCCATACCGAAACGGTTTGAGTGCCCAGCGCAACGCGGTTCAACGCTGCGTGGTCGCCATCCTGACCTGACACCGGAATGCCTTCCATACCCTGTGCTGTTAGGGCCGCAACAACACCGCCTGCAGTACCGTCATTCGACGCAACGACTGCATCCACGTTGTTCTCGTTCGCGGTCAGGATTTGTTCCATGTTCCGCTGCGCGTTCGCGGGCAACCAACCATCTGTGTAGGCTTCACCAACGATCACGATGTCACCGTTGTCGACGGCTGCTCCGATGATCTCTTGCTGACCCCCGCGCAGGAAATCTGCGTTCGGATCAGTAGGAGAGCCTTTGATCATCACGTAGTTGCCTTTGGGCATGGCCTCAAAGACAGCCCGAGCCTGCATTCTGCCGACTTCCACGTTGTCGAAGGTCAGATAAAATGCTCGGTCGTCCTCGATCAGACGGTCATAGGCTATCACAGGAATACCTTCGTCCGCCGCGGCCTGAACCGCGGGACCAATGGCCTGCGCGTCCTGCGCTAGGATGATAAGCGCGTCCACACCCTGGGCGATCAGGCTTTCGATGTCCGATAGCTGCTTTGCGGAGGACGATTGCGCGTCTGCCGAAATGTACTCGGCACCGCCTGCTTCAAGTGCCGACTTGATGGCCGCTTCGTCTGTTTTCCAACGCTCCTCCTGAAAGTTTGACCAGCTTACACCGACCACTGGCTCTGCGAATGCGGTCGAAGCCAACAAAGTGGCCACAGCCGAAAAGCTGAGAATTCTCTTCATGATTTCCTCCCATTTGCCGAGCCATCGCACTTCGATTCGCGGCTCTCACAAATTTGAATACCATATTTATTTCAGCCGGTAAAATATTTAGTCTGTTAGGACAGGCGAAATCCAAATAGATTGAGGTAAGAACCAGATTCGTGAGGCCAAGATGCTGAAAAGCAAAGCTTCTCAAAATGCCACGGACCAGCGGAACATTACGCGCCTGCGGGTGTTGGAACACATTCGGACAAGAGGCTCGATCTCCAGGATAGATATCGCCAGCGCTTTGCAGACCAGCCCTGCGACGGTTACTGCAGCCACAGCCGACCTCATATCTGCGGGGCTGATCAAAGAGATCGAATCCGAACCGCAATCCAAATCCGCCAAAAGGGGTCGGCCCAGAGTTTTACTTCAGCTGGATGGCCGCTCTCACCTTGTTGCGGGCCTCAAAGTGGCGCGCCACATGATCTCGGTCATCCTTGTAGATTTCAAAGGCAACGAGGTCACGTCATACAAACATCCGTTGGACGACGTCCGGATGACACCAGGCGCATTAGTGGCAACCATTCGCAAGGCCTTGGATGAGGCCTGCGCTCAGATCAACGAGACCCTCGACACCTTATCCGGAGTGTCAATTGGGGTTGCCGGTCTCGTGGACGCAGAAAGGAACTTTGTACACTGGTCCTCTTCACTTACCGATAGAAACGTCGATTTTAGCCAATTTCTGGAAACAGAGCTGCCCTGCCCCGCTTTTATAGAAAACGACGCCAACCTGGTAGCAAAGGCGGAACAACTCTTTGGGTTAGGCAAGGGTTTTAAGAACTTTCTTGTCGTCACGATCGAACACGGCGTTGGGCTTGGAATTGTCCTGGACGGTAAGCTATATCGCGGGGAAAGAGGCTGCGGAGCGGAATTTGGCCACACAAAAGTCCAACTGGACGGCGCGCTTTGCCAGTGCGGCCAGCGGGGTTGCCTTGAGGCCTATGTCGGGGACTATGCACTGATCCGGGAAGCAACCGTCGCCGATCAACGCATTGGAACGGAAACTATTAAAGAGATCCACGAAAATGCTCGATCCGGAGACGAAAGGGCGAAATCCGTTCTGGCCCGCGCGGGCCAGATGTTTGGTCTGGGAATATCCAATCTGATCAATCTGTTTGATCCCGAACGCATTATTTTGTCCGGAGCTCAGATGGACTTAGAACACCTGAATTCGGACGAGGTGATGACCCGAATTCGCAGTGGCGTCGTGAATGTCGATACCCCCTTGCCGGAAATCACAGCCCATCATTGGGGCGACCTTATGTGGGCTAAGGGAGCTGCGGCGTACGGGATTGAGCAGGTCTCGATCCTCAAGGTAAAGGAGCTGTCGACAAATGCGCCCTGAGCTTTGTATCCTATTCGCTTTTGCATCTGCGGCCAGCGCAGAATCTCAAGCTCCGCAATTCCAAAAGATTGACATCGGCGCTCATATTTATGACGGCGGCTGGGAGCACTTTGTTGGCGGCGGAGTCGCCGTTTTCGATTGTGACGGTGATGGGTTGCCCGAACTCTTTGCAGCGGGTGGCACCAACACATCCAAACTGTTTAGAAACACATCGCACGAAAGCGTTTCATTTCGTGCTGATACCCCCGAGCTGCTTTCCATGGTCGACGTAACTGGGGCTTACCCGCTGGATGTCGACAGTGATGGCGTTATGGATCTGGCTGTTTTGCGCGTCGGCCCCGATCTGCTTATAAAAGGTGAGCCTGATTGCAAGTTCCGCCCTTTCAGCTCCCTTGGCTTCAGATCAGAGGATCATTGGACAACCGGGTTCTCTGCCACCTGGGAAGCTAATCAGACTCTGCCAACATTGGCCTACGGAACTTATGTTGATCGTCACAATCCCGACGGCCCGTTTGAGACTTGCGGACCCACGGTCCTATACCGGCCCAGTGGCGGCAGTTACCAGCCACCGGAACATCTCGAACCAGGCTATTGCGCGCTGTCCATTCTCTTTTCTGACTGGTCCCGCACCGGGCAAGCGGATCTGCGGGTCAGTAACGATCGCCATTACTATGTACGTGGCGGCCACGAGCAATTGTGGGCAATGGAAAAAACTCCACGCCCCTATTCGAAAGAAGACGGATGGTTGGCATATTCGATCTGGGGCATGGGCATCGCTTCACGAGATCTAACAGGCGATGGCTTCCCCGAAGTTTACCTGACTTCTATGGGTGACCAAAAATTTCAAGTTTTTGACCCCGAAGCTGGCGGCCCAACCTGGCGAGACGCCACTTACAGCAAAGGCACAACCGCTCACAGGCCACATATTGGAGACGACGGTCGCCCATCAACTGGATGGCATGCGCAATTTGGCGACGTTAACAACGACGGTCTAGACGATATCTTTGTCGCCAAGGGAAATGTCGAGCAGATGCCAGATGCAGCATTGAATGACCCCAACAACCTACTGTTACAACTGGAGAATGGTCAATTTCAAGAAGCTTCAGTCGAGGCTGGCGTTGCCTCTATGGCCAAGTCGCGCGGCGCGGCTTTGGCTGACTTCAACAATGACGGCTGGCTTGATCTGGTGGTGATTAACCGGGGCTCGGAACTTGAGGTCTATCAAAACCAGCCCCACACCGGGAATTGGGTGATGCTGGACATTTCCCAAGATAAACCAAACCGCTTCGCGGTCGGCGGCTTTATCGAGGCCAGGACCGAGTCAGGTGTGGTAACCCGGGAAATCACAATCGGTGGAGGGCACACCAGCGGTATCGCAGGGCTTCATCATTTTGGACTGGGGGATGCGAAGGCAATCGAAGTTCGGGTTATTTGGCCTGATGGCGAAGAAGGAGGATGGCAGGAAATCCAATCAAATCAGATCATTCAAATTGAGCGATGATCATTGGTCAACCGGCAGTCCACTTGGAACCTGATCTGGAACACCAAGACGTTCCGCGGGATCTTCCAGACTGGCCAGAAAGCTCAGTAGCGCGCTGATCTCCTGATCCGTCAGACTTATCCTCGACAGGTCGCTGCTTCTGGCAATCGCATCCAAATTCTCCGGGTTCGACAATGGCAGCTGATCCTTTGCACCCGGAAAGTCAGGAAGCACAGCCATTTCCAAGGAGTACGAACGCAGGGAATCCTCTGGGCCGAGATGATGGCGCACGATATCTTCAAGCTGCGCATAGGCACCGTTATGCCCGTACGGGGCCGTCAGCGTTACATTACGCAACGAGGGCGTGCGAAACGCAAACGCATCCTCTGCGTCACCAGTCACGCGTAGGCGCCCATCATCCCGGACATGGCTTTCGAACCGCGCCGCTTTTCCGGGTCCTAACTGCGGCATCGCTATGGAGTGAAATTTGTGGTCTGTTTGGAACCAGCCCGAATGACAGATGCTGCACCCTGCCTTCCCGTAGAACAACTGCATGCCGCGCTGTGCATCTTCCGGCAACTCAGATTCCCCCCGCATCGCAAGGTCAAACGGGCTATTGACAGCGCGCCATTCGAAGGCAATGAAATCAGCTATTACATTCGCAATAGCGGAAAAGGTGATCGTATCCCCTGGTGCAACCTGAGAAAAACGCTGTTCGTATTCCGGGATGGCCGCGACGCGAGCCGCTATTAAATCCCACGCCCCGCCTTCCTGAGTAAGCAACCCGAGGCGTACAGCCTGGCTGACGTCATTCTCGGAATAGTGGCCTGCCATCTCATCAGGAGACAGCACCGGAAACATTGCCTGAGCTGCCAGAGCGGATTTGAAACCTGACCTCATATGAGTGCCCAGCGGCGTCCTGATACCGTTCGCGCGTGTCGGATCAGTTTCAAGGCGCCCATCATGAAAGAAGACTGTGAACTCGGTTGCGCCAAGATTCCATAGACCCGGCGAATTGCGCGGGATTCGTTGCTCCGGCGGGTTTTTCGCATCGAATTTCCGCTTTGCCCCCAGACCCGCACCACCTTCACCGATCCCAAGCGAGAGCCCATCGGACGTGCCGAGTTTGGGGTGATGACAAGTCGCACAGCTGATATTCCTGTTCCCGGACAAGATCGGGTCGTAGAAAAGCAGTCGCCCAAGTTGGACCTCTTTCACGCCAGGTTCAACAAATTCTGGGATTGGCCCAAGGTTCTGAGCCGCTGCCACCGTAATGGACGCAATTACCACGCTAAAAGCAACAATCGGTGTAACAAGCCTCATGTCACACCCTCTGAAATCTGCAGAATCAATGTCTGCTCGTAAGGGGCTTCAGGAGCGCATATGATCGACGGGAACTCGGGGATGTTGGGCGCGTTGGGATAACCCGATGGCTCGATGCACACGCCAGCGCTCTTGTAAAAGGGTTCCGTGAGGTGAGCCCCGGAGTAAATTTGCACCCCTGCCTGGTCTGACCATACAGATAGCTTCAAACCCGTGGGTGTAGTAAGGTCGGCGACCGGAAGCCCCTTCTCTCGTGCGCTGTTGAAAACGAAGTAGTTGTCCAAATCCGTCAAAACGGCACTGATCGCTTTCGGCGCGGAAAAATCCATACCACTATCTCTTGCGTCCACAATCTTGCCCGAGGGAATACCCTGATTGTCAACTTCAAGATAACGGTTTGAAGTCAGCCGCAGACAATGTTCTGAAATGCCCGTTACGCAACCCAGGCTATAGTAATTATGTTGCGCTATACTTACGGGTGTCGGCCGATCCGGCTGTGCTGAAATCGAATAAACCAGACGCGGATAGTCCAGCCTTACTCGCACTTCAAATCTGACGGTTCCCGGATAACCGCTGGCACCCTCCGGGGAAGTGAGGCGCAATATGGCCTCGTTTGCTGTCATCTGCTCAAGAGCCCAATTCTGATGCGATAGGCCTGCCCGCCCACCGTGCAAGGAATTTCGACCCTCGTTTGCGTCCAGTTCATACCGAACATTTTCCATGTCAAAACGCGCTGCTCCAATCCGGTTGGCGACACGCCCAACGATTGCGCCCAGATAATTATTATCGGTGGCGTAGTCCCGCGGGTTCTCGTATCCAAGGATCATTGGCATCCCCTTGTACCACCAACCTTGAGTTGTCGCCCCGTAGCTGAGTAGCGATACGCGCATGTCGCCATCATTCAGGACGGCTCGTTCGATTTGAGGAGGTATGTCCCGCCTTTTGTTCATCGTTTCGCAAAAGGTGCTAAGGCCGAATAATATTGCCGGTAACGTTGGTATTCATTTTCGAATGCATCGATCAGATCCCCACGAGGCTCGATCACCGTGTCGATTTTGGGCGACATCATCACAGAGTCCGGGTTTGCGCCATTGACGGCGCACATTGCCAGGCGGGCGGCGCCGATGGCGGCACCAAATTCACTGCCCCGGGGCAAGGCAAGGGGCGTATTGAGCACGGTGGCCAGGTTTTTCAACCAATACCGAGATCGCGCACCGCCGCCAACGGCCAAAAGGCTGGTTGGCTTTGTTCCGGTACTCTTGAGGGCCTCCAAACAGTCCCGCATTGCAAAGGCGACGCCTTCCATGACAGCCCGCGTCAAATCAGTGGTCTCCGAGGAAATATCCACACCCAGGAACGCACCACGGATTGCACTGTCATTGTGAGGCGTCCGCTCACCTGAAAGATAAGGCAGAAACGTGATCTCTGATGGGCTATCCAGATCGGCAGGCAGCGAGGCGATCATGTCCCCAACGGACTGGCCCAGATTGCGGGAAAGCCAGTTCAAACTGTTTGTCGCAGAAAGGATAACACCCATCTGAATCCACCTATCAGGGACAGAATGACAAAAAGAATGTATCGCCGTTTCTGGCGCTGGAGCATAAATGTCTCTGGACACCAGCAACACACCTGAGGTTCCGAGGGACAAGAAGCCAGCTCCATCGCTTGTACTGCCTATCCCACAGGCGGCAGCGGCATTGTCCCCTGCTCCCCCTGCAATCACGACCGGTCCAGACACTCCCCACTCTTGCTCCAACTCGGACCGCAGCTCCCCGCCCGGATCACTGCCTTCGACCAGTCGAGGCATTTGTTCGATGTTCATGTGACTCTGTTCCAGTGCGGTTTCCGACCATCGCCGCGCACCAACGTCCAGCCATGAAGTTCCGGCACTGTCAGACATATCGCTGACGTAGTCTCCGGTCAGCCAGAGCCGCAGGTAGTCTTTCGGTAGCAGGACCTTGGCAGTTTTAGCAAACAGGTCAGGCTCATTTGCGCGGACCCATTCCAACTTGGGGGCCGTGAACCCCGGAAAAACGATATTGCCTGAACTCGAACGCATACCCGGCAGTTGATCAAGAATTTCTGCCTCTTTAGATGCCCGCGTGTCGTTCCACAGAATGCACGGTCGCAACACGTTACCATTGGCATCCAAAAGAGTCGCACCGTGCATGTGCCCGCTCAAACCAATGCCGCGCAGCGCAGAAAACGCGTTTCCGTGTGCAGCCCGAAGCTGACTGACGACTTCTTTACAAGCTTCCACCCAATCCAAAGGGGACTGTTCGGACCATCCGGGTTTTGAGGAAGACGTAAGGATAATGGACTCAGCGCTACCTGCGACGGAACCTGCGTCGTCGACAAGAATCCCTCTAAGACCAGATGTTCCCAAGTCCAATCCAAGATACATCTTTGAACCCACCTATCTTTATTTTAGTTGCTAAAATTAATAGCCGAATAGATATTGTCAACAAAAGTTTCAGGCAAGTTGGTTTCTCTGTGAGATAACCCCGCACCACTGCAGATTTATCGACCAAACGGCGAAATCCGTATCTCTGATCAGTAGCGCAAATCACAACAAGCGCAGCTGTCTTGTTCCTGCGCATCGCAAACATGAAGCCAATCGTCGCCCTGTTCGTTGAGGAAGTGGTTCCCAAATTACTTCGCCAAACACCTCGCAGTTAGCTGCGTGGTATAGTTAGGTTCATCCGCTTTTGCGCGTCCAATTCTGGCTTGTATTGAACAACCAATCTCAGAAAATTGCCCCATTTCCACAACTAGCGGCGCGGATCATGAAGCCCGTCATTCGTCAGATGAGTGGATTCTGGCAATCCAAGCGTGGATAACCGCACGACAAATAATAGCGCGAATATCCGAGTATCATCTTACAACGAAATGCTGGGTGGGTCCTAGGCTTCAAACTCCATTGGTGCTGTCAGACAAATTCGAACCAGTCTCAATTTGACTCAAAATCGTGAACCTATCCGGAACAAAGTTGACGCCACTCGTCAAGAGCGGCGGTTCGCGTCAGCTTGAAGGAGTCTCGGCTGGTGAGGGATATTTCCTGGTTAAAGTGGTTTTATACGTAGGAATGGTCGGAAGCGAAATTCTGTAAACTTCGAATGCGCCTTAAACCCTGCATCGCGCGCTCGCGTTGTTGAAACGGCAGGTGCGAGTTCTCGATGCGGTTGTTGAGCCACCTGCCCGTCGGTTGTTTTTCGAGCGTGACCAGCTCTCTGACCGCGACTCTGTGTCCGGCGAAGCGAGCCGTGACGACGGTTTCCGCTTTATCGCATCGCTTCATCAATTTCTTGAGGAATTTCAATGGTGCAGCTTTGTTTCGACGTTTGGTGACAACTGCTTCCAGCACTTCGCCCTCATGATCTACGGCCCGCCAGAGGTAATGTTTCTTGCCATTGACCTTCACAAAAACCTCATCCACATGCCACTTCCATTTCGAGAATGCGCGCAGTTGTTGCACCCGCTTACTTCGGATCTCAGAGGCAATCATCGGACCGAACCTGTTCCACCCATATCGGACAGTTTCGTGGCTCACGTCGATGCCTCGCTCGTGCAGCAGAACTTCGACATTCCGAAGTGAAGGCGAGAAGCGGATGTATAACATCACCGCAAGGCGGATGATCTCGGGGCTGGTTTTGAAATACTTGTAAGAGGCAGGATCAGTCATGGGCACAAGCTACGCAACACCCCTGCCCGCTCACCCCAAGTTCTTATGACAAGACCCTTTTGATTGTTCATTGGTTTTCGCGATTCAGGTCTGCTTCCGGGTCGATGTAGCAATGGTTCTTGGCATGCCAAGGGCGTCACTTCACTCCGGCGAAGAGTATTTGTTTCTTGCGGTCTGCATCCCTTTGACACAAAACGAAATCGTTCTCATGCAAAAAGCCCTGAGGGGAGGACGCAAGTAAAAAATGCCCAAAATCATCTCGCCCTGCGACTAGCGCAACCAAAGTTTTCACGCCATTCTGCTGTTTCATTGAAGGCTTTATGAAACGCAACGCCGCACCAATGCGTCTATCGTCTGTGTTATTGGGCCCGGATGCGTGAAAGAGATGCCCGTGATGCATGGATGCCTGCCCCGCACGCAATTCGGCAGCAACTGCATCTTTTTCGTTCACATCGACTGCGATTTCCTGCCCACGTGATAACAGATTGTTTTCGCTGAAAGTGTCCACGTGAGGCACGATACGGCTTTTGTGGCTGCCAGGAACAAACTTCATACACCCGCTTTGCTCAGACGCTTCTGAAATCGCAACCCAACAGGTAACCTCTTCAGCATCATCCAATCCCCAATAGGTCAAGTCTTGGTGCCACGAGACTATCTTCGATGATCGCGCTTCTTTTACGAAAAGTGCACCGCTCCAAACCATGAGGTCCGGCCCTAACACCGTTGAAGCAGCCTCAATCAGCTTCGGATGGCGAAGAAGTGCATCGAATGATGGTATCAGCCTGTCCGGATAAGAATATAGAAGCTTGAGTTTATCTGGGTCGCCTCTGAGAATGCGCTCTGCTTCCTCAAAATCATTGCGCAGCGCTTGGACCTCAGAAACTGTCAGGATATCCAGCGGAGCTACGAAACCGTCTCTTTCATAAGTCTTTGCAATATCACGCGTTCGTTTATCCATTGTCATTATCCGGAAAAGTTAACTGCACCTTCATTGATTGGGTTCGATCAGACGCGACCTCGAAAGCAGTGATGGCCTCGCCAACCTCGAAGGAATGCGTCACCAACTGGTCGACGTTTATTAGTCCGCTTCGCATCATCTCGACCGCGACTGAGAACTCGGAATGGAAACGGAAAGACCCGCGAAGCACTATCTCTTTTGCAGTCAACGCCTGCATCGGCACAGTCATATCTCCGCCCAGACCAAGCTGAACCAATGTTCCACCCGGTCGCAAGCATGCGACGCCAGAAGCCAGAGCCGATTGAGCCCCGGAACACTCCAGTTGTACATCAACCTGACCCTTGTCGTTTTCAAACTGCTCCAGTTTTTGTGGATCGGTGTAGGTGTTGATGACATCGTCTGCCCCGCATCCACGCGCCAGAGCGAGGGTCTGGTCCGAGATATCCGTCGCCACTATTCTGGCCGCCCCAGAACGACGCGCCGCCAAGATCGTGAGGCAGCCGATTGGACCGCATCCCGTGATAAGAACCGTTTTACCTAAGAGGCTCCCAGCTTGTTTAATCGCGTGCAAACAGACCGCCAAAGGTTCGGCCATAGCGGCCTGCGCAGGACTTAACCCATCTGCTGGAACGCATTGACTGGCTTTCGCTACGAGTTTGCTTTGAAAAGCGCCTTGGATATGCGGGAACGGCATCGCGCTGCCATAGAACTTCATATCAAGACAGTGGTTTTGCTGCCCGTTCAGACAATAACTGCAGGATTGGCAAGGTCGGGATGGAGAAACTGCAACCAGCTGACCTAGGTGTAGCCCCCGCACACTTGATCCAACTTTCACTATTTCCCCGGCGATTTCGTGTCCAAGCACCATCGGCTGACGCAACTTGATCGCACCAAAACCACCGTGGTTGTAATAATGCAGGTCAGAGCCGCAAATCCCTCCCGCGCGCATGGCAATCAAGACTTCGTCTTGCCCCACGTCGTGCACATCCCGGTTTTCCAACCTCAGATCTTTTGCGGCATGGATAACAACAGCAACACTGGCCGTAGACATTGCACGGACTCCCTATACAGATTGCCAAAAGATAGGGATAGTCGGTGCTGACAACCAAGGGATTTTTGCATGACGCTTGAAATGTTTAGCCTAGAGGGAACACGCGCGCTCGTAACAGGCTCTAGCCAAGGCATCGGATTTGCGTTGGCTCGTGGTTTGGCTGCCGCCGGTGCGCAGGTCGTTTTGAACGGGCGCGATGCCACTAAACTAGCGTCAGCAGCATCCGAGCTGAGCGAAACAGGTGCCTCGGTACGCGAACTTTCGTTCGATGCAACCGATCATGAAGGTGTCCGATCTGCTGTGGACGACTTTGAAGAAAAAGTCGGCCCAATAGACATCCTGATAAACAACGCCGGAATGCAACATAGGACGGAGTTACAGGATTTCCCCGCTGATGCCTTCGAGCGCCTGCTACAGACAAATGTAGCGTCCGTCTTTCACGTCGGTCAGGCTGTGGCACGGCACATGATTGAAAGAAAGTCTGGTAAGATCATTAACATTGCGTCGGTTCAATCCGCATTAGCAAGACCGGGTATTGCGCCTTACACGGCGACAAAAGGCGCCGTGACCAATCTTACAAAAGGAATGGCAACTGATTGGGCTAAGTATGGTCTAAACTGCAATGCCATTGCGCCTGGATATTTCGATACACCTTTGAACGCCGCCTTGGTTGCCGACCCAGAGTTTAGCTCATGGCTTGAGAAACGTACCCCGGCCGGTCGCTGGGGCAATGTAGAAGAACTTGTCGGCGCCGCCATTTTCCTTGCTTCCCCTGCATCCAGTTTCGTCAATGGTCATACTCTCTATGTCGATGGTGGAATAACGGCGTCACTTTGATCTGCAGCTTCCAATCGCCTGCTAAGTAAGACCGACTTAGATATCGTTCATAGCGCCGACCCCAAGGCAATCACCACAACCACCATTAATGAAGCGGCCATCGCAATATTGATCCTTTGATGCGATCTCTCGCTTAAATCAAGGCTACCCAGCTTTGCGCCAGCACCCAGCCAGATCATGTGCACTGGAACCCAAATCATATTGAATACTACGATTTTTATGACGACCTCCCAAACGGGCGCATCGGGCAAAAAGGCAAACCCTGAAAACAATGCTGTGCCGACCACGTAAGCCTTGGGATTGATGAACTGAAGTGTCAGACCGTTCGCAAAACCAAGCGGCGAAACCGCAGGAGAAAATCCGACCTTTGAGCCGGCGCTGGCAATACGCCAGGCGAGAAATACCAGATACCCGACAGAGGCGAATAGCAACAAAGTTCTAAGCACCGGTACAGCCAAAGCAACCGCAGCGACTCCAGAGACAACTAACATCATGTTGATGAACCCGCCCAGCATCAGACCAGCCACAAAGGCGAGTCCAGCTCGAAAACCAAATGCTGATCCAATACCCGCGGTTGTTAGAACACCCGGGCCCGGCGTAATCAGCAGAAAGAAAACCGCGACAGCAAACTCAAACACTTTTCAGATTGGCCTATTACAGATCTCTGCATTCCGGCACAGCTGTGATCACCGATCCGTCCTTATGGTGTTGCAGCAGATTGTCGACAGTCAGGTCACCCATTGCTGCACGCGTCTCAAAAGTCGCGCTACCAGCGTGAGGGAGCAGAACGACATTGGACAACTCGCGCAATGCTTCTGGAACGCGCGGTTCGTCCTCAAAAACATCAAGCCCTGCCCACCCGAGCTCACCATTTTGCAATGCAGTAATTAAGGCAGTTTCGTCGACAACCGAACCTCGACTAACGTTTATCAGAGTGCCGTCTGCCCCCAACGCGCGCAACACCTCAGCGTTGACCAGCCTATTGGTCGACGGGCCGCCGGGCGTGATGCATATGAGGACGTCCACATGCTCTGCCATTTCAACCAAATTGTCGAAATATCGGTACGGGACATCCTTTTGTTTGCGGGTGTGATATGAGATTTCGGGTGCCCACGGCTCCAACTTATCAACAATCGCCTGACCAATGCGACCAAGACCAAGAATGCCTATTTTTTGATTGTCCGCTGATCGCGTCAAAGGGGCATTACCTTCAACTTCCCACCGTCCGGACCGAACGTAATTATCGTCACGTATGAGCTCTCGATAACATGACAGCAACAGCAGAACGGCGGTGGTTGCGACTTCTTTGTTCAACACATTGGGCGTGTGCGTCACAACAATCCCACGCTCAGCCGCAGCATTAGCGTCGACGGCGTCGTAGCCGACTCCATAGACGCTAATCATCTTCAGATTACTGAGTGAAATCATTAGGTCATGCGGAACGCCATCATGCCCGTTCGTTACGATATGCGTAATACTTTCCGCGTTGAAATCGTCCAATTGATGAATATTGAACACTGAAGACAGGCGTTCTCGCATCCGTTCAGTGATCCCTCCGATTTGCAACAAGTCAGTCATCTTGGCCGACCTTTTGCCGCTGAACACCAAGCCCATCGATACGAAGCTCCATGACGTCGCCTTTTTTCAGATAAACTGGTTCCGGTTTGATCCCCATTCCAACACCGGGCGGTGTTCCGGTTGAAATGACGTCACCGGGGTGCAGCGTAAAAAGTTGGCTTAGATGCTCAATGATCTCGGCAACGGAAAAGATCATCGTGGCGGTATTCCCGGTTTGCATGCGCTGACCGTTTACATCCAGTGACATACCAAGATTCTGGGGATCCGGCACCTCATCCCGGGTCACTAACCACGGGCCGGTAGGGCCATATGTGTCGCAGGATTTTCCTTTGGTCCATTGACCGGTCAGTTGCGTTTGAAAATGCCTTTCCGACACGTCGTTTACGATGCAATAGCCCGCAACATATTCGAGTGCGTCGGCCTTGGAAACGTATTTGGCCGTCTTACCAATGACGACCCCCAGTTCGCATTCCCAGTCGGTATGTGTAGACCCCCGCGGCATAACAACATCATCATAGGCACCTATGACAGCCGAGTTCGCCTTGAAAAAAAGTATCGGATGCTCGGGAATATCTGCGCCGGTTTCTGCAGCATGGTCCGAGTAGTTCAAACCGATGCAAAGAAATTTACCGATGTCACCGACACACGGCGCGATACGAGGGTCACCCTCTACAATTGGCAGGTTGTTCGGATCCAATGACCGCAGGTTATCAAGCGTTCCGTCATCCAACATATCCCCCGTGATATCATTGATATGAGCGGACAGATCCCGCAATTGACCCTCAGAGTCGACCAAGGCTGGCTTTTCCGAGCCCTTGGCGCCGTAACGAACAAGTTTCATTTCTGTTCCTTTTAGTGGTTATCGCGTGGCATGAAGCCTCGCGCGATATCGCGGTAGTTTTCTGCACCCTTGAGCGTCATCCCGCGATCCAACCGATCTACTTTTTCACGGAATAATTCCTGCCAGGGGGATTGGTTGGGCGGGGTTGAATAACCACCCTTTGCCTCCAGATCGCGGGCGCGTTCATGCAGTTCTTCAAGCGAAACCAGCATATCTGCTGTGCCTTTTCCAAGATCGATGCGCAGTCGGTCGCCATTTCGCACCAAGGCCAACCCACCACCCTCTGCAGCTTCGGGTGAGGCATTCAGGATAGACGGACTTCCTGATGTACCGGATTGCCGTCCATCACCGATGCAAGGAAGGGCTTCGATGCCCTGTTTCAACAAATATGAGGGCGGCCGCATGTTCACGACCTCTGCAGCACCAGGGTATCCTTTTGGTCCCGCTCCGCGCATAATCAGAATACAGTTTGCGTCGATGTTTTCTGCAGGATCATCAATCCGATGGTGAAAGTCCTCAGGCCCATCAAACACAACCGCCCTGCCCTCAAATGCATCCGGATCATCCGGGTTCGACAGGTAGGTCTCTCGAAATGCCTGTGAGATCACAGACGTCTTCATAATCGCACTCTCGAACAGGTTGCCCGAGAGATTGATGAACCCCGCCTGTTGCTTAACCGGGTTACTGACGGGCTTGATTACGTCGCTATTCTGAGACCGGCGTGCCGAGCAATTGTCGCCCATCGTCTTACCGTTCACCGTTATCGCATCGGGATGCGGCATCAATCCAGCATCAAGAAGCTCTCCGACAACGGCGGGTACACCTCCGGCCTGTTGGTAATCTTCGCCCAGATACTCACCCGCAGGCTGCATGTTAACCAACAGTGGAACGTCGTGGCCAAGTTTCTGCCAGTCATCGTTGGTCAACGGAACACCAAGATGCCGGGCGATTGCATTCAGGTGGATCGGCGCGTTCGTCGATCCGCCAATCGCAGAGTTGATAACAATCGCATTCTCAAAAGCCTGACGTGTCATCACATCGCTGGGGCGTAGATCCTCCCAGACCATGTCCACAATGCGTTTACCCGTTTCATAACTGATTTGACCGCGCTCTCTATACGGGGCTGGAATGGCGGCTGATCCGGGCAATTGCATACCCAAGGCCTCAGCAAGCGAATTCATGGTCGTTGCTGTTCCCATCGTATTGCAATAACCCACCGAAGGTGCTGCGGCGGCTGCGATTTCCATGAACTCATCGGTGTCAATTTCGTCAGCCGCAAGGTCTTCGCGCGCTTTCCAAATAACCGTGCCCGATCCAGCGCGTTCACCTTTCCACCAACCGTTGAGCATGGGGCCGACCGACAGGGCAATCGCTGGGATGTTGACGGTCGCAGCGGCCATAAGAAGCGCGGGCGTGGTCTTGTCGCAACCAATGTTCAGAACAACGCCATCAATCGGATACCCGAATAGACTCTCAACCAAGGACAGATAAGCTAGGTTGCGATCGAGTGACGCCGTTGGCCGTTTACCGGTCTCTTGTATCGGATGGACCGGTATTTCGATGCACGTTCCCCCGGCGGCGATGATTCCATCGCGAACACGTTTGGACAATTCGATATGATGCCGATTACAGGGGCTCAAATCACTGCCGGTCTGAGCAATGCCAATGATCGGTTTGCCTGATTGCAGTTCCTCACGGGTCAATCCGTAATTCAGGTATCTTTCCAGATACAATGCCGTCATCTCAAGGTTCTCAGAATTCATGAACCACTTGCGAGATCGCAAATCGTTTTTTGATACTTTTGTCATTGGCCTGACCAACCCCCGTCAATTATGTGCGTGTGTCCTGTGGTGAATGCACTTTCATCGCTCGCCAGATAGACGACCAATGCAGCAATCTCTTCTGCTTTCGCTACACGCCCCATAGGCTGACGCGCCACAAATTGTGCAAGGGCCTCTTCTCTGCTGCCCAATTGCTCTCCCAACGCATCTACGCGGTCACGCCAACTGGGACTGTCGACTGTTCCCGGACAAATGCAATTGCACCGGATTCCTTTTGTTATGAAGTCCACGGCTACCGATTTCGTCAGCCCAACAACAGCGGCTTTTGTCGTTCCATATACAAAACGATTTGGCGCACCGATTATGGAACCCAGTGCGGAAGACATATTGATTATCGAGCCTCCTCCGCGCTCTAGCATTCCCGGCAATACAGCCTTTGTCGTGCGCACCATTGAGCGCACATTAAGGTCCATGGCAAAATCCCACTCTTCATCGGTTGCATCCAGAATAGTTCCGTGATGCACGAACCCTGCGCAGTTGAACAAAACGTCCGGCTTCGCTCGCGCGACCCCATGATGAATGCTGTCATTATTCGTAACATCCATCTCGAAAATTTCGAGATTTTCGAGATTCTGACCGCGAATCAAATTTAGTTTTTTGGGGCTAATATCCGTCGCATAGACTTTTGCACCCTCTCTTGCCATTGCAATTGCACTTGCAAGTCCGATCCCCTGTGCGGCGGCTGTGACCAGGACGCTTTTTCCCTTAAGTCTTTCTGACATATAAATATTCCGACCTCAAAAGTGGCGACTGGACAAGTGTTACGTCGTCCCACAGATCAACCGAGAAGCAAAGAAACCTTGGCGGATTTGCAACGACTTCTGGCATGTGGGCACAGAGCCGTTAGCGTATGACAGAGATTTTGGTTTGGCCATAACCATGCGTGGCGCACCTTCGGAAGGACAGTAGATGATGAGCAAGCAGTTCAAAGTGGCTCTGTTGGGAACCGGCCTGATGGGAGCTCCTATGGCGCGGAATATTTTGCGCGCCGAGTTTCCGCTCACTGTATGGAACCGCAGCTTGAAAAAGGCAAAACCGTTGACAGCAGAAGGCGCGACATTGGTGGAAACTGCCCCGCTGGCGGTTTCGGGTGCAGACGTAATAATAACCATGCTCTCGGATGGATACGCGACCGGCGCGCTACTTGCTGACGAGGCTTTCCGCGAGCAACTCAAACCGGGGATGATCTGGATTGATATGTCGAGCGCCAAACCCGAACACGCAAGAGAGCAATCCGCGCAGCTTTCCTCGATGGGGGTGCTGCATCTGGACGCCCCGGTTTCCGGTGGCACCAAAGGTGCCGAAGCTGGCACCCTTGCGATCATGGTCGGTGGCGATCAGGACGTTATGGAGCGCGTGCGACCAGTTCTGACAGCAATGGGCCGGCCTGTGCATGTTGGCCCAAGTGGTTCTGGTCAATTGTGCAAATTGGCCAATCAAACAATTGTCGCTGTAACAATATCGGCAGTCGCCGAGGCGACTCTACTGGCTCAGCAAGGCGGTGCGGACCCCACCGCGTTAAGGGCCGCACTAAAGGGGGGCTTTGCGGATAGTATTATCTTGCAACAACATGGCGAACGCATGTCTGATGGAAATTTTACACCCGGGGGTTTGTCTAAGTTTCAACTAAAGGATTTGGACAACACGCTGGAGGAAGCGGGAAGCCTTGGCGTTGAGCTACCTAGCACCCGATCTGTGCGCGACCGTTTCGAATATCTGATAGACGAAATGGATGGGGCCGAACTGGATCATTCAGCTTTGTATCTAGAACTCAAAAAACGGAACGGAATGCTGTGACGCGGATCCTGATTATAGGCGGCGGAGGAATGCTGGGCCAGAAACTGGCCCATCGCGTGTCGACCCAAGAAACTTTTGGAGCGGATGCCCAAGTCTCACTGTTCGATCTCTCGTTCCCGCCCGACAGTGCGGCAGGTAATCAAATTGTGGGGAACTTGACTGCGTCAGGCATAGCTAAGTCTTTTGCTACGCAGCGGCCAGACGTCATTTTTCATCTTGCAGCTATCGTTTCAGGCCAAGCTGAAACAGACTTTGCGTTGGGTTGGGATGTAAACCTTATGGCAACGTGGGCACTGCTGAACGCACTTAAGGATGAACACGAAGCTTCAGAAAGCGAGTACACACCTCGCCTGGTTTTTGCCTCGTCCATAGCAGTTTTCGGGTCACCATTCCCCGAAAAGATAAGCGATGAGTTCCTCTCGGCACCTTTGACAAGTTACGGAGCGCAGAAAGCGGCGGCTGAATTGATGATCACGGATTTCAGCAGGAAAGGATACATCGACGGTATTTCCTTGCGCTTGCCCACTTTGTGTGTGCGCCCGGGCAAAGCCAACGCTGCCGCTTCGTCCTTCTTTTCGGGTATAATCCGAGAGCCATTGAATGGGGATGAGGCTGTCTTGCCAGTTGCCGAAACCGTTCGCCACTGGCACGCCAGCCCCCGCGCCGCTGCGACTTTTTTGACGCACGCAGCAACAATGGACACGCAGCTTTTGAATGACAGACGCGCATTGAACATGCCTGGCGTAAGTTGCACCGTCGCCGAACAAATCGAAGCTCTGCGCAAAGTGGCCGGCCAAGAAGCGGTTGGCCTAATCAGGCAAGAACCCGACGAGACAATCGAACGAATAGTCAAGAATTGGCCGCGAGACTTTCAAACAGATCGCGCTCTGGAGTTGGGGTTCGAGGCGGAATCAAGCTTCGACGAAATCATTCGCGTGTATTTGGAAGACGATTTTCGGCTTTAGTCGCCCATCGTCTTTCCAGTTAGATGGCGTTCCAGATGGTCGTGAATTTTCTCTCGTGTTAACTGCTCATCCCCTGACAATGCTGCTTCAAGTATATCGGCATGGTGTCTTATGTTCTGAGAAATGAATTCAAAGTTCCGGTCTGCCACCATCAACTGCTGTCTGAATTGCGCGTAAACTCGGCTATGCATTTGTTTTAAAGTTTCCGAGCCACAGGCAGAAATAAGTGTTTGGTGAAATTCCTTTTCCGAGGCAAACCATATCTCGATAAGGCCGCTCGGGTCGTCTGTGGCGTGAATGCGTTTTTCGATATGGCTGAGTTTGTGATGTGCGGCCGTCAATCTTGCTTCCCAATCCACCCCGCCATTACGGATCGACATTGCGGTGCCTTCGGCCTCCAACAGAACACGGACGTGCGTCAATTCGATAAGCTTCTGCGGCGATCGCATTGGCACGCGGAAACCTTTTTGTTCCTGAAAGTCCACCAAACCAACAGCGGCCAAACGAAAAAGGACTTCACGAACGGCGCTCGCAGAACAGCCATACACTTTACGAAGTTCTTCAGCCCGCACCTTCGCTCCATGCTCGAATCCATTAGAGATCAGGCGCATCTTAAGATCTTGATAAATATCTATTTCGTCGTTCATTCCAGTATGCACCTTCAAGTTTTGTCCAAGTAGCGTCCTAACCTTATTTTCGAATTATCGCAAGAATCTCGAAATTTTTAGAAATTTCAATTTTTTCTTGTTGCATTCGATTCGTCGGCTTAACGTTTACCTGCGCGACAGCAAAGGAGGCGGCAAGATCTTCCACACCGCGCACGCTCAACGTCTGGGAGGACAATATGAAAATAGTCAAGACAGCGGCCCTGGCGGCCGTAGCCACGACAATGGCAGCCGGTTTCGCGATGGCTGAAACAACGAAGCTTAGAATTCAAACCCATTTTTCGCCCGAAACTCTGTCAGGCCAGATGGCTGCAAAATTCGTTGAAGACATTCAGGAAATGTCGAACGGCGAAATCGAAGTTGAAATGTTCTATTCCTCTTCGGTGGTCAAATCAGTTGAAACCTTCGATGCCGCAGCTACAGGAATTCTGGATTGCGACATGACGGGCGGCGGCTATCAGACCGGTAAAAACCCGGCCTTCCAGTTTGCGGGCGACCTGCTCGGCGGATATCAGAACCCATATCAGCAAATGGCTTGGCTTCTTCATGGCGGCGGAAGAGAAGCTGTAAATGATCTATACAACGGCTACGACATGGAATTCATCGGATGGTGGATTCCCGGGCCAGAGTCGCTGTCTTCGACCAAGCCGATTGCAAAAGTGGAAGACTTCAAAGATTGGAAGTTCCGCTCGCCTCCAGGCCTTGCTACCAAGGTGTTCGCGGAACTTGGTGCTTCTCCGATCGTGATGGACTTCAACGAAATCTTCACGGCTTTGGAAACCGGTATCATTGATGGTGCGGATGCTGCGAACCTGACGAACAATGTGGGCCTCGGTCTGTACGAGATCGCAGGCCACACAAACTATCCCGGTTTCCACTCGATGCCTGCAGATCACCTAGCTTGTCGCAAAGACGTCTGGGAAGCGATGCCCGCGCATCACAAGAAGATCATGGAAGTCGCAATGGATAGCCTGGCATTGCACAATGCCACAATCAATGAAGTGCAGAACGCTCAGACTGCAAAAGACCTGAAGGCAAAAGGCGTTCAGTTGTACGAATGGTCGCCTGAAGACCTGGCAGCGTATCGCGCGGCCGTTCAGGTCGGTTGGACGGAGTTCGCAACGACACCTGAAGCACAGGCGCTTTTGGAAAGCCACATCAACTTCCTGCGTGACCTGGGCGCAATGCAGTAATCAGGCTTCGATCGAACTACGACACACGGAAAGGCCGCACTTGCGGCCTCTCCGGATCGGCGCCGGGATCCAGAACTTCATGAAAATCACCAGAATAATAAGTCATGTACTGCAGTACGACATGCCGGAAGTTCTGGGCTACTCGCAACAGTATTATGACAAGCGTACAACCCATCTGGTCGAGATTCAGACAGATGAAGGGGTAACCGGTTGGGGGGAGTGCTTTGGTCCCGGAAACGTAGCCATTGCGAACAAATCCATCGTGGAAAAGGTAATCCAACCAATGGTCCTTGGCATGGACCCTTTGGACAAAGACGTGATCTGGCACAAGGTGTACAATCTTTTGCGAGACCATGGCCAAAGCGGAATGCCAATACAGGCTTTGTCCGGGGTGGACATCGCACTTTGGGACATCACCGGCAAAATCTCTGGCCTCCCCCTCCATAAGCTTGTCGGCGGGGCTCATCGCGCAAGCGTTCCTTGCTACGGCTACGGCATGATGCTCCGGGATGAACCGATTTCTAGTCTTGCAAGCCGTTTTGAGGATGAAGCCGCTAAGATCAAGTCAATGGGATTTACCGCCACCAAAATGAAAACGGGCTTTGGCCCGAAGCCTGATGTGAAACTGTGCGAAGCAGTTAGACGCGGAGTTGGTGACGACTTTCCTTTTATGGTCGATGCAAACCATGCCTATACGACTTCAGACGCGTTCTTTGTCGGTCGGGCGCTGGAAGAACTGGACGCATATTGGTTCGAAGAACCGGTCGCGCCAGAAGACATTGACGGATACCGCGAACTGCGCACTTCGCTTAAAGTAAACATCTCGGGCGGAGAGGCGGTATTCAATCGCTGGGCATGGCGCAATCTTCTTGAAAACCGTGGCATCGATATCGCGCAGCCAGAGGTTTGTGCTTTGGGCGGTGTTTCAGAGTATCTCAGGGTACTGTCTCTATGCCACGCACATTTCACTCCGGTCGTAAATCACGTCTGGGGTAGCGCCATCGCCGTCGCAACTAATCTGCATTTACTAGCGGCCATGCCCGCAATTCCAGGCGGCTTGCATCCATGGGAGCCGATGCTGGAGTTCGACACAACGGACAACAAGTTTCGGGACGATCTGCTGACCGAACCGCTGGAAATTCAAAATCAGGTCAAGGCCAACAACGGCCGTGTCACGATCCCGACTGGCCCCGGATTGGGTGTCGAGCCGGACCGAGACTTTATCGATCACTACAGGATCGAAGGATAGGGACGAGGGTTACGCGATGCACAAGAACTCAGGCGGACTAATTGAATGGCTCATACCGTTGGCCTTCGTCGCAACAGCCAGCTGGCTTGTTTGGCATCTTCCCGCATTCCTATTGGACTGGCTGCCTTACACCTCTGAATCCCTCAAAAGTCAGGTAACTGAAATATATCTGCGCAGCGACGTTACGCCCGAATTGTCTGGCGTATTCGGGGGGTATGTCGACATCATCGACATGGCCGCGCTCGTCCTTCTACCGTTTCTTGCAGTGATTGGTACCAAGACCGTGCGCCCGGCGACGATGGAGTTCGAAGGCTCGACGGTTATGGACCGTTTCGCCCTGTTCATAGGTCGAGTGACGATGATGATGATCGCAATCATGACTGTCGTCATGCTCTACGAAGTCTTCATGCGTTATATCCTGGAGAAGCCGACCGAGTGGGCGAACGAAATGACACTCTGGTTCGCCAGCTTTGTGTTTTTAATGTCTGGCTACTACGCCATGCAGCAACGCAGTCACATTCGAATATTCCTGATGTACGACGCAGTTCCACGTTGGCTTCAGCGCGTTTTTGATACGGTTTCGACTATACTGATCGTGCTATTTGCCTTCTTTCTTGTCTACGGCAGCTACAAACAGGTGTTCGTCAATAAGCTCTACAAATGGGAGCTTTATGGCTCTGCCTTCAATCCTCCGATCCCGGCGACGTTGCAGCCGATGGTGCTGATAGTGATTACGCTCGTCGCAATGCAAGCAATTTTAAACTTGGTCGCGGATTGGAACAAAGAACCGGAAATCCACACAGATGAACCGGACGAAGACGAAATTGAAATGATCAAACGGGCGGTGGGACAAGACTGATGGACATTGGAACAATCTCACTCATCCTGATGGTCGCCCTGATTGTGCTTCTGGCGATCGGGATGCCCTTGGGTCTGGCCTCGGCTTCGCTTGCGGTTCTGGTTCTTGTGCTCAAGTTCGAACCGACACTGCTTTTAAACCCGTTTTCATTCGGCGACGGGATTCTCACCGGTCGGCCAGGGACTGGGCCGCTCTATATCCTGGCGCAGAAGATATACGGGCTCTTAACGGACTACGTGCTCATATCCGTGCCATTGTTTATCTTCATGGCGTCGCTGCTAGAGCGGTCCGGGATCGCGCGCGACATGTATTCGTCGCTGAATGTCTGGCTGTCCAGAACACGCGGCGGCATCGCGATCGTGACCTCGATCATGGCGGTGATCATGGCTGCCATGTCCGGCATCATCGGCGGTGAGGTTGTCCTGCTGGGCCTTATCGCCCTGCCCCAGATGCTGCGCCTGGGCTACGATCAGAATCTCGCGATCGGCGTCATCTGCGCCTCAGGGTCTCTGGGCACCATGATCCCTCCTTCGATCGTTCTGATCATCTATGGGCTGATCACCGAAACCTCGATCAAGTCGCTGTTCACCGCGTCTTTCATTCCCGGCTTCATGCTGGCCTCGATGATCATCCTGTACATCATCATCCGCACGCGGTTGAATCCTCATCACGCTCCGCTGCCGGAACCGGACCCGAACGACCCCGAACCAGCCGAGAAACGCAAACTGTTTGGGGCCTTCATGAGCATCGTCGTCGCCGGGTTTTCCACCGTTCTGTTTATCCGGGCCGCTTTTTTCGAGCTCTCAGGCTCGAACGCTGCCAGCCAGGGTGAGCCCGCGAGGCTGGGAACGGCTGACTACCTGCCCTGGTTTGCCGGCATCACGATCGTCGCCCTTCTGCTGATTTTCTTCGTCTTTGGCAGACAACGCGCAAAAATCGGTTGGGAAATGGGCAAGGGTCTCGTCGCGCCGCTGGTCGTAATCGGCGTCGTGCTCGGTTCGATCTATGGCGGGATCACAGGGATCACTGAGGCTGCAGGCATGGGCGCCTTCGCCGTTCTGATCATCGCCATCCTGCGGGGCGAAGGATCGTTCGAGCTGGTTTGGGACAGCTTGATGCGGACGTTAAAATCCACAGGCACCATCATCTGGGTTACGATCGGGGCCGCCGCGCTGGCGGGTGCCTACACCATTGCTGGCGGGCCCCAATACGTGGCCGACCTGATCGTCGGCCAGGAGCTGCCGACCATGTTGGTCATTCTGGTAATGATGCTGATCTTGCTGTTCATGGGCGCATTCATGGATTGGGTCGGCATCGTACTGTTGATCATTCCGGTCTTTCTCCCGATCGTCCTGCGCCTTCCTATCGAGGAAATCGGAGTCTTTGGCCAGTTGGAGCCGAGTCATGTCGCCATCTGGTTCGGCGTCGTGTTCTGTATGAACATGCAGGTCAGCTTCCTCTCGCCCCCTTTCGGCCCGGCCGCGTTCTACCTGAAGTCAGTGGCCCCGCCGCATATCAGCCTAACGGATATCTTCCGCGGCTTCCTGCCATTCATCGGGATCCAGTTGCTGGCGCTTTCCGTTCTTCTGATCTGGCCGGGCATCATTGCGCTGCTGTTGTGAGGTTGCACCCATGCTGACACAAGATCAGATTGGCAAGTTCCAGACCGATGGATACCTCGTGGTTGAGGATGTAATTCCCCGCGATGTCCTGGGTCGGGTGCAAGCGGAATACTCGGATGTCCTGAACCGGCTCTATGACTGTTGGTACGAAAAAGGGCTGGTCAAGGACGAGCCGTCCGGAATGACCTTCTGGGACAAACTTCTGTCCGCCTATCAGGCCGGATGCGACTATTTCCAGCCGCTGGACATCTCGCTGCCCGGCGATCGGATCATGGCGGACACACCGTTCCATATTGGGCCCGCAGTGTTCGACTTGCTGACGGCCCGTCCCATGCTTGACATCGTCGAGCAGCTGATCGGGCCAGAGTTGGTGAGCAATCCAATCCAGCACGTTCGGCTGAAGCCCCCTGCCCTGAAGCTGTCCAAGGACGAGGTGCGCGCGCACATCACCGCAACGGACTGGCATCAGGACCGAGCGGTTGCGCTGGAGGATGCTGATCAGACCGAAATGGTCACGGTTTGGATTGCCGTCAACGATGCAACGGTTGAAAACGGCTGCCTGCAAGTGCTGCCAATGGCACAAGACCAATCTATCCTGCCACATTGTGCCCGGACGCAGACAGGCATTGCCGACGGGTTCATTGATGAAGGCCGCGCCGTGCCCCTTCCTGTCAAGGCCGGCGGGATCATCCTGTTTCACCCTTTGACGCCACACGCTTCGCTGATCAATAAAACGGACCGGTTCCGCTGGTCGTTCGACATCCGCTTTAGTGCGGCAGGCCAGCCGACCGGTCGAGATCATTTCCCCAGCTTCATCGCGAGGTCTAGATCGCGCCCCGAAACCGAGCTGCGAGATTGGCGCGTCTGCAAGTCCAATTGGGAGGCGGCACGAGCAAGACTGTCTGGCAAGCCGCATATAGATATTCACCGGTGGTCATCGGACTCACCGTTCTGCGCCTAGCTGCTGCCGCCAGGAAAGCTGATTATGACTTTTGTACGTTTAGATCGAACGGATAGCGTGGTTGTTGCAACTCGGCACCTGGAGGCCGGCAGTATGGTCGAGGATGTCACGACCAATGCGCGCATCCCCCCGGGGCACAAGGTCGCCACGCGGAATCTTGCACTCGGCGATCCGGTCAGAAAGTACGCCCAGATCATCGGTTACGCCACCCAACCGATCGAACCCGGCGACCATGTGCACACCCACAATGTCGAGTTCCGGAACCCCAGCGTAGACTACGAGTTTGCGACGGATCACAGGCCCACCAAACCTGCCACCTCGGTCGATACATTCATGGGCTACCACCGGGACAGCGGTCGGGTCGGCACGCGCAATTACATCGCGGTTCTGACCACAGTGAACTGTTCGGCGACCGCGGCCCGCATGATCGCCAATCACTTCACGCCGGACAAGCTGGCCAAGTTTCCGAACATCGACGGCGTGGTGGCCTTTGTCCATGGAACAGGCTGCGGAATGGCCGATTCCGGCGACGGTTTCGAAGCCCTTCAACGGGTCATGTGGGGGTTTGCAAAACACCCCAACCACGCTGCCGTTCTGATGGTCGGTCTGGGCTGCGAGATGAACCAGATCGACTGGCTGCTGGACGCGTATGGGCTGAAGCAAAGTCCCACCTTCCAGACGATGAACATCCAGAACGTCGCCGGATTGCGCCGGACCGTGGAAATGGGCATCAGCAAGATCAACCAGATGCTGCCCATTGCCAATGAGGCGAGGCGCAGCGAAGCCCCGGCGTCCGAACTGATGGTTGCGCTGCAATGCGGTGGCTCGGACGCTTGGTCCGGCGTGACCGCGAACCCGGCGCTCGGACATGCCTGCGACCTGTTGGTTGCGCAAGGCGGCACAGGTGTCCTTGCGGAAACACCCGAAATTTACGGAGCCGAACACCTTTTGACCCGCCGCGCCCTTAGTCGCACAACTGGGGAAAAACTGATCGGACTGATCGATTGGTGGCAGGACTATACCGCTCGCAATCACGGTTCGATGGACAACAACCCAAGCCCCGGCAACAAGCAAGGGGGTCTGACGACCATCCTAGAGAAGTCGCTGGGGGCAGCGGCGAAGGGCGGCACCACCCCTTTGACCAGTGTATTCAAATACGCCGAACCAATCACCGCCAAAGGCTTCACCTTCATGGACAGCCCCGGATATGACCCGGCCTCGGTGACCGGGCAGATCGCGGCTGGGTGCAACCTTGTGTGCTTCACCACGGGACGCGGCTCTGCATTTGGGTCCAAACCGGCACCCACGCTGAAAATCGCTACCAACTCTGAATTGGCAGCACGCATGCCCGAAGACATGGACGTGGATGCAGGCGACATTCTGACCAAAGGCGCCAGCGTCGAGGAAAAAGGACAGGAAATATACCGACGGCTGCTCCAAGTCGCCTCTGGCGCGCGGACCAAGTCCGAGGCGCAGGGCTTGGGTGACTACGAATTTGTTCCCTGGCAAATCGGAGCGGTGATGTGAAACGGATTCTTGTAGCCGGCGGCGGATTAATCGGTATCCGCCACGTCCGCGCCGTGATTGAGCATCCCGGTTGCATGTTGGTCGGGTTGGCCGATCCAGATGGCTCGATCCAGATCGACGCGCCGCGTTTTGCCAGTATGGACGAGGTGCAGGGCCCAGTGGATGGCGTCATCATCGCCACTCCGACCCGCCTGCATGCCGAACATGGCATTCTGGCCGCATCCCGCGGTTGGCACATGCTGATCGAAAAGCCGGTTGCAGCATCGATCGATGATGCCCTGCGCCTGAAGACGGCCGTTCGCCAGGCCAATGTCCGCAGTCTTGTAGGCCACCATCGGCGGTATCATACAATCTTGCAACACCTGAAGGAGGTGATCGCGCAAGGTACGATCGGACAAGTCATCAATGTCTCGTTGCTGTGGGCCATGCGCAAACCCGACAGCTATTTTGAACAGAACTGGCGGACTTCCGATGGCAGCCCAGTCATGATCAATCTGGTGCATGATATCGATGTCCTGCGCTTTGTGATCGGAGAAATCTCGGATGTCGTCGCCCTGCCCGGAGCGCCCATCCGCGGATCGGATAGGATAGAAAGCGGGGCTGTCGCGATCGCATTCGAAAACGGCGCGACGGGCACTATCAGCTTTGCCGATACCGCACCCAGCCCCTGGGGGTTTGAGGCCGGAACCGGCGAGAACCCGAACATCGGCACGACCCATCAGGACATGATCTGGATCACGGGAACCAGTGGCGCTGTGAGTTTTCCCTCCATGACCCTGTGGCGCGGACAGGATTGGGGCACTGCGGCCCAAAAAGACCAACTTACACGACCGGAACAACAACGCGCACCGCTAGAGGTGCAGCTGGATCACTTCCTTGACGTGATCGATGGCGCTCCTCCACTGATTGACGTCGAGGATGCAGCCCGAACGCTCGAGGTCACATCACGGATTGAACAGGGGCTAAAGGCGCGAACGACCCGAGCGCGGGCGCCGGCCTGATGGACATGCGGCCCGGCCAAATGCCGGACCACCTAAAAACCAATGATTATCCACCGGGCAATATGAGCATTAAAAAAGCAAAGCCGCCCGCAACAAACACAAGAATAAAAACCAGACACATTCACGGAAAGGGAAACCAATGAGCAAACCATCAATCGGGTTTATCGGCTTGGGACTAATGGGCGGAGCCATGGTGAGCCGACTGTTGGACCAAGGATATTCGGTCGCTGTATTGGGAAACCGCGACCGCACGTACCTGGACGCCGCGATTGACCGAGGCGCCCGCGAGATGCAAAACGCCCAAGAACTGGCTCAGGCCAGCGACATCGTGATGCTGTGCATGGGCACCTCCGAACAGGTCGAGAGCCGAATGCACGGTGCAGATGGAGTGATTGCGGGATTGAAATCCGGCGCGATTGTCATCGACTTTGGCACCTCGCTTCCTGGCAGCACACGCGCCTTGGCCGAGGAGGTTGCCGCAGCCGACGGAAGCTATCTTGATGCACCGCTTGGCCGGACACCTTCACACGCGCTAGAAGGCAAGCTCAACATTATGACGTCTGGAGACAAGGCCGCCTTTGACAAGGCCGAGCCGACACTGAAAGATTTGGGCGAAAACGTTTTTTACCTTGGCCCCGTTGGGTCCGGGCACACGATCAAGCTGATCAACAACTTCTTCGGAATGACCGTTGCGAACGCGATGGCCGAAGCCTTTGCCATGGCTGACATCACCGGTGTTGACCGCAAGCAGCTGTATGATGTGATGGCCGCAGGGCCGCTGCATTCCGGAATGATGGATTTCGTCAAAGCCTATGGCGTTGAGAGCGACCCAAATCAGCTGGCCTTTGCCATCAAGAACGCGGCAAAAGACCTCGGGTATTATGACCGAATGGCGCGCGAGGCAGGCGTTACCAGCGTGATGTCGCAGGGCGCGCTTTCGGCGCTGAATGACGCCCGCGACCACGGTCAGGCGGATGACATGGTAAGCCAGATGGTTGACTACTACGTCAAGCGTTTCAACACCTGATCGATGGCCGTCTCCGCCAACCCCACCGCTGACCTGCCGCGCCTTGGCATTGTGCTGATGTTGATGGCGTGGCTGTTCTTTTCGTTGGTTGACCTTGGGGCCAAGTGGTTGGCGTTGGCCGGAGTGCCAGCATTTCAGTTGGCGTTCATGCGCTATGCGGGGCACTTCGTGATCTCAGTGGGCGTGATCGCCAAGGGCGGGATAGAGGCCGGTCGGTTCAAGACTGACCATCCATGGCAGGTGATAAGCCGGGCCTTGCTGCTGATCTCGGCGACCGTTTTCAATTTTTATGCCCTACGGTTTTTGCCACTGACCGTTGTGTCGGCAATCATGTTCTCAAGCCCGGTCATCGTGTGCTTTCTGTCCGTCTTTGTATTGAAAGAAAGCGTGGGCCCATGGCGTTGGGCGGCTATCATCCTGGGCTTTCTGGGGGTGTTGGTTGTCGTACGGCCGTTTGGTTCGGCCTTTCATCCGACCATGCTGCTGATCGTATATAATGCCACCGCTTTGGCCTTGTACTCGATCATGACGCGCAAGCTGTCCGGGGTCGTTGCCGTGGACACTATGCAATTCTACCTCGGGCTTACCGGTACGGTGGTCCTGTTGCCGTTCGCCATCTGGTTTTGGGTCCAGCCAGAAAACACGTGGAGCCTGATTGTACTGATCGGCCTTGGTGTGTTTGGCTGGTGCGGGCATCAGCTGCTGACGAACGCGCATCGGTTTGGAACGGCGAACCAGTTGATGCCATTCACCTATTCGTTCCTAATCTACGTGGCAATCTGGGGTTATCTGTTCTTTGACACAGTACCGGACGCATTCACGTTGGCGGGGGCTGCGCTGATCATGGCTGCCGGTCTCATCATCTGGAAAAGAGAAAAGAAATGACGCGAATTGCCTGCATCGGCGAAGCAATGATCGAATTGTCCATGCTGGAAACCGGCGCGAAGGTGGGCGTCGCGGGGGATACGCTGAACACGGCCATCTACATGCACCGTGCCGCGCCTGACCTGCAGGTGGAGTATGTGACATGCCTAGGCGACGATCCGTTCTCAAGGCATATCGTGGACTTCATCGCCAGTCATGGCATCGGAACATCCGGCATCCGTATCATTCCGGACGCCTCTCCGGGACTATACGCGATCACGACATCTGCGGACGGTGAACGCAGCTTTACCTATTGGCGCAGCGAGGCGGCCGCCCGTCAGCTTTTTGCCGATCACGACTTCAGCCCGCTGAACGGTTACGACGTGCTGTACTTGTCAGGGATTTCCGTGGCCATTCTTCCGCATGCAGTCAGGCTTGCGCTTCTGGACTGGCTCAAAGGCTCTTCCGTCCGGTTGGTATATGACAGCAACTTTCGTCCGCGTCTTTGGGACAGCGTCCAACACGCTCGGCAGATTAACCAACGGCTTTGGCAACGTGCAGATATTGCCCTGCCGTCCATTGACGACGAGATGGCATTGTTCGGGGAAAGCGCGGACCAGGTGGCTGCACGCTTTGCCGATCATCACGGTGTTGGTGCGTTGAAACGCGGAAAGAATGGCCCTTTATCCATCGGGCAGAACACTGACCAAACCTATGAACCTGCCGAAAACGTGCTGGATACGACAGCGGCGGGCGACAGTTTCAACGGTGGGTACCTCGCGGCCTTGCTGATGGGAAAATCACAGGCCGAGGCCCTGATGGCTGGACACAATCTGGCTTCCACCGTTGTTCAGTTCCGCGGCGCGATCATTCCCGGATAAGTGGCGCGAGATCCTCAGCGCCAACGAGACCCAAAAGCGGCACTACCGGGTCCGGCTGCTTGACGGCCTTGGCAATTTCCGACGCGCAAGGATCGTTCAGCGCCCTGCCCTTTGCGATCTCGGACATGCAATAGGAGATCCAGGCCCGCATCCCTGCAATCACCGCCTGAGAGCCGGTCTCACGGAGTGTGGGAACAAACCGATACGGCAGCTTCTGGCTGCCATCCATCGCGATTTGGTCCAGACGGTGCGCCAGCTCGGGGTTTTCAAAGCGGCGCAACAAAGCCTCGGCATAATCCGGAACCTGTGCTTGCAGTGCAGCGGGCAGCGTTGCGCCCGCATCCTTCATCAACTCAGAAACCAGCGGGCGCAAAACCGGGTCTCGAACCGCTTCGTGGACGTAGGTCAGGCCCCGCTCCAACCCGGCATAAGCCAACAGGGAATGGGCACCGTTCAGCATGCGCAGCTTTCGCATCTCGTGCGGGGCTACGTCTTCGACCAGTTGCACACCCGGCCAATCCGGGTGCGGACCGGCGAAACTGTCTTCGATCACCCACTCCGAGAACGCCTCGGTCGGAACAGCCATAGGATCGCCGCTGATTGCGCGAACGGCGTCCGTGGTAGCCGGGGTGATCCGGTCGACCATCGCGTTGGGAAAGCAAACAGAGTCCCAATTCACGTCCAGACCGGCTGCTTCCGCAAAATCGGCAACTGCCGTTTCGAGCGTCTTGCCGTTTTCCATGCGATTGTCACAACTTAGTACCGTTACTGGCTTGCGCCGTTCAGCAAGGCCATAAGTTAAAAACCCGATCAGCGTCGCAGGCCCTTGCCCTGCCAGATCGGCGGCAATCGCCGGGTCCTGAAGGTTCAGCTTGCCCGCGGCGTCCAAGTGATAACCTTTCTCGGTAACGGTTGCCGAAATGATCTCGGCATCCGCCATCACATCGAACATCTCTGCGCGATCCTTGGGCGCGACCAGAACTTCCCGCAGAGCTTTGATGCGCCGGACTCCCTGCCCCTGTACGCACAAATCGTACTCGAAATCCTGTCGGGCCAATCCATCCCGAACCGAGGATGAACGCAGGCTGACGCCGACAACGTCCCATCCGCCCGCTTGATCCGTGTAATCCAGCAAATGCGCCCGGGCAAAGTTTCCAAGGCCGAAATGAAGAATTGTACCCATTTACCTTTGCAACCCGTAAACTTGTTTCGCCAGATCGACCGCCAGCAATCGCGCCAGATGCTCGGCACTGTCCCGATCGAAATAGCCGCGCGCAACCTGCTCGGCCAGATGAATCGCCACACCCCTTCGCCACAGGTCGTGACGTGCAGGAATGGACAGGAAAGCCCGCGTGTCGTCATTGAATCCGGCCAGATTGTAATATCCGGCCGTTTCAACGACCTGATCGAAATACCGCGCAATCCCGGCTGGGCTGTCGTGGAACCACCAAGGCGGCCCGATCCTAAGGCACGGCCAATGTCCCGCCATCGGGGCCAATTCACGGGCATAGGTGCTTTCGTCCAATGTGAAAAGTATGATGCGCAGTTCCGCCGAGTTACCGACCCGGTTCAACAGCGCCTCAAGGCCCGTGACCCAATCCATCGCGATTGGAATGTCGGCCCCCTTGTCCCGTCCGAAGTCCCGCAGTACCGCGTGGTTCGTGTTGCGCTTGCTGCCAGCATGTATCTGCATTGTCAGACCATCATCGACAGACATCTGCGCCATTTCGATCAGCATATGCCCATAGAACCGGCGAGCATCCTGTTCGGTACCTTCCCGCCGTCTCAGCCGCTGGTACAGCGCATCCGGGTCGTCCAGCCACTCGGTCTTTACGCGTTCGATACCGTGGTCGGTGGCAGTACATCCCAGCTGGATGAAATAAGCCCGCCGCATTCGCAGCGCGTTGAGGTAGCCATCATAGCTGTCCAGATCGCAGTCTGTCAGCTCGGCCAACTTATTCAGGTTCTGTACGAACTCTGGGTCCGCCCCATCCAAAACCCCGTCTGGGCGGAACGTCGGAACAACCCGCCCGCCCCAACCGCTTGTTCGAATCTCCCGATGCTCAGCCAGGCCCTCGAGAGCCGAATCTGTGGTGGCCAGAACCTCGATCCCAAACCTGTCGAACAAAGCCCTCGGGCGAAATTCGGGACGCGTCAGCTTTTCTGAGATCTCATCATAAATCAGGTCAGCCGTGCGAGAAGACAACGCCTCAGACACGCCCAGCGTTTCGTGCAGCACGTAGCTCATCCAGATCCGAGATGGCGTTCCCAGAAACAGATGCCAGTGTTCGGCAAAGGTGCGAAAAACGGCGCGGGGATTCTTCTTTCGCCCCTCTTCCCCAACGCCAAGTTCGGACAAAGGAACGCCCTGCGAATAGAGCATACGGAACACGTAATGGTCGGGAACCACAAGCAGCTCTGCCGGGTTGGGAAACGGCTCATCGGTTGCAAACCACCCCGGATCGCAGTGACCATGCGGAGACACGATTGGCAGGTCCTTGATGCCCAAGTACAGGTTTTCTGCCATGCCATTCAAATTGCCAGTCAATTCTGCCTCCGATACTGCTGCCCGCAATTGTTAACACAGTTTTTAATGGTTGCATCTTTCCCGTTCGAACCCGCAGACTGATCGAGTGATCCGGGGGAATGAATGAATATTGCGCTGATTGGTTTGGGGATGGTTTCGGGCACGCATGTCGCTGCCATTCAAGCATCGGATCAAGGCCTCAGTCTTGCCGGCGTCCTCGGGCGCAACTCTGAAAAAGCAGCTGAGTTCGCGCGGCGAAACGGCACCCGCGCATTCGGCTCGATCGAGGAAATCGCAGACGACCCAAACGTCGACTTTGCGATCATCGCAACACCGCCCGATCAGCGCTCAGAGTTGGTTCGGGTTCTTTCGAGCGCTTCGAAACCGATCCTGATGGAAAAGCCCATCGAGAGAACGCTGGGCGCCGCGACAGCCATCGTCGAGCAGTGCGAGGTATCCGGTGTGCCGCTGGGCATAATCTTTCAGCACCGCGCCCGCGCCGCCTCGCAGGCGCTGAAATCAGCCATTGAACAGGGTGAGCTGGGCGCGATCGCCACGGTGGAGATCCGTGTCCCCTGGTGGCGCGATCAGAGCTACTATGACGAGCCGGGTCGCGGCACTTATGCGCGCGACGGAGGCGGTGTCATGATCTCGCAGGCAATCCACACGCTTGATCTTGCGATGTGGCTGCTGGGGCCGATCTCGGACATTCAAGCCATGATGAGAAAAACTCCGTTACACGATCTCGAAGCTGAGGATTGGGCAGGTGCAGTCTTTGAAACGGATAGAGGCGCCGTGGGCACTATGATGGCGACTACTGCCGAATATCCCGGGGCCGCTGAGTCCATTACCATCCAAGGCACACGCGCCAAAGCGCATCTGGAGTCAGGTGTCCTGACCTTAACGACTTTCGATGGTCATAAATCCACGGTTGGCGAAACGTCCGCCACAGGCGGAGGGGCCGATCCCATGGCGTTCACCCATGCTTGGCATCAGGCGGTCATCGAGGATTTCGCCAAGGCTGTTGCCGATGGCACGCTGCCCATGGCCACCGGACGCAGTGCCCTTTTGACCCACGCCGTCATAGACGCGATGCAGATCGCCAATCGAACCGGCCAGAAAACACGAGTCATCTCATGAGACTGACCTGCGTAGCCCTTGGCCTGGACCACCGCCATATCTATGGCATGACGGAAAACATGCGTAAAATCGGCGTGGACTGCGTTGGCTACTGGACACAAGGCGATCCGGAAACGCTTCCGGGCTACGTCAAAAGGTTTCCCGATATTCCGCGGCTGGCCCGACTGGAAGACGCCCTAACCTGTGGGGCGGATCTGGCGCTGATTTCGGCAATACCGGCAGATAGGGTCGCGTTGACGATCCGCGCCATGCAAAACGGCATGGATGTCATGAGCGACAAGCCGGGCTGCACGACGTTCGAGCAACTTGACCAGATCAAGCGAGCTGTCGCCGACACCGGTCGAATCTGGTCGGTGAATTTTTCCGAACGATTTGAAACGCCCGTCAGCACCCGGGCGACCGAGTTGGTCGAGTCCGGTGCCATCGGGCGCGTGATCCAGACGGTTGGGCTTGGCCCGCACCGATTGAACCGGGCAACCCGGCCGGATTGGTTTTTTCAGCGTGACCGCTATGGCGGCATTCTGACCGACATCGCCTCGCATCAAATCGATCAGTTCTTGCATTACACAGGTTCGAAAACCGCAGAAATCACGAACGCTTATGTGGCGAACTACGCGAACCCCAAAGATCCCGGATTGCAGGATTTCGGAGAACTCAATCTACGAAGCGAGAATGGCACCGGGTACATCCGGGTTGACTGGTTCACGCCGGATGCCTTGCCAAACTGGGGGGATGGTCGTCTGACGATCCTCGGAACCGAAGGATATATCGAGTTGCGGAAATACGTCGATGTGGGTGGGGCCTCAGGGACAGACCATCTGATCCTCGTCAATGGTGAAACCTGCCAAAAGATCGACGCAGCCGACGCCGGCCTTCCCTACTTCGCGCGCCTGGCCGATGACATCCGCAACCGGACCGAAACCGCGATGACACAGACCCACTGCTTTACGGTCATGGAGCTGGCACTGCACGCGCAGGAAATGGCGGAACGCAGATGATCAACGTTGCGATCCTTGGCGCTGGTATCGGTGCGCAACATCTGGACGCTCTGGAACGGCTTGACCGCACCTTTCGCGTAGCCGCCGTGGTCGACCAGAATACGGACCGGATCGAACAGATACGGCAGAACTCGGATTTTCGAGCACTAACCAACATTCAGGACGCTCTGGATGATCCGGCGATTGATGTCATCGACATCTGCCTGCCGCCCCATCTGCATGTACCGACCACCCTTGCAGCACTGGCCGCAGGAAAACACGTTGTCTGCGAAAAGCCTCTTGCGACCTCGATGCAAGATGTGGATCGGATCACGGCAGCCACACGCAGCGCAGGCAAGCAGGTGTTTCCGGTGTTTCAATACCGGTGGGGCCCGTCACTTGCCCAATTGCGCCACTTGCAACGCGCAGGCCTGACCGGAGCGGTCCAAACTGCCGCGCTTGAGACCCATTGGTCCCGAGGGGCAGACTATTACGCGGTGCCGTGGCGGGGAACATGGGCTGGTGAACGTGGCGGCGCAGTGCTGGGCCATGCCATCCACAACCATGATCTGCTGACTCATATCGCGGGTGATATCGCCTGGGTGTCTGCGATGGCCACAACGCGGGTAAACCCGATCGAGACCGAAGACTGCGCCGCGATCTGCTTTGGCATGACTTCCGGAGCTTTGTGTACAAGCAATATCACCCTGGGCGCCGCCACGGACGAAACCCGCCTGCGGCTAGTCTTTGAAAAGGTGACCGCCACCTCTGGCACCGAACCCTATGCCCCGGGTCAAACGCCCTGGACATTCGTCGCGCGAGACCCGGTGAATCAAGCCGCTATCGACGAGGCCCTTGCAGCCGCCACTGACGAGCCAACAGGTTTCGAAGGGTTCTTTACCGAAGTCGGCAGGGCGCTGCGGTCCGAGGCAAATTCGGCCGTTACGCTGAATGATGGCGCTGCATCCATCGGCCTTGTGACAGCGATTTATCACGCGGCGCGCACCGGGCAGCGCGTTGCTCTTCCCATCAGGTCCGATCACCCGCTGTATGAAGGATGGCTGCCATGAAACAATGCTGGCGTTGGTTCGGACCCGATGATCCGATCGCCCTTGCCGCTCTCCATCAAGTCGGGGTTCAGGGCATCGTCACCGCGCTGCATCACATCCCGCCGGGACAGCCCTGGGACGAACCAAGCATCGCCGATCGGCAGGCAGTTCTGGCTACTGCCGGGTACAGTTGGGACGTTGTCGAAAGCCTGCCCGTCTCCGAAGCGATCAAGACGCAATCCGCAGACATGGCTGAACATCTGCAGGCGTATAAGTCCAGCCTCAGGGCCCTGTCCGACCGTGGCATCAAAGTCGTTTGCTACAACTTCATGCCAATCCTGGATTGGACGCGCACCGCCCTTCGCGCCCCGCAGCCGCACGGCGGAACGGCCATGCTGTTCGACCTGACCGATTTTGCTGTTTTCGACATACATATTCTTGAACGTCCGGGCGCGTCCGAAGACTATTCCAGCGTCGTCCAGCAAACGGCCAAGGATCGCTTCTTGCGCATGTCGGATGAATCCAAGGCCCAGTTGCAACACAATGTCACTGCGGGGTTGCCCGGCGCCAACGATCAGTGGAGCGTGCAGGACGTGCGCGCTTTGTTGCAGACCTATGCTCATATCGACCGTGACCGGCTTCGCGCAAACCTGATCGACTTCCTGTCAGAAGTCGCACCAGTCGCCCAAGAACTGGAACTACGCTTGTGCTGTCATCCGGATGATCCGCCGTTCTCGTTGCTTGGTCTGCCGCGGATCATGTCCAGCACCGATGACTACGGCGCCGTTCTGGATGCGGTTGATTTGTTGGCGAACGGCGCAACGTTGTGTACCGGATCGCTGGGAGTTTCCCCCGAATTTGATGGGCCGGACTTCGTGCGCAGGCATGGCGACCGAATTCACTTTGTCCATCTGCGGAATACCAAACGCATCGCCGGATTAGACAGCCAGAAACCGGACTTCTTTGAGGCCCCGCATCTGGAGGGCGACACCGACATGGTCGGCACCATTCGCGAACTGATGAACGAACAGCGTCGCCGCAAATCCCAAGGGCGTTGCGACTGGCAAATTCCGATGCGACCCGACCACGGACAAGAACTGCTGAGCGATCTGGGTGGACACAGTACTCCCGGCTATCCATTGATCGGGCGTATGCGCGGGCTTGCGGAACTGCGCGGCATCATGGCGGCGTTCTCCTAACGCGTCGGATCAGGCGGTTTCTTTTCGCCCGCAACACTTCTATGCTTGCCTGAGCGCCGCATTCTTCGTTTAATTGCTATACGTAAACGGGCAGCGGGGTGTCTTCCGGACTCGCCCGACGTCTGTAAAAGACGCGTGAAACTCCCGCGAAAACCGATGCGATTGGGCATCATTTTTCGAAACGTCTGCCATACGGCAATGGCGAAATATCGGGAGGAGTCCAAATGAAAACTGCAGGCGTAATAGGTCTTGGCGACATGGGCAGCGGCCTTGCCAAGAACCTGATCAAGAATGGCTTTGAAACATCAGGTTTCGACCTGAGCGAGACGCGCATGACGGCATTTGCTGACATGGGCGGCCAGCCCAAGGACAGCGTGGGACAGGTCGGTCGACACGCCGCCAGTGTGTTTGTCATGGTAATGAACGGAGATCAGGCCCGCGATGTCATTCTGGGTGAAAACGGGCTGGTTGCGAACATGGCCAAAGGCGGAACGGTCATCCTGTCGGCGACCATTACCCCGGCCGAAGCCCGCGCCATCGGGCAGGATATGGAAGGCTCGGGGATTAACTTAATCGACACGCCGGTCTCAGGTGGGTTTCCCGGCGCGCAGAACGGCACATTGACGATGATGGCTGCCGGTGCTGCGGATGCGCTGGACCGAAACGCCGAAATCATGCAGGCAGTATCGGCAACCATTCATCGGGTCGGAGAAAACGCTGGCGACGGGCAAACCGTGAAAGCCTGCCTGCAATCCCTGATCGGATCGATCTTTTCCGCCACATTCGAGGCTGCAGCCCTGGCGGCCAAAGCCGGTGTCAGCGGTCAGGCATTACTTGATGTGTTCTCCTCATCCAGCGCGGGGTGCGGCGTCGTGAATTCCGCCCTTGAAAACATCATTGATCGCAAGTTCGAGGCCACCGGCAGCCATATCGCAACCATGCACAAGGACCTGACGATCTCGCTGGCACTGGCCGGTGCGTTGGGCGTTCCAATGCACACAGCATCATCCGCTATGCAGATCTTTCACGCAGGAAAAACCAAATACCCGAATGGTGACAACTGGGTGTGTACTCGCGTCATCGAAGAAATCGTTGACGCAGAATTGCATCGCTGAGGGGACCGGACATGAAACTAGGTGTAATTTGCGACGGCATTTCCCGCGATCTGCGGCATGCCGTGGACGTGATGGACGAGTTCGGCCTGGACTATGCAGAGCTTCAGTTCGTTGGCGATGCGGAGGTCGGGGATCATTCCCCGCAGCAAATAGCCGAGATCGACGCGCTCTTGCGCGACCGGGGCAAGCCTGTGTCATGTCTGTCGCGCCATATCTTTGCGGGGATGACAGCTGCCAATAGGCCCCGCGACGACTTCCACACTCGGCATATGGACGCCTTGAAACGCGTAATCGACATGGCGCATGTTGTTGGGTCTCCGCTGGTTCGGATCATGACCCAACGAAAAGAGCAGATACTGTGGGGAAAAAACGGCGCCGAGAAGTGGAACGTAGCGCATGGGGTATGGGACTCGATGCCGCCGCTGATCGCGCCGGCGGTTGAACTGGCAAGAGCTGAGGGCGTGACGCTTGTCGTGGAAACCGGAAACGGTACGCTGGTCAATTCCAACTATACAGCCCGCAAGCTGATTGACGAGTTGGACGCAAAAGACTCTTTGAAAGTGCTGTGGGACCCCGGAAACAACTGCTGGTGCCATGAACTGGCATATCCGGACGGTTATGAAGAACTGCGCGGCGGATATCTGGGTCACATTCATATCAAGGACGTAAAGGTCGACACGCCGCGGGCAACACTGGAAGTGTGCCGCATGGGGGAAGGTCAGCTTGCGCCATTGTTCCAACCCATCGCGGAGGCGCTCAGATCCGACAGCTATGATGGCGTCATTTCTTTCGAAAGCGTTTATCACCCCGGCAACGGGAACTTCGAAGATGGTTTTCGTCTGTGTGTGGACCAGTTTAAAAGCCTGTTTGCATGAAAATGCAGTCAATATGCGTTCAAAATCAAAAGTTTGACCCCCACTGCTGAATGCCAAATGAGGTGTAGAAAGCTGGGCGCGTTCGCGTGAAATCAAGGAAAGGGCCTGCTGGATGAAGCAAGAGTTTTTCGAGCTGTCGATTGAAACGCCGGGCAAATCCCTCATCGACATCAGCAGGATCGTTCAGCGTGCGGTGTCCGAACACGAATTTGTCTCGGGCCTGTTGACCCTTTGGTGCGTCCACACCGGTGCCGCGCTGTTGGTGCAGGCCAATGCCGATCCTGACGTGCTCAAGGATATCGAGACGTTCTTCGAGAAACTCGTACCCAAGTCACCAGGCAAGTATCACCACCGCCCGACCGAGGACGACAACGCTCCATCGCATCTGCGGGCGCTGTTGACGCAAACTCAGGTATCGATCCCGGTCGAACAGGGGCAGCTTCCGCTGGGTCGCGTACAAAGCCTGTACCTGTTCGAACATCGGGAAGCACCCAAGGCACGCCGATTGAAGGTGCACTACATCGGGACGTGATGCCTTGGATCACATGGAGCGTTGGCAGTGCTAACGCCCCATCCAGCCCCCGTCGACTACAAGGATTTCACCGTTGACGAAGTCCGACGCAGCAGAGGCCAGAAAGACCACCGGTCCGGCAAAATCAACAGGCGTACCCCAACGGCCTTGGGGTGTTCGTTCCAGGATCGACTTCGACCGGACCGGATCATCCCGCAGGGCTTGGGTGTTGTCGGTCGCGATGTAGCCAGGCGCGATCGCATTCACGTTTACGCCCTGCCCGGCCCATTCGTTGGCCAAGGCTTTGGTCAGCTGTCCAATCCCGCCTTTCGAGGCCGCATAGCCCGGAACGGTGATGCCACCCTGAAATGTCAGCAGCGATGCAGTGAAGATGATCTTCCCCGAGCCGCGCGCCAGCATGTCCTTGCCGATCTCGCGTGACAGAACGAACTGCGAGGACAGGTTCACCTCCATCACTTCGTCCCACCAGTCGTCCGGGTGTTCGGCGGCGGGTTTGCGTTTGATCGTGCCGGCATTGTTGACAAGTATATCAGGGGTTTGTCCGTCGGCTCTCAACTGATCAATGAACCCATGCAGCGCGGCGCGATCCGAGAAGTCGCATTGGTAGGCCCGGAAATTGCGTCCCATCGCCGTCACGGCTTTTTCGACATCCGAGCCAGACAGCTCGAGCGAGGCGGACACTCCGATGATATTGGCTCCGGCCGATGCCAATGCTTCGGCCATACCGCGCCCGATACCGCGTTTGCACCCGGTCACAAGGGCCGTCTTTCCCGTCAGGTCGAAACTTTGCAAAACACTCATGAACGCGGTCCTACTTCGATCAGGCTTTTCATTGCGGTTGGGCTGCGATCCAGTGCTTCGAACGCGGCCTGGATGTCTGCCAGAGGGCTGACGTCCGTGATCACAACATCCGCGTCCACTCCGCCCGAGGCGACAACTGCAATGGCTTTCTCGTAATCCTCTGGCTCATAGACCCGAGCACCGATCAGTCGCAGCTCTCGCCAGAAGAACTGGAACAGGTCGATCTGGGGCTTTTGAGCATGGATCGCGACCATTACGATCCGGGCCCGAGTCGCGGCAACGGCGGTCATTGCATCGACACCGGGCTGCGTTCCTGACACCTCGAAAACCACATCTGCCCCTTTGTCGCCCGTGCGCGCGTTGATTGTGGACACCAGATCGGTTTCGATTGGGTTGATCGTGTCAAAGCCAAGTTTTTCAGCAATCGCAAGACGGTTCGGATTCACTTCGGAAATCACGACATTTCCACCCGCGTCCCGCGCAACCATGGCAACCAGGATGCCAATCGGGCCGCCGCCGATAACGACAACGTCCTCTCCAGGTTGCAGGTCAGACAGCCGCACATCGTGGCAGGCAACGGCAACCGGCTCGATCAGCGCCGCGTGATCCATGCGCAAGTCATCCGGCAGAACGTGCAACGTGTGGGCCGGAACACTCCAGATCTCTTGCATCGCGCCATCGGTGTCGAGGCCGAGAAACTTGAGATTCTGACAGATATGCTGATGCCCCCGCTTGCAAGCTGGGCATTCTCCGCAATGATCAAGCGGTCGGACAACGACCTTCTGGCCGGGTTCGACCGTATCGACGCCCTCGCCCACCGCTTCGACCACACCTGACATCTCATGCCCAATCACCCGGTTCAGGCCGACGCGGGCATCCATGTTGCCGTGGTAGACGTGCATATCCGTCCCGCAAATCCCACAATAGGCGACACGAATGGCAGCCTCGCCGGGACCCGGATCTGTCGCTTGGGCTTGCTCTACTGCAAAGCTCTTACCGCCCCTGTAGTATGCGGCAGTGATCGTCTGGGTCGTCATCTATGCATCTCCTTGTGTTCCGCATTCAATTTGTCCCAGTCGAATTCCACTCCGGTTCCCGGGGTATCCGGGGCCACGGCCAGACAGTCTTCGACAACTAGTGGACGGGTCGTGTACTGGTCTATCGGGAATGAGTGTACTTCTAGCCAGCCTGCGTTGGGTTGCGCAGAAACAAGGCTGACGTGCAGCTCCTGCATCCCATGACTGCAAACCGGAATGCCGTGCTGTGCGCTTAGCGCGGCCACGCGCAGCCAGCCGGTGATTCCACCGCAGTTTGAGGCATCGGGCTGGATAAAACTCAGTTTCGCGTCATCAAAGGCGTATTCAAATTCGTGTATGGTGTGCAGGTTTTCACCCATGGCAAGGGGAACGCCCGTCGCTTCGACAATTTGGCTATAACCTTTGTAGTCGTCTGGAATTGTCGGTTCCTCGAACCACAGGATATCGCAGTCGGCGAACCCTCTGGCAGCGACGATGGCCTGTTCGACACTCATAGAGTAATTCGCATCGACCATGAAGAACCGGTCCGGCCCCAGCATCTCGCGTACCGCCCGGGCACGTGCAAGATCGTCGGCCAGGTCTGGTTGACCGACCTTGATCTTGACTGCGTTGAACCCACGCGCAAGGTACCCTTCGGTCTGACGCAGCAGTTTCTCCAACGAGAAATTCAGGTCGATCCCGCCGGCATAGGCCTTGCACCGTTTGGACGCTCCACCGGCCATCTGCCACAATGGCGCATTCTGCGTTCTGCCGCGAATATCCCACAGTGCAATATCTACGGCCGAGATGGCAAACGAGGCGATCCCACCCCGTGCGACGTAGTGCACGTGCCACTGCATGGCATCGTACAGGCTTTCGATCTGTTCGGCGTCTTGTCCAACAAGGAACGGTGCCAGGTCATGCTGGATCATCGCTAAGATGGCATGACCACCCTTGCCCCCGGTGTAGGTATACCCGACCCCCTCTACCCCATCAGAGGTTTGAATGGTGACAGTGATCAATTGAAAAAACGTGTGATCCCCATGTTTGGCATCGACTAGGACTTCGGCGAGCGGAACGTTGAACAGCCGCGCTGATACACTTTCTATGCGATTCATTAACCTAAGACCTTCTGCTGCCTAGCAATAACCCGAGACTGTAAAAGGATGACCGCAAATAGAAAGCCTCCACGTATGACCATTTGCCAATAGGCACTGAAACTGATGGTGCCCTGACCGTTTTCAAAGTTTAGAACGTTGAAGACCAGCCCCAGCAACAGCGCGCCGGCGACGGTCGCAGGGATCGATCCCATCCCACCCGTCAACAAAGTGCCGCCTACAACCACAGAAGCGATGGCTGACAATTCCCATCCGATGCCTTCTAGGGGTTGCCCAGCTCCAAAACCCGAGGCAAGAAAGACTCCGGCCAGCCCCGCACAGCCACCCGACAGCAGGTAGACAAAAGCCTTGGCGCGATTGACCTTCAGGCCCATGAGGTTCGAGGCATCCTCGCTGCCACCGATCGCCAAGACGGTCCGCCCGATGGTTGTTCTTTCCAGCACCAGCCAAAGTGCCAGAGTCAGTCCGGCCACGATGACGATCGCCCATGGAAACAGGCCAAACGCCTGCCCCATGCCAAGCTTGGTGAAGTTCGACCCCCAATCGACCGAAATTGTCTGGGCGCCCGAAATCACCAATGCGCCGCCTTTTGCGGCCAGCATGGTGGCCAGCGTGGCGATGAAGGGCGGGATCCGAAGGATGATTATGCAAAAGGCGTTGATCGCCCCGAAACCAACCCCGGCAAGAACGGCCCCCGGCAACGCAACCTGAATCCCATACGGGCTGAGATAGGCCGCAACAACCGAGGTAAAGGCCGCCACGGATCCGACCGACAGATCAATCCCGCCGGTCATGATCACAAAACACATGCCCAGCGCAATCGCGATGAACATCGCGTTGTAATTCAGGAAAGACGAGAAATTGTAGGCGCTGCCAAAGTTGTCATAGCGCATCAGCCCGAACAGAATCAAAGCCAGCAGTGCGATCCACACCGTCACCGAGGCCGAATTACGTCGAAGGCATTTTCGCAGGTCAAAAGCCGTTTCATCCAACATCGATTAAACCCTCCGAAACTGCTGGACCCAAACGGCCAGGATAATGATGACGGCCTTGGCGATCAGTGCAACTTCGTCCTCTACCCCGTTGGCCAACAATGTATATTTGACCAACTGGATGATGACGGCACCCAGTATGGCACCAAAGATCGGCGCTCGCCCGCCTTGCAAAAGAGCCCCGCCAACAACCGCGGCCGCGATGGCATCAAGCTCCATCAGATTGCCGTTGCGCGCGGCGTCCGAGGCCGAGTTGATTGCAACCACGATCAATCCGGCTAGGCCCGCAAGCACCGCGCAGATGACATAGGCCCCGATCTTGACCCGTCGGACGGGGCCACCCGACAGATAGGCCGCGCGTTCATTGCCCCCTATGGCCAGCAGGTAACGGCCCCATGTGGTTCTGGTGATCACCCAAAACAGCACACAGGCAATGGTCAGCGCCAGCCAGCCCTGGAACGGCAATCCAAGCACTTTACCAGTTCCAAGATAACTGAATGAAGGGTTTGAAAACGTCTGCAGGTTCCCGTTCGTCAAGACTTGGGCAATACCGCGACCAGAGATGAAGAGAATGAGCGTCGCAACGATGGGCTGCACGTTCAACACGGCAACCATCACGCCGTTGAATACCCCGCATAGCCCCGCAATGAACAGCGGCAGGACAATGGCCAAAGTGACGCCTAGCATCGGATTGGCAGCGCCCAGATCCGACAGAAAGATCAGCGGAGCAAGCGCCCCCGCCAGCGCCATGACCGCCCCAACCGACAGATCGATCCCACCCGTGGCGATTACCAGCGTCATCCCCATGGCCACGATGGCGATCGTAGCGACCTGGCTGATATTTACGAACAGGGTTTGCAGTTGCAGGAAATTAGGTGTGAAAAACGCGTTGAATACTAATAGGGCGACCAACGCGGCGATGCCGCCGTGAAAGCGGAAGGGCATTGATGCGACCCGTTGCGGCAACTTCATTGCGCGGTCCATGAACCAGTTCCTTCTTCATAATGCGCAAGCGCGCGCACCAGTATGTTCTCGGTGACCCCGGGGTTGGTCAGTTCCTTGACCGAGCGTCCCTCGTGCATGACAACGATCCGGTCTGCGCCTTCCACCAGCTCTTCGAATTCCGAACTGATGAGGACGACACCAAACCCCTTCTCGACATAAGACCGAATGAACGATTGGATCTCTCGCTTAGCGCCAACATCCACGCCTCGGGTCGGCTCGTCGAGTATCAGGATGTCGGGCTGCGTCGCCAGCCAACGGGCAAGCAGCACCTTCTGCTGGTTGCCGCCGGACAATTCGCGAATGGGCTGGTCCATATGCGCTGCCTTGATGCCCAGATCGTCGATAAAGGCCTGAACAATCTCGCGCTCGCGGGCAAAGTCGATTTGACCACGACTGGCCAGTTTCGGCAGCAGGGCCAGCGTCATGTTCTCGCGCACGGACATCTCTGGAATGATCCCTTCGGCCTTGCGATCTTCGGTCAGAAAGCCGACGCCGTTTGCGATCGCGTCACCCGGTCCGGACGGTTGACCGACCGTGCCATGCAACTCGATTGCGCCGCTGCGTTTCCCGTCCACTCCGAACAAAGCGCGCGCCGCCTCGGTCCGGCCAGAGCCCAGCAATCCGCCCAACCCGACGATTTCCCCACGGTGGAGCGTGAGGTCGAAATGCGTCAGCCGCGGGCCTGTTGAAACAGAGTCCGTCCGTAAAACGATATCGCCTTTCTTGGCCTTGGCACCTGCGAAGTCCGTCAAACCGTCTGCCGCGATCTCATCCTTGTTGCGGCCCAGCATGTCCGCGATCATTTCCAGTTTGGTCGTGTCCTGGACGTTACGCGTGCTGACGGTGCGCCCATCTCGCATCGTTGTGACTCGATCGCATATTTGGAACAGCTCATCGAGGAAATGCGAAACATAAAGAACAGACACGCCCTGTTTCTTCAACTCGCGCACAACACCGAACAGCACCTCGACTTCGCTGGCATCCAGCGACGACGTGGGTTCGTCCATGATGACAAGTTTCGCATCCAGCGAAACAGCCCGCGCAATTGCAACCAACTGCTGGATCGCTGTCGAGAAATTTCCTAACGGCTCGGTCACGTCGATATCTATGCCAAAGCGCGTAAGCACCTCGCGTGCGCGCCTGTTGCCCTCGCGCCAGTCGACCAGAAAGCCGAGACGTTTGGGCTCGTACCCCATGATGATGTTTTCAGTCACTGACCGCAGCGGTACCAGGTTGAGCTCTTGATAGATGGTGGCAATTCCGGATTCCTGCGCTTCGCGCGGAGTGGAGATGCGGCTCGGCACACCCGCCAGATGAACGTCGCCGGCATCCCGATCGTAAACTCCGGTCAGAACCTTGATCATCGTCGATTTGCCCGCACCGTTCTGGCCGATCAGCGCATGAACCTCGCCGGGCGCGATTTCCAGGTTGGCCTGGCTAAGTGCCGGCACGCCGGCAAAGGACTTTTCAATTCCCGACATCGAGACGAGCGCATTCATGAGATGTCTTCCTCCGATTGCTTGCAGGCGGCGCCGACCACAGGCCAGCACCACCCACCAGGGAGAATCAATAGGCTTCGTCGATGTGATCGGCCGCATTGTCCTTGGTAAAGATGCGATCTTCGACTTTCACCCATTCCGGGATCGCCTCGCCAGCTGCGTATTTTTTCATGACTTCACAAGCCAGAGGGCCGAAGAAGGGTGAGCTTTCCACCGTCACCCCCATCTTGCCATCGATAATAGCCTGAAGTGCATCGCGTGTCCCGTCGATCGAAACGATGGTCACGTCCTCGCCGGGCTTGCGGCCGGCCAGTTCCAGAGCCTGGATCGCACCGATTGCCATCTCGTCATTGTGGGCGTAGACCACGTTCACATCGGGGTGCGCCTGCAGCAGGGTTTCCATCACCTGACGACCCAGGTCGCGCGCAAAGTCACCGGTCTGAGAAGCCACGATCTCAAAGCGGTCATCCGCTGCAATCGCGTCGTCGAAACCTTTTTTGCGGTCATTTGCAGGTGAAGAACCAGTCGTGCCCTCCAACTGGACGATGACGCCATTGTCGCCGTCGAAATTCTCCATCAGCCACTGTGCGGCCCGGTTGCCCTGATCAATAAAATCCGACCCAAGGAACGCCACAAAATGCTCGCCCGGCTTGGCAACGGCCGGATCAACCGAGCGGTCCACCAAAAAGGTCGGGATTCCCGCTGCACGGGCCTTCATAACGGCTGGGATCAACGGCTTTTCTTCCCGCGGGGGCAGGAACAGAACGTCGATGCCTTGGGCGATCATGCTGTCCACATCCGCAACCTGCTTTGCCGCAGATCCGGCCGCATCCGTCGCGATCAGATCCCAGCCACAGGCCTCGGCTGTGTCATGGAAAGATTTCGTTTCGGCAATGCGCCACGGGTTGTTCGATTCCATCTGCGCAAAGCCGACCTTGTAGCGATCCTTCTGCTCAAGCGGTGGCAGATCCTGCGCGATCACCGTGGTGCCCAACAGCGCACCCGCGACAACCGTCGAGATCAAAAGAGTTCTGCGTTTCATGGTTATTCCTCCTCCATTGGTGCGGTCGCCTCCGTTTTGACCGCGAGTTCTCAGGTCATGCCCAATTCATGTAAGTCGTCTGTTTCCTCAGATAGCCATCGAAGCCATACGCGCCGTCTTCGCCCCCAACCCCGGACAAACCCCAACCGGTGTGAAATCCCTGTACGGCCTCACCATTGGAGCGGTTCAGGTACAATTCGCCGAACTTCAAACGGCTCGGGGCCTCCATCAATCGCCGGTGCGATCCCGTAAAGAGATAGGCAGACAGCCCGAATGATGTGTCATTCGCAAATTCTATCGCCTGATCAAAATCTTCGACTCGCATGGCTGTCGCCACAGGGCCAAAGACCTCCTCTTGCATCGCGGCATTGCCGTTGTCTGAGACCTCAAGAACCGTCGGGGACATCCAGTGTCCTTTGCGGTGCGCGCTGTCCAACAGGGGCCCGCCTTCCAGATGGACCGTGGCACCTTCCGTGATGCTGCGCTTGATGATTTCGTCGACCTTGGACACCTCGGCCTTGCTGACTTTGGGACCCAGATCGCAGTCCTCCATCGGATCCCCGATCGACAAAGCACGGGCCGCAGACACGAATTTTTCAAGAAACTGATCCGCAATGCCGCGATGTAGATACATACGCTCGTTGCAGGTGCAAATCTGGCCGCAATTGGCAAACCGGGCGGCAATCGCGGCCGAAACGGCGGCGTCAATATCCGCATCCTCCATCACGATGAACGGAGCCTTGCCGCCAAGCTCGAGCCGGACAACCTTGATCCGGTCGGCCGCGGCGCGAAAAATCTCTTTACCGGCTCGTGTGCTGCCGGTCATTGTGATCAGTGAGGTATCGGGGTGTTCGACCAACCGCTGCCCTACCACCGGCCCCTTGCCTGTCAGAACATTCAGAACACCGGCCGGAAACCCGACCTTTTCGGCAAGCTCGGCGATCGCGAGACCGGACAGCGGCGTGATTTCGTGCCCCAACAGAACAACAGTATTGCCCGCGACCAGCGCAGGCCCGACTTTCCTGGCGGCCAATGCCAGCGGATAGTTCCAGGCCGTCAACGCAACAACAACGCCATAAGGATGACGCCGGATCTGGATTTCCTCGGACTTGTTGTCCGATGCCACTATGTCACCCGAAATCCTCCGGGCCTCTTCAGCCGCATGGCAAAGAAAGGTAACAGCGGCATCAACTTCACTTCGGGCCTGCGTGATCGGCTTGCCCTGCTCGACCGTGATCAGAGCGGCCAGACGCCCGGCGTCAATCCGGATGGCCTCGGCCAACCGCTGAACCAGTCGCGCCCGCTCGATCGCCGGGCGCGAGGACCACGAGCCAAAAGCACGATGGGCCGCCTCGACGGCCGCATCCGCATGAGCGGCACCGCCATCTGGAACTTGCGCAAAGATCTCTTCATTTGCAGGGTTCTCGACACCAACCGTGTCCGCGTCAGAGTCGGTAAAGCGGCCATCGATGAACATCGAATGCCGAACCACCTGACCCAACTCCCCCACTACAGACCGCAATTTCGCCTCCCGCGCTTACTCGGTCAGACCACATTGGCGACCGCACCGTCGATCAAAACACTAATAATATTATTTCGTCAACACTAATATTAATTACTATTCACTAATATTAGTTGCGCGTCCCCCGTATAGTCGATAAAAAGGAAGCGAACAAAAAGGTTGAGCAATGAATGATCAAGCGAACAAGGCCGGGCAGCACAGGGGCGTGGGACGAGTCGCGGGCCGGCAGCGCATAACGATGCATGATATTGCACGCGTCGCCGGGTGCTCACAGACGACAGTATCGCTGGTTCTAAACAAGAACGATTCCGTCAAAATCTCCGAGGACACAAAGCAAAGAGTCCTGGATGCCGCCAACACGCTTGGATACGCCATGCCCTCTCAACTCAGGAAACCCCAGGACAGCGCGCCTCGGCCCTCGGCGTTAGACGGCACCATCGCTTTTGTCGTGGACGATCTGGCGTCGAGCCCCGAAATGGTAAACGCGTTTAATGGCGTGAAACAGGCCGTTCGGGACACGGGAAATCTTGTATTGCTGGCAGAAACCCAAAACGACCCCGAGGTCGAACCCAGAACGCTTAGGTATTTCCTCGACCAACAGGTTGCGGGCATCATTTACGCAACCGTTTTCACCCGGCGGGTGGTCGTTCCGGAAATACTCAGGCAGACCGCAACCCCGGTTCTGCTGCTGAACTGCTTTTGCGACGACCTCTCTTTTCCTGCGGTGATCCCCGGCGAAGTCGCTGCTGGACATACGGCGACCAACGCCCTGATCAAGGCGGGGCACAAACGAATCGCCACCATCACCGGCGAGCCGTTCATGGAATGCGCCGCAGGGCGAACGACCGGGTACAGAAACGCCCTTGCTTCCGCCGACATCCCATTTGACGAGGATTTGGTCATCGAGGGCAACTGGCTGCCCAGCGCAGGCTATGCTGCCACGCGCGAATTGATGGACCTGCCCTCTCCGCCAACCGCCATTTTCTGTCAGAATGACCGAATGGCAATCGGCTGCTATGAGGCGCTCAAGGAACTTGGCCTATCCATCCCCGAAGACATCTCGGTCATCGGATTTGACGATGACGAAACCGCGCGACACCTGTCGCCCCCCCTGACCTCGATGATCCTTCCAACTAGGGCGATGGGACGCTGGGTCATCGAACAGTTGTTCCACGGTCCGACGGATGGTCAGCGACACCCTCTCGTGAAGCTTGAATGCGAACTGGTGGAGCGCGACTCGATCAGCGAACCCAAACGCCGGGCCTGAAGGCGAACTCATGACGGAAACCTTCGATCATATCGTCATCGGCGGCGGCTCTGCCGGCGCAGCCGCTGCAGCGCGACTGGTCAACCAGGGCAAGTGCAGGGTTCTGGTGCTGGAGGCCGGGCATTCGCACCGCCATCCGTTGCTGGACATGCCGCCAGGTATCTTCAAGATGATCAACGGGTCCAAGTTCATGACCTACCACCAGACCGAACCGCAGGACCACCTGGACGGTCGCGTGCATGACATTCCGCAGGCCAACGTACTGGGTGGCGGGTCGTCTGTGAATGCCCAGGTCTATATGCGCGGCCGCCCTTCTGATTATGACGCGTGGGAAGACCTGCTACGACAGACCAACGACGGGGTCGGCTGGGGATGGGATGATGTGCTGCCCTACTTCCGTAGAATGGAAGACAATAACAGGCTTCACAATGACCTGCATGGCAGCAACGGTCCGGTGCAGGTCTCGGATCCGGGGCATATCGACGACATGTCACGTTGGTTCGTTCAGTCGGTGCAGGCCCTTGGCGAACCATTCAACACGGACTTTAACGGCGCAACGCAGCGCGGTGTCGGGTTCTATCAGTTCACCAATCGCGCCGGTAAGCGCAGTTCGTCAGCCTATGCGTTTCTCGCCCCTCTCGAGACGAACCCGAACTTGACCATCCGGCTTGGCGCAACGGTCAGCAAAGTCATCATCGAAAACGATAAGGCCGTCGGCGTGCAGTATCGAGACAAACGCGGAGCCCACACGGTCCGGTGCGATGGTGAAGTTGTCGTTGCGGCGGGCGCTCTGGTGACGCCAAAAATCCTAATGCTATCAGGCATCGGACCTGATGCACATCTTGCCGATCACGGTATTCCCGTGATCTGCCCATTGCCTGGGGTTGGCCAGAACCTGATCGACCACCCCGAAGTTCCAATTACCGCCTTTGCCAACGGTCCCTACGGATACTTCAAACAAGGTGAGGGCTGGCGGATGCTTCGCAACGGCATCCAGTTCAAACTGTTCGGCAGCGGACCGGTGACTTCCGCCGGAGTCGAAGCCGGCGCGTTTGTCAATCCGTCGATTCCTGATGGAGAACCAACCATTCAAGCTTTTTGCGTGCCAATTGTTTATCTGGATCGCGACGCTCTGGACGAGGTGCAGGATGACTTTGGCCTGACCGTTACGACCGTCGTGGTCAAACCGAAATCACGCGGAGAGGTCCGGCTTCGCTCGGCCGATCCTCACACCATGCCAGTGGTCTCGCCCAACCTTCTGAAGCATGAAGACGACATGCAAGAGATGATCCGGGGGCAGCGGTTCTTTCGCCGGGCATTCACTTCGGGCCCGCTTGCTCAAAGGGTTCGCGAAATCGTCATTCCCACAGCGGACGACGACCAGACGCTACGAGCACATTGCAAGCGATTCGTAAAAACCAACTATCACCCGGCGGGCACTGCCAAAATGGGCCGGGACGGCGACGGAATGGCCGTGCTGGACGCCAGGATGCGCGTGCGCGGAATCGAGAGCTTGCGGGTGTGCGACATGTCAGCCGTGCCCGACATCAACGCCGGCAACACAAACGCACCTGCCATGATGCTGGGCGAACGATGCGCCGACCTGATCCTCGGCATCGGATCAGCCCGCGAGATACGCAGTTCCTAACCTGTGCGGCGTCGCCCGTCATTGATCCGATTTCTAACGCAGAATATGGCGTCGCCCTGCCCGACCCACCGAAAATAGACTACCCTGCCTCAATGCGCAGAACGTGGCCAAAGGTCATGGCGCGGACGGAAAACGCCTTACAGAAAATCGTCCCGCCTGGGCGTGAAGCAGTCGATCAACTCTCCGGCAGCCAGGCAAACACAACCATGGCTTACACCGGACGGAATAATCAGGCTGTCACCGGGTTCCAACGCTCGCTCCTGATCTCCGATGACAAAGTTGAACCGCCCGGACCGCACAAATGTCGACTGCACATGCGGATGGTCGTGCAACACGCCTTCGGCACCTTCTTCAAACCGGAATGAAACCATCATGAGGTCTTCATTATCCGCCAAAACCTGGCGCGTGACACCTGATGCAGGTGATACAATCGGATAGCTCTTGGTCATAATGCGAGGTCCTTAGTCAGTTGGCGGCGTTCAATTTACTCGAAATACTCGGCATGTTTCGAGTGAACCTCCTCGATGGTCTTGTCGATGCGGCCCAGATGGCGGCGTATCATCTCGGTCGCAGTCGCCTCGTCGCGGTCTGCTAGCGCTTTTGCCAGCTCAACATGATCCCGAACCAGAATGTCGGCCTCGCTCTCGCGCCCTAGGCTTAGAACGCACAGGCGATCGATCTTTCTTTTGCATTCCTGAATCGTATTGAAGGCCAGCGGGTTGCCGCTCAACCCACAAATCAGCCGGTGAAAGTCGTAGTCGAGCTGATGGAACTTTTCGGCTTCGTTCCTTGAAACGACGTCTTTCTGCTGCTTGAGATTGTCCTCCAGCAGCTTCGAATATTCGGGCTTCCAGTTCCGACATGCAGCGCGCACCACTTCCAACTCGACCGAGAGGCGAACAAAGCGCGCATGCCCGATCCGTTCCATGGAAAAACTACGTACCCGCGTGGCTTTCTGTGGCCGGATCAGCAGCAAATCCTGCGCCTCAAGCCTGTTGAAAGCATCGCGGACCGGCTGCCTCGACACTTCGAACTTTTTTGCAATATCTGCTTCGGACAGTTTTGTTCCCGGCAGAATTTCCAGTGAAACGATCGCCTCGTACAAACTCTCATATACGATGTCAGTGGTGGTGCGCCGCTCGATTTTATCCGTAATACTTTGCATTTCCTGCCTTTTTCTGCGCGTGACCAACACCGGCGGCATTCTGGGCCACTAGGCCCCTCCCTCCGATATTCCTCAATGTATCTCCAACCAATCCTATTGGCACGCGCCGTGCGATGCTTTTTGAGGATCCCAAACAAAATTGTTGACAATACTAGTATCCTAGTCGACTAAAATAGGCAACTCTGCTGAATGCTCGTTAAGGCTCAAAGACCAAAACGGGCGCACTGACTGGATGACCGGGGACCCAAAGGGACAGGAAAATGACCGAATTGAACGCTGAACAGATTGGCCCGAACTTGGAACTGGCAGGGAAGGTTGCGATCGTAACCGGCGGCGGACGGGACATTGGCCGCGCCTGCGTCATGAAACTGGCCAAGGCTGGAGCGTCGATCGCGATCAACTATCACAGCTCATCTTCGGGTGCGGAATCGGCGGTTCAGGAAATAACGGCTGCCGGAGGTAAGGCGATTGCCATACAGGGCGACATGACCTCCGGTGCAGATGTGGAAAGGCTGATCTCGGAGACTATCGCGACATTCGGACCTCGGATCGACATTCTTGCCCACGTGACCGGCGGATTGCTGGCCCGGAAGACCCTGTCTGAGATGGATATGGAACATTGGTGCCATGTCATGGACCTGAACACCACTTCTTTTGCTCGCACTGTTCAGGCCGTGTTGCCGCATATGAAAAAAGGCGGCGCGATCGTCGGGTTTGCGAGTCAGGCGGGGCGTGACGGGGGTGGCCCAGGCGCCGTCGCCTATGCGGCCTCGAAGGGTGCGGTCATGACGATGACGCGTGGATTGGCCAAAGAACTGGGGCCGGACATCCGGGTAAATTCGGTTTGCCCGGGCATGATCGACACCGATTTTCACAATGTCTTCACAAAAAGCGAAGTGCGGACCAACGTGGCCGGCGCCACGCCGCTTAAACGCGAAGGCACATCTGAGGATGTCGCCAATCTGGTCGCCTATCTGGCCTCAGACGCCGCTGCTTTCATTACGGGCGCGAACATCGACATCAACGGAGGCCTGCTCTTTTCATAACCGGCCTTCGCCGGGCATCGAGTCAACTGTCTGTTTTCTAGGGAGGAAAATATGAATATCAAACTGACTAAAACGCTTATGAGCGCCGCGACCGTGGTCGCAATTACCGGGAGCGCATCCTTCGCAGAGGATTGGCGCGGGTGGAATATCCACGTGGATGGTTACCCAAACACCATCGCGATGGACAAATTTGCAGAACTCGTTACGGAAAAAACTGGCGGTGAAATCAGCCTTCAAATGTTCCATGGGGGCACGCTGGGCAGTCAGCCCGACGCGGTTGAACAGGTCCGCGCAGGCGCATTGGAAGTCGGCAACTTTAACCTGGGCCCAATTGGCCCGATTGTCGCCGAGGCCAATGTTGTATCGTTGCCCTTTATATTCAAAGACGTCCCGCACATGTTCCGCGTCTTGGACAGTGAGGGTGGCGAGGCAATTGCAGCGGGCATGGCAGCCAAAGGCTTGACACCTCTTGCGTGGTATGACGCTGGCGCTCGCTCCTTCTACAACGGAACAAAGGCAATCAACGCACCTGCCGATGTTGAGGGAATGAAAGTTCGGGTCATGAACAACGACCTGTTTACAGGCATGATTTCTGAGCTTGGTGGCAACCCATCGCCAATGGCGTTTGCCGAAGTTTATCAGGCCCTGAAAACCGGTGTCGTCGATGGTGCCGAAAACAACTGGCCATCGTACGAGTCAACTGGCCACTTCGAAGTTGCAGGTTTCTATTCGCTGTCTCAGCACCTGATCATACCCGAATGTATCTGCATTAATACCGACACGTTCAACGCACTGTCACCTGAGATGCAGGCCGCGGTTCGAGAGGCAGCTCAGGAATCTGCAAAACTTCAGCGGCAATTGTGGGCCGAGCGCGAAGCAGCCAGCCGTACAGCCGTCGAAGAAGCTGGTGTGGTCGTGAATGAAGTGGCAGACAAAGCCCCGTTCCAAGCGGCTATGGGCCCGGTTTACGAAGCCTACTTTGCTACGAACCCCGATTTACGCCCGCTTGTCGAGACTATCCAGGCGACGGACTGATTTAGCTACATTGGGTCTGATATTGTCCGGTCCCGCACATGCGGGTCCGGACGCCTGATCAAGAGTTGTGAGCCAATGAGTTATACTTCCCTGCCCCCGATATCTGTGCGCAAGATGATCCAGATCCTGGATTGGATCGCCGACGTGTGCCGGATTTTGACCGGTGTCGCACTGGTTGTCATCACGGTCATATTCGGATGGCTAGTATTTGGTCGCTATGTTCTGAATGCGACGCCGACCTGGGTAGAGCAAGTCGCCTTGCTTCTCGTCATGACAATTGCGTTTCTCGGTGCGGCAGTAGGTGTACACGATAACACGCACTTGTCCGTGTCTCTCGTGCGTTCCGCAGTTCCTCCACGTGTGAGGACCATTTTGGTTATCGGCACAGACGTGCTTATGGCTGGGTTCGGCGCCTTGATGCTGTGGTTCGGAGCTCGACTTACGATCTTTAAGTGGGGATCGCTAATCCCATTGATTCAAGTCCCCGAAGGCTTGCGCTCATTGCCTCTCACAATTGGCGGAGGACTCATATTACTCTTTTCCGTTGGTCATCTAATCCGCCTCTATGTCGGTTTTGACGAGCGCAATGACAGCATCGAATAGAGGCGAATGATGGGAATACTTCTGTTGCTTGGCGTGTTCGCCCTCTGCGTTCTGATCGGAACGCCTGTAGCATTCGCGCTTGGAATAGCGGCCATTTCGGCATTTTGGTTCGAAGGCTTACCCTTGATGATCGGATTTCAGCGGATCGTCTCCGGGATCAATGTATTCTCGTTGATGGCGATCCCGTTCTTCATTTTTGCGGGTGAACTGATGTTCCACGGCGGGATAGCCATGCGTCTCGTCAGGTTTGCTTCAGCCGCTGTCGGGGCCGTGCGCGGCGGCTTGGGAATTGTGAACGTGTTTTCTTCGATGCTTTTTGGGGGGATTTCAGGATCGGCCATCGCAGACATTTCCGCACTAGGGTCTATCTTGGTTCCTGTGATGAAAGAGAAAGGTTACGATGCAGATTACGCCGTAAACGTGACCGTTACGTCCTCGATTGCCGGTATAATTATTCCACCCAGTCACAATATGATCATTTTCGCGATCGCAGCCGGGGGTGGAATATCGATCTCGAAGCTGTTTCTTGCAGGCGTTGTTCCAGGAGTTTTAATGTGCCTTTGCCTTGCTGTGGCGGCGTACCTTGTAGCGGTGCGCAGAGGTTATCAAGCTGAAACCTTCCCGGGTTGGTCAGCGCTCGTAGTGAGCTTCTTCAGTGCAATTCCAGGACTTTTGACGGCTGTGATTATCGTCGGCGGTGTGTTGTCGGGTATTTTCACTGTTACGGAGTCCGGAGCATTTGGGGCCATTTACGCATTCGTGGTCACACTGATCGTCTACAGAAGTATAACGTGGGAGAACTTTTGTATTGCCGTCGCTTCTGCTGTGCGCACGACGGCGATGGTAATGATATTAATCGCATGCGCTGGTGCGTTTGCCTACATGCTGACCTTTTACAGAGTTCCGGACAGAACCGTAGATCTGCTTACTGGGTTGACAGAAAATCCGATACTCATCCTGCTGATGGTAAATGCGGTTTTGTTGTTGCTTGGAATGATTATGGATATGGCAGCGCTAATTCTGATCTGCACACCCATTTTTCTACCCGTTGCCAACAGCCTTGGGATTGATCCGCTGCAATTCGGGATGATCTTGCTCGTGAATTTGGGATTAGGATTGTGCACACCACCGGTCGGATCCTGCCTGTTTGTCGGTTGCGCCGTGGGTAAATTGCCAATGGAGAAAGCCGTGCGAACAATATGGCCCTTCTACTTGGCAATTCTCTTCGCATTAATGCTTATCACTTTTGTACCCGCGATTTCACTAACACTGCCAAGCTTGGTTGGGTGAATAAAGTACATTCAAGTTTAAAGGCAGACACTTGAAGCTAAGCTTGTGTTCGAGTTTCGCTCTTAATGAAAAAGGAAGCTGACATGTCGCAAAAACCCAAAGTGAATGCTCCCGTCGAGCACATCAGTGTTTTTGATGTCTGCGGTGGCGAAATAGAGATTGGTCGGCCCAAAGATCGATGGACGATGCTTTTCGTCTATCGCGGGCGTCACTGTCCCAGATGCAAGCGATTTCTCAACAAATTGAACGCCATGCTGGCTGATTGGAGCAGCGTCATGGATGTAGTGGTCGTTTCTGCTGACTCTAAAGAAAAGGCTTTGGCCGACAAGGAAGAGTTCAGTTGGACATTTAACTTGGGCTTTGGATTGACCGAAACGCAGATGCGATCACTTGGACTCTACGTTTCGGCGCCTCTTTCAGAGGCTGAGACAACCACATTGTTTGCAGAGCCCGGCGCATTCGGAATTCGGCCAGATGGCAGTTTGATGTTGGTCGACATTTCGAATGGCCCTGCTGCGCGCCCGGATCTTGAAGAATTGCTAGACGGAATGAAGTTCAATATCAAAAACAACCGCCCGACCCGGGGAACAGTTTTTTAACTGCAACGGTGCAGTCAGGCGAATTCGAACCAGTCTCAGCTAGGCCAGTATAGCTGTCCTTCATTCGTCACAAAGACCCCGCCACTCGGCGAGAGCGGCGGTGAGTATC